>CAMBZJ010000001.1 GCA_945872365.1 Klebsiella pneumoniae
CGAGCGGCATCGTCGACGAGGTGATCGGGCCGCGAGGCACGGAGTTCGCCGGCGCGGCGGAGCCCCCAGGTGACGGCGCAACTCGCGATCCCGGCCGCGCGTGCGGTCTCCACGTCGACCGCGGAATCCCCCACGAGGCAAGTGAGTCCGGCGGGCACGCCCGAGCGCTCGACGAGCGCCCGCAATCCTTGCGGATCGGGCTTCGGCGCCGCGACGTCGTCGCCGCAGACCATGTCCGAGAAGCAGGCGTCGACCTCGAGGCCACACAGAATCGCCTCGGTGAAGGCGCGCGGCTTGTTGGTCAGCAGCGAGAGGCATGCGCCTCGACGCCGGAGTTCGGAGAGCAGAGGCATGATCCCGTCGTGGAGCCGCGTCCGGTCGAGGAGACCCTGTGCATAAGCCTCGCGGAAGAGATCGATCGCGGGGCCGATCAACTCCGAGACCCGGCCAGGAGCCGCGGCCGCGAGGCTCGACTGGAGGAGCCGACGCATCCCATGCCCGACGAAATCGACGACTTGAGTCTCGGGGAGTTCCGGAAGGCCGAGGCCGCGCAGCGTCTCGTTCACCGCCGAGGCCAGATCGGCGCCCGAGTCGACGAGCGTGCCGTCGAGATCGAATACGAAGTGGCGGTAGCCGGCCGCGGGGTTCAGACCGCGAACGACGAACCGCACCCGCAGGTGCGCTCCGCATTGGGATTCACGAACTTGAAACCCGCAGCGTGCAGCCCGTCGACGTAATCGACCACCGTGCCCTCGAGGTAGCCCGCGCTCGCCGAGTCCACGAAGACCCGCACGCCGCCGAACTCGAGTACCGAGTCGTCGCCGGTCGGGGCGTCTTCGAGCCCGAGCGAATACTGGAAGCCGGAGCAACCGCCACCGACAACCGAGACCCGCAGCCCAGCCCCGGGCGGACGCCCTTCCTTCCCGAGAAGGACCTTCACCCTCGCGACGGCGGTCGGCGACAGCGAGACCGTCGCGGTCGTGGCATCTTCGTGCCGCTTGCCATGATCGTGGCCCTGATCGTGACCTGCATGTTCCATAGGTGTTACAATGGCAGAAGCCCCGGGCTTTGCCAGTCCCTCCGGTGCGGGGTCGGGCTCCCGGAAAAAACGTCCCGGGTGCGAACCGGGTGCGAAGAACCTGCCCGCGAGCGCCGTCCAAGAGGTCGTGGCCCACGGCCCCCCCGTGGCCCGTGAGCAAAAGGAGACCGTCGACCGTGACCAGCCATCGCTCCCCGAATTCCATCCTCGCCCGCGCCGCCGTGGCGGCCCTCCTCGGATTGCTCCTCCCGGCCAGCGCCCGGGCCCGCAGCGCGAGCCTGCCCGGCTTCACCGAGGTCGCACGCCGGGTGCGCCCCTCGGTGGTCAACCTGGCGATCACCCAGAACGCGCCGCCACCGTCCAGCCGGCGCGGCCCCGGTGGCGGCCCCGGCGGCGGCCCCGGGGGAATGGACCCCTTCGACGATTTCTTCCGACGCTTCTTCGGCGAGCGCCCGGGCGGGGGCGGACCGATGCCCGCCCAGCGCAGCCTCGGCTCGGGTTTCATCATCGACGAGGAGGGTTACATCGCCACGAACGCACACGTCGTCAACCATGCGAGCAAGGTTGTCGTCCGGCTCTCCGACAAGGCGGAGTACCCGGCCAAGATCATCGGCGTCGACGAGAAGACCGACGTCGCGCTCATCAAGATCGAAAACTCCAAGGAGCACCTCGTCCCGGTCACCTTCGGCGACTCGAACGCACTCGAGGTCGGCGAGTGGGTGATGGCGATCGGGAGTCCGTTCGGGCTGGAACAGACGGTCACGGTCGGCGTCGTCAGCGCAAAGGAGCGGGTACTGGGCGCCGGACCCTACGACGACTTCATCCAGACCGACGCGGCGATCAATCCGGGCAACTCCGGCGGGCCGCTCGTCGATGCCGACGGTCGCGTGATCGGGATCAACGCGGCCATCTCGAGCCGAAGCGGTGGCAACGACGGCATCGGCTTTGCCATTCCGATCAACCTGGCCCGCGGCGTGCTCGACCAATTGCGCAAGTCCGGCAAGGTCGAGCGCGGATGGCTCGGGGTGTCCGTCCAGAGCGTGACGCCGGAACTCGCCGAGTCCTTCGGACTTCCCGAGTCCGCCGGAGCGCTCGTCGCGGCCGTATCGGCCGGAAGCCCGGCGGAGAAGGCCGCGATCGAGCGCGGGGACGTGATCCTCGCTTTCAACGGCACGCCCATCCAGGAAAGCCACCAACTGCCGGCGCTCGTCGCCCAGGCACCGATCGGCCAACAGGCGACGGTGACCGTCCTGCGCCAGGGCAAGCGGCTCGAGGTCCCGGTGAACGTCGTGCGCCAACCCGATGACCTCGACGAGGAGGAGTCGCAGCCGAACGGCGGTGGCGAGAACGGGGCCGGGCCGACGGCGGGCTCCGCACACGCCCTCGACCCCTGGGGGCTCCGCGCGATGGAGATCACCCCCGAAATCGCTCGGCGCAACGGACTGCCGGTCAAGCGCGGGGTCGTCATCAACGACGTCGCCGACGGGAGCGCCGCCGCCGAGGCCGGCATCCAGCCGGGCGACGTCCTGCGCGAGGTCAATCGCACCCCGGTGACCACGCTCTCCGACGTTCGGGCCGCCCTGAAGAAGGCCAGTCGCAAGGACCTCCTGGTGCTGGTCCAGCGCGGCGACGCAACCGCCTTCCACGTCCTGAAACGGAACTGACCACCCGAGGTGGGGCCGGGGAAGACCACCCCGCCCCACCTTGGGCGGAGGAATTTTCCGCATGGATCGTTCGTGCGGCGCCGAGAACCCGGCGCGTCGACTAAAAGCAGGAGACCGGGATCGGCCTCGTCCACCTGCTCGAGCGCCACATCCAAGCCTGGGACGGGATCATCGACCGCCCCCTTGGCCTGACCTGCCGACTCAGCCGGTCGCGCGATTGCGCGGCGCGTCCGGCTTGCGCGCCACCACCACCGTGAATAGCGATTGCGGCGAGGTCTTGTAGCGCCTGACCAACTCAACCGGGGCGGCGCGCAGGAGATCCTCGGCCCGGAGCGTCGTGCGCCAGCCCAGTTGCCGCGTGATCGGGTCGACCTTGTCGACGACCCACGCCACCGGAGCGCGCTCGCTACGGAAATGGTTGATGACCACGATGGTGCCGCCCGGGCGACAGACGCGCACCATCTCGCGCATCATGCGTTTGGCGTCGGGGACCACGCTCACGACGTGAAAGGTCGTGACGTAGTCGAAGCTGTCGTCGGGGTAGGCGAGCGCCTGTGCGTCGCCGACCTGCAGTTTGATGTGCCTTAGCCCTAGGTCGTCGGCCTTGCGCTGCGCACGGGCGAGCATATCGGGAGCGAGGTCGATCGCGGTGACCCTGCAGTGGCTCGGGTAGGCTTCGAGCGAGAGGCCGGTGCCCACCCCGACCTCCAGAACCTCCGCACCCGGCTGGATGTGCAGGTCGGAGACCACGCTCTGGATCCTGTGCATGAAGACGTTGGTGAAGATCCGGTCGTAGAAGTGCGCGAAACTGGAGTAGATCTTGCTCTCGTGTGGAGCCGGGAGAGAAGATGCCATTTCACAACCCCCGATCCGTGCTCGGACAATCGAGCCCAGGAAGGGCGGGGACGCAGTGCGTCCGCATCGCCGACTTCAGGCCGCCGACGCGCCCTGCAGCTGGCGCTTGAAGGAAGCGATGTCCTGCTTCCTGAACCGCCACTGTCGGCCGGTCTTGAAGGCGGGGAGGATCTGCTTGCGGGCGAACTCGTTCACCGTGTCCGGGCTCATGTCGAGGAGACGAGCCACGTCGCGGCTGTTCAGCAGGGCTTCTTCTCTCTCCACCATGACTCGGGTTTCGTCGACGATCATCTTGGTCGTTGGCTACCACGCGCTCCCAAGAGGGGTCAACCAGCCCTGCCAGCCCTGCCAGCCCTGCCAGCCCTGCCCGCCCTGCCCGCATCTGGCCACCGCCCCCAGCAGCCATCTGGCACATACTCACTTTCCCTTGTCTTTTCAATGACTTACGCCAGGCGCCCGAGCCTGCGAGTCAGACGCTGATCGTCGGTAGATTGCCCCTCGACAGCCGCCAGTCGTAGTAGACCCGGGTCGCGAAGACCGCCGTCAGGATCGTCGTCAGGATGCCGAGGCAGAGGGTCACCGCGAACCCGCGAACCGGGCCGGTCCCGAACTGGAAGAGGATCAGGCCCGAAACGAAGGTGGTGACGTTGGAGTCGCGGATGGCGGCCCAGGCCCGCTCGTAGCCGGCCTCGAGTGCTGCCCTCGGCGTCTTGCCCGACAGGAGTTCCTCGCGGATGCGCTCGTTGATGAGCACGTTCGCGTCCACCGCCATGCCCATCGTCAAGACGATGCCGGCGATGCCCGGGAGGGTGAGCGTCGCCCCGAAGATACCGAAGGCCGCCAGCAGAAACAGGACGTTCAGGATGAGCGCCAGGTCAGCGACCAGCCCCGCTCCCTTGTAGTACCAGAGCATGAAGGAAATGACGGCGAGGCCGCCGACCAGCAGGGAGATGACGCCCTTGCGGATCGAGTCGCGCCCAAGCGACGGGCCGACGGTGCGCTCCTCGATGATCTTGATCGGCGCCGGCAGGGCGCCGGCCCGCAGGACGATGGCGAGGTCCCGCGCTTCCTTGATGTCGAAGTTGCCGCTGATCGAGGCCTTGCCTCCGGCGATCTTCTCGCGGATGACCGGGGCGGAGGCGACCTTGCCGTCGAGCACGATCGCGAGGTTGCGGCCGACGTTCTCCGAGGTGATCTGCTCGAAGCTGCGGGCACCGGTGTCGGTCATCATGAGCTCGACATAGGGGCCCTCGATCTGGGTTCCTGGCCGCACGCGGGCGTCTCCCACGGCGCCGCCGGACATCAGGATCTTCTTCTCGAGCAGGTAGTCGGAACGGCCCTCGACCGGGTTCGCCGCGGCGACCGTCTCGGTGTCCGGTCCGGCCTTGTCGGCAACCAGCCGGAACTCCAGCACCGCCGTCTTGCCGATGAGTTGCTTCGCGCGCTGCGGATCCTGCACGCCCGGCAACTGGACCACGATCTCCTCGTCGCCCTGCCGCTGGATCATCGGCTCGGCGACGCCGAACTGGTCGATGCGGTTGCGGATCGTCTCGAGCGACTGTTCGAGCGCGAACTGCTTGATCTGCTCGCGCTCCTTGATCGACGGAGCGAGAACGACGTCGGAGAGCGGGGCGCCGTCGGGCGAGGACTGCAGTTCGAGTCCCGGAAAGCGACGGCGCACCGCCTCCTCGAAGGCGCTGCGCTGGTCGGCGTTCGCGAGGTGGACGGTCAGGTTGGAGCCGGACGCATCGAAGCCCTTGACCTCGACCTTGTCGTCCTTGAGGTCTCGCTTCATCTCGTCACCCATGCGGGCGACCGTGTTCTCGACCGCCTTGTCGACCTCGACGTCGAAGAGCAGGTGAGTGCCCCCGCGCAGATCGAGGCCGAGGCGGATCGGGCTCTTCGAGAGAGCCTCGGGGAGGGGGAGCCAGGACGGCGCCCAGGTCGGGAGGAGATAGATGAGCGCGCCGATCACCAGCGCGACGAGCGCCAGCATGCGCACCTTCACGTTCCCCGAGTTCATCAAGACTTCTCCTCGGCCTTTTCCAAGGCCCGCTGCAGTCTCTGCACCTGGCTCACCGCGTCCCGCTCCACCCGGATCTGGACCTTCGAGGCGATCTCGAGGATGAGCGTCTTGTCGTTGAGCTTTACGATCTTGCCGTGCACCCCGCCGGTCGTGACGACGTCGTCGCCCTGCCGGAGTCCCGCGAGCATCTCCTCGATCTCCTTGGCCTTCTGCTGCTGCGGCCGGACCAGAAGGAAATAGAACACGGTCAGAATCAGCGCGAACGGCGCCAGATTGACCAGGGGGGACGTGGGGGAAAAAACCTCCTGCATCGCATCTCCTCGATCGGCGGCCGTCAGGCCGGCAGCGGCTCGTTTGCCGTGAGCAGCGCCTCTGCCTCCGCGGCGAAACGCCCGGCCGCGATCGCGTCGCGCATCCGCGCCATCCGCGTGAGGTAGAAGTGGAGGTTGTGGGTGGTGAGGAGCCGCGCCGCGAGGATCTCTCCGGCGACGAACAGATGGCGCACGAAAGCCCGCGAGAAACGCGCACAGCAGGCGCAGGCGCAACCTTCCTCGATCGGGCGGAGGTCGTGGCGGTTTTCGGCGTTCTTGATCACGAGACGTCCGCCCGAGGTGAAGGCCATCCCGTTGCGCGCGTTGCGCGTGGGAAGCACGCAGTCGAAGAGGTCGAAACCCATGGAAACGAACCGGACCAATTCGTCGGGCATCCCGACGCCCATCAGGTAACGGGGGCGATCGCTCGGCAGCATCGCCACCGTGTGGCGCGCGACACGCTGCGTCAGCCCGCGTTCCTCCCCGACCGATAAGCCCCCGACCGCATACCCGTCGAAGGAAATCGCGGCAAGCGCGGCCGCGCTCCGCTCGCGGGCCGTCGGGTCCATCGCCCCCTGGACGATCGCGAAGACCAACTGGTCAGGGCGGCTGCGCACCGCCGCGGCCCGCTCGGCCCAGCGGGTGGTCCGGTCGACCGAGCGCAGGACCTCCGAGGGATTCGCGTCGGCGGCCACGCACTCGTCGAGGATCATCGCGACGTCCACGCCGAGCGCCTCCTGGATGCGGACGACGTCCTCGGGCGTGAAGTAGTGGCGCGATCCGTCTACATGGCTGCGAAACTCGACCCCGCCGTCGTCGACCCGGCGCAGGCCCTTCAGGCTGAAGATCTGGAATCCCCCGCTGTCGGTCAGGATGGCACGGCGCCAGCCGGAGAAGGCGTGCAGGCCACCATGCGCCGCGATCGTCTCGACCCCGGGTCGCAGGGCCAAGTGGTAGCCGTTGGCAAGCACCATCTGGGCGCCGAGGTCCTCGATCTCCCAGGGTGCCATCGCCTTGACCGTGCCGAGCGTACCCACCGGCATGAAGGCCGGCGTCTCGACCGGGCCATGCGCGGTCCAGAGGCGTCCGCGGCGAGCCCCGGTCGTCGGATCGACGGCGAGGAGTTCGAAACCGAGCCGCGGCACGGGCGAGGAAGTCGTCACCGACTGCGTCTAGCAGACGACCCGGCGAGGCTCGTGCCCCCCTCAAAGGACGAGCATGGCGTCGCCGTAGCTGTAGAACCGATAGCCGCGTTCGAGCGCCGCCGCATAGGCCGCAGCCGCCGTCGACGAACCGGCAAACGCCGCGACGAGCGCCAGCAGCGACGAACCGGGCAGGTGGAAGTTCGTGAGCAAGCCCTGCACGACTTGGAACCGGCCGCCCGGCCGAAGCACGAGCGAGGTCTCGGCGAGCCCCTCCGGCCAGCCCGCGAGCGCGGCCGATTCGAGCGCACGCGTGGTTGTCGTTCCGACCGCGACGACGCGCCCCGTATCCCGCGCGCGTAGCGCCTCGATCGCCGACCGCGTCTCCGCGGGAACCTCGTAGCGCTCCGGTTCCACCGCGAGCGCCGAGCGGCCGGGTTGGCCGGCGAGGAACGTCGCCGGGCCGACGTGCAGTACGACTTCGGCGACGGCGACACCGCGCGCGCGCAGCCGTTCGAGGAGCGCCGCGGTCAGGTGGAGCCCCGCCGTCGGCGCCGCGATCGACCCCGGCTCCTGCGCGAAGACCGTCTGGTAGCGCGCGACGTCCTCCTCGGTCGGACCCTGCGGCCGGCGGATGTACGGTGGCAGCGGCGTCTCGCCGATGCGCTGCGCGAGGTCGACGGCGCGCACGCTCGGCGGAAAGACGACTTCGAGCCAACCCTCGCCGCGTCGGACGACGCGCACGGCGACGTCGTCGACATCTTCGACTCCCGATGTCGCCGTCCCGGGGACGACCGCTTGCCGGTGCGCAGTCTCAAGTGCGACGATCTGCCCCTCGCGCAGCCGGCGCGCCGGCCGCGCGAGCACGCGCCAGCGCTCGCCGGCTTCCTCGCCCCGGCGGCCTTCCGGCTCCCCACTGGCCGCGCTCCCGCTCGACGGCGAGACGAGTAGCAACTCGACCGCCCCACCCTCCGGTACACGCCGGCCCCGCAGGCGCGCCGGGAAGACACGGCTTCGGTTCACGACCAGCAGGTCGCCGGCGACGAGCCGCTCGGGCAGGTCGCGCACGATCGCATCGACGGGTGGCGCCCCCGAGTCGCGCGCGACGACGAGCATGCGCGCGGCCTCGCGGTCCGTCGCCGGGTGCTGGGCGATGCGCTCGGGCGGCAAAGCGTAGTCGAAACCCGCCGGGCACGCGGTGCCGTCCTCCGCGCCGGATGCGGAATCCGTCACGCGGGCAGACCGAGCCGCGTCATCACCTGCTTGATGTCCTGCCAGACCGTCTTCTTCTCGGCCGGATTGCGCAGCAGGTAGGCGGGGTGGAACGTGGGCATCACCGGGATGCCGCGAAACTCCTGCCATTCGCCGCGCAGCCGGGTGATCGGCACATCGGTCTGCAGCAGCGAATGCGCCGCGAACTTGCCCAGCGTGACCAGGACCTCGGGGGCCACGAGTTCGATCTGGCGAAAGAGAAAAGGCGAACAGGTCGCAACCTCTTCGGGCTCCGGATTGCGGTTCTGCGGCGGGCGGCACTTCACGACGTTGCAGATGTAGACGTCGGCGCGCGAGAGCTTCATGCCCTTCTCGATGATGTCGGTGAGCAACTGGCCGGCCCGGCCGACGAAGGGTTCGCCCTGCAAGTCCTCGTCGCGTCCCGGCCCCTCGCCGACGAAGACCACGCGGGCGCGCGGGTTGCCGACGCCGAAGACGATCTGCGTCCGCGCCCCGTGCAGCCGGCAGCGGTGGCAATCGCCGATCACGCCCCGGAGTCCGTCGAGGCTCCGGGCGAGCGCCACCTCCGGTTCGCCCGCAGCCGGGGGCGAACCGGGTCGCGCCGGCGGGGGCGCGCCCGCGAGCGGGGTACCCGCGGAAGGTCTGTCGGTCGCGGCCGGCGCCTCCGCGGGGCGTTCGACCGCCCCCCGCGAGAAAGTCGTCTCGGCCGGCGTGGATTCGCGGGGGCTCCGCGACGGAACCGGCGTCGTCGCGGGATCGCCCTCGGTCGATAGTTCGACCACGCCGAGCAGCCGTTGCCATTCCACCTGTGCCGCCATGTCGGCGGCGAGAGCGCGGACCGCTTGTCCGGTCGGCGCGGAGCCTCTACTCTTCGAGGTACTCATGATCCTCCCGCTCGTCGTCATCGTCGCCGTCGCGGCGTTCCTCCTGGGCAGCCCCGGCGAGGCCCTGGCCTGGGGTCCGGTGACGCACCTCGTGCACGGGTCCATGTTGCTCGAACGCCTGCCGCTGCTGCCGGAGGAACTGCAGTTGTTGCTCGCGCGCTTCCCCTACGAGTACCTCTACGGCTGTATCGGCGCCGACATCATCCAGGCGAAAAAGTTCACCCGCAGCCTCTATACGCACTGCCATCACTGGCAGACCGGCTGGTCCGTGCTCGACCAGGCGCGCGACGATTCCGAGCGCGCCTTTTCCTGGGGCTATCTCTCCCACCTCGCCAGCGACACCTTCTCGCACAACTACTATCTCCCGATCCGCCTGATCACGAGTTTCCGCGTGGCCGCGATGCGGCACGTGTACTGGGAAGCCCGCTTCGACGCCAACCAGCGCGCGGAGCGCTGGCCGGTCCTGACCGTGGTGGCCGGCCACGTCTACCCGCACTGCGACGACCTCGTGGAGCGGGTCGTCGAACGCACGCTCTTCTCCTTCAAGACGAACAAGCGCATCTTCGACTCCCTGCTCGCCCTGCAGCGCCTGGAGTACTGGCGCGGCGTGATGCAGCGGGTCACGGGCAGCGAACGCCACCCGCTCGAGCGCAGCGACATCGACCGCTTCAACCGGCTGTGCGCCGAGGCGATCGTCGACATGATGCAGAACGGCAAGCGCGCGGCCTGCCAGGCCGCCGATCCGACCGGACACGACCACCTCGAACACGCGAACTTGATCCGCAAGCGGCTCCGAGCACTCGCACGACGCGGAGCGCTCGACCCGGCGCGCGAGCACGCGATCCTGTCCCAGGCGATCCCAGCCCTCGAGGCCGCGCTGCAATCGGGCGCCACGGCCTGACGCGCGCGCCTCAGGCCCGCGAGAAACCCGCCGCGCGAAGCTTGACGACCCGGTCGAGAATCGCCTCGGCGACCTCTTCCTTGTCGAGCAGAGGCAGGGCCTCTGTGCCGGCGGCATCGATGAGCGTCACGACGTTCGTGTCGACGTCGAATCCGGCCCCCGCCGCCGTGACGTCGTTGGCGACGATGAGGTCGAGCCCCTTGCGGGCGAGCTTGTCCCGGGCCCGTGCCGCGACGTCGTGGGTCTCGGCCGCGAACCCGACGACGATCGTGTCCGGACGGGGCCGCCGCAGCGTCCCGAGCACGTCGATCGTCGACTCGACCTCGATCGCGGAGGCGCCCCGCGTCTTCGCCGTCTTGGTGGCCGCGCGAGTGACGGGCTTGTAGTCGGCAACCGCGGCTGCGGCGACCACCACGGTGCGATCGGCGAGATGAGTGCCGACCGCCCGTGCCATGTCCTCGGCGGAAACGACGTCGACCGAGCGCACGCCACGGAGCGGCTCGAGCGAGTTCGGACCCGCGACCAGTACGACGTCCGCGCCGCGGCGGGCCGCCGCGCGCGCGATCTCGAAGCCCATCTTCCCCGACGAACGATTCGAGAGGAACCGGACCGGGTCGAGGAATTCGCGGGTCGGACCCGCGGTCACCAGGATCCTCTCGCCCGCAAGGTCTTGCTGCGCGAGGGCCGCCTTCACTTCCTCGACCAGGACCGCCGCATCGGGCAGCCGGCCCCTGCCCTCGTAGCCGCAGGCGAGCGGGCCGGCATCGGGCTCGACGATCCGCGTGCCGCGCGCGGCCAGTCGCTGCAGGTTCTCCTCGACCGACGGGTGGGCAAGCATGTGGACGTTCATCGCCGGCGCGACCACGACCGGGGCTCGGGTGGCGAGAAGGACCGTCGTCAGGAGGTCGTCGGCGATCCCCCACGACAGCTTGCCGATCAGGTTGGCCGTCGCCGGTGCGACGAGGACCACATCGGCGCCGTCGGCGAGAGCGATGTGGCCGATCTGCGACTCCTGGGTCAGGTCGAAGAGTTCGGTCGACACCGGCTCGCCCGATAGCGTCTGCAGCGCGAGCGGCGTCACGAACTCGCGCGCCGACCGGGTGAGGATCACCCGCACGCGCGCCCCCCGGGCCTTGAACGCCCGGACGATCTCAGGCGCCTTGTAGGCGGCGATCCCGCCGGTGACGCCGAGGACGACCGTACGGCCCTCGAGCCTCACGCCGCGGGCTCCGCGCTGCGCGCTGCCGAGGCGACCTCGCCTAGGGAGAGGTTCAGCCGCGAGAGCGACCAGGCGCCCATCGAGAGGATCACGACCATCTGCACGACCCAGTTCAGCAGCCCGTAACTGAGGGCCGTCGAACGATCGATGCCGAAGAGGGCGAGCGCCATCTGGGAGCCGGCCCAGAACACCCCGATGAAACCCGGCGCCGAGGGGACCGAAACGGCCGCCGCGACGATGACGGTCACGGCGAAGCCGAGCGGCACGAGCGGCGCCTGCAGATTCATCGCGAGCGCCGCCGCGGCGAAGCCCGCGACCGTCCCGAGCCAGACCAGCGCCGACCAGCCCATCGCCGTGGCCAGCGCGGCCGGCCGGGCGAGCCCGCGCACACCGGCCAGGAATCCACGCGCTCCATCGACGACCGCGTGCCCGATGCTCTCCGGCAGGCGCCGTGCGGACCGCTCGACGAAAGCCTCGATCGGCTCGGCCCAGCGGATCGCCGCGAGGAGTCCCAAGAGCGCGACTGCCACGAGGAACAGCATCGCCCGCGCGACGTTTCGCAATTCCAGCCCGCCGGGCACCAGGTACAGGGTCAGGCTCGCCAGCAACGCCAGCATCGCGAGATCGAGCAGGCGCTCGATCGCAACCGTCGCGAGCGCCGAGGGCATGCGCACGGCGCCCGCGCGCGCGGCAACCAGCGGTCGGATGATCTCCCCCGCCCGAAGAGGCAGGACCATGTTGCCCATGAAACCGATGCAGGTCGCCTCGAAGACCGGGGTCGAGCCGAGCGGCCCTAGCGTCCCCAGGATGAAGCGCCAGCGTTGTGCACGCATCCAGAGCGAGAGCGCCGCGAGGGCCACGACGACGGCGAGCCATCCGAGTCGCAGGCCGCGCAGTGCGGCGAGCGACTCGCCTAGGTCGAGACCGTGCAACGAGTACCACAGGGCGGCGATGGTGACCGCGAGGGAAATCGCGATCTGGACCCGCCGGTTCATGCGTCGGCCGTGCGCCGCACGGTCGGCGAGAGGCGCAGCGTGACGGCGAGCGAGTCGACGAGGCCGCGGTAAGCGGACGACGAGGCCCCCGTGCCGAGCGCCGCCGGTACGCCAGCGTCGCCGGCGCGGCGCACGGCGGGATCGATCGGGAGCGAGGCGAGCAATGGTGCGCCTGCCGCCTGTGCAACCGCCGCACCACCACCACTGCCGAAGACCTCGTCGTGCGTACCGCACCCGGGGCAGTCGAATCCGGCCATGTTCTCGACCACGCCGAGGATCGGCACCTGCAACTGGCGGAACATGGCGACGCCGCGCATCACGTCGCGGAGCGCGACTTCCTGGGGCGTCGTGACGATCAGGGCACCGGCGAGCCGCACCTGCTGGGCCATCGTGAGTTGCGCGTCGCCGGTCCCCGGCGGCAGGTCGATCACCAGCACGTCGAGTTCGCCCCACTCGCAATCGGCGAGGAACTGGCGCAGTAGGCCCGAGACCATCGGGCCACGCCAGATGACCGGCGAGGTCTCGTCGAGGAAGAAGCCCATCGAGATGCAGCGCACGCCGTGTCTTTCGACCGGGTGGAAGCGGTTGCCGCCCGCGGCGAGCGGACGCGCATCGGTCCCCATCATGATCGGCAGGCTCGGCCCGTGGACGTCGGCGTCGAGCAGGCCGGTGCGCCACCCCGCGGCCGCGAAGGCGCAGGCGAGGTTGGTCGCAACGGTCGACTTGCCGACGCCGCCCTTGGCACTCGCAACGGCGAGGACGGTGCGGATCCCCGGGAGCGAAACCGGCTGGGCGGGCATCGGCTGCGGCGGGGGTGCAGCACCTTGGGCCGCGGCCGGGGGTGCGACCGCGAGCCGGACGCGCAGTTCGGTCGAAGCGAGGGCGGTGGCGATCGCACTCTCGAGCACGGGCGGCACGTCGGTGCGTCCGCCGGGAAGCCGCAGGGCGATGATCGCTGCACCGTCCTCGACGCCGACTTCCGCGACCATGCCCAGGCTCACGATGTCCCGGGGAAACCCGGGATAGCGCACCGCGGCGAGAAGGTTTCGGACTTGCTCCGGCGTCGGCTTGTCGTCGTTCATGGCCTCGGGTACCTGTTCAGCCGCGTATAGCAATCCCCGTCGGGCCCGGAAACTTGACCGGGCCCGGATCGGTGGAATCCTCCAAGCTCGTAGGCGTCCCGCGCGATCACCATGCCACCCACCACGACTTCGACGGCCCAGCTCGACCCCACGACGACGCCGCTCGGCCTGGTCGCCGAGGAACTCTCGCGGGTGGAGGCGCGGATCCGCGACCTCACGGTCTCGCGCGAGCCGCAACTCCAGGCGATCGCCCATGGCCTGATCGACGCGGGCGGAAAACGAGTCCGCCCTGCTCTCGCCCTGCTCACCTTCCGCGCCTGCGGCGGCGTGGATCCCACCGACACGATCGAGGTCGGCGCCGCCCTCGAGCTCATCCACTCGGCGACCTTGCTGCACGACGACATCCTCGACTCCGGCCAGACCCGTCGGGGCCGCCCCTCGCCGCTGGCACTCTACGGCCCCGGGCTGACGCTCGTCGCCGGCGACTTCCTGTTCAGCAAGGCCTTCGGCGTCGCGGGTCGGTTCGAAGCCGAGATCGTCGGCTGGGCAACCGATGCCTGCGTGAGTCTCTGCGAGGGCGAGGTCATGCAGCAGCGCTTCCGGCGCAACCCGGCGGTCACGTTGGAGGACTATCTGGAGATCGCGGCCCGCAAGACGGCTGCGCTGTTCAGCGAGGCGGCCCGGATCGGGGCCCGCTTCGCCGGGGCCGGCCCTGCCCTGGTCGACGCCATGCGGCGCCTCGGGCACGAGATCGGCATGGCCTTCCAGATGGTCGACGACCTGCTCGACGTCCTCGGCCCGGCGGAGGTGATCGGCAAGCCGGTCGGCAGCGACCTGCGAGAAGGCAGCCCGGCACTGCCCTCCGTGCTCGGACTGAGCAGGCTACCCGAAGTCGCACGCGCGTTCTCGGACCCGTCCCCGTCCCCGGAGAGGATCCGCGCGGCGATCGCCGCGCTCAAGGCTTCGCCGATTCTCGGCGAGGTCCGCCAGATGGCCCGCGAACGGATCCGCGTGGCCTTCGCGCAGGTCGAGCAGCTACCGGACTCTCCCTACCAGACCGCACTGTCCGAGTTGATCTCGGAGATGCTGGCCCGGACGGCCTGATATAGACGTTCGACCAGAGTTTCGGGCTAGCGCGAGCTGCTGCGCGCCCTTAAACACAGGGTCGGGTAGAGCGAGAGCATGCCGCGCGATCGATTCCACCGGGAGATCGACTATCTCCGGATTTCCCTCACCGACCGTTGTAATCTGCGCTGCGTCTACTGCATGCCGGAGACCGGCTCGACGCACACATCCTCGACCGATGCCCTCGGCACCGAGGAGGTCGAGCGCATCGTGTCGGCCGCGGCGCGCGTCGGCTTCCGCAAGATCCGGCTGACCGGCGGCGAGCCAACGCTGCGAACCGACCTGCTCGAAGTCGTCGAGCGCATCGCCCGCGTTCCGGGAATCGTGGACGTCGCCATGACGACAAACGGGATCCTGTTGCCGGAACTGGCGCCGCGGCTCCGCCGTGCCGGCCTCCGGCGCATCAACGTGCACCTCGACTCCCTCGACCCAGAACACGTCGCCCAGATCATGCGCCGCGGCACCTTCGAACAGATCTGGGCCGGGATCGAAGCCGCCGAGGCCGCGGGGTTCCGCCCGATCAAGCTCAATTCCGTCGTCGTCGCCGGCTACAACGACGGTGACGTGGTCGACCTCGCCCGCCTCACTCTCGAACGCGACTGGCACGTCCGATTCATCGAGTTGATGCCGCTCGGCGGCGGCGAATGCGCGCGCGTCTCGACCACGCGATACGTCTCCAACTATGGGACGCGTGCCCGGATCGAGGAGGCGCTCGGGGCGCTCGAGATGCTCGAGCCGATCCACCCCTCGGACGAGGCGCGAAACTACCGACTGCGCGGCGGGCGAGGCGTCGTCGGCTTCATCAGCCCGGTCTCGGAGCCGTTCTGCGGCAGCTGCAACCGCATGCGCCTCACCTCCGACGGCCGCTTCCACCTCTGCCTGCTCAACGACGACGAGATCGACGTGATCGGCGCCCTGCGGGAGGGTGCGGACCCCGCGCGCCTGGGCGAGATCCTCGAGCGGGCCGTCGCGGCGAAGCCGACCGGGCACGCCCTTGACTTGGGCGTCTCGACCACCTCCCGCTCGATGCACCACATCGGCGGCTGACTCGCAGGCGTCGTTGCCGTCTCGACCGACCGGGGCGCAGGCTTGGGCCTGGCCCGGGGGCCTGGCCGCGGGCTTGCGCCAACGGGGGCCGAGGCCGTAAAGCCCACGTTCCATGGGTTCCCTCTCGATCACGGATGCGCGCCGGATCTTCGGCGCCCGACTCCTCGGCCCCGATCACGTCGCGAAACTCGTCGGCGGGATCGCGCCGGCCCCCGAGGCCCTCGATTTTTCCGCCGCCGAAGCGGAGATCCTTGCCCATGCGGGTTGCGGACTTGTCTATCGCGCGGCCGAGACCGTGGACGGGAGACCGATCACCCTCGCCCGGCTCCACGAGTGCACGTCGGCCGACCGCTCCCGCGGCTTTCGCGGCGAAGAGCCGTGGTTCCTCGACCTCCCCTCCGCGCTCGAAGAGACCCCGGAGGCCGGTTGGGCGATCTTCTTCCGAGAGCCTTGGGCCGAGACCCGCAACCGGACCTTCGACGCGGGCGACGCAGCCATGCACCTTCGTGCGGGTACGACGCCCTGGCGGCGGCGCCGATCCGTCGAGATCGCCCTCGACTGCTTCATGGCCCTGGCCGCGGGGGACAGGCTGCTCGAACACGCCTGGGACTGGTCGGCGACGCCCTCGACCGACGGTGGCTTGCTGAACCTGGGCGGCTTCGGCTCCGCTGGAATGGAAGTCGTCGCCTACTCGCGGCCGGTGAAACACGACGCCCTCGGTATCTGCCCGACGCTCGTGCCCTCCGCGCGTGCCTGAGTGCCGCGCGCGGAACGCCTCCCCCGGTCCACAAGCCGCGGCCCGCGCGGTGCGAGCGACCGGGGCCCGAAATTTCACAGCCGCGGCAACCGATGGTAGGCTCACTGCGATGACCGCAACCGAAATCCGCGCAAAGATCGAATCCGAAGTTCCGGGCGCCCGAGCCGAGGTGCGCGACTACACCGGCACGGGCGACCATTTCCAAGTCCGCGTGGTGGCGCCGTCGTTCGAAGGCCGTACGCTCGTTGAGCGCCACCAGATGGTCTACCAGGCCCTGGGCGCCGCCGTGGACGGACGCACGATTCACGCGCTGACACTCGAGACCCTGACCCCGGCCCAAGCCGCATCGCGCGCCTGACCGGAGAGAACAACAGGAAGGAAGAACCATGGAAGCCGACGTGAACGATCGCATCCGCAAGGCGATCGAGGACAACAAGATCGTGATCTACATGAAGGGCAACCCCTCCTTCCCGATGTGCGGCTTCTCGGCCGCCACGGTGGAGCTCTTCAACGAAATCGGCGTCCCCTACGAGACGGTAGACGTCCTGAAGGATCCCGAGATCCGAGATGGCATCAAGCGTTTTTCGAACTGGCCGACGATCCCGCAGGTCTACGTCGCCGGAAAATTCGTCGGCGGCTGCGATATCATAAAGGAGATGCACGCCAGCGGAGAGCTGGAGCCACTCCTGCGAGAGGCGATTCGAGCTTGACGCAACCCGGCCTCCGGGTTGTCATCCTGGAGTGGCTGTGCGAAGCCACGCCGGATCCACGGAAAGAAGTCCGGGGGCCCTGGGATCGAACGGGAGAGGGGGTAAGGTTGATGGTGAAGGTGATGAAGTCTGCCATGCTGTGCGTTGGATTCGCGCTCCTGGCGGCGACCACGGGATGCTCCGCTCAGGCGGCGGGACCGAGTCCGGCCGAGCAGGCGATGCAGCGCGCCGAAGCAGCGGCGGTTCGCGCCGAAGCGGCGGCGACTCGGGCAGCGGCTTCGGCCGATGCTTGCGATGCGGCGCAGTCGAAGTGCGAGGCGATGTTCCGCAAGGGAACCTTGAAGTAAGCGTCACCGCGACGCTCGAAGCGACGGCGGCTCCCGAGAGGGTGCCGCCGTTTTGCTTTCAGTCGCCAGGCGGCGGATTCACCCGAGCGACGCGACCGCCTTGTTTATCGCGTCGAAGCCGTTGCGCAGGTTGTCACGCGACGTCGCATACGAGATGCGGATGTGGTCGGGGGCCGCGAAATCGTCACCCGCAACGAGGGCGACGTGCGCCTCGGCGAGGAGAAACTCGCAGACCCGGCCGGCATTGCCGAGCGGTGCACCCCGCCAGGTGCGACCGAAGAGGCCAGACACGTCGGGGAAGGCATAGAAGGCGCCCTCCGGGCGCACGCAACGAACGCCGGGCATCCTCGCGAACCGTTCGACCACGTAGTCCCGCCGCCAACGGAACTCCTCGACCATCGGCGCGATCTCGTCCTGTGGGCCGGTGAGGGCCTCGACCGCCGCCGCCTGCGATACGGCTGCGGGGTTGGAGGTCGACTGTCCCTGGAGCGTCGAGATCGCCTTGACGAGATCCGCCGGCCCGGCCGCGTAGCCCAGTCGCCAGCCGGTCATGGCGTAGGTCTTCGACACCGAGTTCACGATGAGCATCCGCGGCCGCAACTCCGGGTAGGTCGCGACCAGGTGCGGCGGCATCGGGCCCTCGAAGTAGAGGGCCTCGTAGACGTCGTCGACGATGGCGAAGACGCCGGGCGATTCCACGAGTACCTTGCCGAGATCTGCGAGCGAGGCGGGGTCATAGGCGGCACCGGTCGGGTTGGACGGACTGTTGAGCACGATGCCGCGCGTGCGCGGGTTGATCGCCTTGCGCAACTGGTCGGGGGTGACCTTGAAGCCGGCGTCAGCACTCCCGTGCACCAGTACGGGCTTCGCGCCGGCGAGCAGCAGCATGTCGGCGTAACTGACCCAGAAGGGCGCCAGCAGGATGACCTCGTCGCCCTCCTGGAAGAGCGCCTGGAAAGCACCGAAGAGCGCGTGCTTGCCGCCGCAGGTAGCGATCGTCTCCTCCGGGGAATAGGCGAGGTCGTTCAAGCGCTTCAGTTTCGCGACGATGGCTTCGCGCATCTGCTTCGTACCAGCGACCGGCGTGTACTTCGTCGCGCCCGCCGCGAGGGCGCGGACGGCTGCGTCCTTGATCCGCTGCGGCGTGTCGAAGTCGGGTTCGCCCGCCCCGAAGTCGATGACCTGCGTCCCCTGCGCGCGCAGACGCGCGACCTCCGCGGTGACCGCCAGGGTCGCCGATGGCTTGATGAGTCCGATCCTCTTTGCAAGGCGCACGGTCCGTCCTCCTGCCGCCCCCACGCGAGCGGGACGAGCCCGGAAACTCTAACCGAAAAGGCGCGCCCTGCAACGCGCGCCGGGCCGCGCAGCGCCCTGCGCGGTCAGCGCCGGGGCGCCTTGGCGAAGCGGGTGCCGAAGCGCTCGAGGACGAACTCGGGCACGAGGTTGCGGACGTCGCCACCGAAGCTCGCGACCTCCTTCACCAAGCGCGAACTGGTGTAGAAGTAGGATTCGTCCGCCATCATGAAGACGGTTTCGATGTGCGGCTTCAGATGGCGATTCATCATCGTCATCTGGAACTCGTACTCGAAGTCCGAGACCGCGCGCAGGCCGCGCACGATGGTACGCGCGCCTACCCGCTCGGCATAGTCGACGAGCAACCCGGTGAAACTGTCGGCGACGATCCGGTCGCCGACGTCCGCGAAGGCCTCGCGGATCATGTCCACGCGCTCCTGCGGCGTGAACATCGCGGCATCCTTGTCCGGGTTGTAGGCGACTGCGACTGTCAGGCGGGGAAACACCCGCAGGCTCCGCTGGATGATGTCGATGTGCCCGTTCGTGATCGGATCGAAGGAACCCGGGTAGATCGCCATCGACGCCGGCTCGGCGATCCCGCGCGCCACCGTGAGCGCGGCCCGGCGCGGCCCGGTCAAACGACGGACCGAGTTGGCCTGCGAGACCTTCTTCGGTCGGGCTCTAGACGCTGGCATCGGCCATCCCCTCCGGCGCAGGGGCCGGTTCCGGAACGTGGAAGAAGGTCAGCTGTCCATCACCATAGCACCGGACGTCACCCGGCGCGCCGGCGGCGGGCGGAACGGCGACCACCTCTCCTCGCGCGGTCTCGGCGACGATTCGCGCACCGGGTGCGGCCAGCCCGAGTTCCACGAGCGAGCGTATCGCCTCGTCCGCGATACCGGTGCGATAGGGCGGGTCGAGCAGGACCAGGTCGAAGGCTCCCCCGCGCGCGGCCAGTCGGCGCAACGCGGTGGCGACCGGGGCCACGACCACCTCGGTCCGGCCGGCGAACCCGCAGCGCTCGACATTCTCCCGCAGGACGCGAGCAACCGGGGCCGCCTGCTCGACCGCGACCAGGTGCGCCGCGCCTCGCGAGAGCGCCTCGATGCCGAGTGCGCCGGTGCCGGCGAAGAGGTCGAGAACCCGCCGGCCGGCGATCTCGTCGCGCCCCTCGAGAATCCCGAAGAGCGACTCGCGCAAGCGACTCGCGCTCGGCCGGACCGCGAGCCCGCGTGGACTGCGCAGCGGCCGCCCCTTGGCCTCGCCCGCGATCACGCGCATCGCGCCCCCCACCGTCGCCACACGCCATGCTATTTGGCAAAAGCTTCAGGCGGGCGCAAGAAGGAAGTCGTCATGTTGTGGGCACTCGTTCCGGCGAAACTCGGCGCAGAAGCCAAGCGCAGACTTGCGCCCGGATTGGACGTCGGACGACGCCGCATGCTCGCACGCGCGATGCTCGTCGACGTGCTCGCGGCGTTGCGCGCGAGCCCGTCGATCGACGGAGTGGCCGTGGTCGGCCGCGGAGCACCGCTCGACGCGCTAGCCGCGGAACTCGGCGTGACGGCGGTCGCCGAGCGGACGGCGTCGTCGCTGAACGAGGCGGTCGCCGAGGGACTCGAAGCCTGCGTGGCCAGGGGCGCCGTGGCGGTTCTGGTCGCGATGGCCGACCTGCCCCTGTTGCGGGTCGACGACGTCGAACGCATGGTAGGCGCGTCCCGCGACACGGAAGTCTCCGTCGCCGTCTCGCGCGACGGCACCGGCACGAACCTGATGATGCTGCGACCACCCGGCGCAATCGCGACCGCCTTCGGAACCGGGAGCCTGGCCCTGCACCGCGCCGCGGCGCGGGCCGCCGGCCGGTCCTTCGCGGCGCACGAAGTTCCCGGAGCCGCGCTCGACGTGGACACGCCCGAAGACCTGGCATTCCTGCGCGCGAGCGCCGTGTTCGCGGGTGCGAGCCGCGACGCCCTCGGCGGCTTCGCTCCTACTTCTTCAGTTCCATCGGCTTCCCACAGCAGCCGAGGTCGCCCTTCCCGGCCTTCGTGACGATGAACTGCGAGTTGCACTGTCCGCACAGGTAGATCTTTCCGATTTGCGTCGCCATTTCCAACTCCTTCCCGGCACCTGCGCCGGACACCCCGCGGTGCGCCGCAGCGCCGGCGGATGAAGATTCACTTCCCCAAGTACACCGGCGGGCGGCGTTCGCGAAAGCTCGCGAGCCCCTCCTCTCGGTCGCGGGTCGTCTGCAGGAGGACGTAGAGGTCGCCCTCGAGCCGCAGTCCCTCGGTGAGCGGCAGGTCGAGCGCCGCCCCGAGCGCCTCCTTGGCGAAGCGCTGGGCGATCGGACCGCGAGCGGCGAGGCGACCCGCGAGCGCCCGCCCCGCGGCGGGGAGCCGCCCGGGCGCGGCGACCTCGTCGACGAGGCCCCAGGCGAGAGCGACGGGCGCGGCGACGCGCTCCGAGAGGAGCAGCATGCGCAGCGCGCGCGCGCGGCCGACCAACCGCGGCAGGCGCTGCGTCCCGCCGTGTGCCGGGAGGCCGCCCCGTCCGACCTGGGTCAGTCCCAGGACCGCGTCGCGGCTCGCCACACGAAGGTCGCAGGCAAGCGCGATCTCCAGCCCCTCGTCGAGAACCAGGCCGCGCAGCAGCGCCACGACCGGGACCCTCAATCCTGAGAGCGCCGTCACGCCGTCGGGTGACGGATCCGCCGCGGGCGCCTCGGACGTTGCGCCACCGCAGAAGTCTCGGCCGAGGGATTCGACCAGGACGACACGAATCTCCTCGTCGTGGTCGATCTCGTGCGCGGCCGCGCAGAGCGCGGCGTGCGACCGCGCGCCAAGCCGCGGCGACGCTCCCGGCCGCCCGAGTGCGATCCGGGCGATCGCCCCCTCGCGGGACCAGGCGACCTCGCCATCGGCGGCCACCGGGCAACGGCGCACCCCGCGGACACCCGCTGCCGAGGACTTGGTCCGCGGTGCCACGCTCAGTTCCCGGCGAAACTGTCACGCAGGTCCTTGCGCAGGATCTTGCCGAGCGGATTGCGCGGCAGTTCGGGCACGATACGCACCACCTCCGGCTTCTTGAAGCTCGCAAGCCGCGTGCGGCAGTGCTCGACCAGGTCCTCGACCGACGCCTGCGCGCCCGGCCGCAGCACGACAGCCGCCGCGACCACCTGTCCCCACTCGACGCTCGGCAGTCCGAACACGGCGACCTCGTCGACGGCCGGATGCGACTGGATCGTGGCCTCGACCTCGGCCGGCGCGATGTTCTCGCCGCCGCGGATGATCATGTCGTCCTTGCGCCCGACGAGGAATACGTACCCGTCGTCGTCGAGGTAGCCCAGGTCGCGGGTGTGGAGAAACCCGTCGGGCTCGACCTGCGCCCCGCCGTCCACCGAGCCGGCGTAGCCCTTCATCACACGCGGCGTTCGCACCATGATCTCGCCGACCTCGCCGTTCGCCACGCGCCGCCCCTGGTCGTCACGCACTTCGATCTCGACGTCGGGCAGCGGACGGCCGATCGAGTGCAGGCGGCGCAGCATCGCCTCGTCGGCGACGGGGTCGCCCGTCAGGCGATGATCCTCGGGGCCGAGCACCGTCAGCGTAGAGGTCGTCTCGGTCTGTCCGAACGCGTTCACGAAACCGCAGGACGACGGGAAGGCCTCGAGTGCGCGGCGGATCACCGGGAAGGGCATCGGCGCACCGCCGTAGGACAGATTGGCCAAGCTCGCCATCTTCTCGCGCGAGAAGGACGGGTGATCGAGGATCTGCTTCAACATGGTCGGCACGACGAAGGCGTGGGTGACCTGCTCGCTTGCGACGGCTTCGATCCAATCGCCCGCATCGAATTGCGTCAGCAGGACGAGTTTCCGCCCCGCCCAGACCGACGTCATGATGCTGGTCGCGCCGGCGATGTGGTAGAGCGGAACGCAGATCAACTGTACGCCCTTCGCCTCGCCGTCGGCCATCTCGACCGTGCCGACCACGTAGGACGTGAAGTGCCCGAAGGTGAGCATGACGCCCTTGGGCAAGGAGGTCGTCCCGCTCGTGTACATGAGGACCGAGGTGTCGGTCTCCTCGACTTCCGCGTCCTCGCCCTCCGGGCTGCCCTGCGCGACCAGATCCTCGATCACCAGACCGTCGCCCTCGAAGGCGATGCGCTCCATCCCGGCCGGCAATTCTCCCGCGACGCGGTCGAGGACCTCCCGGTAACGACCGCCGAAGAAGAGCACGCTCGGTTCGGCGCGGCCGATCATGTGGGTGAGTTCGTTGGTCTTCGCCCGGTAGTTGAGCGGCACCAACGTCGCGCCGGCCGAGGCCGTGGCGTAGTAGCACTCGATGTAATGGTTCGAGTTCGTCGCCAGCACGGCGACGCTCGACCCGCGGCCCACGCCGCGCGCGCGCAGGGCATTGGCGAGACGACGCACCCGCTCCTGCATTTCGCCATAGGTGAAGCGCCGATCGCCCGAGACCAGGATCTCCTGCTCGGGAAACATCGAAGCCGGGATGGAGAGGAAGTTCGCCGTGTTCATGTGTGTCCCGGTCCTAGCGCGCGAGCCAGTCGGCGCTCAAGCCCGAGCGCCCGGGAAAGTGGCATGTCGAGGCCGCGCGCGACGGACGCCTTGGCGGCCCGCACGGCTCCGGGGGGAGCCGCGGCGATGCGCGCCGCGAGGGCCGCCGTCCGCCGGCGCAAGGCGCGGCCCGTGACGACCTCGGTCGCAAGGCCAAGGCGCTCGGCCGTCCGCGCATCGATCACCCGGCCCGCAAGCAGGACCGCCGCGGCCCGCCCGAGCCCGATCGCGCGCGGCAGGGTCTGGGTGCCACCGACCCCGGGCAGCAGGCCGAGCCCGGTCTCGGGGAGCCAAAAGCGGGCGTCCTCGGAACAGACGACGAGATCGCAGAGCAAGGCCATCTCGAAGCCGCCGCCGGCGGCGCTGCCGTGCACGGCGGCGATCGACACGCACGGGAGCGTCGACCAGAGCCCCCAGGCGTCGCGCACCTGTCGCACGTCGCGCGCCCGCACCGGCGAAGGCGCGGAGCCGAACTCGGCGAGATCCCCGCCGGTCGAGAACGCCCGCCCGTTGCCGCGCACGACGAACACGGCGATCGAGGGATCGGCGGCCGCGAGGCCGAGCGCCTCGAACACGCCGTCGCGCATCGCCGTGTCGTAGGCGTTCAGGCGATGCGGTCGATTGAGCGTCGCGGTCAGAACCGCGCCGCGGCGCTCGAGGAGAACCGCCGGAGCCACGTCTCGAGTTACACGCGGCCCGGCGATCCGACGCAAGCCCGCGCCGGCATGGCCCGGGCGGGTTCCGCGCCGTCGGACCCGGCTCTTCCGTCACGGGCGGGTCCCCGGTGCGAGGACCCGCCCATGAGCGGGTTGTCAGTAGAGCGTCTGCCCGAAAGCGTCACCGGCCTCGCTCTGGTCGGGGACTCCCGGCGAGTTCTGCGTCCAGAACTGGACCGGGCCGGCTTCCGGCGCGGCCAGGCCGTAAGTCGAGCCGTAGAGAACCTGCACCGCCCCAGCGTCGGGATGCCCGTCGACGTCCCGGCCGGGAATGCCGATCGCCAGGTCCGGCGTCCGCACCAGGCCGCGGCCGTCGATCTCCTGATTCCGCCCGAAGTTCCAGGCCGTCAGGGCCTCCCCGAAACGATCCCCGGCCCGGCCCTCGCCGGACAGCGTGCGCTGCGCGGGGGCCTCGGCCGCGAGTCCGGCCGCCGTGCCGCGGAAGAGGAATACCGCTCCCGCGGCACGCTCCTCGCCGATCGTCTCGCCCGGGGCACCCACCGCGAGGTCGGCCTTCGCGTCGGCGTCGAAGTCGCCGGCCGCAAGCGAGCTGCCGAAGCCCGCGGCGACCGCGGTCGCCGCGGCAGCGGAGAGCGCCTCGGTACCCTGTCCGCTCAGGCTCGAACCGTTGCCGCGGAACACGTCGACGGAGCCGGCATCGCGCACCGAGTTCGGTGCATCCACCGCGTCGAGATCCTCGCCCGGCACCCCGGCGGCGAGATCGCCGTGCTTGTCGCCGTCGAAGTCGCCGACGGCGACCGCCGCTCCGAACCAGTCCCCCTGCTCGGCGACCTCGGCCACATGGGGCACGTTCTGGTGCAGCAGGATGCTGCCGACGTCGGTCAGGCCCGTCGGCGAGCCGAAGAACACGCGCACCGCACCGGCCTCGGTCTGTCCGCCGATCGTCGCGAACGGCATTCCCACCACGAGTTCGCTGAAGGCGTCGTCGCTCACGCGTCCGGCCCCGAGCACGACGTCGCCGCGAAAGACGCCACCGCGGGATCTGCGCGCCCCTCGGACCTCGACCTGCTGCGGTGCGACACCCGCACCCAGACCACCCTTGGAGCCGAACAGGATCACGACCGGGACGATGTCCTCGCCGTCGCCCGCCACGCCCTCGACCGCGAGGTCGCCCGCACCGTCGCCGTTGAAGTCGCCCCAGACGAGCGAGTTGCCGATCGCCGGCGTCTGGCCGTCCGCGCGCGGCGGGAAGATCTCGTCGGCGCGCCAGGTCGCACTGCGCTCGCCGGTGAGACCACGCCCGCTGCCGTAGATCACCTGCAACAAGCCGTACACCACCGACCCACCCGCCACCGACGTCTCTTCGCCTGGGGCCAAGACCGCGAGGTCGGAGTTGCCGTCCTGGTCGAAGTCGCCCGAGGCGAGCGCCGTTCCGAACTCGTCGCCCGACTCCGGGGTCTCGCCGAGCGGCGGCCCCTGCGTCCAGAATTGGGCGGTCGCATCGCTCGGCCCGCCCGGCAGCACGATGCCCGGAACCGAGCCACCCGTGCTACCGATCGGCAGCGACCCGCCGTAGGCTCCGGCCGAGAGGCCGCTCGCCGAGCCGTAGATGACGGTTACGGCACCGGCGTCGATGGCGACCCCGGTCGGTCTCCCGCCGACCGGTGCACCGGCCGGCAGGTCCTCGCGAGCGACCCCGATCGCGAGATCCGCGAAGCCGTCGCCGTTGAAGTCGCCGCGCGCAACGCCGGCGCTGCCGCCCGGGCCGGCCTGCGCACCGCGCAGCACGAGGCGCGGGGCCCGGGCCGGGGGGAACGCTCCCTCGCGGGAGAGGAAGTCGATCTCGCCGGGCGCGCTCTCGGTCGTCTTCTTCACGACCCAGCGCAGATTCGCCGGATCCGCGAGCACGTCGGCGGTCACGTTCCAGCCCACCACGCCCGAGGTCGACGGCGTGATGCCGACGAGCGCGGTCGGGATCACCCCGATCGCGCTCGTGGCACCGTTCCAGCGATCCGCGCCGCTGCAGTCGCGGTTTCCATTGGAGATGTCGGCGTCGATCGCGCACGCGATCGTCGCACCGGCGCCTGAGCCGGCGGTGATCTGGGCCGGCGGCACGCGCAGGAACTTCCCGTTGCCCTCGGCGAACCGGATCGCCAGCTTGAACGCACCCAGCGGCTCGCCACCCGCCGCGAACGCACCGTCGTTGAAGGCCACGTCCACCTCGATCGTCGCCTGCTGCAGGCCGGAGAGGTCGACGCCGGCGAGACCCGGGAAGCCCAACACGACGCGGCGCGCGTCCTGGGCCGAGACGATGAGCAGCGGGTTCGCGCCCTCGTTCTTGTTGTTGTCGGACGTGCGGATCATCACGTCGGCGTTCGTCTCGAGCGTGCACTCGGTGAAGGGGCCGGGGACACACCGGCCGTCGAGGGGATTGCACGACGGCGCCGTGTGGCACTGGTCGACCGGGTTGCAGACCACGCCGCGGCACTCGGTGTCGCAGGCGTCGCCAACGCCGTCGCCGTCGACGTCGGCCTGGTCGGGATTGAAGACGTCCGGGCAGTTGTCGTCGCAGTCGGGGATGCCGTCGCCGTCCTGGTCGGACGCCCCGGTGTCGGCCGGGCAGGTGGCGCTCACGCCGTTGCAGCGCTCGGCCACATCGCAGACGTCGCCCGGGGCAGCCGGATTACAGATGGCGCCGGCCGGCTTCTTCGCGTCGGCGGGACAAGCCTTGTTCGCGCCGTCGCAGAATTCAGCGACGTCGCAGGCGCCAGCACTCACGCGGCACTTCGCGGTCGCAGGCTTGACCGCGTCGGCCGGGCACGCCGCCGAAGTGCCCGTGCAGGCCTCGGCCTTGTCGCACTTTCCGTCGGCCTTGCGGCAGACGCTGCCGGTCGGCTTGAAGGCGTCGACCGGGCAATTGACGGAGGCGCCGTCGCACACCTCCGCGACGTCGCAATCTCCGGAGCCGGCACGGCAAATCGTCCCGGCCGAAGCGCGCACCTCCGCGGGGCAACTCGGCGATGTCCCGTCGCAGGCCTCGGCCACGTCGCACGGCCCCGCCTTCGTACGGCAGGTGTTGCCCCGGTTGCCGGGCGGGTGCAGGCAGCGGATCACCGTGAAATTGCCGGGTGGCCCCGAGGAGACGGCACCGCAGCGATCGAGCGTGCAAGGGTTGCCGTCGTCGTCGCAGGAGAGTCCGACCGGCTTGGAGCCGTTTGCCGGGCAGGACTTCGACGTGCCGTTGCAGGTCGCGGCGACCTCGCAGGAATTTTTCGGATCGTTGGCGCGGCACACGGTTCCAGCGGTCTTCAGGCGATCGATCGGACAGTTCTTGCTCGATCCGTCGCAGACCTCGACGGCATCACAGAGATCCGAGGCTGCGCGACAAATCGTGCCGCTCGGCTTTTTGCCGTCGCGACAGCTGCCCCGTCCGTCGCAGAAATCGTCGACGTCGCAGCTGCCGGAAGTGCTGCGGCACTTGGTCGAGGTGGCGGCGAATCCACCCGGACGGCACTCGAAGCCGACGAGCGGGTTCTCCTCGTGACAATCGGGGCAGAGGAAGGTTCCGCAACCGATGGGACAGAAGCAGAGTTGGCCCGAACCGTCGTTCTTCACGCAGTTGGCGTCGTCGGAGAAGATCCCGATGCAACTACCCAGAGTGCAGGCGTTGCCGTCGCCGTCGTCGCAGGTCTGTCCCGCCGCGGTGCAGGCCGCGAACGAGCGGCTCGCGGTCCCGACGATGCAGCAGGAGAGCATGACGACCGCCACCACCAACGACCGCCACCGCCCGGGCCCGGCGGTCGGAACCCGGGGAGCGCCCTGTTTCCCGAACGGTCGGCTCATCGCAAACTCCTTCGCCAAGGCCCGCCGATGCGGACGAATTCGCTGTTTTTCATGCAATGCGGCCGCGGCGCCTGTCAACTCCCGCCGACCCCGTCCGCAGCTCGGAGCCAGTTCCACCCGGGTTGCGCCGAGGCGAAGCCCCTGAGCAGGACGAGATCGGCGGGTGCCCCGGCGGAGGGCGCCGGCACGGGTTCCGCCCGAAGTCGGCGCGGCGCCTCCGTCGAGACCTGCCAGGCCTCGGACGGTGCGAGCGCCTCCGCGAGGCCGACCGGTTCGCCTTGCGCGGTCCGCCGGGTCGTCATCGCCACCAGCGCCTCGACCGGGTCGAGCGGCCCCACCGGCGCGTCGCTGCCCACGGCCACCAGAACCCCGGCTTCCCGCAGGGTCCGCAACGGGTAGAGCCACGGCCACAGGGCCTCCTCCACCTCGCGCCGGTACTTCGAGCCACGCGTCCGCAGAAAGCCCGGCTGGGTGACCACGGCGACCCCGGCCGCGGCGATCCGCCGCGCGAGTTCCGGCGGGCAGAGCGAGGCGTGCTCGATGCGATCGGGAACCGCGCCAACGGGTGCTGCCGCTTGCGCCCCCGGTGAGGTCGCGCTGGGCGCGAGTCGGCGCGGCGCCCGGTCGAGTACCTCGATCACCCGCGCGACCACGTCGGGTTCCACCGCGTGGACGGCGATCGGCAGGCCCGCGCGCCGCGCACGCTGCACCGCCGCGGCGAAGCCGGGCGCGGCGGCCTCGTCCGCGTCGTGCGCGAAGAGCTTCACGCCGACGATCTCGACCATGCCCGCCGCGGCCTCGCGCGCCGCCGACGCCAGGTCGGCATCGGGTACGAACACGCGCACCCGCTGCCGCACGTCGCCTCGCGCCACCGCCTCGGCGAGCAACGCCACGCGGACCGGGTCGTTGCTGCCGGTGACTTCGTCGAGGCAGGTGACGCAGCGACGCGCTAGCCATTCGCTCGCCGCACGCAGCCCCTCTCGCAAGGCCGCCGGATCGTGGGGACCGAGTGCCGCGGTGAACGCCGTCTCGCGACCGAATACCGCACTCGATCGCTCCCCGAGACCCGCGTCCCCGGCAGCCTCGCCCCGGTCCGTCTCGCCGAGAGCCTCGGCGAGACGCAGGCGCGCCGCGGAGTTGAGCATCGAGGCATGCCGCGTCGCGTGGCGCAGGCGCAGGGGACGCGCGCGTACGGCACGGTCGAGCTCCGCGACGGTGGGGAAGCGGCCTTCGACGAGGCGCGTCTCCTCGAAGCCCGAGACCCGCAACCAGGAGTCCGGATCGCCCCGTCGGGCGAGTGCGCCCAACCGTTCGAGCAGGCTCTCGATCGAGCCGGGGTGGTCAGACGCGAGGTCGCGCCCCGACAGCGAGGCCGCCGTGGCGACGAGGTGCAGGTGACAGTCGGAGAGCCCGGGCACCACGATCGCGTCGGCTCCGCCGAGGACTGGTACCTCGCGCCGACTCTCTCGACGATCCGCGTCGAATGCGGTGACCGCTCGGACGAGGCCGGCGCGCACCTCGAACCGGAGGGGAGAGCCCGGCGAGAGCGCGCCGTCGGCTGCCCCGAAGAGCCAGCGGCCAACGACGTCGACGTCGGCGCGACGAAACATCAAGAGCGGAGATCCGCCTCGCTGCATCGTGTCGCGGCACGACGGTCAGGCCGGGCCCTCGGAGGCTTCCGGCGCTGCGCCGACGCGCCACTCGCCGGTGTCGCGATCAATCCGACGACGGCAGCGGCTTGGCCTCCTTCAGCTTCATGTCGGCACCGCAGCACTGGATGCCGCCGGCGCCCGCCTTGTTGCACAGAGCCTCGGTGCCGCAGCTTTCGCAGATGTACCGCTTGCCCAGGGTGTTGCTCATCTTCGTATCGCTCCTGCTCCCGGACACTTGGCGCGTCCGTCATGTCGCTTCCGGCCGCCCGGCGACGGCCGCCTCGATCGGGCCGCTCTCGGTCTCGATCGCGAGTGCGGTTCCCGGCTCCGCCGACTCCCGCCGGATGCGCGCGAGCATGACGACCCCCTGCTCGCTCGGCAAGCAAATCGCGCTCGAAATCCGTCCGACCTCGCGATCCCCCTGGCGTACCGCCGCTCCGCGGAGGATCGTGCCCCCAACCGGGGCGCGAAGCCCGACCACGAGCCAGTTGACATGGCCGCGCGCGGCCACCCGTTCCACGACCTCCTGCCCGAGGTAGCAACCCTTGCGGTAGGAGATCGCGTGGGCGAGCGAGGGGACCTCGGCGGCGAGCGTCGTCTCGTCGAAGTCGACGCCTTCGAGCGCGATCCCGTCGGCGATGCGACCTGCCTCGAGCGCGCCGAGGCCGACCGGGCGTGCACCGCGGTCAGCCAACCGCCCGATCAACTCGTCGCAGCAGGAGTCATCGTCGGTCCAGAGGGCGAAGCCGTCGGCCGGGTCGACCCCACGGCGCACGACGCGCGCCGGCACTTCGGCGACTTCGAGGACGACGTGCCCGCCGGGTGCGAGCCGCGCGAGCCGCGCCGAGAACGTGCCTTCGGCGTCGTCCGCAACCGCCCGGGCGAGGACTTCGGCGGCGCGCAGCCCGAGCAGCGCCACCGCGCAAGTTGCCGGTTCGTCGAACTCGACGTCGTCGGCGACGACGAAGCGCTCGAGTGCTGCGCGCACCCGCGGGCGGGCCTGCCGGGCGACGTCGAGCAGGATCTCCTCCTGCGCCACCATCACCCCGAGTTCGCCGACGATGCGCCCCTGCTCGTTCAGGAGCAGGGCCCTGCTCCCCTGCCCGGGCACGAGCTTCGCGACCTCGTTGCTCAGCATGCCCTGCAGGAACGAGCCCCGGTCCGCACCGGTCACGACCAGCAGCGCGCGCTCCGGCCGGGCGGCGACGGCTGCGTCGTTGCGCAGTGCCCGGAGATCCGCCGCGAGAGGGTTTCCGTCGGTTGCATCGCCGGGCATGGCGTCGGCCTAGCAGAGCCCGCCTCCTGCGTGCCAGATTCGCCCATGGCCTACACCGACATCTCCTACCGCGTCGCCGAGTCGACCGCCTGGATCACGATCGAGCGCCCTGAGGTGAAAAACGCCTTCCGACCCGAGACCGTGGACGAACTCGTCGCGGCCTTTCACGCCGCATGGCGCGATCGCACCGTCGCCGTCGCCGTCCTCTCGGGCGCGAACGACACCTTCTGCTCCGGCGGCGACCAATCCGGGCGCGACGTCCACGGATATGGGGACCGCCCCGGCATCGGTCTCGACATGGCCGGACTCCACGGCGCGCTGCGCGGGATTCCCAAGCCGGTGATCGCGATGGTGGACGGCTTCGCGATCGGCGGCGCCCCCCGACTTCACCCGCTTCCGCCGCTGACGCCGCCCACTCACTGCCCTGCGATCACCTGCGCCGCCGCCTCCGGCGAAGCCCCGCCGTGCACGATCTGCATGAAGGCCCGCGTCATCCCGGCCGGGTCGCGGTGCTGGATGATGTTGCGCCCGTAGACGATCCCCGCAGCCCCCGCCCGCATCACCGCGTGGGTCCGCCGCAGGATCTCGTCCTCCGACGCCTTGCCGCCGCCGCGCACGAGCAACGGTCGTCCGCCGCAAAGCTCGACGATACCGGGCAGGTCCGCCGGATCGTCGGTCGGATCCGCCTTGATCACGTCGGCGCCGAGTTCGACGGCCTGTCGGACGAGCGCACCGATGCGGGCCGGGTCGCCGTCGGTCGCGAGCCCGCCGGCGGCGCCGAGCTTCATCGCGAGCGGTTCGACCATGAGCGGCATCCCGTAACGCACGCACTCCGGTGCGATCCGGACCAGGTTGGCGACGCATTGTCTGTGGAGATCGGCATGCCCCGGGACCCACAACAGGAAGACGACGACGCAGGCTGCGTCGTGTCGCAGCGCCGTCTCCACCGGGGCGCCGACCAGGTCGCAGAAGAGTGGCGCGGCGAGCGTCGCACCGTAGACGTTCGTCACGTCGACCCGCAGGACGAGTGCGGGCTTCGAACGCCCGGGTCGCGACTGCAGCAGCCCGGCGTGGCCGGGTCCGAGTTGAACCGCGTCGGGGGCCGCCCGCACGACCGTCTCGACCGCACGCGCCATGTCCTCGATCCCGGGCAGAAAGCCCGGCTCGTTGAATACCCCGTGGTCGATCGCGACGTCGAGGCAGCGACCATCGTCGCCGAGCAGGCGAGCCAGCCGGGCAGCGCCGCTCACGACGCCGGTCCGGCGGATGCGGCCGACGCCGAACGCACGCGGCCGTCGATCGCGTAGGTCAGGTCGAGATAGGCGACGATGTCCGCCGACTCGAACATCGACACCCCGGTATTCGGATCGTGCAACCATGGCACCTGCATCCTGCCCGAGCGCGCGACGAAGGCCTCGCGCGACGGGCTGCCCTTCGCGACGTTGTGAAGGATGTAGGGAAGTTCGAGCGAGCACAGCGCCTCGCGCACGAGTCGGCAGTAGGGCGAGGCCTCGAAGCTCCACAACTCGAGTTCCTCGCGCGGCTCGCGCGACGGCCGGGCGAAGCCGCCCGCACCCGGTCGCCAGGCCGAGGCGAGCGCCGCAGTCGCCGTCGAGAGTGGCCCTATCGAGAGCTGCCAGGGCATGTTGCCGTCGCCGTAGGTCGCGAACAGGTAGCGCACGATCTCCTCGGACTCGTACATCGATCGCCCCGTGTTCGGATCGTCGAGCCACGGGAACTGCAGCTTGCCGCCACGCTTCGCGAGGACCGGCCGAAAGCGCTGCCCGCCCTTCGGGCAGGGGTAGACGACGGCTTCGAGGTCCAGCATCGAGAGCGCGTCGCGCACCTTGCGACAGAACGGACACGCTTCGAACTCGAAGATCTCGAGCATACGTTCCGGACGTCTACCGAGGCGGCCGACGGAGAGGCCCGCACCGAGGCGGGCGGCCGAAGCCGCGAATGAGGTGGCGAGGTCGATCGTGCGGTTCATCGGTCTCCTCCGCGACCGGCGGACCATGCATGGGTCCGGTCCCGATCGCCCGCCGTCAGAGCTGCGAGAGCCAGGACCGGTACTTGGGGTCGCCGCCGCGCACCACCTCGTCGTACTTCTTCTGGAGCCCCTGCGTGACCGGCCCGGGCCTTCCGTCGCCGATCTGCCGTCGATCGACCTCACGCACCGGTGTCACCTCCACGGCGGTGCCGGTGAGGAAGATCTCGTCGGCGATGTAGAGGTCGTCGCGCGTGATCATCTCTTCGCGGACCTCGAGCCCGCCGTCGGCGAGGATCCGCATCGCCGTGTCGCGGGTGATGCCGGGCAGGATCGAGTGGGCGCCCGGGGTGCGCACGACGCCGTCGCGCACCACGAAGAGATTCTCGCCGCTGCCCTCGGCGACGAACCCCAGCGTGTCGAGCATGAGCGCCTCGCCGAAGCCGCCGGAGCGGGCCTCCTGCGAGGCCAGGATCGAGTTCACGTAGTTGCCCACGGTCTTCGCCTTGGACATGAGCGTGTTGCTGTGGATCCGGTGGAACGAGGAGATCTTGGCGGTGATGCCGCTGGTCTTGCCCTCGTCGCCGAGATAGGCGCCCCAGCGCCACGCAGCGATCGCAACTCGGACGGGATTGGTCGCCGCGAGCCCCATCTCGCCGTCGCCGAGGTAGACGAGCGGCCGCAGGTAGCACTCGTCGAGCCGGTTGCGACGCACGGTCTCCATGCAAGCCTGCGCCAGCACCTCCCGCGAAAACGGGATTTCGATCCCCAGGATGTGCGCCGAATCGCGCAGGCGACGCACGTGCTCGGGCAGCCGGAAGATCGCGGAGCGGCCGTCCACCAACTTGTAGCAGCGGATACCCTCGAAGGTCCCCATTCCGTAGTGCAAGGTGTGCGTGAGCACGTGCACGTTGGCCTCGTCCCAGGGAACGAGCCCGCCATCCATCCAGATCCAGTCGCTCTTCTCCACGATGCTCCCCTCAGGCCGGGCGCTCGGCCGGCGCATGGCAGCCGACCAGCCGGTCGTAGATGGCCCGCACCCTCTCTCGGTGCCGGTCGTACTCCCCTAGCAGAACCTCGCCGGGCTCCGCGCCCGGCCCCTCGATGCCCATGCGCCGCGCGGTCCGGATGAGCGCCGCGGGATCGCGGGCGATGCGCTCGATCGGGTGCTCACCCTCGATGCGCAGCCGGTTTTCGAGCCCGCGCAGGAACGAGTAGGACGCGGCGAGGCCCGCCCTCTCCTCCTCCGAGAGGAGTCCGAGCCTGCCCATCGCGTCGACCAGGCGGCGCGTCGCGCGATGGCGCAACTCGGGATGCGCATGCCCATGCGCGAGCGCGGCCGCCTGGGCCAGGAATTCGACGTCGACGAGGCCGCCGCGGCCCATCTTCAGGTTGAACGTCGATGCGTCCTCGCGGGCGAGTTCCTTCTCCATGCGGCGGCGGACGCGCGCGATCTCGGCGAGTTCGCCCTCCTCGAGGCCTCGCCCGTAGACGAACCGGCCGACCACGGCGTCGATCGACCGGGCGAGATCCGCGGGGCCGCAGACGACCCGCGCCCGGACGAGCGCCTGGCGCTCCCAGAGGGCGGCGGAGTCGGCATGGTAGGCGTCGAAAGCCTCGAGGGAAGTGACCAGCGGCCCTCCCCGACCCGACGGCCGCAGGCGGGTGTCGATCTTGTAGACGTAGCCCTCGCGGGTGGCGAGTTGGAGCACCATCATCAGCAGCTGCGCCACCTTGCTGAAGAACTCATGCGGAGAGAGTCCGCCGCTCTCCGCCGCCGTCACGGCCTCCGGGAGAGCGGTCGTAGCCATCGCGACCGGCGTGGAGAACGCGTCGGCCGCGGGTCCGTAGACGAAGATCAGGTCGAGATCGGAGTGGTAGTTGAGCTCGAAGCTTCCGAGCTTGCCCATCGCGATCACGGCGAGTCCGAGCCCGGCCGGAGCGCCGTAGCGCGCGGTGCGCTCGGCGAGCGCGATCGCGTAGGCGCGGGCCAGGCAGACGTCGGCGAGCGCGCTCAGCTGGTCGGCGACGACGTTGTAGTGCATTTCGCCGAGGATGTCGTGGACGCCGATGCGCAGCATCTCGTCGCTGCGGAAGCGCCGCAGGGCGTCGAGCTTCTCCTCGAAGTCGCCGCAGGCAGCGAGTTGCCCGTCGAGTTCGGCTCCCATCTCGTCCCCGGTCTTCATGGTCACGGCGAGATCCGAGCGGACCAGCGTATCGATGAGTTCCGGGTGCTGGAGGAGCACGCGCGAGAGGTACTCGCTGCTCGCGAAGAGCGAGACCAGAAGACGGAGCGTCGCCGGGTTCTCGGCGAGCAGTGCCGTGAAGGTGCGCCGTGCACCGACCCGCTGGAGGAACTCGGCGAGCATCGACAGCGCCCTGTCGGGGTCCGGCGACTCGCAGACCGCCGAGAGGAGTACGGGGGCGAGCTCCTGGACGGTGCGACGAGTCGCCGAACGCGACTCCGGAACGCCGTCGCGGATCGACTTGAGGGCTCCCGCCGCGACCCCGGGCTCCCGGAAACCGAGCGCCGAGAGCCGCTCCTCGACACCGGGCGCATCGAGCGAGTCCATCAGGTCTCGAGCGCCGGTTCCGTCCATCGCCTCCTGCCGGGCGCGTCGCGAGCGGAACAGGTCATCGAAGGCGTGCTGCACGCGCCCCGTCTGGTCGGTGTGGATCGACTCGAAGCGCGCGAGTGCGTCCGCGCCGGGGCTTCGTACCCAGACCGGCCCCTCGCCGTCGAGGTGCAACGCGAGCCGGCGCGCGACGACGGCGCGCTCCGCCCCCGACTCGGGCAGCACATGGACCTGCCGATCCTCGTCGATCTGCAGCGCATGCTCGACCCGCCGCAGCCAGCGGTAGGCGTCGGCGAGCATCGTCCCGTCGGAAGGATCAAGCAGCCCCACCTCCACCAGGATGCGCAGGGAAGCGAGCGTGCCGCGTTCGCGCAGGCGGCGATCGCGTCCGCCGTGCACCAGCGAGAACGACTGCACCAGGAACTCGACCTCGCGAATCCCCCCGGGTCCGAGCTTGACGTGCCGCCGCCCCTTGCCGGCTCCCCGGACCTGATCGTCGACACGCGCCTTCATCGCCTCGAGGTCCGCGATCATGGTGTAGTCGAGTGTTCGGCAGTAGATGAAGGGGGCGAGTCCCGAGAGTAGCCGCCCCGCCAAGTCGAGGTCGCCACCCACCGGGCGAGCCTTGAACATCGCCGCGCGCTCCCAGGTCTGTCCGAAGGACTCGTAGTAGCCGAGGGTCGCCTGCAAGGTGCTGGTAAGTGGCCCGTTCATCCCGTCGGGGCGCAGCCGGAGGTCCACCCGGAAGACGAAGCCATCGTCGGTGACCTCCGAGAGCAGCCGGGTCGTGCGCTCGCCGAGGCGGGTGAAGAATTCCAGGGGCGCGAGCGATCCACGCGGCCCCCCCGTAGTCGGCTCCCCCTCCGACTCATGCAGGAAGACCAGGTCGACGTCGGAACTGTAGTTGAGTTCGCGTGCACCGAGCTTGCCCATGCCAAGGACGCCGAATCCGTTGGGCTTGCCGGCTGCGATCTCGAGCACACCGACCTCGGCCTCGAGTTGGCGCCGCGCGAGCTCGGCCGCGGCGGCGATCGCCGTATCCGCCGTCGCGCTCAGGGCCTCGAGCGTCTCCTCGATCGGAGCGAGACCCCAGAGGTCGCGCGCCCCGATCCGCAGGTAGGCCCGCTGCCGCCAGCGCCGCAGGAGGCGGGCCGCGCAGGCGGGTTCGAGCGCCTCGGCGGAGGCGAGTGCCGCGCGAGCGAGGCATGCGGGGGAATCCTGCCCGTGCACGGCCCGCGCGAGCCAGGTCGCCCAATCCGGGTCCGTCGCGAGGACCCGGGCCAGGTGGGCACTGCCGCCGAGCAGCACGAGCAGCGCGATGCGCGCCTCGCGATCGAGGCCGCCGACGCCGGCCGCAGCCGCCGGGAGATCGTCGAGCCGCGCCAGCGCGAGCGTGGGGTCGGCCGCCCAGCGCGCCTCGTCCGCGAGGTCCGCCGGAGTCGGCCCCGGCGGCCGGCCCAGCCGCTCCCAGGTGCGCTCGGCCGCCTCGAACAGGCTGGCGTCCGGTTCACCGCTCGTCACGCCGGAACTCAGGCCGCACTCCGCACCGACGTGAGCGCCTCTTCGCGAAACCCTTCGAGATCCGCGAGCGCACGCTCGGCGAGTGCACGCTTCTTCTCCGGCCCACGGTGGCGGCGCTCGGCCAGGTCGGGGAAGAGTCCGTAGTTCGCGTTCACCGGCTGGAACTCGCGTCGACCGGGTTCGGTGACGTAGGCGACCAGAGCCCCAAGAGCCGTCGTTGGCGGCGGCACGATCGGGAGACATCCCGTGGCGAGCCGCGACGCGTTCACGCCGGCGAGCCACCCTGCACTCGTCGACTCCAGATAGCCCTCGACACCGATCAACTGTCCCGCGAGGAGAAGGTCGGGACGCACCCGGGTCTGCAACGTCGGTTGAAGGATCTCGGGGGCCTCGATGAACGTGTTGCGGTGCAGGCTTCCGAGCCGGACGAACTCGGCCCGCTCGAGTCCCGGGATCGTGCGGAACACGCGGCGTTGCTCCAGGTAGGTCATCTTGGTCTGGAAACCGACCAGGTTGAACAGCGTCGCGTTGCGATCGTCTTGGCGGAGTTGCACCACCGCGTGCGGCCGGCGGCCGGTGCGCGGATCGGTGAGGCCGACCGGCTTGAGCGGCCCGTAGGCGAGCGTCTCGGGACCGCGTCGCGCCATCTCCTCGATCGGCAGGCAACCCTCGAAGTGCACGCAGCGCTCGAAATCCCGGGTCGGAACCTTCTCGGCAGCGAGCACGTCGGCGACGAGTCTCTCGTACTGCTCCCGGTCGAGCGGGCAGTTCACGTAATCGTCGCCGCCCTTTCCGTAGCGTGAAGCGCGGAACGCGACCGACAGGTCGATCGAGTCGGCGGTCACGATCGGGGCGATCGCATCGTAGAAGTAAAGGTATTCCTTCCCGAAGAGAGCGCGCAACGACTCCGCGAGCGCGGGCGAGGTGAGCGGACCCGAAGCGACGATCGCGAGCCCCTCGGGAAGCCGTTCGACTTCGTCGCGCACGAGTTCGACGAGCGGCTCGGCGGCGATGGCCGCGGTCATGTCCTCGGCGAACCCCTCGCGGTCGACGGCGAGCGAGCCGCCCGCGGGTACCCGGTGGCGTTCGGCGACCTCGATCACGAGCGAGCCCAGGCGGCGCATTTCCTCCTTCAGCAGGCCGATCGCAGTCGTGATCTCGGCGCTGCGGAAGCTGTTCGAACAGACCAGTTCCGCGAGCCGGTCGGTCTGGTGCGCCTCGGTGCCGCGCACCGGTCGCATCTCGTGGAGTTCGACGCGCACGCCGCGGCGCGCGAGCTGCCAGGCGGCCTCGCAGCCCGCGAGGCCGCCGCCGATCACCTTCACCACCGGCGCATTCGTCATCCTCTCCCCGTAGCGGTCCGGGCGCCGCCGCGAAAGAAAGAAGGCGGGAACGGTCGGTTTCGCCGTCTGCTCGTGGATGGTAGGCGCACGCATGCGGGCAGCCATCTTCGTCGGCCAGGGAAGACCGCTCTCCCTCGAGGACGTGACTCCCGCCGCCCCGGGACCGGGCGACGTCGTCGTCGAGATCGGGGCGAGCGGCGTCTGCCACTCCGACCTGTCGGTGGTGAACGGCTACCTTTCGCTGCCGCCCCCGATGGTCCTCGGCCACGAGGGCGCGGGACGCGTCGTCGAGGTCGGGCGCGAGGTGACCAAGGTGAAGAAGGGCGACCGGGTGATCGCCTCTTTCGTCCCGGCCTGCGGCACCTGCTGGCACTGCGAGCACGAGAACTCGAACCTCTGCTCGTTCGAGAGCCGCACGATGACGACCCGGCGCGGAAGCCGCCCGGACGGCTCGCCCTACACCGCCTTCACCGGTCTAGGCACCTTCGCCGAGGCGATGACGGCGAGCGAACACTCGGTCGTCCGGATCGACTCCGACCTCCCCGACGAACAGCTCGCGCTGATCGGCTGCGGAGTCACAACCGGCGTTGGCGCGGCGCTCAACACGGCGCGCGTCGTGCCCGGCTCCACGGTCGCCGTGGTCGGCTGCGGCGGCGTCGGTCAGGCCGTGATCCAGGGCGCCCGGATCGCGGGCGCCTCGCGGATCATCGCGGTCGACACGGTCGCGCTGAAACGCGACCAGGCGCAACGCTTCGGTGCGACCGATCTCGTCGATCCGAAAGCCGGGGAGGCCGTGCGTCAGGTGAAGGACCTCACCGGGGGACGCGGAGCCGACTACGCCTTCGAGGTGGTCGGACTTCCGGAGACGATCCTCCAGGCCTACGCGATGGCGCGCAAGGGCGGCGCCGTGGTCGTCGTCGGCATGAGCCGGGTCGATGCCCAGGTGACGTTTCCGGCCTTCCAGCTCTTCTACGACGAGAAGCGGATCCTCGGCAGCAAGTACGGATCCGCGCAGGTCCGCCGCGACTTCCAGCGCTTCGTCGGACTGATCGAGACCGGGCGTCTCGACATCGGCGCGATGGTGTCGCGCCGGATCCGGATCGACGACGTGAACGACGCCTTCCGCGCGATGGAGGCGGGCGAGGTCATCCGCAGCGTCGTCGTCTGACCCGGCCCCCGGTTCGGGAAATCCCGGGCCTCGTGGTAGTCACGCGCGAAGACGGTCGGGGCCACAGGAGCCGCGGCAAAGGAGGTGGAGGATGCAGGACCGACACGGGCGCAACGGGCGGGTGGCGATGCTCGCGGCTGCGATCCTGCTGCTCGCCGGCACGGCCCGGGCCGAGACCGCGTGGATCGCTGGAGGACAGCGCGCGAACGTGCGGAGCGCCCCCGACGTGGACGCGCGCGCACTCGGCTATGCCGATCCCGCCGACCGCGTGGAATTGCTCGAAACCTCGGGCGGATGGTCGCACGTGAAGACGCACGACGGCGTCGACGGTTGGGTCGTCGCATCGCGCCTTCAGACCGACCCGCCGACCGGGGCGCGCGCCGCCGCGATGGCCTCCGACCTCGACGAACTCCGCGGCAAGCTGGCCAGGGCGGACGAGACCGCGAAGCAGTTGCGCGCCGCGGCGGAGCAGTCGTCGGCGAAGGAACGCGAACAGAAGGCCGAGATCGGGCGACTGGTCGCCGCGCAGGAGGCGGTCCACGGCGACGTCCGCTGGCGCGAGTGGATCACCGGCGCCGGGATCCTGCTCGGCGGCATGCTGATCGGTGCCCTCCTCTCGCGGACGCAGGCGCGACGCAGCGGCGCCCAACGACTGCGCCTCTGATCGACCACCCGTCCGCCTCGCCCGGTCGAGTGGTGTTGCGACCGGCCAGAAGCGCGCCCGCCCCCTCGGTCGCGGTTGGTGCCCCGTTGCGCGTGGGCATCGCGCCGCGATGTCCACGCCGAGCATGCTCCTGGGAGGGTCGAGGATGTGCCCCACCGAAGCGCAGACCTGGAAACTCCTCCCCAGGTCCGTCGCCCGTGTCTTCGCCTTGGCCGGCGACTCGACCACCACCAAGTTCTTCGCCATCGTCCGCTCCGCTCCCCCTTCGAGCGCCCCGCGCTGACTCCCCTCCGACGGTCCGTCAATCCCGCCCCCCTTATTGGCCATGGGTCCAGCCACGCCCCTGGGGTGCCGCCGCGAAGCCCCCGGCCGGGCCGCGGAGGATCGTGCCCCGGAGTTCAAGATCCAGTAAATCCCCAAGGATTTCGCGGACTTCGCGGCCCAAGTACAAAGCGATCGCATCCGGGGTCGACGCCCCCGAGGCGAGCGCCTCGACGATCGCGGCATGCCGTGGCGCGAGCGGGGACGGGCCCGGGGCCGCGGCCGTGCCCGCCTGCAAGCGGGCCGAGCGGAGCGTCGGCAGTTCGGCGAGAACGTCCTCGACCCCCTCGACCAGCCGCGCCCCCTGCTTGAGCAGCGCATGCGGCCCCCGGGAACGCGGCGAGTTGATCGGCCCGGGTACCGCGAAGACCTCGCGGCCCTGCTCGAGCGCGTGCCGGGCGGTGGAGATCGAGCCGCTGCGCTGGGTCGCCTCGACGACGATCACCCCGAGGGCGAGCGCCGAAAGGATGCGGTTGCGCTGCGGAAAGTGGTGCGGGAGCGCGGGCGTCCCGGGTTCGTGTTCGCCGAGGACCAGGCCGTTGGCAAGGATATCCTTGCGCAGCCGCGCATGCGGACGCGGGTAGACGACGTCGGTGCCGCAGCCGATGACGGCGAGGGTGATTCCCCCGGCTTCGAGGGCTCCGCGGTGGGCCGCTCCGTCGATCCCGACGGCGAGGCCGCTCACCACCGCCACGCCGTTCTCGGCAAGGCGACGGCCGAGGTCGCGGGCGACGGCGAGTCCGTAAGCAGTGGCGTCCCGGGCGCCGACGACGGCAATCGCGGCAGGCCACGGCCGACCAGCGACGAAGTCCGCGGCGAGTGCGCCGCGCAAGTGGAGCCGTTTGGGCGGGTCGGGGATCTCCCGCAGGGCGGCAGGCCAGCCGGGGTCGGATCGCTGCAGTCGAAGCTCGTGCATGGCCATGCGCGGTAGAGCGCCGACTGCGCATCCGCCATGTCGGAGAGGTCATTTCGATGCGCTGCGCCCTGGCCAGCGTTTGACAAGCGCGGAGCCCTGTCCTAATCGTGAAGCCCGTCGGGCCGGGGCGCTTTCGGGCGTCTCGTCATCCCCCGACAAATCCATTTTCAGACCCCCCGGGGTCCCTCCCCACCGCGAGGTGGCGCGAGGCGAACAAGCGACCAGAGAAAGAAGGAGTCGAGACATGGCCGAGATGCCGAAGAACGTGAAGGAAATCTTCGAGATGATGCCCGGGCAGTTCAATGCCGATGCCGCCAAGGGTATGAACTCGGTCATCCAGTTCAACCTCTCGGGCGAAGGCGACAACGCCGGCCAGTACCACGCGATCATCAAGGACGGGCTGCTCGAAGTCGCCAAGGGCGTGCACGCTTCGCCGAGCATGACCATGACGATGGCCGGCACCGACTACCTCGACATGACCACGGGCAAGCTCAACGGCCAGATGGCCTTCATGAGCGGCAAGCTGAAGATCGCGGGTGACATGGGCCTCGCGATGAAGATGCAGCAGCTCTTCAAGATGGGCTGATCCCTCCCGGGATCGAGAAAAGCGCCGGTCGGAAACGACCGGCGCTTTTTCTTTTGTCGTCGCGACCGCCGGGGACTCAATCGAGTTCGCGGCGGAAGACCATCGCCCTCGAGAGGCGCGACTCGTCGTAGCCTTCCCACTTCCCAACCGGCACCGAGCGCGCCGCCACCGAGCGGAAACCCTCGCGTCGGAAGAACTGGGCGGCGCGTTCGGCCGTCGTCACGGCGAAGACGTAGGCGAGTTCGGCGCGACGTGCTTCGTCGACCAGCCGGCGCACCAGTCGGTAGCCGATCCCCTCGCCCTTGAAGCGCGTGATCGTGTAGAGCCCGATGATCTCGCCCGCCGACTCGTCCGCGTAGGGTTCGGTGCGCAGCGCCCCGATTCCGGCCAGTTGGTCGCCCGCGATCCACGCGCCGAAGCCGTTCAGCAGAAGTTCGCCGATCTCGCGCGGACTGCGCGGCTTGAGCAGGCCCTCCTTCTGTCCACGCTCGACCAGGCGCTCGACCTCGTGGAAGTCGTCGATGCCGAGCCGGTCGACGCGCCAATAGGCGCCACGCGTGAACAGCGTGCCGCTGCCTTCGTAGCTGAAGAGCTCGCGGGCGAGTCCGCTCAGGCGACAGAGGTTCACCGATCCGACGCCGCCGGCGAGCACGCGGTCGATGTCGCTCAGCAAGCCGCGCCGACGCGACAGCCCCTGGAACTCGGCCTCGCCCGCGGCGAGCAGTACGTCGAGCGCGTGCTCGTCGAGAAACGAGATCGTGCGCCGCGAACCCCTCTCGACCAGGCCGCCGGCCTTGTCGACCAGCACGAGCTTGTGGACCCGCAGTCGCTCGGCGATCCGGCAGGCGACCGGCGCCGCAGGTCCGTCGTGCAGGACGATTCCCAGCGAACGCACCCGGAGCACCTGCCAGACGCCCGCGAAGGACTCCTCGACGTCGTCGGCATCCCAGGCCACGGTGTCGCCCCGACGGCCGAGCGCCCTGCTCGGCCGCTCGACCCTTCCGGGTGGCAGGCCGAGGAACCTACGCAGCTTGCCCGGGGTCGAACTCGCGAGCGGCGCGTCGCCGACGACCACCAAGACGCGGGATTCGTGGCGCACCAGATCGGCGACGACCGAGCGCAGGCGACGGCGCGCCGTGACCCCGGCGAGCGAGCGGTGACCGATCGAGAAGACGAGCGTTCGATCGTGGAATTCGTCGAGGTAGAAGTCCTTTTCGGCCGAGGTCGCCATCGCGCCGGGCGGCTCTAGCACAGGGCGGCCCGGGTGACGACGCCGCGCGTTGCCCGCAGCGGGTGGAGCGACTAGAGAATCGGCGCGCATGCCGATCGACGCCGCGACATCACGCCGTCGGGGACGCGCTGGGCGCGCCCCCGGGATCCTCGCCGGCCTCGTCGTCGTCGCTCTCGTCGGATCGGCCCCGCTGGCGGCGGCCCGCGACCGGGCCCGGGGCGAAGCAGCCCGCGGGCGCCCCGTTGATCGCGCGTTGCGGCGACCGGCGGGCGGCGTAGTCGCGGCCGAGAACCCGCTCGCCGCAGAGGTCGGCGCGCGCGTCCTGCGCGACGGTGGCTCCGCGGTCGACGCGGCCATCGCCACCGCGCTCGCCGCCTGCGTGGTCGTGCCCTCGTCCTGCGGGCTTGGCGGCGGCGGCTTCCTGGTCCTGTGGGACCCGGTCGCACGTCGGGCGCGCGCGCTCGACTTTCGCGAAACCGCCCCGGCGGCGCTGCGCGAAGAACTCTTCGAGAGAGACGGGAGCGCCGTCCCGGAGCGCAGCCGCCGCGGCGGACTCGCCGTAGGCGTGCCCGGCGAGATCGCCGGACTCGCGGCCGCCCACCGTCGTTACGGGCGGCTCCCGTGGCACCGACTCGTCGAACCGGCCGCCCGACTGGCGCGCGACGGCTTTCCCGCGACCGAGCACCTCGCGAAGCAGATCGCCGCGAACGCGACCGCGATCGCCGCCGACCCGACCCTCGCGGCGATCTTCCTCGACGGGCACGGACGGCCGCCCGCAGCCGGCTCGATCGTGCGCAATCCCGACCTGGCCGACACGCTCGACGCGATCGCCACGCGCGGGCCGTCCGCGTTCTATCGCGGCCGCGTCGCGCGGGCGCTCGCCCGTGCCGCGCGCGAGCGCGGCGGCGTGCTGTCCGAGCACGACCTCGTCGCCTACCGCCCGCTCTGGCGCGAACCGCTGGTCGTCCCCTACCGCGGTGCGATCGTGTACACGATGCCGCCGCCGAGCGGCGGCGGCCCGGCCCTCGTGGCTGCCTTGCGTACCCTCGAGCGCTACGACGTCGCGGCCCTCGGCGTCGACTCGCCCACCCGCTGGCAACTCTACGCCGAGATCCTGAAGCACGCCTTCGCCGACCGGGCTCGCCTGGCCGGGGACCCGGGCTTCGGCGCGCCGCTCCGCCGGTCGCCCGGCGCCGTGCCGGCCGGTCGACTCACAGCCTCGGCCACGCACCCGCCCGCCTTCTACGGCACCGACGCCGCACCGCCGGCCGATAGCGGGACCAGCCATGTTTCGGTACTTTGCGCGGACGGGAGCGCCGCGGCGCTGACGACGACCCTGAACACCGCCTTCGGTGCGCTGGTCGGCGTACCGGGTACGGGGATCGTGTTGAACGACGAGATCGACGACTTCAGCTTCCAGGCTCCGAACGCCTTCGGCCTGGCACCCGGCCGCGTGAACCACCTGGCCCCGGGCAAGCGCCCCGCAAGTTCCATGACCCCGACGATCGCCCTCCGTGACGGACGCCCGGTGGTCGCCGTCGGGGCCTCGGGAGGTCCGCTGATCGTGAGTGCGACCCTCGAGGTGCTGACCAACGTCCTCGATTTCGGGCTCGCCCCCGAGGCCGCGGTCGCCTCCCCCCGCATCCATCACCAGTGGCAGCCCGACGTCCTGCTGGTCGAGCCCACCGTCCGCGCGGTCGACCGCGCGGCGCTCGAACGGGTCGGCCACTCCCTGCGCGAGATCCGGTCGGTAGCCGCCGCGAGCCTCGCGACGAGCGGAGCGGCCGGATTCTCCGGCGCCGGCGACGCCCGCAAGGGCGGTGCCGCGCGCAACGCCGAGGATCTCCCGCCGCCTGCCCCGACTCGCGCGCCCGGCGCGGGCGGAAACCCCTGAAGGAACCGCCGACATGGCCGCCGAGTCCGCCAACCCCAGCATTTCGGTCATCGTTCCCACGCGCGACCGCGCGCGCAGCCTGAAACTGCTGCTCGAGAGCTTCGACCGGCTCGATCCGCCGCCGGTCCCCTATGAGATCATCGTCGCCGACAATGGCTCGACGGACGACACCCCGCGCATCCTCGCCGAGTGGCGCACAGCGGGTCCCAACCGGGACTCGGTGCGCGTCGTCGAGCCGGGCAAGTCGCGCGCCGTGAACACGGCGATCGCGCGATCGCGCGGCGACCTCATCGCGATGGTCGACGACGACGTCGTAGCGGAGCCGCGCTGGCTCGCCGAGGTCTGGGACTACTTCACGCGCCACGACTGCGCCGCAGCGCAGGGTTCCGTCGTCTGGCCGCCCGAGGCGATGGCGGACCCGGCGCTCTACGCACTCCTCGACCGCTACCGCACGATCGTGCACCTCGACCTGCCGCCGGACACCGTCCGCACCCGGCTGACCGGCGCGAACATGACGGTTCGCCGGCACACCTTCGCGGTCGTCGGCACGTTCAACGAGGCGATCGGCCCGGGAGCCGCCGGACTGAGCGAGGACAACGAACTCGCCGATCGCATCCTGCGCCACGGGGGCTGGATCGGCTACATGAGCCTCGCGCGCGTCATCCACGAGATCGACCGTGCGCGCCTCACCGAGGAGTACTTCCGCGAGTATCATCGCAGGCAGGGGCGCAGCCGGTACGCCTACAAGCACAACCGCATCTTCTCGAGCATTCTGCCCAACATGGCGAAGGCGGCGGGGCACTACGCGCTCTACACGGTCACCGGCAACACGCGTCGCCGCTATCGCGCGAAGGGTCGCTATTTCCACTACCGCGAGATGCTAGATCTCGCTCTCGCCGAGCGCGGGTTTCGCGACGCGGCGCGCTCGCGGACCTGATTTGCGGATCTCGGCGGTCATCGCGGCCCACGACGCGGAGCCCTGGCTCGGCGAAGCGATCGACAGCGCACTGCGGGAGTTGCCGGCCGACTCGGAACTCGTCGTCGTCGACGACGGTTCGACCGACGGCACCCCGGCCCTTCTCGAAGGCTACCGCGACCGCGCGACCCTGCTGCGCAACGACACGGCCCGGGGCCCCGGGTTCTCCCGCAACCGCGGGGCCGGGGCCGCCCGTGGCGAGATCCTCGCCTTCCACGACGCCGACGACGTGGTGCTGCCAGGGCGCTTCTCCGAGTTGGCCGCCGTCCTGGAATCGCGGCCCGAGGTCGATCTCGTCTTCGGCAACGGCTTCAAGATCGACGAGACCGGGCATCGCCTGGGGCCGGTCATCCCCCGGCGCTACACGCGACGACTGCTCCAGCGATGCGGCCCGGCCGAGATGCTGATCGGCGGCTTCGTCTACCCCCAGGCGCTCAGCATCCGGCGCGAGCGCTTCGAGAGCCTCGGGGGCTTCATGCATGCGCGGGTCGAAGACTGGGAGTTCGCGCTGCGGGCGTCCCTTGAACTGAACATGCTCTTCGTCGACCAGCCCGTCTTCCTGTACCGCCGGCATTCCGGCAGCATGACGATGAAGCAGAACGTCTACGCCCAGCAGATGCTCGACATGCTCGAGCGCTTCGTCGCGGAGAATCCCGAGATCGTGCGTCGCATCCCGGCTCGCCAAATCGCCGACGCCCGCGCCCGGCGCTGGGTGCGGGCCGGCAAGCACCGCCTGCGTGCCGGGGACCACGCCGGCGCGCTCGAGGCGATGCGGCGCGCGGTCGAACTCCGACCCCTTTCGCCCTACTACCGCTGGCGCCTCCTCACCCTGCCCCGCGCGAGCGCGGCGGGCGCCTGAGGCGGATCGGCCGCGCGATGCTGGACGCCCTGCGCGAGCGCCCGCAGCTCGCCTTCCTCCGCCGGGTGCTCGGACCGTTGACGGCGGCGATGTTCGCGATCCTGGCGGTGGCGCTGTTGCTCGGGCGCTTCCCGCTGCCCGGCGGCGAGTCGTTCAGCTACAACAGCCTCGCGCGCAACATGGTCATCGTGGCGCTGGTGGGCCACCTGGTCGGGGCCGACGGCCTGCGCTTCACGCGCTCGCCCGTGGGCACGGCGCTGCTCCTCTACCTAGCCGCGGCGGTTCTCTCGATCGCGGCGAACCGCGGCTGGTGGGGCGACCTGCGCGGCTTCGCGGCGGCGGTCGGCGTGTTCTACACGGCGCGCGCGTTCGCGGGCTCTCCGACGGGCATGCGCTGGGTCTTCCACTGGCTCGGGATCGTCGCCGTCGGCGTCGTCCTGCGCGAGATCGTCGCCGACCCGGCGATCCTCGCGATGCACGAGTCCGCGCGCGAGAACCTGGTGACCGACCATCCGAACACGCTCGGTTTCCTGTTCGCACTGCTCACGCCGCTGTTCCTCGGACGCATCGAGCACCCCGAGGATCGCCGACCGGCGATCCTCTACGCGGCCGTGTCGATCCTGGGCGTGGCCCTCACGTTCTCGCGCTCGGCCTGGCTCGGGCTCACGCTCGCCGTGATCGCGGTCGGATTCGCCGCCCGTGCGAGGGAGGGCCGGCCGGGTCCCGCTCCGGGAGTCGTCCTGGCGGGTACCGCGGCGGCCCTCGGCATGGGACTCGTGGTCGCCTGGCTCTCGATGGGACGCGGCGAGGCCGACGCGCAGAGATTGCGGATCATCGAGACTTCGTTCTCGCTCTTCCGCGAGCACCCGCTCTTCGGGATCGGCTTCGGCAGCAGGAACCTCGGCACGCTGTTCCCGGCACGCTACATCGAGTTGTTCGGGCAGAGCCTCTTCCTCTTCCATTCCCACAACTTTGCGGTCGATGCGCTCACCGGCAGCGGCATCCCCGGGGCACTGGCGGCGGTCTGGCTCCTGCTGCGCCTGGTCCAACTCGCACTCCGGGCCTGGCGTCAACCGGGCGACCTCTCGCGCATCGAAGGAGTCTCGCTCGCGGCCTCGATCGGCGTCTTCCTGATGCTCTGCCTGATGGACATGCCTTTCTACCACGGCCGGCTGATGTTCCTGTTCGTGGTCGCCTGGGCCTACGTCGAGCGCCGGGTGGATGTCGCGGAGCAGGCGCCGAGCAGGTGGTCGAGCGGGGCCGGCCCGGACGGCGGCGCCGACATCGCCAGCCGCCTCGTTGCCGGGTAGGCGGCCCGGGGCGCGCCCTCCGAGGTGTGCCCGGGCCCCGCTTGCTTCGCGCCGGCCGCTGGGAAACAACCCGCCGAATGAAGGGTCTGCGCGACTATCAGGGACGAAGCGCAATCGTCACCGGAGCCTCGACCGGGCTCGGCGCGGAATTCGCACGCCAATTCGCGCGGCGCGGCATGCGGGTCGCCCTCGTCTCGCGCCGGCTCGACGAGCTCGAGAAGGTGGCCGCGGGCATCCGCCGGGAAGGTGGCGACGCGATCGTCATTCCCTGCGACGTCGGCGACCGGGGAGCCGTGATGCGCGCGGCGGAAGAAGCCCGCGCCAGGCTCGGGCGCGTCGACCTCCTGGTGAACAATGCCGGCTACAACACCCACATGCTCTTCAAGGACCACCCGCTCGACGACGTCGAGCGCATGGTGCAGGTCAACGTCCTCGGCCAGATCTACTGGATCAAGGCCGTCCTGCCCGCGATGCGGGAGCGCGGCGAGGGCTGGATCGTGAACCTCTCGTCGGTCGCGGGCAAGCTTGGCCAACCCGACGAGGCGGTCTACGCGGCGACCAAGTTCGCGATCGCGGGGCTCTCCGAGAGCATCGCCTACGAGTTCGACCCGCTCGGCATCCACGTCCTCTGCGTGCATCCGGCGGTCGTGCGCACCGAGATGTTCACCCCGGAAGTGCTCGCCCGCATGCCGGACGTCGCCAAGCGCAGCTTCATCGACGCCGACGTATTCTGCGAGGCGGTCATCGCGGCACTGGCCCGCGGCGCCTACGAAGTCACCGTGCCCCGCCATGTCGGCATCGCCTACTTCTTCCGCCTGCTCATGCCCGGCCTGTTCCGACGCCAGACCGCGAAGTTCCGCCTCCCGGTGATCCCCGACCTGACCACCTGAAGCCGGCGCGGGATGGATCGCCGCGACGCGGCGACTTGTCGGGACTCCGGCCGCCTTCTAACGCGTCGCGTCAGCCGCGCCGGCGCCAGCGAGTCCGTTGCGGCCCCCTTGCGCGGCGACTAGGTTCTGGCGTGGTGGGTGTGGAACCATGCGACCGGACGCGGTCGCGTGGCGGCGAGGAGGACTGAGATGTCGGAGAAGCACTTGATCGAGACCGAGGTCGACCCGGCGATTCCGCCCGAGGTCGCCGTCTTCTCCTACTACCGCAATGCCGAGCAGCATGGGGCGAACCTGCTCTTCCGGCTGCTGCGCCACCTCGAGGAGCCCGACGCCCAGATCCAGCTTTCGCAGCACCTCGCCGACGAGACGCGCCACGCGTGGCTCTGGACCGAGCGCATCGTTCGCGCGGGCTCCAAGCCGCTGGTCGTGTGCGACGGCTACCAGACCCGGATCGGACGCGCGGCCGGCATGCCGCGCGACGTACTCGACCTGCTGGCGCTCACGGTCGTCGTCGAACAGCGTGCCCTGCGGCGGTATCAGCAGCACCTGCGACGTCCGGGTCTGGACGCAGACACCGAGCAGGTGCTCCGCTCCGTCACGTCCGACGAGGCCTGGCACATCGACTGGATCCGCACCTACGGACGCGATCTTGCGGAGCAGCGCGGCAAGCGCGGACGATTCGACGAGGCGATCGCGAAGTACCGCAAGATCGACGCCGAGGTCGTCGCCCATCTCGAGGCGGCCGAGCGCGAGGCGATCGGCGGCGAACTCGGGATCTGAGCCGGGCCGCCCGGTCGCTGCCGGCCACATGCGCTTCAAGCCGCGATCGCGCCCGGGTACACCCGCAGCCGGTGGCGTGGATCACGAGGCCGTCTTTCGCGAGGCGCGGCGCGAGCAACTCGCCCGCTCCCAGGGCTATCGCGAGCGTTCCCTCGCGCTCCACGGCTGGATCTGCGCGCGCTGCGCGCGGGAGTTCGAGTCCTCGAATCTCCACCTGCTGACCGTCCACCACCGCGACGGCAAACACGACCGCAACCCTCCCGACGGCAGCAACTGGGAAAACCTGTGCGTCGATTGCCACGACGCCGAGCACGCCGTGGGCCTGCTCGGCGACTACCTGACCGGACGCGACCGGCGCCGATGACACTTCCGCGCGGCGGCGCGATCGGCAGCACCACCTTCGACCCCCGCTCCGACCGGGAGAGGCACGCGAAGCGGATCCGGCACCATCCGTTGGACCGCGCCCACGGCTTTCCGTAGAGGTGGCCGGCGAAGCGGCGCGCCCCGATGCCGCGAGAAGGAGACGCGCGTGGGTCCACTCGAAGGAATCAGGATCGTCGAGGTCGCGGGCATCGGCCCCGGCCCTTTCTGCGCGATGATGCTCTCGGATATGGGCGCGGAGGTCCTGCGCGTCGATCGCGCCGACCGGGTGCGCGGCGGCGGCGTATCGTTCGACCTCCTGAACCGCGGCCGGCGTTCGATCGGCGTGGACCTGAAGAACCCCGAGGGCGTCGCCGTCGTCCTCGACCTGGTCGGGCGGGCCGACGGACTCGTCGAGGGATTCCGTCCCGGGGTGATGGAGAAACTCGGCCTCGGTCCCGACGCCAGCCTCGCCCGCAACCCGCGACTCGTCTACGGCCGCATGACCGGCTGGGGCCAGGAAGGCCCGATGGCGAAGGCCGCCGGCCACGACATCAACTACATCGCGCTCGCCGGCGCCCTCGAGCCGATCGGTCGCGCCGGCGAGCCGCCGCTCCCGCCGCTCAACCTCATCGGCGACTTCGGTGGCGGCGGCCTCATGCTCGCCTTCGGCATGGCCTGCGCGCTCGTCGAACGCCAGCGCTCCGGCAAGGGGCAGGTCGTGGACGCCGCGATGGTCGACGGCGCCGCGATCCTCATGACCATGTTCCACGGTTTCCGCCAGGGCGGCTTCTGGAAGGACGAGCGCGGCACGAACATGCTCGACACCGGCGCCTGGTTCTACGACGTCTACGAGTGCAAGGACGGCAAGTACGTCTCGATCGGTTCGATCGAACCCCAATTCTGCGCGCAATTGCTCGCGCTGACGGGACTCGACCAAGAGAATCTGCCGCCCCAGATGGACCATGGCCAATGGCCGGCCATGAAGGAGCGCATGAAGGCGGTGTTCCTGCAGAAGACCCGCGAGGAGTGGTGCGCGATCATGGAGGGAACCGACGTCTGCTTCGCGCCGGTGCTCTCGATGGCGGAGGCCCCCGCCCATCCCCACATGCGCGCGCGCGAGACGTTCGTCGAGCGCGACGGCTTCGTGCAGCCGGCTCCCGCGCCCCGGTTCAGCCGCACCGCGCCCGCGATCCAGGGCCCCCCGGCCCACCCCGGGCAGCACACCGACGCGGCCCTCGCCGACTGGGGACTCGACGCGGGCGCGATCGCGAAACTGCGCGGGACCGGCGCGATCGCCTGACCGGGGCTACTGCACGTAGCCGAGCGCCCGCAGTCGTTCGCGGGTCGCGTCGTCCATCTTCACGTCCTCGCTCTTCGCGACGGCGGCTCCGGCCGCGACGCGCGCCATCTCCTGCATGGAGCCATCGAGGTCGGCGACGTGCGAGGCATCGGTCCCGGCGAGGTTGCGCGTCTCGCGCGGATCACCGGCCATGTCGAAGAGTTCGGTCGGGGCGAGTTTGCGCGGGTTGCCCGGGTTCGCGTGGAGGAGCTTCCAGTCGCCCACCTGCACGGCCGACAGCACGTTGCCCTCGTGATCCTCCTCGGCGAAGAGCGGCCTCCCGGCCGGGATGGGCTTCGCGAGGTCCTCGCCCTGCCAGCCGGCAGGCGCCGCGATGCCCGCGAGGGCGGCGAGCGTGGGGGCGACATCGAGCAGCCGGCCACGCGCGCCGGCGCCGATGGGGGCCGAAGGAACGGTCGAACCCCGTGGCCACCGGACGATCAAGGGCACGTCGATCGCCTCGTCGTAGAGCGTCGTCCCGTGCCACCAGCCACCGTGATCCTGGAACTCCTCGCCATGGTCGGCGACCAGCACGAGCGCCGTGTCGTCCGAGAGGCCCAGGCGATCGAGGGTGGCGGTCAACCCGCCAAAACTCGCATCCACGTGGGCGACTTCCCCGGCGTAGAGCTCGCGCATCCTTGGCGCGAGTTCCGGGGGCGGGTTCGGATTCTCCACCCGGGCGATCGCCTCGCCATCGTAGGGGTGGCGGAAGTACGGATCGTGCGGGTCCATGTAGTGGACCAGCAGGAAGAAGCGATCGGCACGATGTCGCTCGATCCAGGGGAGCACAGCCCCGTTCACCGCCGTCGAGTCCTGATAGTACTGGGACACGACGCGGCGCTTGTCGAGCGTGAAACGGATCTTGCGCAGAAGGCTGTAGAGCACGAGTTTGGAGGAAGACTCCGCAGCCCCGAAGAGGTAGTCGGGTGCCAGGTAGGCGTACTCGCCGAATCCCTGCTGGAAGTTGAACGAGGGGGCGAGATTGACGTTCGAGACGAATCCCGCCGTCGTGTAGCCGGCGTCGCGCAGCGCCTCGGCGAGCGTGGTCGCCGAATCGGGCAGGACCGCGGTCTTGCTCATCGCGCCGTGGGTCGACGCGTAGAGCGAGGTGAGGATCGTCGCGATCGACGGCTTCGTCCAGGACGACTGTCCGAAGGCGCGAAACGCCGTCCCGGACCGGGCCGTCGCGTCCATGTGCGGGGAGAGTCCGCGCGAATCGCCGTAGGCGCCGAGGTGATCGGCGCGCAGCGTGTCGACGATCACCAGCACGAGGTTCGGACGATCGCGCAGCACCGCCGGGATCTCCGCGCGGACCGCGGGCGGTGCCTGCACCGGCGGGGCGGTGGCGGCAGCCACGGCAACGCCCAGGCCCGCGACCAGCAGCCATGCTCCGATCATCCGAGCGAGCCGGACGAGCGGCTTTGGCCGGCCCGGCCCGCCGCGGCCGAGCCACCAGGCGGACAGCGCCGTGAGCGCGAACGCCCCGAGCAGGGCCGCGAGCAGCACGGGGATCGGCGGACGCTGCTCGAGGTATAGGTCGCGCTGCAGCCGGAAGACGGAGACGGCGAGGCCGAGCGGGAAGAAACTCGCTGCGAACCCGAGCGGCAGCGCGAAGCGCTCGAGCGCCGGGCGGCCGAGCGGAACGAGGCCGAGCACGGCACCCACGCCAGCGCCGATCGAGGCCAGGACGATGCCGTAGAGCAGCAACCCGAACCACAGGACCTGCCGCTCCTCGCCCGCGCCCGAGAGCGCGACGGTCACCGCCGCGTCGGCGGCACCGAGCAGGATGCCGGCGAGCAGTCCCCCGGCGGCGCCGAGCACGAAGCCGTCGAGCACGCGCCGCACGAGCGGTGCCGGGGCCGCGGCGCTCCCGGCCGTCGCGGAGGCGAAGCCGAGTTCCCGGGAGTCCCGCGCCGCCTCGGCCCAATCCACCTGCCGGCCGTCGACGCGACACCAGGCCGGCCTGTAGTCGTCGCCGCGCGTCCACCACACGACCCCGCCGAAGAGCGTCAGGGCCTCGGCCGCCCAGAAGCCGAGGGCCGCCGACACGATCGACTCGGCCGGCCCCATCAGGTGACCGAGCAGGTAGTACTGCGCGATCTCCCGGATGCCTTCGCCGGCGATGGTGAACGGCGAGAGCACAGTTGCGAGGATCTGGATCGTGGACGCGAAGGTCACCTGCCAGAAACTCGCCTGGGCCGCCGTCACGCCGATCGCGAGAGCGGTAAAGAAGTACATCGCCGCAGTCGTGAAGTGGACGACAAAGGAGAGGGCCGCGGCGGCGGTGATGTTCCCGGGCTTTCCCCGGTAGGCGGTGACTGCTCCGACGAGCCGATCGAGGAAGCCGTCGTGGGCGCCGCCCGGCAGTCGCGCTGCGAGCCAGCGCACGAAGGGGGGACCCGGCCAGACGAAGAGCGCGAAGGAGGCGAGGATCGGCACCAGGGCGACAGGCACCGTCAAGGCCGCGACCTGCCCCGCCCGGTCGCCGAAGATCGACACGCCCAACGGCAGGGCCACCAGGTAGGTGAGGAAAATGCCGGTGAAGCCGAGCACCTTCTCGACGAGCGTCGCGCCCGAGGCCTCGACCGAGCGGCCGGAGAAGCGGGCCGCGTCGTACAACTTGTAGCCGTCGAGGCCGATCGTCGACGGCAGGAACGTCCCGAGGAAGCGCCCGATCAGGAACGAGCCGAAGATGTGCCGGAACGGCAGCTCGATACGCTGTCCGCGCAGCAGCACCGACCAGCGCAGCATGCTCGCCAGCACGCCGACGGCCTTGGTGGCGGTGGCGAGGAAGACGAAGCGCAGGAAGACGCCGCGATCGATCTTCGGCAAGAAGCCGCGGATCACCTCGAGGGTCGTCGAGGAGTGCCCCTCGGCGTCGGTGACCTTGTGCTCGAACAGCAGCCAGAAAGCGCCGATCGTCAGCAGCGCCTTCAACAGGAAACGCAGGGCGCTGCGTGCCGGATGGGCGACGCCTCCGGCCGGGGATTCGGTCTGCATGCGCCGGCGCGCCCGCTCAGCGGGCGCCGCGGCTCGCCAGTTCGGCCTCCGCCACCGCCGTGGCCGTGACCTGGTCGCGGTGGTTCGTCGTCCAGAGGTCGAGCTTCACCAGCTTGCGTCCGTCGCGCTCGAACTTCTCGGTCACCTTGCCGGAAGCCCAGGTGACGTCGCCGAGGTAGTTGAACTTCTTGTAGCGGGCTTCGACGAACGACAGGAAGCCACCGTCGCCGAGCCAGTTCTGGACCGCGTGGCCCATCCACGACAGGCGCTCTAGGCCAAGGTCGTAGGCGCCTGCGAGACCGAGCGTGTTCTGCGTGAAGCGATTGTCCCAGTGCACGCGCTGCGGTGGCTCGGGGACGCCCTGCTCGTTGGGCACCATGAGCATCGGGTGCTTGTCGAGCAGCCGCGAGGCGACGACGTTGCCGACCAGGTAGACGCCGAAGAACGCCTCGAAGGCGATTTCGGCGGTCCCGGTGAGGGGGCCCTTGATGACGCGCCCGATCTCGTCGCCGACCTTCACGTCCTCCCAGAAGCGCTCGCTCGCCCGCTTTTCCGTGCGGTAGTCCTGCTGGAAGCGCTCGATGTCCTCGGGGGTCCAGGTCGCGAGCTGGTCCTGCTCCTTGTACTTGCTGGTCTCCCGGGTCTTGTTGCGGTCGGCGCGCATGTAGGTGTCGCTGCGCTTGCCGACCTCGGCCCCCGACTGGTCGAAATAGACGGCCTCGTAGGTCTGGTAGATCGTGCGCCCGGCCGTGAACGCGCTCTCCTTCTCGACGATGTCCTTCAGGTAGCTCTTCGAGGTGATCCGGTCGCCGGCGAGGATCGGGCGCCGCCACTCGTAGTGCGACCCCGACCAGATCGAGTGGACGCCCGGGAGCCCCTCGGGAAGCCCGGCCGATCCGGGCGCGCTCAGCGTGTCGAAACAGCGCAGGACGACACCCGGGCACTGCAGGCGCTTCCAGGGGGTGTGCTTTTCGCAGTACTCGGCGTCGGTGTAGACCGGGCTCAGGTCGCCGATCGCATGGGCCAGATGCCAGCAGGTGTCGCGATTGACCTCGGTCCGCCACGGCTGGCGCCCGGTGAACGAATGGCCGATGCGCTCGCGCAGCTTTGCGATGGCCTCGTCGGTGATCTTGCCGTGCTCGTACGCCATGTGTCGACTCCCTCCGCGCATCCGGCTCCGGGACCGAGCCCGCCGGGCACAGCGCGAACGAACCGCCCCCCGGCGCCGCGCGTGCACGAACGTGGTAGCGGGACGCGCGGCGCAGCGCCAGCGCAAGACGCTCCTCGCCCCGGCCCCGACCGCGGCCGGAGGGTCCGGACGTGCATCGCGCCGCCGTCGCGCTAGAGTAAGGCCTACGGTCTCCCTCCCAGGGCACGGTTTTCACCGGCCCGCCGGGTCGGATCGGGGTGCGGGACCACGGTAGGCCCACGGAAACCGGCCGTCGACGAACAGAGAGGAACAGGCCGATGAGCACTTCGACCGAGTGGATCGAGTTGTCGCGGGACTGCGAGGCGGTGATGGTTCCCGCCGGGCACACCGTACTGCTGCCGCAGGGCACCCGGGCGGTGATCACCCAGTCGCTCGGCGGCTCGTTCACCCTGCACGTACCCGATTACGGGGGGCTGCTGCGCATCGCCAACCGCGATGCCGACGCCGTCGGACAGGAACCGGAGGTAACGCCTGCGGCCCAAGCCGCCGCACCCGACCCGCGGACCGACGACGAAGTCACCCAGGCGGTCTGGAACGAACTGCGTTCCTGCTACGACCCCGAGATCCCGGTCAACATCGTGGACCTCGGCCTCGTCTACGATCTGGCCGTCGCGCCACTCGAGGACGGTCGCAAGCGCGTCGACGTGAAGATGACGCTCACCTTACAAGGGTGCGGGATGGGCGCGTCGATCGCCGCCGACGCGAAATACAAGATCCTCACGCTGCCCGAGGTGGCGGAGGCCGACGTCGAGATCGTCTGGAGTCCGGTCTGGAACCCAAACATGATCTCGCCCGCCGCTCGCGAAAAGCTTGGAGTGGGGTGAAGCCATGGCCAAGGACACTCTCACGATCACCGACAACCGGACGGGCAAGCAGTATGAGGTCCCGATCGCCGACGGCGCGATCAAGGCGACCGACCTGCTCCAGGTCCGCACGGGCGACAACGATCCCGGCCTCGTCAGCTATGACCCGGCGCTGCAGAACACGGCGAGCTGCCGCAGCAAGGTGACCTACATCGACGGCGACAAGGGGATTCTGGAGTACCGCGGCTACCCGATCGAGGAGCTGGCGGAGCGCTCGACCTACCTCGAGGTCGCCTACCTGATCGTCAAGGGCGAGCTGCCGACGACGACCCACTTCTCGATGTGGCAGCACAACCTCAAGATGCACACGATGCTGCACGAGAACGTGAAGCGTTTCATCGACGGCTTCCGCTACGACGCGCACCCGATGGGCATCCTGATCGGCACCGTCGGCGCGCTCTCGACCTTCTACCCGGAGGCGCGGCACGTCGAGGATCTGGAGTCGCGCCGCACCCAGACGCGCCGCCTGATCGCGAAGATGCCGACGATCGCGGCCTACGCCTACCGCCACAGCCTCGGCCTGCACTACGTGCGGCCCGACAACGAGCTCTCCTACACCGGCAACTTCCTCTCGATGCTCTTCCGCATGACCGAGGCGAAGTACCGGCCCGACCCGGTCCTCGAGCATGCGCTCGACGTGCTCTTCATCCTCCACGCCGACCATGAGCAGAATTGCTCCTCGACCGCAGCGCGCGTGGTCGGCAGCTCCCAGGCCGACCCCTACTCGGTCGTCGCGGCCGCCGCCGCGGCCTTGAGCGGACCGCTCCACGGCGGGGCCAACGAGGCGGTCATCCACATGCTGCGCGAGATCGGCTCGACCGCGAAGATCCCCGAACTCATCAAGCAGGTGAAGGCCGGCGAGCGTCGCCTGATGGGCTTCGGGCACCGGGTCTACAAGAACTACGACCCCCGGGCGCGGATCATCAAGCGCATCGCCGAGCAGGTGTTCGAGGTCACCGGTCGCAACCCGCTGATCGACGTCGCGGTAGAACTCGAGCGCATCGCCCTCGAGGACGAGTACTTCGTCAAGCGCAAGCTCTACCCGAATGTCGACTTCTACTCCGGCATCATCTACGAGGCGATGGGCTTCCCGGTCGAGATGTTCCCGGTGCTCTTCGCGATCGCCCGCACCTCGGGCTGGATGGCCCAGTGGGCGGAACTGGTGACCGATCCCGAGCAGAAGATCATGCGGCCCAAGCAGATCTACCAGGGCCACTCGCGGCGCAACTACATCCCGCTCGACGTGCGCCGCGACGGCGGGGCGACCGAGACCGAGGTGCGCGGACCTCTCTGAGCGATCCGCGCCCGGGCACCCTCTCTGAGCGATCCGCGCCCGGGCGCCCTCTCTGAGCGATCCGCGCCCGGGTGCCCTCTCTGAGCGATCTGCGCCCGGGCGCCCCTCCGAGAGGTCCGCGCCCGGGCGCCGGCGACTCAGTCCCGGCGCCAGCCGCGCGGGTTCGCGAGGAAGTCACGCTCCCAGGCCTCGATCGCCGAGTGCAGGCGGGTGCACTCCTCGGGATGGCCGGGGGCCAGATTGTAGGACTCGTTGCTGTCCGCGACCACGTCAAACAGCAGCGGGTCGTGGGTGACTAGCGGGGCCGACTCGCCGGTCTCCGGATCCGTGTAGACGTAGCGGTGCGCCATGAGGCCGGAGAGGTTGTTCGGCTTGTCGAGCGGAACCGGCCAGGTGTAGAGGTTCACCCAGCGGTAGTACTTAAACCTCCCTCCGCGCGCGCCGTCGATCGAGTTCGCGTTAAAGAAGAAGAGTGCGTCGTGCGGGTCGGCGCTCGACTGCCCGGAGAGGAGCGGCCAGAGATCGCGTCCGTCGATCGTCCGGTCGCGCGGCAGGTCGAGTCCGGCGAGCCCGAGCACGGTCGGAAACAGGTCGAAGTTCATCACGGGTGCGTCGATCACCCGCCCCGCGGGTACGTGACCCGGCCAGGACACGATCGCCGGAACGCGTTGCCCGCCCTCCATCGGCTGCCCCTTGCGGCCGCGCAGGGAACCCGGATTGCCGAGGTGCCAGGGGCCGTTGTCGCTGGTGAAGACGAGCAGCGTGTTCTCGAGCAGTCGGTCGCGGGCGAGCGCATCGATCACCTCGCCGACGCTCCAGTCGAGTTCCGCCACCGAGTCGCCGTAGGCGCCGCCCTGCGTCGTTCCGGCGAAGCGCTTCGAGGGAATGAGCGGCGAGTGCACGTTCTTCTCCGCGAAATAGAGGAAGAACGGCTTCTCCCGGTTCGCGTCGATGAAACTCACCGCCTCGGCGGTGAGCATCGCCGTCACGTCGCCCTGGCGCAGGCCCAGGTTCTTCTCGACGACCGTCTCGTTGCGCCAATACTCGTAGGGGAACTCGTCGTTGGAGGCCGGGAAGCCGGCGAACGAATCGAAGCCGTGGCGGCGCGGGTGGTAGGCCATCTCCGCGGAGAAGTCGCCGAGGTGCCACTTGCCCACCATCCCGGTCGCGTAACCCGCCTCGCGCAGCGCCTCGGCCAGGGTCACCTCGGAGGCCGGCAGCCCGGCCATCGCGGATTCGCCGCCCTGGACCGAGTCGGTCGCGCCGAGGCTCGCGACCCAGGTACCGATGCGACGCGTGATCTTGCGTTGCAGGTCGTCGTGGCCGGGCTGGATCGGGTAGGTGATGCCGGTGCGCAGGGGATAGCGACCGGTGAGCAAACCCGCGCGCGACGGGGAGCAGAACGAGTGGCTCGCATAGAACTGGGTGAAGCGCGCACCCTGTCGGGCGAGTTCGTCGAGACGTGGCGTCGGGAGGAGAGTGTTCCCGTAGGCACCGAGGTCGCCATAGCCGAGGTCGTCGGCCATGATCACGACGACGTTCGGCGGACGTGCGGGCGCATCCGGACGGCGCGCGACCACCTTCGAGACCGACAGCGCGTCGTGCTCGGGATCCGCATAGACGGATCGATCGAGTTCGACCCATCCTTTCCCGACCCGCGCTCCGCGCCCAGGCAGGAGCCACCAGCCGATTGCCGCGAGGAGTCCCGCGAGGAAAAGCCGCTTCACCACTGATCACCTCCGATCGGCCCGAGGCATATGCCATGTCGCCAGCCGATCCCAACGGATCGCGAACCCTCGGCGCCCGGTCTCCGCCGGACGGCCTTGCGGGGGCCTCGCTCGCGCGGCGGCCGCGGCCGCAGCCCGCCAGGCTGCTAGCGGAACGAGGCCTCGGTGACCCGGGGATCGTTCGGCGTCCAGGCGAGGATGCGCTCCTCCATGAGCGGAGCGCCGCCGAGCGTGTAGCGACCCGCGCGCGGCAGCGTGAAGCCACCGGTCGCGGCGAAGTCGGAGAAGTCGGCGTGCAAGCGGCCCGCGCCGATCGGTGGCACCGCGACCTCGCCCTCGGCGGCGACGAGCAAGTCGCGGGCGTCGAACCAGAGGAGATACGTCGAACCGTCGTCGAGGTAGCGTACGCGCAGGCCGCGTGCCGCACCGGCCGGAACCTCCGCAGGCGGGACCTCTTCCCATGCGACCTGATTGCCGTCGCCCAGGACGTCGAGTCCGGTCACCGCGAGCCAGCGCGCCTGCGTCCGGAAATTGCGCGCCGCGTCCCCGGTGACCGGCATCGAGGCGGAACCCAGGAAGAGCAGCACGCGGCGGCCGTCGAAGACGTAGCTCTGTTCTTCGCCGTAGGTGTGAATCGTCCAGCGCACGAAGTCCGGGCGGCGCTGGGCGATCTCCCAGGTCCAGGTGCCAGGGAACCCCTGGTGCACCGTCGCCTCGACCTGCCGGAGCGCAACCGGCAGCGGCCCGCCCCGCGCGGCGATCGACCGCTCGACGGCGTTGGCGGCGCAACCCGCGAGGGCGACGAGCGAGATCCCGAGCAGCAGTCGCGCCGGTACCGAGCCAGGCCCGCAATGTCCCGACCCGCGCGCCGGCCTGCGTCCGGATTCCATGGCCCTTCTCTTGCGTGTCATCGAACGCTAGTTCTTTCCCCGGTGGACAGGTCCGATCGCCCTCGGCCGCTCCTTCCCCTCGGAGCGGCGCTCGGCCTCGTTGTCGCGCTCGGTGCGACGGCATGCAACCCGCGCGTCGCACGCCATGCGCCAGCGGCGGGATCGTCCTCGGTCGGCGCGAGCGACCCGGCACCGGCGCACCCCGGGCCGGGCACCTTTCCCGACGCCGATACGATCGAGGGGGTTCTCGACAACGGCTGGATCACGGTCAGCGTGACGCTTCCTCGCCACCCCGCGGGCGCCAAGCCGGTCGTGATCTCGCCGATCGTCGAGGAGGGGGAACTGCTGGAGCGGGGCATCGGCTTCGTGAAGTTCCGGACACACTGGGAGATTCTCCAGCCCTTCGCGGACGCGGCCCGCGCGAAGGCGGCCGCGGACGCCGCCGCGGCCACCGCGCGCGCCGACAAAGCCGGTGCCGCGCGCGCTCTCGCCACCGGAACCGGCGCCCCGGCCTCCGCGACCGGCGAGGCGCCCGGCGCCGGCAAGCCGACCGTGCCCGCGCCCCCCGAGGGCACTGCCGAAGGAGAAGCGTCGGTCGGGGCCTGGCTGCTCGCCGCACCTCGTCCCGGCATCGTCGGCCGCGCCTACTTCGGGCTCATCACGACCGACGCGACCGGGAGCATCCCGCGCGTGATCGACTTCCTCGCGACGGTACCGCAGGTGGACCCGACCCGGATCGCGATCGGCGGCAGCTCGACGAGCGGCTTCGTCGCGCTCCAGGCGATGGCCGCCGAACCGCGCATCGCGGCCGCGGTCGTGCGAGTCGCCTGCGGCGACTACCTGCGCTTCCTGCGCAGTTCGCGGCTCGCGCTGAACGACGACGCGCGCTGGGTCGGCGACGGCCCGCTCCCGCTCGACCCGGACTACCTCGCCGAGATCCGCCTGATCGAGCCGATCGGACGGGCGGCCCGGTTCCCGCCGCGACCGCTGCTGCTCATGGTCGGGGACCAGGATCCGGCGATCCCGTTCGCCTGTGCGGAGCGTACCGCCGAGGTCTTCGGCGAGGCCTATCGCAGGGCGGGTGCCGGCGATCGCTTCCGCTTCGACGTGTTCTCCAACGAGGGCCACAACCTCGGCGGCGAGAGCCAGCGCCGCGCGATCGACTGGTGGGCGCGCTGGCTGCTCGGCTCGCAACGACGCGGCGAGGGCTTCCGCCGCGCCGCGCGCGACTGACCCGACGACGCCCGGAGGATTCGCCATGGCATCGAAACCCCACGGTCGGGAACTCGACCCGGTCCGCATCGGCTTCCTGGTCGACTTGGACGTCGGCGTAAAGGCGAACTTCGTCGAACCTTTCCAACTCGCCTTCGAGGAGGCCTTCGCGAGCGGGGTGACCAACCGGCGCATCGAACTCGTCGTCGAGGAGGCCTCCGCCCTGCCCCGCCGCTCCTGGACGATCGCCCGCGACGGCCTCCGCCGCCTGGTCGACCAGGGCTGCATCGGGGTGATCGGGCCGCTCATCTCCGACAACGCGATCGCTCTTGCACCGACGATCGACGCCTGGGAGACGCCCTGCATCAGCTGGTGCGGCACCGAGCGCTTCCGCGGCGACTACTGCTTCAACCTGGGCAACGGCGGCTGCGGCGAGGAGGGCCAGATGATGGCCGCCTGGCTCGCCCGTGCGGGGCACCGGCGCGTCGGCGTCTTCAACGAGATCTCGCCCAACGGCGAGGAGTACTTCCAGTACTTCCGCTGGGCCGCCGACGCGGCGGGACTCTCGATCGTGCGCCTCGAGACGATCACCCAGACGCCCGACGACCTGGAGTCTTCCGTCGCGGCGCTGCGCGATTCGGGCTGCGACGCACTCGCTTACATGGGCTACGGCTACCCGACGATCCTGCTCGGTCCGATCTTCCGCAAACTCGCCTGGAACCCGCCGCGCATCATGACCACCGCCTTCCAGTTCTGCTACGCGAGCCCGCAGTGGATGGAGGCCCTCGAAGGCTGGACCGGGATCGACCAGTACTGCGAGGACAACCCGCTCATCGCCCCCTTCCTCGACCGCTTCGAGGCGCGCTTCGCGCGGCGCCCCGCCGGGAATACGGTGGTCACGCTCTCGTACGACACGGCACGGGTCGTGGCCGAGGCGATCCGGCGGGCCCCGATCCTGACCGGGGCGGGTCTGCGCACCGGGCTGGAGCGCTTGCGACTGCTCCCGAGCACGACCGGCGGGGCGCGGACGTTCATCACCGCAACCCCGTCCGACCACCGCCTGTTCCAGGGTGACTGGCTCGTCTACCGCCGGGTCGAGGGCGGTCGAACCGTCTTCGCGGGCCTCTACGAACCGCCCGGACGCGGCGTCAGCCCGACGACCCGGGACGCATGAGACGGCGGCTCGCATCCTTCAGAAACTCGATCTGGATGCGGCGCATTTCCGGGGCCTGCGGGTCCACGCCGATCACCCGGCGCAAGAGTGCACCGGCCGTGAAGAAGCCGAAGAGCAGGTGGTACATGCCGACGACAACGAGCGGGAGTTCCTCCTCCCGCCAACCGACCGGCTCCGAGGTCGCGGCCATCGCCCGCCGGCCCACGTCGTAGATCGGCGTGAGCCACTCACGGGCGAGGCTCTCGAAGTACGTACCGTCGTCGAGCATCTCGCGCTCGATCAACTTGGGCAGGTGCGGCGTGCGCCACAACTGGTCGACAAGCATCTCGAGCAATTCGTCGCCGCTCTCCGGGGTCAGGGGCTGCGCCCCGCCGCGCGCGAGGATTTCGCCGATCGGCTTCAGTCCGCGTTCGAGCACCGCTTCATAGAGCGCCTGCTTGCTCGGGAAGTGGTTGTAGAGACTCGCCTGGTTCAGCCCGACCCGGCCGGCGATCTCGCGCACCGACACGGCCGCGTAACCGCGCTCCGCGAAGAGTTGCTCGGCAGTGTCGAGGATGCGGGTCGCCGTCGAAACGGCCTCGACCGCCTGGGATCGGGTGGGTTGCGTGGACATCGAAGCCGCCACCACGGGGCCGCTGCGGCGTATCAGCAGCGCGCGCGGGCGGCAAGCCGAAGCGCCTTTTTCGCGGCTCCGCCGCCGTGGTAGCCGTCTGTAAATGGACCGACCGGTACAGCGCCCGACGGCTGCTCTAGGCACCCGGGAAGACACGACCAGGGGCCGGGCATGAGCCGGACCGCCTGGCGGCCGCAGGACACCGAGTGGATCGCGGCGCAGGGTCTTGCCGTCGAGGAGGTCGAACGACAACTCGCCCTCCTGCGCAACCCGCCGCCCCCGATCCGCCTCCTGCGCAATGCGAGCCGCGGCGACGGCGTCCGCGTGCTCACCGAACACGAACAGCAGGCCTGCCTCGCCGCGTGGCGCGGGGCTACGGCCCTCGGCCGCTGGACGTCCTTCGTGCCCGCCTCCGGTGCCGCGAGCCGGATGTTCCGCGCACTCCTCTCCGCGCGCGACTGGCCGCGGCCGATCACCGTCTCCGAGGCGCAGCGACGCGCGACCGAGGGCGACGGCGATGCGAAGGAGGTCGCGACCTTTGCCGCCGGCCTCGATCGCTTCGCGTTCCGTGCGGAACTCGCCCGCATCCTCGAAGGTCGGGGCCATCCCCGCGCCGGAACCGGTCCCGACGGCGACCTCGCCCCGGTCCTCGACGCCATGGTCGCCGGCGACGGACTGGACTACGCCTCGCTTCCGAAGGGCCTGATCCTCTTTCACGACTATCCCGGCGGCCCCCGGACCGCCTTCGAGGAGCACCTCGTCGAGGCGGCGGGCATCGCGCGGGATTCCGGCGGCACCGTGCGCCTCCACTTCACCGTGTCGCCGCAGCACCGCCGGGCCTTCGAGGCGACGCTCGCACGCGTCCGCGGCGGCGTCGAAACGCGGCTCGGGGTTCATCTGGAGGTCGGATTCTCCGAGCAGAGTCCCGCGACCGACACGATTGCGATCGACGACGCGGGCGAACCCTTCCTCTCGGCCGACGGCAACCTGCTCTTCCGTCCGGGTGGTCACGGGTCGCTCATCGAGAACGTCGCCGATCTCGGGGCCGACCTCCTCTACGTGAAGAACATCGACAACATCGTCCCCGACCACCGTCGCGCCGTGTGCGTCGAGTGGAAGCGCATCATCGGGGGGCTACTGACGCTGCTCGAGCGGCGGGTCTACTCGGTGCTCGACGACCTCGACCGGGGCGGGTCGCACGCCGTGGAACGCGCTTTCCACATGCTGACGACCGAACTCGGCCAGGAGGTGCCGCGCGCCCTGGTGGAGACGACCGGGGAGGACGCCGCGCGCTACGCGCGCAGCAAGCTCGATCGACCGCTGCGGGTCTGCGGGGTGGTCCGCGTCACAGGCGATCCCGGAGGGGGGCCGTTCTGGGTCGGCGACGAGGACACAGCGAGCCTGCAGATCGTCGAGACCGCCCAGATCGACCTGACCGAGCGCATGCAGCGGGCGATCTTCTCCGCCTCGAGCCACTTCAATCCGGTCGACCTCGCCTGCTCCCTGAACGACCGTCACGGTCGGCCCTTCGACCTGCGCGCGCGCGTTGATTCCGCGACGGCCTTCATCGCCGAGAAGTCGAGCGGGGGCCGGGCGCTGCGCGCCCTAGAACACCCCGGCCTCTGGAACGGCGCCATGGCCGACTGGAGCACGGTCTTCGTCGAGGTTCCCTCCGAGACGTTCAACCCGGTGAAGACCGTCGTCGACCTGTTGCGGCCCGCCCACCAGAGCCCGGCGTGACGGCGGCGGGGGCCGCCGCGCGTCGATTGGCGGGTGCTCCGGACCTCCGGTAATCCGATGCGAATGGACTGCTGGCTCGTCACCGGCGGGGCGGGCTTCATCGGCTGTAACTTCGTCCGGCTGGCGCTCTCCCGTACCCAAGCCCGCGTGGTCGTCCTCGACCAGCTGACCTATGCCGGCAGCCTCGCGAACCTGCGCGACGTCGAGTCGAACCCGCGCTACGCCTTCGTGCGCGGCGACATCGCCGATCCCGAGACGGTAGAGGCGGTATTTCGCGAGCACCGGCCCACCGCCGTGATCAACTTCGCCGCCGAGTCGCACGTCGACCGGTCGATCGACGGGCCGGGTGCGTTCGTCCACACGAACACGGTCGGGACGTTCGAATTGCTGCACCGCGCCCGCGCACACCTCGCCGGCGGCGCGCCCGGCGCGCGCGAGGCGTTCCGCTTCCTCCACGTGTCGACCGACGAAGTGTACGGGAGCCTCGGCCCCGACGGTGCCTTCAGCGAGGAGACGCCCTACGCGCCGAACTCCCCCTACTCCGCCAGCAAGGCCGCCGCCGACCATCTCGTCCGGGCCTGGCACCACACCTACGGCCTGCCCACCCTCATCACGAATTGCTCGAACAACTACGGACCGCACCAGTTCCCCGAGAAACTGATCCCCCTCATGCTCATGAACGCACTCGAGGGTCGCGACCTGCCGATCTACGGCGACGGCGGAAACGTCCGCGACTGGCTCTACGTCGAGGACCACTGCGCGGGCATCCTCGCGGTGCTGCAACGCGGGCGGCCCGGCGAGAAGTACAATATCGGCGGACGCAGCGAGCGGACGAACCTCGAGATCGTCGAGACCCTCTGCGCGCTCGTCGAGGAGGCGGTCCCGGCGCGCGACAACGAGGCGCTGCGCACGCGCGGCTTTTCCTCCTACGCGGAACTCCGCAAGTTCGTCCCCGACCGCCCCGGACACGACCGACGCTATGCGATCGACGATCGCAAGATCCGCCTCGAACTGGACTGGAGCCCGACCCACGACTTCACCGCCGGGCTCCGTCGCACCGTCGCCTGGTATCTCGCCCACCGCGACTGGTGCCGCGAGGTGCAGGCGGGCGGCGAGTACGGCCGCGAGCGCCTTGGCCTCGCGGGCGGGGATCGAGGGGGTCGTCCGTGAACAAGGGCATCCTGCTCGCCGGCGGCGCCGGCTCGCGCCTGCACCCGGTCACCCGGGCGGTCAGCAAGCAATTGCTGCCGATCTACGACAAGCCGATGATCTACTACCCGCTCGCGACCGTGATGCTCTCCGGCGTGCGCGACGTGCTGGTCATCACGACGCCGCACGAACAGGACGCCTTTCAACGCCTGCTGGGCGACGGCGGAGAGATCGGCCTGCGGATCTCGTGGGCGGTCCAGCCCGAGCCGGGCGGCATCGCCCAGGCGTTCCTGATCGGTCGCGACTTCGTCGGATCCGACGACGTCATGCTCGCCCTCGGCGACAACATCTTCTACAGTCAGGGCTTTGCCGACGAGTTGCGGGCGGCGGCTGCGCGCCGCCGCGGCGCCACGGTCTTCGGCTACCGGGTGCGCGACCCGGAGCGCTACGGCGTGGTCGAGTTCGACTCGCAAGGTCGGGCCGTCGGACTCGAGGAGAAGCCGGCGCGGCCGCGCTCGCCCTTCGCCGTGACCGGGCTCTACTTCTACGACAATCGCGTCCTCGACGTCGCGGCGAGCCTCGCCCCGTCGCCGCGCGGCGAACTCGAGATCACCGACGTCAACCTGCACTACCTGCGGGCGGGGGAGCTCCACGTGCAGCGTCTCGGTCGCGGCACCGCCTGGCTCGACACCGGCACCCACGAGGCGCTGCTGCAGGCCTCGAACTTCATCCAGGCGATCGAGGAGCGCCAGGGGCTGAAGGTCGCCTGCATCGAGGAGATCGCCTACCGCCTGGGCTACATCGATGCCGCCGCCCTCGAGCGCCTCGGCCGCGCGATGGGCAAGAGCCCCTACGGCGAGTACCTGCGCGGCATCCTCGACCAGGAGGACGGCATCCGGTGAAGTTCCTGCCCACCGAACTCGACGGTGTGATCGTCGTCGAGCCCGACGTCTGGCGCGATCCCCGGGGGTTCTTTCTCGAGACCTACCGGGCCGATCGCTGGGCGGAGGGAGGCGTCGACTGCACCTTCGTGCAGGACAACCACTCGCGCTCCGTACGCGGCACCCTGCGCGGCCTCCACGCACAGTTGCAGCGCCCGCAGGCGAAGCTCGTGCGCGTGCTCCAGGGATCGATCGTCGACGTGGTCGTCGACATCCGCCGCGGTTCGCCGACCTTCGCGCGCTGGATCGCGGTCGACCTCTCGTCGGAGAACTTCCGCCAGATCTTCGTGCCCGCCGGCTTCGCCCACGGGCTCTGCGTCACGAGCGAGACGGCCGAGGTCGAGTACAAGTGTAGCGACCTCTACGATCCGTCCGACGAACTCCGCCTGCTCTGGAGCGATCCGGCCATCGGCGTCCACTGGCCGATCACCGATCCCATCCTGTCGGACAAGGACCTCGCGGCCCTGCCGCTCGCAGCATGGATGGACCGCCTGCCGAACTGGAACGAACCCGCGCGATGAGGATTCTCCTTGCGGGCGGCGCCGGCCAACTCGGGGCCCTCCTGCCCCGGGCGCTCGGCAACCACGAGGTGGTGGTACCGGCACGCGACCGGCTCGACATCGCGGACCTCGCCGCGGTGCGCGAGGTGGTGCGCGCCACGCGACCGCAACTCGTCGTGAACGCCGCCGCCTACAACCGGGTCGACCAGGCGGAGAGCGATCGCGAGGCCGCCTATCGCGGGAACGCGCTCGGGCCGCGCAACCTCGCCATCGCCACCGCCGAGGTGGGCGTCCCGGTCCTGCACGTCTCGACCGACTATGTCTTCGACGGACGCGCCGGGCGGGCCTACCACGAGTACGATGCGACGGGGCCGCTCTCGGTCTACGGAGCGAGCAAGCTCGCCGGCGAAGAGGCGATCCGCGGACTGAACGCACGCCACTACGTCGTGCGCACCGCCTGGCTCTATGCCACGGGCCACGCCAACTTCCCGACGACCATGATCGGACTCGGGCGACGGGGCCCGGTCCGGGTGGTCGACGATCAGGTCGGCTCACCGACCTATGCGCCCCATCTCGCGAGCGCGATCGCCCGCCTCGTCGAGAGCGCTGCCTTCGGCACCTGGCACCTCGCCGGTTCCGGCGCCACGAACTGGCACGGCCTCACCCGGCGATTGTTCGCGCGTCTGGGAATCGACTCCGAGGTGCAAGCCGTCACGACCGCCGCGTTCCCGCGACCGGCCGCCCGACCGGCTTACTCCGCCCTGGTTTCGATCCAGGACCCGCCGCTGGCACTGCCCCCCTGGGAGGACGGCCTCGACGAGTTCTGCCGCCGCGTCGATCCCTGAAGCGCCTCGTTCCCAGGGCGCCGCCGGGTGCGTCAGCGCGGCCGGAAGAACGACCCCGGCAACGTCACGCTCGAGTAGAACGACCAGTCAGACACGGCGCAGGTTTCCCCCGTACAGCGCTGCGCGACCGAGCACGAGTAGGTGAGCAGCACCGCCGCCGGATCCGGATTACCGTCACTCGAGACGAAAGTGCAGAAGACGAATTGCGGATCTCCACCGCCCGGCGCGTAGACGTTGCCGGTGACGGTGCCGTCGTCGGCGTTACGGGCGATCGACCAGCGCTGGCCACCGACCGTCTTGCTGACCAGCGTCGCCGCGGAGCCGGGTGTCACCTGGAGCGCGCTCGGCGGATCGGTGGCCGTCGCCGCGAGGCCCTCGACGGAGGCGCTCGACGCGCCCGCCGTCGCGCCGGAAGAGGTACGGGGCAGGAAGAACGATCCCGGGAGAGTGACGGCGCCCGCCGGGTGCCACTGGCCGTTCGGGCAAGTCGGCGAGTCGCAATTCGCCGCGACCTCGCAGGCGAAGTCGATCTGCTCCGCGTAGGGGTCGGGATTCCCGTCGCTGCCGGTGCGCTTGCACCACAGGAAGGCCGGGTCGCCCCCCGAGGAGGAGAACACGTTGCCGGTCACGGTCGCGACATCGCCGGTCGTCGAAAGTGCCCAGCGTTCCACGCCGATGTCCTTGCTGATGAGCGTGTGCTTGCCGTCGGGCGTGATCTGCAGGCCCGAGCCGGGCGAGTCCGACTCGCCGAGCGAGTCCATCGCATCCTTGATCCTGATGCGCGGGAAGGTGAGTCCGTTGCGGGAATCGAGAAGGGGAAGCCCGGTGCTGCGAAGGGCGGCGAGCGCCTCGTCGACGGAAGCCCGACCCATGTGATCGTAGAGCACGGCGAAGGCCCCGGCGACGTGTGGCGTCGCCTGCGAGGTGCCCGAGATCACCGCGTAGCGATCACGGGGAATCGACGAGTAGATCTGGTAGCCGGGCGCGAGTAGCGACAGGAAGGGGGCCGCGTCCGAGAACGAAGCGATCGCGTCCTGCTTGGTGACGGCGCCGACGCTGACCACGCCGGAGAGGCAGCCGGGTGCCGAGAGCTGGTTAGACTTGCCCTCGTTGCCCGCCGCGGCGACGACCGGAATGCCCGCCTGGCGCAGCAACTGGACGATCTCCTCGCGCGACGGGTCGTCGGCGTCGCACTCCGCCTGCGTGGAATAGAGGCCCCCGCCGAGGCTCATGTTCGCCGCCGCGATCTTGAAGGTCTGGCGCTTCTGGTAGACGTAGTCGAGCGCGGCCAGCGTGTCGGAGTTGTAGCTGCGCGCGCAGGGATCCTCGCCGTCGCCGCAGGTGTCCTTGCCGGTGAAGCGCGAGAACACCTGTATCGCCATGATCGAGGCACCGCGCGCGACCCCGGAGAATTCGGCCCCGCGACCGGCGGCGATGCCCGCGACGTGCGTACCATGGACGCAGGAAGACGAAGCCCAGCCGCAGGGCGCAGCCGCCCCCGGGCCGGTCTGCGTCCGCGATCCGTTCGGGCAACTACCGTTGCCGGAGAAGCACACCTCGTCCACCACCTTGCCGAGCAGGAACGGGTGGGCGGCGTCGATCCCCGTGTCGAGCACGGCGATGGTCCATCCGGTGCCGTCGGCACCGGCCTCCCAGGCCAGATCGGCCTGAACCATCGGGGCGCTCTCGGCGAGCATCGGCTTTTCGAGACGGTCCTCGACGATGGCGGCGACTCCCTGCGAGAGGGCGAGTGCCTCGAGCGCGTCGCGCGACACCTCCATCGCCACGATCGGAACGGACGGGAATTCGCGTTCGAGAGACCAGCGACGACCGGCGAGATCCCGCTCGATCGATCTCCGGGCCGGCGCGACGGCCGAATCGCCGTCGGTGAAAGGCACGGCTTGGCCGTCGGAATTCCCCGCGGTGCGCAACTGCACGAGCACGCGCACCGAGCCGCGCGCCTGTGCCTTCGCCCGAAGGCCACCGCCCACGATCGGCGTGAGAGTGCCCGCGCTGGCAAGCGCCGGCCACAGGGCCACCGCGGCCAGCAACGCGGCGACCACGACGGGGCGCTTCACCGGGTGGGATTCCCGCGCGAAGAGGTCACCTGCCTTGCGCCGCATCGTTCCGCCTTCCCATCGACCGCCCCGGCCCCGGTGCCGGAATCGCCCGGCCCTCCCGGGCAATGGACGTAGGTGCATCATGGAACCTTCACCCCGGCCCGCAAGCCGGGAATTTCCCGAGGTGCCGTCGCCAGCCCGACCGGCGCGGTGTGCTCGAAGATCCCCGTGCCGGGGGGCGACCCGTCGAAGACGCAGCCGGCCACCCCCACGGTGACCAGCGCATGGCGGCCGTCCCCCTGACTGCGCAGCCACGAGAGGTGGCCGCCGGGCCTGCACCGCAAGGCGCGTCCGGCCACGTCGATCGAGAATTCGTGCGGCGGACGGGGTTCGGCCAAGGGGGCCCCCCGCAGTTCCACTCCCGGCTCGCCGGCGAGGTTGAGCCGCTGACCCACGGCCTCCCCGGCGCGCACGCGCAAGGTGACGCCCAGGTCGTCCCCGAAACTCGCCGCCAGGCGGGTCTCGGCCACCGCGGCGTCCGGGACGCCGCCGCCCCAGGGTGCTCCGGAGAAACCGCGCGTCTCGACCTCGCGGCGCTCCCCGTCGAACTCGACGAAGCCCGCGACGCCGCCGAATCCCGATCCCACCCCCGAGAACTCGAGGTCGACCCGCAGCGCCACGACCCGGGCGCCGAGTTGCGCCGCTTCGCTACGGAAGTGCCCGCACCCGTCCGCCGCCGCCAGTGCGTGTCCGTCGAAGCGGAGACGCATGCGATCGTCGGCCCGCTCGATCTCCAGGGCCCCGACCCTCGTCCGATCGGCGCGACGCTCCTCTCCGGTGAAGAGAACCAGCCTCGGCCCCCCGGGAAACAGGAGCAGGCGTCCCCCGAGCCGTCCCCCCGGCATGGGGCCGATACCGGCGACGAGTCCGAGGCCCTCGCAGCCGGCCCGTGGTGCGAAGAAGCGCAGGCCTGCCGACGGACGATCCCCGGCCGCCTGGGCCGGGACCGGTGCGGCTTCGCCGGCGGACACACCGGGCGTCGTGCCACGCCGCCTGTGCGGACTCGGCGCCTGCACGGGCGGCGCCGCGAAGGTCGCGGCGAAAGCCTCCACGAAGGACTCGCGCAATGCTCCCGGCCAGCGCAGCACGCCACCGAGTTCGAGTTGGACCGCCTGTACGCGCCCCGCGCGCGCGCCCGCCGCGAGCCGGGTCGCATCACCTTCGAAGCGGCGCTCCGAGAAGCGACGAAACACCTGCAGCACGTTGTTCGGGTGCGCCCCGGGCCATCGGTCGCCGAAGCCGGCGGCGACGCCGATCCGGGCGAGTTCCCGGCGCAAGGTCGCGAGCCGTCCGTCGAGGTAGTCGCGATCGACCGTGAGCCGTTCCGCGGGGGCGGCGGACGGATCGGCGAACCGCGCACCGGTTCCGATGTCGCACCGCGGCTGCACGACGTGCCAGCCGTGGACGAAGAACACCTCCGCGCGGCCGTGCAGCGCGAGCAGGCGGTCGACCTCCGCGGCGAGCGCGGCGAAGAGCGCGGGCGCCCGCTCGCTGACCTCGTCGATCCGGTTCAGGTCGACGTGGTTGCGGTCGAGTCCCTCGTTGGCGATCGCCGAGCCGTCGATACGCTCGGCGAGGAGCAGCGCCAGGTCGGCGGTATGGAGGTCGTTCGAGCGCGCGGCGGATGGCGGGACGGCCCAGAGGTCGCGCTCGCTCAGGCCCCCGTGCGGCGCGACCAGAACGACCGGTCGCGTGCCCCGGCGTGTACGGAAGCGGAGATTCGGTGCCACCCGCGGACGCTACCGCGGCCACCGGCGCCTGACCAGCCCGGCGCCTGACCAACTCGAGTTCAGTTCAGGAGCCCGGGTGGCGGCTCGTCGTCCTCGTCTTCGGACGCGATCGGACCGGCGTGGTGGTGCACGAGACGCCAGGTCCCGTCCTCCCGGGCGAAGACGTTGGTCGCAGCCATCTCGCCACCCGGCAGGTCCTCGATGCAGAGCACGAAGGCCAGGTCGCCGTGCACCCGGACCTCTTCGTCGTGGCACACGACCTCGGGGGCCTCGGGATTGCCTAGGATCGCGAACCAGCTCGACAGCACCTCGTCGCGGCCTAGGAGCGCGCGCCAGCCGGGGTGTACGCAAACCACATCCTCGCTCTGCGACCAGAGGTGCTCCATCGCCTCGGCGTCGCGACCGGCGAACGCCCGATAGAACGCGGCGTTCGCGGCGAGGACCTGCTCACGGTCGGATGCCATGGGAAACGGGGAGCCGGAGAGCCGCGCGGGGCCGGAGGGCACGTCTGGCGACGCCCGTCCGGCCCCGCTGTGCGGATCGGTCTACTTCGCGTTCGCGAGCTCGTCGTCGATGATGACCTTGAAGCGATCTCCCGGCTGCGCCCCCTTCAACTGGCGGCCGTTGATCACGAAGGACGGCGTGCCGGAGATGCCGAGCGCGGCCGCCTCGGCCTTGTCCTTGTTGATCCCGGGCAGGGTCTTCTTGTTGTCGATGCAGTCGTCGAGCTTGGCCTTGTCGATCTTCTTGTCCCCGTAGAACTCGATGGCCTTGGCCTTCACGTTCTCCGGGTTGATGTCCTTCTGGTTCTCGAAGTAGCCCTTGTAGACGGCCCATCCGGCCTCGGGATCCTGCTGCTTTACGCACTCGTAGGCGATCGCGGCGGGCTCGGCCCAGGGATGGAACGGCAGCGGGTAGTGCTTGTAGTAGAACTTGACCTTGTCGCCGTAGACCTTGACGACGTCGTTCTCGATCGTGTTGTAGCCCTTGTTGCAGAACGGGCACTGGAAGTCGGAGTACTCGACGACCGTGACCTTGGCGTCCTTGCCGCCCTTGAAGGGCTGGCCGGCGAGCGAGATCTTCTCCATCACGGCCTTGGACGGATCGATCGTGATGTCGTCGACCTCGCCGAAGACGACGTAGTGCAGGTCGGGGGAGGCGACGAAGCCCACCTTCTGGTTGCCGACGCTCAGGGTGCCCTGCTTGGCGCCCTTGATGACGGAGTCCTTCACGTCGGACACGGTGATCGGCGCGGTCGTCGGAAGATTGTTCTTCTTGCGGTAGTACTTGACGAGAGCCTCGTTGTCGTCGGCCCGGGCGGTCCCGGCCAGAGCGAGCAAAGCGACGGCGAATCCAATACGAAGAAACATCCAATCCTCCTTGGTTTGGTGCAGACTAGCGGAACTTGCATGGGTTTCCCGGCGCGGTCAAGCCGAGGGGGCGGCGCGTCGCCGGGCCGCGAAGGCGGTGCGTCGCGGGGGCGGCCGGCGCGATGCTATAGGCCGGGCCCCATGGGTCGCGGAACCAAGGCTCCTCCGGCCGCTGGCGCCGCCCTCGGGCAACCCGGCACGAGCTGACGCGGATGCGCTTTCCCCGATCGAGCGGCCTCCTGCTCCACCCGACCTGCCTGCCGGGCCCCTTCGGCGTGGGCGACCTCGGCGAAGGCGCGCGCCGCTTCGTCGACTTTCTCGCGCGTGCCCGCCAGTCGCTCTGGCAGATTCTCCCGCTCGGTCCGACCGGCTTCGGCGACTCGCCCTACCAGTGCTTCTCCGCGTTCGCCGGCAACCCGCTGCTGGTCGATCCCGAAGGGCTCGTCGCCGACGGCCTGCTCGAGCGGGGCGACGTCGTGGCGGAACCGGGACTGCGCGACGACCGCGTCGTCTTCGACGCGGCGATCCGGTTCAAGACGCGCATCCTCGCGCGTGCCGCCGAGCGCTTCTTCGCCACCCGCCCCGCACCGCTGCTCGCCGAGTACGAGAACTTCATCGCGGGCAACGCCGCCTGGCTCGACGACTGGGCGCTGTTCGCAGCACTACGCGACGCCCACGGCCAGCGATCCTGGCGCGAGTGGCCCGCGGAGATCCGCCGCCGGGATCCCATCGCGCTCGCCGAGGCGCGCCGGTCCCTCGGCGACGGCATGGATCGGGAGCGCTTCCGCCAGTTCGCCTTCCTGCGCCAGTGGGCCGAGCTGCGGCGCTACGCCGCCAGGTCAGGCGTCCGGATCCTCGGCGACCTGCCGATCTTCGTCGCCGACGACAGCTGCGACGCCTGGGCCCACCCGGGGCAGTTCCTCTTCGACGACGAGGGTGCCCCGACGTTCGTCGCCGGCGTCCCGCCCGACTATTTCAGCGCGACCGGACAGCTCTGGGGCAATCCGCTCTACCGCTGGGAGGCCATGGCCGCCGACGGGTTCCGCTGGTGGATCGATCGCCTGCGCGGGATGCTCGCCCAGGTCGACCTCGTCCGCATCGACCACTTCATCGGCTTCACCCGCGCCTGGCACGTCCCGGCCGGGGCGGCGACGGCGATCGACGGGACGTGGCGCCCCGGCCCGGGTAGCGCGCTCTTCGAGGCGCTGCGCGGCGCACTCGGCGATCCGCTCCCGATCGTCGCCGAGGATCTCGGCGCGACGACCCCGGAGGTCGAGGCGCTGCGCGATCGCTACGGCCTCTGCGGCATGAAGGTCCTGCAGTTCGCCTTCTCGAGAGATCCGGCGAATCCCTTCCTGCCGCACGCCCATGCACCGGGCTTCGTCGTCTACACCGGCACCCACGACAACGACACCACGCGGGGCTGGTTCGAGAGCCTCGCTGAGGACGACCGCTCCTTCGTCCGGCGCTACCTCGCGCGAAGCGGCGACGACATCGCGTGGGACATGATTCGGGCGGCCGAGGCCTCGGTCGCCGACATCGCGGTGATTCCGGTGCAGGACGTCCTCGGACTCGGCAGCGAGGCCCGGATGAACGCACCGGGCCGGCCGCAGGGGAACTGGACCTGGCGCCTTCCACCGGGCGCACTCCGCGAGGAACATGCGGACCGGCTCGCCGAGATGGTCTGGCTCTATGATCGGGATCCCGCGGCCTAGGCGTCGCGCTTCGACATCATCTCGATCATGTCGACGCAGCGGGTCGCGTAGCCGCACTCGTTGTCGTACCAGCTCACCACCTTGAAGAAGCGGTCGTTCAGCTGGATGCCGGCCGCCGCGTCGAAGATGCTGCTGTGGCGATCGCCGAGGAAGTCGCTCGAGACCACCTCCTCGTCGGTGTAGGCGAGGACGCCCTTCAGCGGACCTGCAGCGGCCGACTTCATCGCCTCGTTGATCGCCGCGAGGCTCGTCGGCTTCGCGGTGCGGAACGTCAGGTCCACGACGGAGACGTCGGCGGTCGGCACGCGGAAGGCCATGCCCGTGAGCTTGCCCTTGAGCGAGGGGATGCAGAGCGTGACCGCCTTCGCCGCACCCGTCGCGGCCGGGATGATGTTCTGGTAGGCGTTGCGGCCGCCGCGCCAGTCCTTGCGGCTCGGACCGTCCTGCGTCGGCTGGGTCGCGGTCGCCGCGTGGACCGTCGTCATCAGGCCTTCCTCGATGCCGAAGGTGTCCTGCAGGACCTTGGCGACCGGAGCGAGGCAGTTCGTCGTGCAGCTCGCGTTCGAGATGACGACGTCCTTGGCCGGATCGTACTTGTCGCTGTTCACGCCCAGGCAGAAGGTTCGCACCTGTTCCTCGCCGCTCTTGGTCGGCGCCGAGATCAGCACGCGGCGGGCCCCCGCGTTCACGTGCAGGATCGCCTTCTCGTAGTCGGTAAAGAGACCCGTCGACTCCAGCACGTACTGCACGCCGAGGCTCTTCCAGGGGAGTGCCGCCGGGTCGCGCTCGGAGAGCGTGAGCGTCTTCCTGCCGTTCACGGCGAAGCCGTCGTCTCCGGCCACCACCTCGGCGGGCTTGCCGCCGAGGGCGAAGCGACGGTGCATGGTGTCGTACTTGAGCAGGTAGGACAGGTTGTCGGCCGGCACGAGGTCGTTCACCGCGACGATCTCGAAGCCGCGCTCCGCCGCCGCGCGATAGAAGAGCCGGCCGATGCGGCCGAAACCGTTGATGCCGATGCGGATCGCCATGCTCTCACTCCGTCGTGGCCGTCAGCGCGACCGGTCGGGGCGGCCTTCTCGGGTCCGCCGCGTCGAAACCAGTTCCGCGACGGACGATAGAAAGCCGACGGCGCCAGTTCAACACGGGCCTCCCGATGCGGACCCGCTAGCCAGGCCAGCGCGGTTCGCATAGCGTCCCGATCCACGCCGACCGACCAGCGTCCCGGCAGACACTCCGCCATGGCCGAACGACCGCCGAACGATGCCGAATCGATGCGCCCGACGGCGGCCGACCTGGCGATCACCCGCCTCGGCGAGGCTCGCCATCCCAGCCCGATCCCGGCGCGCGTGGAGCGACGCGTCAGCGACGACGACCGGGTCCTGCTCGATCCGACGATCGGCGGGCTGCGCCGCTGCCTCGAGTCCGGCGAGGAGCCACCCTCCCTCGAAGCCGCGGGCCCCCGCGATCGGGTCTTCTTCGACCCCGAGGATCTCTCCTGCGGCATCCTCACCTGCGGCGGCCTCTGCCCCGGCCTGAACAACGTCGTCCGCGCGATCGTCCTCGAACTCCACTACGCTTACGGCGTCCGGCGCATCCTGGGTTTCCGCTACGGCTACGCGGGCCTCGCCCACGGCTCGATCCACGAGGCGATCCCCCTCACGCCGAATCTGGTCGAGAATCTCCACGAGCGCGGCGGGACGATGCTCGGCTCCTCGCGCGGCCCGCAGGAGGTCGGCGGCATGGTCGACACGCTCGTCGAGCGTGGACTCGGCGTCCTCTTCGTCCTCGGCGGCGATGGCGGCTTGCGCGGGGCCGCCGCGATCGCCGACGAGATCGACCGGCGCGGACTTCCGATCTCCGTCGTCGGGATCCCCAAGACGATCGACAACGACCTGCAGTGGACGACGCGCAGCTTCGGGTTTGCGACCGCCGTGGAGGCCGCGCGCGACGTGATTTCGACCGCGCACGTCGAGGCGCGGGCTGCGTGGAACGGCATAGGCCTCGTGAAGCTCATGGGGCGCCACTCGGGTTTCATCGCGGCGCATGCCGCGCTCGCGAGCAGCGATGTCAACTTCTGCCTCGTCCCCGAGGTCCCGTTCGCCCTCGATGGTCGCAAGGGCTTCCTCGCCGAACTCGAACGGCGGCTTGCCGCGAAGCGACACGCGGTCGTGGTCGTCGCCGAGGGCGCCGGGCAGGACCTCGTCGCCGCCGCAGGCCCCGAGGGGCACGACGCCTCGGGGAACCTGAAGCTCAAGGACATCGGCGTCTTCCTGCGCGAGCGCATCAGCGAGCACTTCGCCGAGCAGGGTACCGAGGCGACCATCCGCTACTTCGACCCGAGCTACACCATCCGCAGCCAGCCCGCGGGCGCGATCGACGCCGAGTACTGCCTCGCGCTCGGGCACCACGCGGTCCATGCCGCGCTCTCCGGCCGCACCCGGATGATCGTCGGCTCCTGGAACACCCGCTTCGTCCATGTGCCGATCACCCTGGCGATCGGGCGCAGGCGCCAGCTCGACCCGGTCGGCGAGGACTGGCAGCGGGTGCTCGAATCGACCGGCCAGTCGCCCTCGATGATCGGCTGATCGGCTGATCGGCTGATCGGCTGGTCGGCTGATCGGCTGATCGAGGGGCCGGCGCGACTCAGGCGTCGAGCAGCGCGACCGGCAGTTCGACGAGCCGGGAGCGCAGGTACTCGCCGAGGCCCTTCGCCTGCGGGTCGGAGCGCACCGAGGCCGCGACCCCGTCGCCCAGCAAGCCGACGAGGACGAAGTTGAGCGCGAGCAGGTTCGGGAGCTCGTGGCGTCGCACCTCGAGCGCAACCGCCTCGGGAAGCAGTTCCCGGAGCCGCTCGATGGTGAGAAAGCCGCGCAGCCACTCGAAGTCGCGCGCGCGACGCGCCCACAGGCCGACGTTGGCGTTGCCGCCCTTGTCGCCCGAACGCGCGCCGAAGAGGGTTCCGAGCGCAACGCACCGGGTCGGACCGGGGATGTCCGCCGCATCCAGCTTCGCAGCACCCGGCGCGGTGCACGGCGCGTCGCTTCGCGACGTCGTCCCGACCGGAAACCCGCCGGCCGCCCCCGGCGCGGGCGCACTCGCCCGGCCTTCGGGACGCAGCGCCGTCGGCACGATCGGCAGGCGCCGCCCGTCGTCGAGGACGACCTCCTCGCGCAGGGCCTCGACCGCGACGAGGGTCGGCCAGTAGACGCCGAAGGGCGACTCCGGCGTCGGCGGCGAGGTACAGAAGAACCCGGGGTAGTTGGCGACCGCCATCTCGACCGCCGCGTTGGTGAACGCGCGTCCGACCTTGCGCGGGTCGCGGTCCTTCACGGTGACCCTGAGGAGAGCCGTCGCCTCATCGTTCGTCGGCGCGTCGGGCTTGTCCTGGCGAACGAGCCGGACGTCCACCTCGTCGAAGTTCGCCTCGCCACCGACCGCCGCGAAGAGCGTGCGCCGCACGAGTGCGGCCTTCTCCTCGACGTCGAGGCCGGTGAGCACGAACGTCGCGCCGTTGCGGTAGCCGCCGACGTAGTTGATGCAAACTTTCGCGCGGTCGGGCGCCGGCTCGCCGCGCGCGCCCGAGACCAGCACGCGATCGGGGCCGTCGTCGGACAGCTCGATCGTCTCGAAGCGGGCGACGACGTCCGGGTTCGGGTAGGCATGCCCGTCGATCTCGTAGAGCAGCTGCGCGGTCACCGTGCCGACCGAGACGAGGCCGCCGGTGCCGGGGTGCTTGGTGATCACCGAGGATCCGTCCTCGCGAACCTCGGCGATCGGGAACCCGGGCCGCTCGAGTCCCGGAACCTCGCGGAAGAAGCTGTAGTTACCGCCGGTCGCCTGCGGTCCACACTCGATCACGTGCCCCGCAACCACCGCTCCGGCGAGCCGATCCCAGTCGTCGCGCTTCCACCCGAAGTGCCAGGCGGCCGGCCCCACGACGAGCGAGGCGTCGGTCACTCGGGGACAGACGACGACGTCGGCCCCGGCCTCGAGCGCCGCGACGATGCCCCAGGCGCCGAGGTACGCGTTGGCGGACACGGGCTGCACGCCGGAGCCGGCGAGCGGGCGCCCGGTGTCGAGGTGCGCGAGCGTCTCGCCGGACTCCCCCAGTGCGTGCAGGCGATGGAGGAGGTCGTCGCCCTCGACGTGCGCGACGCGCACCGCGATCCCGAGCCGGGCCGCGATCTCGCGCAGCCGCGCGGCGAGTCCCGCCGGATTGAGTCCGCCGGCGTTCGCGACGATGCGTACGCCGTGTTCCCGCGCGAGCCCGAGACAATCCTCCATCTGGCGCAGGAACGTCGTCGCATAGCCGAGCGAGGCGTCCTTCGCGCGCGCCTTCCACAGGATCAGCATGGTCAACTCGGCCAGGTAGTCGCCGGTCAGGAAGTCGATCGGGCCGCCTTCGAGCATCTCCCGCGCGGCCGACAGGCGATCGCCGAGGAACGCAGAGCAGTTGGCGATGCGCAGAGGCGGTCGGCTCAACGCCCGCTCCAGCGCGGGCGGCGCTTCTCGCGGAAGGCACGCGGGCCCTCCTGTGCATCCTCGCTCTTGTAGACGGACTCGAAGAGGCGGTCGCCCTCGTCGAGCGCCTCGTGCCAGCCGAGTTCGGCCGCCGCGTAGACCAGCGCCTTGCCGGCGCGCACCGACAGCGGGGCGTTGCCCGCGATGCGCAGCGCCATCTCCCGGGCGGCGGAGCGCAACTCGCCCGCCGGCACGACGCGGTTCACGAGTCCGACCTCGCGCGCGCGCTCGGCGTCGATCGGATCGGCGGTCATGAGCAGTTCGAGCGCGACCCGCGGCGGCACGAGCCACGGCAACGGGGCCGCCCACGGCGCACCTCGGCCCCAGCGCGCCTCGGTGATCCCGAACTTCGCCGTATCGGCGGCGATGCAGAGATCGCACATCTGCGCGAGCAGGAAACCTCCCGCGTAAGCGATACCGTTCACGGCGGCGATGACCGGCTTGGGCATCTCGATGTTGCGACCGAGGTAGGGTGCGAAGTCCGGCGGCGGCACCTCGAGCTTGCGCTCGGCCATCTCCTTGAGGTCGGCACCTGCGCAGAACGCCTCGTCGCCGGCCCCGGTGACCACGAGCACCGCCGACTCGGCCGCGCCGGCAAAGCGCCGGAAGCCGGCCCACAGGCCGTCGCGCACCGCCTGGTCCATCGCGTTGCGCGCCTCGGGCCGGTTGATCGTCAGCCAGGCGACGGCGCCGTCCTGCTCGTAGAGAACCTCGTTTCCGCTCATGCGCCCTCCCGACGCGCGACGCCCACGGCGACGCTCAGCCCTTCGCCCCGGAATCCGGTGCTTTCCCGCCGGCGATCACCACCAGGACGACCCCCGCCTCGACCGTATCGCCCGCGGCGACGCGCACCTCGGTGACGCGACCCGCCTGCGGTGCGAGCACCCGGTGCTCCATCTTCATCGCCTCGAGCACGACGAGTTCGTCGCCGTCCTCGACCGCGTCGCCCTCGCCGACGTTCACGCGGACGATCTTGCCGGGCATCGGCGCGAGCAGCGAACCCGCGGCGACGACCGGTGCATGGCTCGGAAAGCGGTCGACCTCCGCGAACTCGCTCGAACCAGCCGGACCGTCGACCCAGGCCGTCGCGCCGTCGAGGTGGACCGCGTGGCGATGCAGGACGCCGTCGATCTCGATCTCGACTTCCTCCGGCGTGCAGGCCCCGAGCCGGAGGTCCCCGACCGGCGCGCCGTCGATCCGCACCTCGAGGCCGTCGCGACCGAAGCGGTAGCCGACGTCGATCCGGCGGGTGGCACCGCCGCCGAGCCTCGCCTCCCAGGCCGCCTCCTGCAGCGCCGAGGGCACGTTGCGCCAGCCCGACGGCAACGAGCGCAAAGTCGGTGCCGCCTCCCGGCGCGCGGCCTGCCGGGCAAGCGTCGCCGCGAGGGCGTTGGCCGCATCGGCATCGAGCGTACCGGTCGCGCGCGCGGCACGCGCCGCGGCGACGATCGCCGCCGGCTCGAAGCGCGCGAGGAATTGCGTGTCGGTCCTCCCGGCGAGGAACTCGGGATGGCGCAGGATACCCGCGAGCAACTCGCGGTTGGTCCGCAGCCCGTGGATCCGCATCGCGTCGAGGGCCGCCGCAAGCCGGCGCGCGGCCGAGGTGCGATCGGGCGCGTGCACGACCAGTTTGGCGAGCATCGGGTCGTAGTGGACGCCGACGACGCTCGCGTCCTCCACCCCGCCGTCGATGCGCAGCCCGCTCGCCGCGGGAAAGCGGAAGCGCCGCAGCGTACCGGTGGTCGGCAGGAAGCCCTGCTCCGGATCCTCCGCGCACAGGCGCACCTCGATCGCATGGCCCTCGCGGCGCGGCCGTCGCGCCGCCTCGGGAAGCGGGCGCCCCTCGGCGACCTCGATCTGCAGGCGCACGAGGTCGAGGCCGGTCAGGCACTCGGTCACCGGGTGCTCGACCTGCAGCCGGGTGTTGACCTCCAGGAAGGCGAACCGGCCGTCGTTCGCCAGCAGGAACTCGACGGTGCCCGCCCCGACGTAGCCGATCGCGCGACCGAGCGCGGTCGCCGCAGCGCCCATCGCCTCGCGCAGCGCCTCGTCGACCGCGGGCGACGGCGCCTCCTCGACCAGCTTCTGGTGGCGGCGCTGGATCGAGCACTCGCGCTCGAAGAGATGCACGACCTCGCCGTGACGGTCGCCGAAGATCTGGATCTCGACGTGTCGCGCCCCCTCGAGATACGGCTCGAGGAAGAGCGTGCCGTCGCCGAAGGACTGGCGCGCCTCGCGCTCGGCCGCGTCGATCTCGCGCTCGAGCGCAGCCGGTTCGCGCACCACGCGCATGCCCTTGCCACCACCACCCGCCGACGCCTTCACCAGGACCGGAAACCCGACCCGCGCGGCCGACGCCGCGCGCTCGGCCGGCGACACGCCGTCGAGCGCGATCGTCTCGAGCAGCGGAATCCCCGCCTCGCGCGCCCGCTGCTTCGCCTCGAGCTTCGAGCCCATCGCCGCGATGACCTCGGCCGGCGGACCGACGAAGACCAGCCCCGCCGCCGCGCAGAGACGGGCGAAACCGGCGTCCTCCGAGAGGAAGCCGTAGCCCGGATGAAGCGCGTCGGCGCCGACCCGGCAGGCCGCGGCGACGATCGCGTCGCCGCGCAGGTAGGATTCGGCCGGCGTCGCGCCGCCCAGGCGCACCGCCTCGTCCGCCTCGCGCACGAAGGGAGCGTCGCGGTCGGGGTCCGAGAATACCGCGACGGTCGCGATGCCCATCTCGCGGCAGGTGCGAAACACGCGCCGTGCGATCTCGCCGCGGTTCGCGACGAGGAGCTTGCGGATCGGGCGCGGCTCGACGACCGTCGGGGCGCTCTTCGATGGCTTGGCCACTCGCTTCCTCCTCGCGGCGCGCGCCGCCCTCACATCCGGAAGACGCCGAAGGCGTCGCTGCCGCGCACCGGCGCGGAGTGGCAGGCGGAGAGCGCGAGGCCGAGCACGGTGCGGCTGTCGCGCGGGTCGATGATGCCGTCGTCATAGAGCAGCGCCGAGTTGAAGGCGGCGAGCGACTCGCGCTCGATCTGCTCCTCGACCATGGCACGCAGCGCGGCGTCCTGGGCCTCGTCGAAGGGCTTGCCCGTGGCCTCCGCCGACTGGCGTGCGACGATCGAGAGGACGCCGGCCAGCTGCTGCGGCCCCATGACTGCGGTCTTCCCGTTGGGCCAGACGAACAGGAAGCGGGGTTCGTAGGCACGGCCGCACATGCCGTAGTTGCCGGCCCCGTAGCTGGCGCCGATCTGCAGGGTGACGTGCGGCACCCGGCTGTTCGAGACGGCGTTGATCATCTTGGAGCCGTCCTTGATCATGCCGCGCTGCTCGTAGGCCTTGCCGACCATGTAGCCGGTCGTGTTCTGCACGAAGACGAGCGGCATGTCGGCCCGGTTGGCGAGCTGGATGAATTGAGCGGCCTTTTCCGCCTCTTCGGAGAAGAGCACGCCGACGTCGTTGGCGAGGATGCCGACCGGGTAGCCGTGGATCGCGGCCCAGCCGGTCAGCAGGTTCGCGCCGTAGAGCGGCTTGAACTCGTCGACGCGGGAGCCGTCGACGATCCGCGCGAGCACCTCGCGCACGTCGATCGGCTGGCGCAGGTCGAGCGATGCGATCCCGAGCAGGTCCTCGGGGTCGTGCAGCGGCGGGTCGCCCGGCCCCGATGGACCCGGGCCCGCCTTGCGCCAGTTCAGCCGCTTCACGATCGCCCGGCCGAGCCGGAGCGCATCGCGCTCGTCGGCGGCGAGGAAGTCGGAGACGCCCGAGACCCGCGAGTGCATCTCGGCGCCGCCGAGTTCCTCCTCATCGGCGACCTCGCCGGTCGCCATCTTCACGAGCGGCGGTCCGCCGAGGAAGACGCGTGCCTGACCGCGTACCATCACGACGTGGTCGCAGAGACCCGGCAGGTAGGCCCCGCCGGCGGTCGCGTTGCCGAAAACGAGCGCGATCGTGGGAATGCCCGCGGCCGAGAGCCGGGTCAGGTCGCGGAACATGGCGCCGCCCGGGACGAAGACCTCGGCCTGCCTCGGTAGGTCGGCGCCGCCGGATTCGACGAGCTGGATGCACGGCAGGCGATTCCGACGCGCGATGTCCATCGCGCGAAGCGCCTTCTTCATCGTGAACGGATTCGTCGCTCCCCCGCGCACGGTCGGGTCGTGGGCGACGATCACGCACTCGACCCCCGAGACGACGCCGACGCCGGTCACCACGCTCGCGCCCACGACGTACTCGCTGCCCAGCGCCGCGATCGGCGAGAGTTCCAGGAAGGGAGCGTCGCGGTCGACGAGCAACTCGATCCGCTCCCGCGGCAGCAGCTTGCCGCGCGCCCGGTGGCGGGCGAGGTAGCGCTCGCCGCCGCCGGCCCGCGCCTGGTCGAGGTGCCGCTCGAGTTCGGCGAGCTTTCCGAGCATCCCGACGCGGTTGGCGACGAACGCCGCGGCGGCGCGGTCGAGCCGCGACGGGATCACCGACACGGCAGCCCCCTGCCCGGCCCTCGGCCCGCTGTCCTCGGAGAAGCCACCGACATCACCGCGACGTGATAGCGCCCCGGGTGGGGTCCGATCCAGCGCCACCGACCTGCCCACCGGCCGCCCCGGCCCGGCGGGCGCCACCCGGGCACCGCGCGGCCGAGCGCCCGGTTCCCGCCGCGGCGCGAACCGGCGGGAGGTCGACGCTCGCCGGGGACCGCCTCAGTCGCGCAACCAGCGCAGGCAGTCGGTGTCGTCGAGAACCCGGTCCAGAGCCGAGCGCTCGGCGACCGCCGCGTAGCGCCTGCGCAGCACGTCGAGCGAACGTGCGTGGTACTTCTGCGTCTCCTGCCGGAAGGGCCGACCGGCGAGATCGAGCGCGAACTCCTTCTCGCCCGCGGCCAGCGCCTTCGCGTTGGCGGTGGACCAGGGAAGGAACACGCCCGCGACCTCGTCGCGCAACAGCGGCGCGAGCGTCGGGGCGAGCGCCTCCCACGACTCGAACCAGCCGTCCGCGCTCGGCGAGAGCATGCGCTGCGTCCAGGCGAGCACCCCCGGAAAGCGCTCCCGGAGCAGCGCGCCGGCCGTCGGGTCGGTCGCCGCCTGGCGGATCTGCGGGTAGAGCCCGAAGTCGGCGAAGGCCGGGCGGCCGCCGAAGACGTAGGGGCGGCCCGCGAGGTGTTCTTCGAGGATCGACGCCAGGCGCAGGAACGACCCCTCGATCGCCGGGCGCGTCGCGTCCGAGGAGCCGACGAACGAGAGACGCGGCACCATGCGAGCGCGCACCATCTCGACCGCCTGCGCGAGCGTCGCCTCGTCGATGCCCGGCATCATCTCCACGGCGATGCGGCGCGCCGCACTCGCCTGGTCGGGCTCGTAGGCCCAGCGGTAGTGGAACATCGGCTTGTTGCCCCACTCGTCGCCGTATTCCTCGAGCAGCGCCGAGACGAAGGCCGCGACGGGCCCCGGGGGATGGATCGACGGCTCGGGGTGGACCTGCTCCAGTCGCTCGATGATCGGTGTCGAATCCTGGAGAACGCTGCCGTCGGGCATGACCAGGAGCGGCACCAGAGGGAGTTTCGCGAGGCCGCGGAACTCGTCCTCGTTGGCCTGGCTGCGCACGATCCAGTCGTGCGGCAGTTCCTTGTAGCGGAGGTAGGACCGCACCTTGATCGAGTAGGGCGAGAGTTCCGCGCCGAAGAGCCGGTAGCGTCCATCCTGGCTGTTCATCTTCTTCTTCCTTCCGCTCCGGTCCCGGACTCAGGGCCGCTCGGGGAACATCATGGCGTCGGTGCCGCCGTCGACGAAGAGCACCGAGCCGCAGCAGAAGCGCGCGCCCTCGCCGAGCAGGAATGCCACCGCCGAGGCGACCTGTTCGGGCGCCCCCATGGCGCCGAGCGGCACCGGGAGACCGCGGATCGCCGGCCCGAGCACCGGGTCGTCGAGCCCGGCCTGCAAGAGAGGCGTCGTGATCGGACCGGGCGCGACCGCGTTCAGGCGGATGCCTGCGCCGGCCCATGGCGCCGACGGTGCATGGTGCCGCACCCAGCGTGCGAGCGCGAGCTTCGCGCCGGCATAGGCGATCGTCCCGTGCATTGCGGCGGCGAGGCGCTTCGCCTCCGTTTCGTCGGCGGCGAGGCAGGCGCGCGACAACTCGCCGTCGGCGCCCGGGGCGATCGTGGCGGAGTTCGAGGAGATCGCCACCGCCGCCGCCGACGGCGACGCGGCGAGCAGCGGGCGCAGGCCGTCGAGGATCGAGACCGCACCGAAGAAGTTCACCGAGGGAATCGCCGCGACCGGCGCGAAGTGCGGTCCGACGCCGGCGCAGGCGACCAGCCCGTCGAGCCGCCCCCCGGCGAGCCCGCGGACGCCGTCGATCGCGAGCCTGCGTCCGCGCTCGGTCGAAAGGTCCGTGCCGACCTCGACGTCGCGGAGGTCGACGCCGATCACCCGCCAGCCCTCGGACTCCAGCCGGGCCCGCGTCGCACGCCCGATCCCCGAGGCCGCTCCGGTCACCGCCGCCGTTCGCACTCGCTCGATCCTTCCCGACCCGGAGGGGCCGCGGCATGCGCGCCGCGCGAGCCGGCCGGGCCGCCGACGCCGCAGCGCTACACGGCGCGGCCGATCGGCACAAGCCACGGGCCGGAAGATCCCGGTTTGACAACCCGGCGAAGCGCCGGCATCGCTCGGAATCGTCATGGAAAGCACGATTCAGCAGATCAACGACGACGTTCGCGCGGCCCAGGCCTGGGTCGAACCCCTTCAGCGCGAGATCGGCCGCGTCATCGTCGGCCAGAAGGCGCTCGTCGACCGGCTCCTCGTGGCGCTGGTCGGCAACGGCCACGTGCTCATCGAGGGCGTCCCCGGACTCGCCAAGACGCTCACGCTCAAGACGCTCGCGGGAGCGGCCAAGATGCGCTTCCAGCGCCTGCAGTTCACGCCCGACATGCTCCCGGCCGACATCGTCGGCACGCTGATCTACAACCCGCGCGACGGCGGCTTCATCACCAAGCAGGGGCCGATCTTCGCCAACCTGGTCCTGGCCGACGAGATCAACCGGGCGCCGGCCAAGGTCCAGTCGGCGCTGCTCGAGGGCATGCAGGAGCGCCAGGTCACCATCGGCGAGCAGACCTTCGCGCTGCCCGAGCCCTTCCTGGTCATGGCGACCCAGAACCCGATCGAACAGGAGGGCACCTACCCGCTGCCCGAGGCCCAGGTCGATCGCTTCATGCTCAAGGTGATCGTCGACTACCCGACGAAGGCCGAGGAGCGACAGGTGCTCGACCTGATGGCGACCTCGGCCCCGCCGCCGCAGGTGCAGCCGGTGCTCGATCCCGCCGACCTGCTGCGCGCGCGTCGCGTCGCCGACGGCATCTACGTCGACGACAAGGTGCGCGACTACATCGTGGACATCGTGTTCGCGACCCGCGATCCGGCCTCCTACCGGCTCGACCTGGCACCGTTCATCCGCTACGGCGCGTCGCCGCGCGCCACCATCAACCTGACGATCGCGGCGAAGGCGTGGGCCTTCCTGCAGGGCCGCGGCTACGTGACGCCCCAGGACGTGAAGTCGATCGGCATGGACGTCCTGCGCCACCGGGTCGTCGTGACCTATGAGGCCGAGGCGGAGAACCTGCGCAGCGAGGACGTCGTCGCGCGGATCTTCGACGCCGTCCCGGTACCCTGATGCCGGCCGGCCCGCGCCCCGCCGCCGGCGAGGCCCCGCGCGTCCCGGCCGATCCGCGCGAGATCCTCGAGAAGGTCCGGCACATCGAGATCCGCACCCAGCGGCTCGCCCAGGAGACCCTCGCCGGGCAGTACCACTCGGTCTTCAAGGGCCGCGGCATCGACTTCGAGGAGGTGCGCGAGTACGTGCCCGGCGACGAGATCCGCTCGATCGACTGGAACGTGACTGCGCGCACCGGGCGTCCGTTCGTGAAGAAGTTCCGCGAGGAGCGCGAACTGACGATCGTGCTGGTCGTCGACCTGAGCGCCTCGGGTCACTTCGGCTCGGCGGCGCAGACCAAGCGGGAGATCGCGGCCGAAGTCGCCGCGGTGCTCGCCTTCTCGGCGATCCGCAACAACGACAAGGTGGCGCTCGTGCTCTTCACCGACGAGGTCGAGCACTACGTGCCCGCGGGCAAGGGGCGCGCCCACGTCCTGCGCATCGTGCGCGACATCCTCTACTTCGCCCCGGCGCGGCGCGGCACCGACGTCGCGCGGGCGCTCGAGTTCACGACCCGCGTGCTGCATCGACGCGCCGTCGTCTTCCTGGTCTCGGACTTCATGGTGCCGCTCGACGACCCGGACCTCCGCCGCAAGCTCGACATCGCCTCGCGACGCCACGACCTGGTCGGCGTCTGCGTGTCGGATCCGCGCGAACGCGAGCTGCCCGACGTCGGGCGCGTCGCGATCGAGGACGCCGAGTGCGGCGAGCAGGTCGAGGTCGACACCTCCGACCCATCCTTCCGCGCCGCCTATGCGCGCCTCGCCACCGAACGCCGCGCCGCTGTGCTCCACCGCCTGCGCAGCGCCGGGCTCGACACCCTCGAGCTCGACACGACGCTCTCCTACATGCCCGCGCTGCAGCGCTTCTTCCGCCAGAGAGCGGCCCGACGGCGATGAATCCGACCGACATCCGCGACATCCGTGGCCCGCTCGACATCGTGCCCGCCTGGCTCTGGCCGGCGATCGTCGCCGCCGCCATCGCCGCCGGGGCGCTGCTCGGTTGGCTCGCCGTGCGCTGGTGGCGTCGCCGCCGCGCACGGCCCTCGGTCACACCGACCCCGGAGGACGTGGCGCTCGCGCGCCTCGAGCGCGCCCGCTCGCTCATGGAGCCGGACCATGCTCGCGAGTTCGGCGCGGCGGTATCCGACGCCGTCCGCCTCTACGTCGAGGAGCGCTTCGCGGTACGCGCCGCCCGCCGGACGACCGACGAATTCATCGGCGACCTGCTGCGCGACCGTGTGCCGGCGCTCGCTGCGCACCGCGAACAGCTCGGCGACTTCCTGGCGCACTGCGACCTCGCGAAGTTCGCGCGCCTGCCGCTCGGCCGCGACGAGATGGACGCGCTCCACGGGAGTGCGAGGCGCTTCGTCGAGAGCGCGCGCCCGCGGATCGCGCCCGGATCGGAGGAGCGCTAGTGCGCTTCGCGGACCCCTGGGCGCTCTGGCTGCTCGCGACCCTGCCGCTGCTCGCGTGGCTGCGGGGCCGCGTCGGCCCGGCACCGGCCGTCGTCTTCCCCTCGGCCGACCTGGTGCGTCAGGCAGCGCGCGAGGTCGCGCCGTCGCACCCCGGCCGACTGCGCGGGGCGCTGCGCCTCGGGGCGCTCGGGCTGCTGATCCTCGCGCTGGCCCGACCCCAGCAGGGACTCGGCACCGCCGACGTCGAGGCGAGCGGCATCGACATCGTTCTCGCGATCGACGTCTCGGGCTCGATGGCCGCGCTCGACTTCCAGTCCGAGGGCAAGCCGGGTTCACGCCTCGACGCGGTAAAGAAGGTCGTCGAGGACTTCGTCGCCGGCCGCCCGAACGACCGCCTGGGACTGGTCGCCTTCGCCGGTCGACCCTATCTCGTCAGTCCGCTCACCCTCGACCACGACTGGCTCGTGCGCGGACTCGAGCGCCTGCGCATCGGGCTGGTCGAGGACGGCACCGCCATAGGTTCCGGAATCGCCTCGAGCGTGAACCGCCTGCGCGACCGGCGGGCCAAGTCGCGCGTCGTCATCCTGCTCACCGACGGCGTGAACAACTCCGGCAAGGTCTCGCCGCTCACCGCCGCCGACGCCGCACGCGCCCTCGGCGTCCGGGTCTACACGATCGGCGCCGGCACCCGCGGCGAAGCCCCGATGCCGATCGTCGATCGCTTCGGCCGCCAGCGCATCGTCATGACGCCGGTCGACGTCGACGAGGAGACCCTGCAGAAGGTCGCCGAGACCACCGGGGCGAAGTTCTTCCGCGCGACCGACACCGACTCCCTGCGGCGCATCTACGAGGAGATCGACCAGCTCGAGAAGACGACCGAGACGATGAAGCACTTCGAGGAGTACCGGGAGCTCTTCCCGTGGGTGATCCTCGGCGCCTTGTCGCTGCTCTGTCTCGAAGCCCTGCGCGCCGCCGGGGCGCGGCGGGGTCTGCCGTGAGCTTCGGGCAGCCCGCCTGGCTGCTCGCGGGCGCCATCCTGCTGGGACTGCTCGTGGCCCTGCTGCGCCGGTCGGACGCACGGCGTGCCACCGACCTGGCGCGCTTCGTCGCGGCGCGTCTCGTACCCGAATTGACGACGAGCCTGTCGCCGCAGCAGCGGTTGACCAAGCGCGCTCTGCTGCTCGGCTCGATCGGCCTCCTCTGCGCCGCCCTCGCCCGCCCGCTGGCGGGCGTCGAGTGGGAGGAGTCGCGACGGCGCGGCATCGACGTCCTGATCGCGGTCGACGTCTCGAAGAGCATGCTCGCCCGCGACGTGGTGCCCGATCGCCTCGCGCGCGCGAAGCTCGCCATCGCCGACCTGGCCGAAGGCCTCGAAGGCGACCGGCTCGGCTTGATCGCGTTCGCGGGCAGCGCGTTCCTGCAATGCCCGCTCACGCTCGACCGCACGGCGTTCCTCGAGTCGCTCGGAGCGCTCGCACCGGGGATCGTCGAGACCCCGGGCAGCGACCTCGCGAGTGCGCTCACCGTCGCCGAGGAGGCGTTGCGCACCGAGGGGCGCAACGTGAAGCTCCTGGTGCTGTTCAGCGACGGCGAGGATCTCGGCGGGGCGGCCATCGAGGCGGCGCAGCGGATCGCCAAGGCGGGCGTCAAGGTCTACACGGTCGGCGTTGGCAGCCCGGCGGGGGAACTCGTGCCGCTCCCGCAAACCGACGGCGGAACCGGCTTCGTGCGCGACGAGCGCGGCGAGTTCGTGAAGTCGCGCCTCGACGAGGCGACCCTGCGCGGGGTCGCCGAAGCGACCGGCGGCTTCTACGAGCCGCTCGGACAGCGCGGTGAGGGCGTGGCGGCGCTGATCTCGCGCGCGCTCCAGCCCATCCCGAAGGAGGAGCTCGCGGCCCGCATGCGCAAGGTGCCGATCGACCGCTACCGCTGGCCGCTCGCAACCGCGATCGGGCTGCTCGCCGCCGACATGCTGCTGCGCGAGCGCCGCCGGACAACGGGTTGGCGTCCCGGTGGAAAGAGTGGCGGCGACGCCGGAGCGGGCGCCCGCCGCAGCCGCGGCGTCGCCGCTCGCCGCACCCTCGTCGCATTGGCGGTGCCGAGCCTCCTCGCCGGGCTGGCGGGAAACGCCCGGGCCTCGGCGCGATCGGCGCTCTCGCGTTTCGAGTCCGGCGACTACGCGGGCGCCCTCGAGGAGTATCAGGCGCTCGCCAGGCGCGACGAGTCCGACGCCCGGCTCGACTTCAACGTCGGGGCGTCCGCCTACAAGGCCGGTAAATTCGACGAGGCGGCGGCCGCGTTTGCCCGCGCGCTCCGCAGCCGGGTACCCGAACAGCAGGCGATGGCGTTCTACAACCTCGGCAACAGCCAATACCGGCTCGGCCAGCAGACGCTCGAGCGCGATCGCGAGGGGACGCGCAAGTCCTGGCAGCAGGCCCTCGACGCCTACGAACAGGCCCTGCGCCTGCGGCCCGAGGATTCCGACGCGCGCTACAACCGCGACTTGGTCGCCGCCGCGCTCGAGCAGATGCAGCAGCAGGACGAGCAGAAGAAACAGGAAGAAGAACACAAGAAGAAAGACGAAGACCAGCAGAAGCAGGACCAGCAGCAGAAGGACGGCGACCAGCAGCCGCCGTCCGGCGAGAACGGCGAGCCGCGCCCGACCGCTGGCGGCGAACCGCAGTCCTCGCCCTCGCCCGCACCCGACGACGGACCGCACCCTTCGCCTTCACCCGGCGAGGACGGTGGAGCCGGGCGGCCGACCCCGCAGGACGGCGAGTCCCCGTCCCCCGAGGCGAGTCCGTCGCCGGGTGGAGACCAGGGGGATGGCGGCCCGTCGCCGACGCCGACGGCCGGCGAGGGAGCGGCCGCGGGCGCGAGTCCCGGTGCGCAGGCGAGTCCCGCGCCCGAAGGTGCCTCCGGCTCGGAGGACGGGAGCGAGGGCGAGGAGGCTGCGGCCGAGGACGGCTCGCCGCCCGGGCAACTCGGCGCGAAGGATGCCGCGACGCTGCTCGACTCGCTGCGCGGCGAAGAACGCCGCGTGCCGATCTTCGGCGGCAGCCGTGGCGGCCGCCCACCGGGCTCCGGTACGGTGCGTGACTGGTGATGGGGCGCCCGAAGCGAGAGGGCGGCCGGGCGACGATCGTCGTCGCGACCGGACTGCTGGTCGCCACGCTCTTCGGAGCGGGCTGCGCCGCGGCCGAGGAGCCCCGGGTCACCGCCGACGTCTCGCCGCGCGAGATCCGCCCCGGGGAGACCGCGCGCCTGACCGTGCGGATCTCCGGGGCCCGCTCGGCCGGCGCCCCGGTGCTGCCGCCGATCGACGGTCTCGAACCCGGGGGCCGCAGCCAGCAGACCAGTTTCAGCATCGTGAACGGCTCGATGAGTTCCGAGGTCGTCTACTCCTGGTCGCTGCTCGCGATGCGCGGCGGCGACTTCGCGATCCCGCCACTCGAGGTCGAGGTCGGCGGACGCCGGCTCTCCACCGAACCGCTGTCGCTGCGCGTGGTCGCCGCCGGCCTGCCCGCGCGCAACGCGCCGGGAACCGCGGTGGGCGCCGGCCACCCCGCCGGTGGCGCGGGATCGAACGCACCGGGCGGTGCCGCGGGCGCGGACCGAGGCGGCGAGGAGCCGCCCGCGATCGCGGCGCTCGAGATCCACGTCCCGGATCGCGAACTCTTCGTCGGCGAGTCGGTGCCCGGCACGCTCCGTCTCGTGATCCGCGACGGCGTGCGCGTGACCGACGTCGACCAGCCGCAGGTCGTCGGCGACGCCTTCACCGTCACCAGGCCGACCGACCGCCAGCCCGACCAGACGACGACCACGATCGGCGGGCAGCTCTACCACCTGGTCTCCTTCCCGGTCGCGATCAGCCCGATCCGCCCGGGCGTCCACGACCTCGCCGCGAGCACAGCCATCCACGCGATCCTACCCCGCGGCCGCGACCGCCGACGCGACGCCGACGAGGACGACCCGTTCTCCAACTCCTTCTTCGGCGGCCTGATCGGCGAGTCCCGCAAGCTCGATGTGCGCGCGCGTCCGCTCGTGCTGCGGGTGCTGCCGCTGCCCGAGGAGGGGCGTCCCACCGACTTCTCGGGCGCCATCGGCCGCTTCACGATCAGTGGCACGGCGGAGCCGCGGTCGATCTCCCTCGGCGACCCGATCACCCAGCGCGTCACCGTCCAAGGCGAGGGGAACCTCGACCGGGTGGACCTGCCCGCGCTCGTCGCCGACCGCGACTGGAGGATCTACCCCGGTTCGTCGCGCATCGAGACGACCGACCCGCTCGGCGTCCGCGGCGCCAAGATCTTCGAGCAGGCGATCGTGCCGCAAAGCACCGACCTGGCCGCCCTGCCCGTACGTCGATTGAGCTACTTCGACCCCGCCGAGCGCCGCTACGTGACGATCGCGACGCAACCGATCGCGATCGCGGTGGCGGCGGCGAGTGGCGGTCCGGCGGGCGCCGCGGCGGGAAGCCCCGGCTCGGGTGCGACTTCCGCTGCGCCGGCCGCATCGGGCGGTGTGCCCCCGGGCGGCGCGAACCCGGCGCAGCCGGCGGCCGCCGTGAACCCGGCCGGCGAAGACGAACTCGCCCCGAACGAGATCGCCTCCGGCGCGACGCTGCGACGCTTCACCCCGCTGGTGCGGCAGCCCGGGTGGCTCGCCCGCCACCTGCTGGCGTTGCTGGCCGCGTTGCTCGCGTTCGCCTGGGCGCGCCATGCCGAGCGGCGACGGATCGACCCGGTGCTGCAACGCGAGCGGGAAGCGCGAAGGCGCGCGGCAGAACGCGCGGCCGAGATGGCGGGCGCACGGCAGTCGGGCGACGCCGGCGCCTTCTTAGCGGCCGCGCGGCACGCCGTCCAGGAAAGCGTCGCCCGGCGCGGCGACACGCCGCCCGCCGCTCTCGACGCGGACGCGATCGCCGCCCTGCTCGAGCGCGGGGGCGACGGCGACGCAAGCCTCGCACGAGAGGTCCGCGAACTCTTCGCCGCCGCCGATGCGGCGACCTATGCCGGTGGCCGGCCCGACCCCGGACTGGTCGGCACCTGGGAGGTGCGCGTGGACGCGCTGCTGCGCGAACTCGAAGGGCGGACGTGACGATGCCGGCCGCGACTTCGCACCGGCAACGCAGGCACGCGGACCACGACGGGCTCGGGCGCTTCCTGCTCGCGTTCTCCCTCGCGACGACGCTGCTCTTCGCCTGCGGCGAGCGCCCGGCGGCGTTGCCGCCGGGTGGTGCTGGCGCGGGTGCGCCGTCGAGCGTACCGGCATCGCCGGCGAGCGCGCCGGCCGCGGGGCCCGGTGCGCAAGCCGCCGACGCCTTCTCCCGCGCGAACGCCGCCGACGCCGCCGGACGGCACGCCGAGGCGGCGGATGCCTTCGCGGCCTTCGCCCGGGATCACGGCAGTTCGGCCGCAGCACTCTACAACCTCGGCAACGCGAGCGCCCGCGCCGGTCGCATCGGCGAAGCGGTCCTCGCCTGGGAGCGCGCCCTGGTGCTCGGACCCGGGGACGAGCAGGTCCGTGCAAACCTGCGCGCGGTCCGGCGGCGCAGCCATCTGCCCGAGGACGAGGGCGGCCCCTGGCGCGGCGTCGTCGATCGCTTCGGCGCCGACGGCTGGGCGCGGATCGCCAGCGTCGCCTGGTACCTCGGCTGCGCCCTCCTGCTCGTCGCCGGTCTCGGACGCGCACGGCTCGCCGGACGGCCCGGGCCGCAGCGACTGTTGCGCTGGTCGTGGCCGGTGCTGCTGGCCGTCTTCGCCCTCGCCGTCGCGGCGGAACGCTCCGCGCTCGCCGGCCTGGAGCGCGCCGTCGTGCTCGGCAGCGGCGGCGGCCTGCGTGCCGCCCCGTTTGCCTCCGCTCCAGTCGGCCAGGCGGTGGCACCCGGGGAAATCGTCCGGCCCGAGCGCGAGCATGAGGGCTGGGTGCTGCTGACCACCGCCGCGGGCAAGAGCGGCTGGCTCGAGGCGGCGCACCTCGGCCGGATCGGCGCCCTGCCCGGCCCGGTCGACCCATCCCCTGCCCCGGGGGGCGCAAGCGGAAGCTGATGGTTGACAAGGCGTTGCCGGGCGACCAGACCTAAATTCCATGAGGATCGCCTTGCCGATGCGTCCGAGCCCCCTCGTGGCGATCGCCGTCCTGCTCGCCGTCGGAGCCGCGCCGGCCCCGGCGGCCGCCGTCACCTGCAACCAGGCGGCGATCGAGGGCTCGGGGTCGATCCCGGCGACCCTCGCCTATCGCTTCGAGCCGCGCTCGCGGGTGCTGCCCTTCTACCAGTGGCTGAACAACAACGGCTACTGCGGCGAGGTCTCGCTCATCGAAGCCGGCCTCGCCAACGGGCAGTGGATCTCGCAGTACAACGCGCGCTCGATCGCAACGCCGTTCACCGCCTACACGCAGACCGGCCAGAGGAGCGGCATCAGTTTCTACTCCCAGATGCTGCTCGACGACTTCGCGAGCCCGACGACGACCTCGGCGGTGAGCTACGGCAAGGCCGCCGGTCACCTGAAGCTCAAGGCCACCGCTTACCCGTCGGCACAGCAGGCGACCGGACAGGCCGGGTACGAGAACTTCATGCTCTGGATCAGGGCCCGGATCGTCGCCGGCGACCAGGTGACGCTCGGGGTGGTCGACACCTTCGACAATTCGCCGCCCTACTCGCACATCGTCAACGTGCAGCGCATCGAGTCGAAATACACGGGCACCAACACCACGTACCACGCGGACGACGTGCTCTACGTCGAGGACCATGGGCTTGTCACCTACGGCGGGTTGAACCCGGCCGTCCCGCCGGGCACGACCGGCACCTCCGACTGCACGCCCTTCGTCTTCGGCTACTCGTTCGCAAAGTGGAGTTCGGCGGTCGGAAGCAAGAAGATCTACGGGTTCCTGCTGCCGAGGTCCGGGGCGAAGAATTACGCCTACGCGGTCTCGGGCGTGCAGGACACGCAGGGGGTGACGCTGCCGGTCCGGGTCGGCCTCTCCGGCAACGGCGGCGCGATGAATACGATCGCCGGATGGAATTACGAGTCGCCGATGATCGGCACCTCCACCTCGGGCGGCAGCGTGACGAACACGGCCCCGACCGCCGCGACGCTGACCCTCTCCGCGACCGTGAGCGGGCTGACGGCGGGGCGCTTCTACAACCTCTACGTCTACCGTTTCACCGCGCGCCCGCTGCTCGGTCCGCTCCCGGTGCCGACAGCCAACTTCAACGCGAACGCGAACCTCGCCTCGCAGAAGCTCACGTTCCTCGCGAGCGCGACGACCTACACGGCCACCCTCAACGTGCCATCCTCGGACACGGTGGTGTTCCGGGCGGTCGCGGCCTCGGCGCCCTGAGGAGAGCGCGCGGCGCGCATGCTTCTCGACGGGCGCGCCGCGCGCCCCGTCAGATGTTCAGCTGCTTGGCCGGCCGCACCACGATGTCAGCGACGTTCACGTGGATCGGCAGCGTGACCGCGTAGAGCACCGCGTCCGCCACGTCCTCGGGGCGGCCTAGCAATTGCTTCATCGCCGGCTGCAGGCGCTCGAAGACCTCGTCGGGGATGCGCTCGCCGCGTTTCGGCTCGACCTGCAGGCCGCTCGCCGCCACCAGGCCGGAGAGCACGGCCGGCTCGAAGTTGCGCGCGAAGTTGGTCGCGATCGCGCCGGGCATCACGTTCACGACCCGGATCGTGTCGTCCTCGAGTTCGCGTCGCAGGGTCGCCGAGATGCAGTTCACGGCGTGCTTGGTCGCCCCGTAGACGCCGGAGTCGGCCCGCAGAGCCGCTATCGACGAGATGTTCACGACATGGCCTTCGGCCCCGCAGGCCCGCATGGCGCGCACCGCCGCCTGGCAGCCGGCGAGCAGCGACAGGACGTTCGTCTCGAGCATGGTCCGCCAGTGCTCGGGCTCGCCGTCGAGGATCGCGGCCGGGAAGGACACCCCGGCGTTGTTCACCATGACGTCGAGGCGACCGGTCGCGCGCACCGCCTCGTCGACCAGCGCGCGCACCTCCGCGGGGTCGCGCACGTCGCCGACACGAACCGTCGCGCGACCGCCCGCCGCCTCGATGCGCGCCCGCGCGGCGTCCATCGCGTCGCGGGTGCGCCCCGAGAGGAAGACGTGCGCGCCGGCCCCGCCGAGGTGTTCCGCGATCGCCCGTCCGATGCCGCTCGATGCCCCCGTGACGACCGCCGTGCGGCCCTGCAGACGACCCTTCTCGCTCATGTCGCAGCCCTCCTCCCGGAACTTTCGCACATCGACGGGCTCGCACCAGCATGAGACGTCGGACTTCTCTGGCTCTCGGCGGTGCACGCGACCGCGGCCGGGACGGCACCCTGGGCCCGCGGTACCCGGGGCCCATGGGTCAATCCGGCCGCGCCGGCGCAAGGGCCGAACGCGCGGGCGGAAGCTTCAGTCGGAACAATTCCGCGACCGGCGTCGCGCCGTCGGAAAGCCTGCGCCGCTCCAGCACGACGGCGCCGGGCACGAGGACCGCGGGGTCCAAGCGAAGCGGACCCGTCAGCAGCCAGGCCTCGGCGCCGGCGAGTTCCGAGAGGTCGGCCCGACCGGGCCGGTTCAGCCGGACCAGCGTGCGCGGGAAGACTCCCTCGCCGCGACTCGCCGCGAGCAGGAGCGTCTGGTCGTACCACCATGTCCCCTCCCCGCGGAAGACGAGCAGCGGCTGCCCGGGCCGCAGCCCCGCCGCGAGCGCCTCGGGCACTTGCCGCAGGTCGCGTTCGGCCCGGCCGATGCGCGGGAAACGGAACAGGATCGTCCCGACGACGGCGGCGGCAAGCAGCGTCGCGACGGCGCCGTAACCGCGCCAACGCGGCGACTTCAGATCCGCCGGCAGCAGACCCGCGACGAGAAGAGTCGCCGCCGGGGCCGCGACGAACGCGTAGCGCAGGATCGCGAGTTGGCGCGTTCCGCGCAGCAGGTCGAGGAATGCGAGCATGCTCGCGACGCCAATCACGCACGCCCAGGGTAGCGCCAAACCCGGGCGCCGACCGAAGAGGAACACCGGCAGGGCGACCAGGAAGCTCCCGAGGAAGGCCTCCCAGCCCATGGTCGACGGGGTCCCGCCGACGACCAGTCGAACCGGCAGTCCGAGCATGCGCAGCAGCGTCAGCCACGACGACGGATTCGCGTCGAGGGCGAACGCCTTCGTCATGGGATTCACCTCGGGAAGTTGGCGCAGCACGCTCGGGCCCCAGAGGATTGCGAAGGCCACGCCCGCGGCGATCATCGCCGCGAGCAAGCGGCGCCGGACGGAACCGCGCAGGCGCCACGCCGCCCAGGCGAAGGCACCGGCGAGAAAGCCCGCAGCGAAGTAGTGCGTCAGCAGCATCGCGAGCGCGACGACACCGATCGCCGCGGTGCGTCCGGGCGAGGCGCCGTCGCGCTCGACCCCGGCCAGCAGGCAGAGGACGATCGCGCCCAAGCCGGCGTTCATCGTGTAGCTCCTGATCTCGGGTGCGAAGAGCACCTCGGCCGGTGCGACGGCGCAGAGTGAGGCCGCCGCAAGCCCGGTCCATGGATCGAACAGGCGCGCGCCGGCGAGTCCGACGGCGGCCACCGCGACCAGCGACCAGAGGATCGAATAGCCTTCGGCGACGCGATCGCCCGCGCCGAAGGCCTCGCGCCAGATCCGCAGCGCCATCGGGTAGAGAGGCGGGTACGGCACGTGCTCCATCGCGAACCACGGGCGCCACCACTCGCGCGCGTCGACGAGTCCGGTGATCGAGGGTGCGTCCCCGATCACCCGGTCGCGCGGCCAGGACAGCTGCGGCGAGCCGTGCCCGGTCGAGAGCGCGAGGTGCCACAATTGGTCGTGGTCGAGGCTTCTGCGCCCGGCGAGCGGACAGCGCAGCGCCGCCGCGAGCACGAGCAGCAGCAGGAGCGCGCTGGGGAAGCGCCAGTCCGCGGCGGCGCTGCCCCGAGCATCCTCCATGCCCGTCGGCATACCGGAGCGGTAGCACCGGCGACACCCGCCGACGAGCGATCGCGCACCCGACCGAGACGTCGGGCCCCGCTCAGTGCCGCAGCTCGCCGTGGCGCAGCCGCTCGTCGAGCAGGTCGGCGAGCGTCGTCTCGGAGAGGTCGCCGTGGCGGCGCGCCTCGACGCGGTCAAGGACATCGACGATCCGCGGGTCGCAGGCGAAGGGTGGCGTCGCGCGCTCGAACCAGCCCTCCACCGCGGCGAGGTCGACCCGCCCGGGCTCGCGGGCGAGGATCACTCTGCCCGTCTCGGCCTCGACCGCGACCAGGCCCGCCTCGCGCATGCGGTCGGCGACGTCCGAGAGGTGGCCCGGGTCGCAGCGCAGGTCGCGCGCGAGACGGAGGAGATCGACGCCGCCGGCGCCACCGCCCCCGCCCTCGCGCATCGACGTGCCGGCCCGCACCAGGAGTTCGAGCGCCATCCCGAAGTCCGAGGTCCGGGCGCCGAAGCGCCCCTCGGAGGTCCCGCCGATCTCGAGCACCGCCGCGATCTCGGCCGCGGCGAGCACGACGACCCAGCTGACGTAGATCCAGACGAGGGTGACCGGCAACTGCGCGAGCGCCCCGTAGATCGCGTTGTAGCGGGCCACGCCGAACTGGAGCGCGACATAGCTCGACTGCAGCAGTTGCCAGACCACGCCGCCGACGAGCGCGCCCACGAGCAGCGAGCGCGGGTGCGGGCGGCGGTTCGGCATGATCGCGAACAGGCTCGCAAGCAGGCCGACGTTGATCACGTAGGGCGCGAGCCGCAGCAGGCGGCCCGCGATCGGCCCGATCGTGTCGTCCGCGAGCAGTTTCTGCATCATCTCGTGCTGCTGGACGAAGGAGGTGATGCCGACGGCCGCGAGCAGCAGGAACGGCGTCACCAGCACGGCCGAGAGGTAGTCGGTCGCCATGCGCCACCAGGAGCGCGGGTGACGGACCCGCCAGATGTGGTTGAAGCTCGACTCGATCGCGCCGAGGACGGAGATGACGGTGGTCAGCAGGCCGAGCGCTCCTATGGTGCCGAGCGTGCCGAAGTTCGTGTTCTCGATGTAGGAGATGAGGCGGTCCACGGTCGCCTCGGGCAGTGCGAGGCGCGAGAGCAGGATCGACTCGAGCCCGCGCTGGGCGCCGAGGCCCTTGAGGACAGCGAACATGAGCGCCAGCAGCGGCACGATTGAGAGCAGGCTCGTGTAGGTGAGCGCCGAGGCGTGCAGCAGGCAGCGGTCGTCGCGAAAGCGCCGCAGCACGACGAGTGCGAAATCGCCGAGGCGCCGGATGCCCTCGCCGCCCTCGACGACGGCCATCCGCCCCTCGCTTCGGGAAGGAACCATCGGGGCCCTCTTGGCACGCCGGCGGCGCGTGCGCGACCCCCGGGCGCCATCGGCGGGCACCCGAACCTCCGCTCGACCGGTGGGACGGGCTCCCTTGCGGCGGCTCGGCCATGCGGGTATCGCCCGCGTTCGTGACGCAGCCGCCGGAGGGACCCATGGCCGATTCCACGTCGAAGAACACACTCTCTCTCGAAGACCGGCTCGCGATCGGCGAGTTGATCGCCCGCTACTGCCACTGCGTCGACCGCGGTCGCTGGGAGGATTTTCCTGAGTTGTTCGCCGCCGACGGCACGCTCGACCTCCGACCGCTCATGGGCGTCTACGAGGGCCGCGACGCAATCCGCACCGGCTTCTGCGACATGCTGAAGTCGGTGCCGATCACGATGCGCCACCTGACGAGCAACCTCGTCGTGACAGGAGCGGGCGATCGCGCGCGCGCCGAGTGCTACGTGCTCGCGATCACCAGCGGCGAGGGCATGCCCACGCAGCAGATGACCGGATTCTACGACGACGAGTTCGTCCGCGACGGCGGGCCGTGGCGCTTCCGCGCGCGCCGCATCCTGCCCGACGTGCCGGGCAAGTGACCGCCGGGGCGGTTTCCACGCCCGCGGGGTCGGCCGCTACGGCGGCCGAGCGCGCGCCGCGCATCTTCCCGATGCCCGAGTTCACGCTCGGCGATCGCCTCACCCCCGAGCAGCGCGACTTCCTCGACGAGTGGGGCTTCATCCGCTTTCGGGACTTCGCTGATCCCTCGGTCGTGCGCGAGCTCTCGGACGAGACCGAGGAGATCGACCGGCGCATCGTCGCCGAGGGGCGCGAGTCGATCTTCGGTGTGCCGCTGGTGATCGGAAAGCGCGGCGACGGCACGCGCTACGTGCAGCGCATGGTGTTCACGTCGCTGTTCGGAACCAAGCTCTCGGCCTTCCTGCGCGACCCGCGCTTCCGGGGAATCCTCGAGGTCGCGGGCCACGACTACCGGATCGCCGAGCGGGAGCGCGACGGGCTCGTGCTGAACCACTTCCGCCACGAGGCGGGTTCGGCCCACCAGCAACTCGGCTGGCACACCGACAGCCTGCGCGACGTCTTCTACTTCGAGAAGCCGCGCCGCTACCTGAACGTCGGCTTCTACCTCGACGACTCGCCGATCGCGAAGGGCGGCCTGCGCGTGCTGCCGAAGACGCATGAGCAGCCGATCCGCCAGATGCTGCTGCGCAAGATCCACTTCCTCGACTTCGAGCCCGACGCGGAAGAGTTCGCGATCGAGGCTCGCGCCGGCGATCTCACGATCCACGACGGACGCCTCTGGCACCGCGTCGCGAAGTCCGAGTTGACCGGCGACGCGAGCCGCAGGCGGGTCATGTACCTGCCGCTCATGAACGGCCCGGTGAAGCCCAAGGACGAGAACAGCCCGACGCCGTTCTACTTCCGGCTGCGCAGGTTGGCGCGAGGGTAGGCTTCAGCGCCGACCGCCGAGAGGATCTCGTCGGCGACGGGTGGCCGGCGTGCCGGACCGCAGCGCTTGAGGCTCTGACGGACCACGCCGAACGCCGTGCCGCACGCGGCGCGATCGACCTCGGGCGAAGACCGCGGCGAACCCGCCGCCGGACGCGGACCGCCGGTCCGGCCCTGCTCCGGCGTCAGCCGGCGAACGGCGGAAGGACCGCCACGCCACCCTCCATCCGCAGGGCCGCCAGGGGCGTGCCTTCCGGCACCGGCGTCCGGCCGTCACGGCGGGTGAGCGCGAGTTTCGTGTGGCCGGCGAGGATCTCCGCGAGCTCACGCTCGAGTTCCTTCTGCCTCGGCTCCGGCAGCTTGCCGAAGGCCTCGCGGCCCCGGCACTTGGGGAATCCGCTGCAGCCCAGCCACGGACCCCGCTTGCCTTCGCGCAGGTTCATCAGGGCGCCGCACTTCGGGCAGGCGATGTCGGTGACCAGCGGGGGCAGTGAGGGCAACTTGAGCCCATCCTTGCGATCGAGGTTGAGGATGAACGGTGGCGGCTCCGTCACCCCCCCCGCCGCAGCCTTGCCGCGGGGAGGCTTCGGCGGCCGCGGCTTGTCCTCGACGAGGAAGTGGCCGAAGCGTCCCGTGCGCTTGACCATCGGTACCCCCGACGGCGAGAGCAGGTCGATCTGTTCCGGCAGGAGCGGCCGCCGTTGGCGATCGACCGGCATGGCGAAGGTGCAAGCCGGCTTCTCCTTCGGCTTCGCCTTCTTCGTGGCCTTCTTCGCGGCCTTCTTCGCCGTGCGGCCCCTGCCCGCTGCCGGCTTCGCCGGCTCTTCGATCACCTTCTCGTTGTAGCCGCTGCAGGAGAGGAACTCTCCCTTTCCGCCCAGCCGAAACTCGAGCCGCCGGCCGCACTCCGGGCAGGCGTAGGGGGACGGTTCCGACTTCGCCTTCTCGTGGGGCTCCTGCAGGGCCGACTCGAGCTTGGGCGCGAGCTCCCCGTGGAACTCGCGGAGCACCTCGGTCCACTTCTTCCTGCCCTGCGCGACCTGGTCGAACTCCTTCTCGATCTCGCGCGTGTAGCCGATCTCGATGAACTGGTCGCGGAATCCCCGCTTCAGGAAGCCCGTCACGGCCTCCCCGAGTGCGGTGGCGTGGAAGCGGCGGTCCTGCTGGGTGACGTAGCCGCGGCTCTCGATGACGTTGATGGTACTCGCGTAGGTGGAAGGGCGGCCGATGCCCTCCTCCTCCATTTTCTTGACGAGCGTGGCCTCGGTGTAGCGGGGCGGCGGGGATTGGAACTTCTGCCGCGGATCGATGGAGAACGGTGCGAGCACCTCCCCCTTCGCGATCTCCGGCAGCACCTGGTCGCCGTCGTCGCGCGGCGTCCCCGTGATGCGGTAGAAGCCGTCGAACTTCAGCACCCGCCCGTTGCCCTTGAAGACCGCTCCGGTGTCGCGGTCGCTTCGCCGCAGACGGACGGCCGTCGAGTCCCACTCGGCGTCGGTGGCCTGGCAGGCGAGGAAGCTCTGCCAGATGAGCCTGTAGAGCTTGAATTGTTCGTCGGTGAGAGCCGAGGCGATGCGGTCGGGGTCTCGATCCGCTTCGGTGGGGCGGATCGCCTCGTGGGCCTCCTGGGCGTTCTCGTTGGAGCTCGCGTAGATCCGCGGCTTCTCCGGGACGTAGGCCGCGCCGTGCTTCTCCTGAAGGTAGCGGCGGGCCATGTCGACGGCCTCGCGCGAGAGGTTCGTCGAGTCGGTCCTCATATAGGTGATGAGACCGACGCGGCCCTCGCCCGGCAGGTCGATGCCCTCGTAGAGCTGCTGCGCGATCCGCATGACGCGGTCGGTGGACATGCCGAGCCGGCTCGAGGCCGCCTGCTGGAGCGTACTCGTGATGAACGGGGGAGACGGCCTGGACTTCGTGCGAGTGACGTCGATCGACTCGACGGCGTAGCGAGCGGCGGGATCGGGCCGGCCGGAGATCCGCGCCACGTTCCTGCCGCGGCCCTTGCCGTCGGCGGCGGTCTCGCGGTCCACCTGCACGTCGAGGAGTCCCACGGCCTCGGCCGCGCTGCGGGCGGCCCCGGCGAGGTCGACGTCCGAGGTGTTCCCGGCCTCGATGGCGAAAGGCTTGCCGCCCAGTTCGACGAGGTCGCAGGAGAAGGCCCGGCGTTCCGCCAGCCAGGCCATCTGGTCGCGGACGAGGGGCGGCCGGTTCCGCTCGTCGCGGCGGGCCATGAACGCGGACCATTCGCCGTGGAGCCCGGCGGCACGCGTCACGTCGAAGGTCATGGCGGCCTTCACCTCCCACGACTCGGAAGGCGTGAACGCGCGGATCTCCTGCTCGCGCTCGACGACGATGCGCGCGGCCACGCTCTGCACTCGGCCGGCCGAGAGTCCGCCGGCCACCTTCTTCCACAGGACGGGCGACACCCGGTAGCCGACGATGCGGTCGATGATCCGCCGGGCCTGCTGGGCCTCGACCCGGGGCATGTTGATCGCCCGCGGCTCCTGAAAGGCCCGCTGCACCTCGGACTTCGTGATGGCGTCGAAGGTGACCCGCTTGGCATGGAGGGGATCGACGCCCAGCACCTGGGTCAGGTGCCAGGCGATGGCCTCCCCCTCTCGGTCGAGGTCGGTGGCGAACCAGATCTCGCGGGCCCCCTTGGCGAGCTTCCGCAACTCCGTGACCGTCTTCGCCTTGTCGGCGGCGATCTCGTAGGTGGGGGCGAAGTCGTTTTCCACGTCGACGCCCGGCACAGCTTCCTTCGCGCCCTTCGCGGGCTTGGAGGACTTGGGCAGGTCGCGGATGTGGCCGACCGACGCCTTCACGACGAAGCCCGGGCCCAGGTACTTCTCGATGGTCTTGGCCTTCGCCGGGCTCTCGACGATTACGAGGTCGTAGGCGCCGGACGGGACGCGGGTCGACTCGGCCCGACCTGCGGAGCGAGGGGCGGCGGTCCGGCGGGAACGCTTTTTCGTGGCCGCCTTCTCCATCGTCGTCCGATTTTCTCCTTCCCGAGAAGCGTTCGGCTAACTCCGGTTTCGAGGTCCGTCAATCCTGCCCCTCCCCGGGCCTGCCGGCCGAGGACGCCCTGGCGAGGCTGCCGGACGGCCCGCGGAGCACCTCTCCACGGATCTCCAGGTCGAGGAGATCCTCAATGATTCCGGGCACTTTCCGACCGAGCCGGCGGGCGATCGCATCGGCGCTCGAAGCCCCTTCGGAGATGGCCTCGAGAATTTTGACGCAGGGCTCCGACAGCCCACCGGACCGCTCCCTGGCGGGAGGCCGGGACAACCCGGGCAGCTCCCCGAGGACGTCCTCGACCCCCTCGACGAGCCGCGCCCCCTGCTTGAGCAGCCAGTGAGGCCCGCGCGACCGGGGCGAGTTGACCGGCCCCGGCACGGCGAAGACCTCGCGCCTCTGTTCGAGGGCATGCCGGGCAGTCGAGAGCGAGCCGCTCCGAAGCGTCGCCTCGACCACGACCACCCTTCGCAAGCGCCATATAGGCCGTGATCGGTCGTTCGAGAAGCCGCGTCAACCTCGGCAAGGACGGCCGCCTCAAGGGCACGATCCGAATCTAAGGACGGCGACTCCAGCACGTTCGTCGCCGGGCGCATCGAGGAGCCCGACGAGCCGATCCATTTTACGCCGCGGTTCAAGGATGCCGCACCACGTCAGCGACAACTCGGCGGCGTTGGCCGGTCGGAGCGGCCGTGCGTCGTCGAGTACCAAGAGCGCGACGATCGCCGCTGAGGCGTGCTGGCCCAAGTTCGTCGGGGCGCGAGTTCTGAAGTCGAGTACCAGGACAGCGTCGGCCGCCGCTGAAGAGGGGTGGCCGGATTCGGGCTTGTGTCGGACCGGCGATGTGTGATTCGGTCTCTCCATGAAAAGCAAGACTCGAGTGCTCAGCCGCCTATCGTCTTTACGCCCGCTGGTCGCCCTGAGTGTCGCCCTCGTCACGCTGGGCGCTCCACTCGCGGCAGGCGCCGTGGTTCTCAAATCACAGCTTACCTGTCAGGCGATGCTCTCTAAAAGTGGCGAGAAATACTTGACGACGATTCTGAATGTTCTCATCAAATGTAGAAAAAAGGACGCTTCGAGCGGAACCGTGAATGCCTGCACGGCAAGCAGCGTGAGATCCTCGATCGACCTTGCAGTAAATGTTTTCGATCTCAAGGTGGGGAAGGCCTGTACGCCGCTTTCGGAGGCGGCGCTGACCAGCCCGCGCCCCGCGGGTCTCGCCCTGGTCGCGATGGACCGACTTCCCGCCACGCAACGGGCCGAATATGATCGGCTCGCCGATGGGCTGGTCGATCTCCTCTATGGCGAGAGCGGAGACTCTGTGCCGACGCAGACGAGGTCAACTCAGATTATTACGGCTTCGCTCGCCTGTCAATCGGCTCTCGACAAGGCTGTTGCGAGCCAGGTTGGCAATTCCTTCAAGGAGCTTGGAACCCGCTGCCACGACAAAGAGGATCGGGGCAAGACCGTCATCGGCACGCCCTTTCGGATTACCGATGCTTGCCTTGATTTCTCCAAGGTCAAGCTGGACGCGGCGGCGGCCAAGCTCAAGGTCGGCGTTGCCTCGATATGTTCAGAGAGTGCCATGCAGGAGCTGTCGGCTTGTGCGGGCACGCCCAGCGCGACCCGTACGGTTTCGGCGGTGGCCTCGTGCCTGCTCGACCGAGCCCGCGACACGGTGGCTGCAGCGCTCGACGCCGGGCACGGACAGAGTGGGCCGCGAGTTGCAGGGCGAGTTGCAGTCAGGTTGAGAGGGACAGAGGCTTCGTTCATCTTGGCGGACGAGCCGATGCTGCTGGTCGCGGCGGATGGCTCCACCACCACCGGGCAGAGCGACGTCAATGGTCGTGTCGAGTTCGAGGCACGGCCGCTTGAGCGCTATCGCCTCTGTCGCGACCGCCAGGGCTCGGAGAGTACGTACCGAGCGTGCGCCAGTGGGCCGATCGACGTCGTCCGGCGTGCGGTTTTGTTTGAGCAGAAGACGCTGAAGTTGCCTCTAATAAGTACGGAAGAAACAGTGTTTGCTGGCGTGGTTCTCCGCAGAGATGGCGAACCTTGTGTTGATTCAAATACGCACGCCGATTTCGCCATGCGAGGCAAGGTTTCTCTCGTGACGCCGCGAGGTGAGGTTGTAGATAGCGAGCGGGAGGTAGCCGCAGACGGTAGCTTTCTTCTGCTTGCGCCTGCATTCGGCGAATACGTCGTGCAAGCGCATTGCGGCGATGAGGCGATCACGCAGAGCGTGTCGGCCAGCGGCACCACGGAAGGGGCTACAACACTTGAATTACGGGGAACCACGCAGAACATCCCACTTCCCACGGTCCGCATGACGACGCTTGGAGGCACGCCGATCACCGACCCCCAGACTATCAGCAGCGGTCAAACAATTGTATTGAGCGCCGTTTTCGCTACGGCGGATAACTACCCGGTTTCCGGGATCGAGCCCAAGTTTCGCTGGCGGGTCACCAAGGGCGACGGTGAATTGCAGAGTGTTGACCAGACCACGGGAAGCTCGAACTCGCGGGTCAGGTTCAAGGTTGGTGACCGTCGGGTCCCGAATCAGGTGACGGTTTGGGCGAGCGACGGACGTGGCGGGTCGAAGGCTTGGATTTTTGTTATCTACCCGATTCTGGGATTCACCCCCTGTGCGCTGCTTTCTCTCCTGACCGATCAGGACGATCTCTGCAAACAGGGCTACACCTCGACTACTCCCGATCCAGCCGGCGGCGACGATAAATTCCTGACCTATAAGTTCGATAATCGACCGCTGAACAGCGAGAATGAGTCTTGCCTCTATTATAATATCGTTGATCCGCAATGTGTCGATCTTGATTGCGACGGGGTGGTTGATCCGGGGACCGATCCGAGTGGTAAGTGCAAACGAATGACGCTCGGCGGCTGGTGGCAGAAGAACGGCTTCGATTCTTCGACTGGGCTCGGCGCGGATGTGGCCAGCGGCTGGTACCTGAACAGCAACGATCTCGGTTTCGGTCGCGAGATGCATTGTCGCGTGACCTCGTGGGGGGGGCCAGTCGCCTGGAACCTGATAAGCAAAGATCGCGGTTTCGGGGCGGAGCCTTCGTTCTTCCCAAATTTCGACACCACGACCGCGCCGCTTTCGTCGGTCCTGCTGCTCGACGCGCTCGAGCCAGAGTTCAAGGCTGCCGGCACCCTGAAGGACTGGCAGTCGCTCTTCGGCCTATTTCCGTCCACCGTTGCCTGCTACGTTGCCAATTATACGACGGATCTTTGTTTCGATTACCCGACCAATCATCCCGTCAACGCCGATCTGGCTTTTCAGGGGCAACTGGAGATTGAGGCAAACCCAACCGTGAACCCGGCGCGTGCCTATGGCACGGTCGCGATGGAGTTCCGCGCGGTGGAGGGATTCGGCTCGCTCGGGCCGATCACCAAATTTTTTGTCTACGGTGGTCGGGTTGCTACCAGCAAAAGGGTTGGTGCAGCGAATTTGGATGGCTGCGGCGCAAAGAACGTGCCACAGGTCTGCATGACCTGCCACGGCGGTGCCTGGAGCGACACTAGCGTGCTCGATGCGATTGTCGCTGGCATTGATGAAGGCGCCGGTGTCCTCGCTGGCATTGACGCAAGCGATACGGCCCATGGTGACGCCGGGTTCGAGACTCGCAAGGACCTGTTGCAAGCACTCACGCGCGGCCAGAGCGGATTCTCAAGCTTCTTGCCTTTTGACCCAAAGACCTACCAGTTTCCGGCGGCTGCCGGCGAGGCGGCGCAGCACGACGGGATCCGGCGACTGAACCAGATCGTGCACTTGACGGAGCCGTCGGACGCGATCGATGAGTTGATTTACGGTTGGTACGGGAACAATCTGTCGAGCGGACTTTTTGCCCCCTGGCGACCAGCGGCGTGGAACGACGACGGCGCAGCCGCAGGCGATGAGTCAGACCTTTACGATGATGTCTACGCCTTGAGTTGTAGGAGCTGCCATACGGCACATTATCCGTTGTTTGATTCGCCATATTTTCCTTCCCCCTCTCGGCTCTGTGCAGATTCCAACACGGGCGAAGCCGGCGCCTCACCGTGCCCTCCCGGCACGCCCGGGTGCTACCGGCCGACCATGCCCCACGCCAAGCTGACCTATCTGAATCTGTGGCAAAGTGCTTTCCCCCAGCTCGATGCCCTGTCGACCCTGGAGACGTGGTACGCGGCGACGGTGAACAACTTCGTGAGTTGTGATTAGAGGCGGCTATAGCGGTAGACCGGGTCAGGCTCCCGGATGGAACTTTCGATCATCGACGTGGGACCGCTTTGCGGCAAAGGCGGCGTTAGCGAGGCCGCTGCCGCGCATATCGGCAAGGCCTGTCGAGCGAGTGGCTTTTCCTACGCGGTCGGACACGGCGTGGACGAGGGCTTGCAGACCCGGCTCTTCGAATCGAGTCGGCAGTTTTTTGAGCTTGATGAAGCGACGAAACTAGCGATCGATATGAAGCACGGTGGCCGGGCCTGGCGGGGCTTCATCCCGCTTGGCCGCGAACTCGCCTCAGGTTTTCCCGACCTCAAGGAGGGGTGGGCTCAAGGCGTCGGTGCAACGTAAGTCGCCATTTTATCAGCCGGCGTGTAGTAGTCCAGCGTCTTGCGCGGGCGCATGTTGAGGCGGCGCGCGACCGCGTTGAGATTCGCCTGAGTGTAGGTCGAGAGGTCGGTGCCGTCGGGAAAATACTGTCGCAACAGACCGTTCATGTTTTCATTCGAGCCGCGCTGCCAGGGACTGTGTGGATCGCAGAAGTACACCTTGACGTTCGTAGCTATGGAGAAGGACTTGTGCGCGGCCAGTTCCATCCCACGATCCCAGGTGAGCGACGACATTAGCCCCTTCGGGAGCTCGCGTACCCGTCGAGACAGCGCCCGCACAACACTCGTGGTATCCTTGCCACGTAGACGCACCAGCATCACGAAGCGCGACTGCCGCTCGACGAGCGTCGCTATGTGAGAGTTGGATTTGCCCGCGAGAAGGTCGCCCTCCCAGTGACCGGGGATGGCACGATCTTCGACACTGGCGGGGCGCTCGCGGATCGACACGGCGTCGATGATCTGCCCGCGTGCCTGGCCGGCCATGGTCGCATGCTGAGAGCGGCGCATCGTCTTTCGACGTCGGAGGTGCCGGATGAGAGCTTGCTTGAGTACGCCTCGACTCTGCACGAACAGGCTCAGATAAATCGTCTCGTGCGACACCTGCATGTCCGGATCCTCGGCATAGGTTCGTTTAAGCCAGCCGGCGATCTGCCCGGGCGACCAGTCGGCTTCCAGCCTCTCCGCCACGCGAGCGCGCAAGGCGGGATGCTGCGCGAGTCGACAGAGCTGGGGACGCAAGGCGCGGTTCCACGTCTCAGCGTCCGCAACCGCGGCACGATACCAACGGCGACCACCATGCCGACCCACTTCCCGGCTTACCGTGGACGTCGGTCGACCGAGCCGCGCGGCGATCTGCCTGAATGATACGCCCGTGGCCAGCCCTCGAGAGATCTCCTCTCGCTCGGCGACCGTTAGAGCATGAGACGACCGGCGTCGAGGCGCTGGTGGGACCCCGCCACGTGCCCGCACCACGTGGAAGATCGCACCGGGAGTACGATCGAGGGCCCGGCCGATTTCACTCAGCGATTCCCCACGCTTCCATCGTTCCCACATCGCGGCCTTGTCGCTGACGCTCATCCGCGATCTTCGCACGCACTGCATGAGCCCTCCGATCATTTATCGCGTTGCACCGACGCCTTGAGCCCACCGCGGCCTTCTTCGCGAAGGAGAGCACGTGAGGTTCGTGTTCATCAACGCGGAGAAGGCGCTGTACCCGGTGCGCGTGCTCTGTTCGGTGCTGGGCGTGTCGCGCAGCGGCTACTACGCGTGGATCGCGCGGCCGAGGGCAGCGCGCGCGCAGGCTGATCAGCAACTCGTCATCGAGATCGTGGCGGCGCACCGGCGAAGCCGGGCGACCTAAGGCAGCCCGCGCGTGCACTCGGAGCTGCGCTCGAGAGGCACCCGAGTCGGCCGGAAGCGGCTCGAGCGGCTGATGTGTGAGCGCGGCATCCGGGCGCGCCGCAAGCGGCGATTCCGGCGCACGACGGACTCAAGACACGCGTACCCGATCGCGCCGAACGTTCTCGGTCGGAGGTTCGCGGTGAAGTCCGCAAACGCGGTCTGGGTCACCGATGTGACCTCCATCTGGACGGGAGAGGGCTGGACCTTCCTTGCGGTGATGCTCGATCTGTTCGCACGTCGCGTGGTGGGCTGGGCGGCGAGCGAGACGAACGACACGGCACTCGCGCTCGCCGTTCTCGACAGCGCCCTGCGCGAGAGGAGCCCCGCCCCTGGGCTCCTCCACCACTCGGATAGAGGCAGTCCCTACGCCAGCCGGGACTACCAGGGCGTGCTCGCGGCTCGCGGTATCGTCGATCGACGGGCAGTATCCGCTCCGAGAATGCAGGAATGGCCGGTCCAAGTCCCGCGTCCCCGCGACCACCTAAGTCGGGACCAAGTCGAAGTGCTGGAACTCGCCGACGTTCCGCGCGTGCTTGCGGAGCTCATGGTGCCCTCTGGCCGCTCCGACCGGACGAGGTTCCGAGACCAGATCATCGCCCCGCTGGGACATCGCGGCGGGCGGAAATCCGACGACGCGCGCTTGCTCTCGGCGCGCGTCAGTGGAGCGCCACCGCAAGCCTCGCGCGCTGCACCTCGTCCTCATCGATGGGGAAGCCGTCCTCGTCGATGAGCCACGTGCGCCAGCCGCTGGCGTCCTGCTCGACGTGCGCGAGGCGGACGCGTGACCACGGCTCGCCCCACCCCGGCGCGCTGCCGACCACGACCTCGAGCGGCACGTTCATCGTCAGCGCGGACCGCTTCAGGTCGTGGAGCATCGGCTCGTCGCGGTGGACCCACGGCGCCGGGATGCGCTCGTCGAGGAAGCCCCAGTAGAGCCGCACCGCGCCGTGGAGGCGGCCGTACTCGTAGAGCGCGTAGAGCGACTTCACGTCGGCTTCGAGCCGGCGACGCAGCTTGGTCTCGTCGCCCTTGGCCAGGTACTCGGCGAGCTTCTTCTCGTTGCCGAAGGGCTTGCCGATACCGCACGAGCCCTGCACGAGCAGCGCGGTCGTGATCTTCAGCGTGCGCCCCCGTTGGTTGAGCTTCTTGGTCTTCTGCGGCGGCCCGAGCTCGGCGAGCCGGCGCTCACCCGGATCGAAGCTGAGGGCGCGCAGCAGGCCGCGCACGTCCATGGCGCCGAGGATGTCGAACGCCTCGAGCCGCGACGGAAGCGACGAGAGCTCGTCGCCGAGGAAGGTCGTGATCTCATGCTCGCCGAGGTCGAGGAGCGCCACCGCCGCGGGCCGGGCCGTCGGGAACGCGACCAGCAGCGCCCGCGGGAGGCTCGCGAGCTCGGCCCCGTGTGCGGCGCGCTTCTTCTCCCACTCCGCACGCCGCTGCTCGACCACCGCAGGGTCGGTGCGCATCGCCGTGTGCCGCCGCGCGACGGCGCCCATGTCGCGGACGGCTGACCGCGCCTGCTTCACGGTCGCGGCTGCGTTTGCGGCGATCGCCCACCGGCCATCCGCGAGCACGTCGACAGCACTGCCGCGCCGCTTGAATTTCGCGGCGTCCTCCTTGAGCCCATGCCACTTCGTGCGCGCGGCGACGGCCGCCATGACCTCGGCGGGCGTGAGCGGCCCGCCATGGGCGTCGACCACCGCGACCGCCAGGCGCTGGGCCGACCAGATGACGAGGCTCGCGTCCTTCCACGCCTCGTCCAGCTCGCTGACGCTGAGCGCCGTATCGGGCTCGGGGCGTGGCGCGGCCTCGACCTCGGTCGCCGGAGTCCGAGCGACCTTGGGTGGGCGCAGCCCGAGCCGGAACACCCAGAGGTCGAGCTCGTCGTCGTGCGGGTCGAGGTGGTAGAGGTCGCCCTCACGATAGACCGGCGGGCGCCCCGGCTTGCAGCGCTGCAGCGAGAGCAGCGCGCGCGAGCGCTCCGCGATGCCGGCCTCCTCGAAGCGGGCGGCCACGTCGGCCAGCGTCACCGGCTCGCCGCGCTCAAGCAACGCCACGAGCAGGAGCGCGAACGTATTCGCCTCGCGGTGGCCTGCGACCGCCGCGAGCTTCGGCGGCGAAATGCCGAGAGTCTGGCACCAGTGGGTGTTCATCAGGTGCCGATGCGCCCCGCGTACGTGTGCGCGGTCGCGTTGATGAGCGCGTCGATCGCCGTACGCACGTGTTGGCCGAGTCGATCGCTCATCGCCGAGCCCCCGCACACGCACGACCCGGTCGCTCCCTGCCAGAGTAGCGTTCCTGGCTGGATCGCCCACGAACTGAGACGACCGCGCAGGTCCTTGGGGTCGCACCGTGGAGCCCTTGCTGCAGAGCGCCGATTGCAGCTCGGCGGCGCTGAACTCTCGGCCACCACATGCCGAGTACTGCTTCTTCCTCTGCTTGATACGTGCGCCGAATCAGCCGATGCAGTTCCTGCGAGATTCGGTCGACAGCTGTGGATTCTCAGCAGGATTCCCCCGTGGATTCTCACGAGCATTCCCCCCCGGGGCAGCCGCCCCGACCCTGCGTGACGTGTTAGTGGTTGATCCGTCTCCTGCTTGGTTTTGTCTTCTGTCCTGACGCCGGCGGCGTGTCCAGCGATGGCTTCGGGCGCTTGCGGTAGCTTTCACCGTCGATGACCAGGTCGTAGGCGTTCTTGACGAAGCGGTCGCTGGCGGACTGCGTACGCAGTGGATCGGCGAAAGTCGCGAGCCACTCGTCGGGGCCCCGATTCGCGGTGACGATGATCGATCCCGAGCGGTGCCGCTCGTTGAGGATCTCTTAGGTGTCGCGGCTGCAGCTCCTGCTCGTAGGTATGGTCGAGGCGGGTGGGCCGGAGCGCCTTGAGCATCTTGTCGGCGGCGACGCACAGCGCGCTCGCACCCCTGCGGCAGGCGATCCAGCCGAGCGCGTGCGCGAGGAAGGTCTTGCCGACGCCGACGGGGCCGACGATCGCGACGTGGGCGTGCGCGTCGATGAAGCGCAGCGACGCGGGCTCGTTCCACAGCGCTCGGTCGTAGGTGATCTTGAACTCCGAGACGGCGGGCGGCTCCAGCACTTTCAGAATGACGACGTCGCGATCCGCCACGACCACGAACTGGGCACCGGTCTTCAGACCGAGGCGCTCGCGAATGGCTTCGGGGATGACGACCTGCCCTTTCGAGGACAAGGTCGTGGTCGCGGCATCGAATATCTTGGGCGCTGACGGATGTTCTGGCCGCCACAATTGCGAGGAGAAGGCCGACCGTCGTTCCGATGTAATGACTCGCCGCGCCCCGTCTGGCGGGGAGCGATGTTGACGTGAGAGCGTCGCGGTTTCTCTGGACGGAGGGATCGCGATGGGGAACGAGGCAAGGGAAGTTACGGCGGCGCATCGTGGCGCTGGGCCGTCGGTCACGAGGGGCGCAGATTCCCGAGGCGCTGCGGGCGGAGGTGATCCGCCACGCGACGTCCGCAAGTAAACTCCCGCTTTCGTTCAAGTAGCAGAGTGCGGGCCTTCCGGGTTGCCCCCAGGTCTTTCCGCGTGGTGATCCGTCAGACCGGACGAGAGGTCATGGCGAGCCAATCGGCGTAGCCGGCCTCATCGAGTTCACTGGCGGCCAACGCCAGGGTACGAACGATCGCATCGGCTTCCGTGGCGAGGAATCGTCGCTTGTTCACCTCGAGGAACAGGACGGCCGCCGTGAAGCCGGTGCGCTTGTTGCCGTCGACGAAGGGGTGGTTCTTCACGATCCCGAACGCGCAGCTGGCGGCCAGTTCGCAGAGTGTTGCGGAGGACTTGTACGCGAAGAGATTGCCCGGCCGCGCGAGCGCCGATTCGAGCAACCCCAGGTCGCGAACTCCTGCCGAGCCTCCGAACTCCGCGAGCAGACGTTCGTGCACGGCGAGCACGACTTCGCGAAGGAGCCACTGCGGCTCCTTCACTTGGCGAGTTCCCTCAGCGTGTTCCGGTAGCGCCGGATCACGTCCTCGGCCGCCTCCATCTGCCGGTTGAACTCGGGGCTGGACGGGCTGACGCGCAGGCTGCCGTCGGGGGCCTCGGAGACGCAGACCGTGTCGCCCTCCCCGATCTTGAGGTAGGAGAGCACCTCCTTGGGGAGGACCACGCCGACCGAGTTCCCGACTTTACGGAGTTTGAGTTCGTGGAGCATGAGGCGAACGTACCCACACCTGTTATAACTCGCAAGTCGCGAGGTGGGCTTGGTTGGCCCCGGGACGGGGACGGGGTTTACAGAGGTCGAGGCCGCCGGGACACGGGTGCCGTGCCTCGACGGCAATCTGCGAATGTCGGGGAGGTGGGGGGTGGCGTCCAAGGCCACGAAGATATCGCGGCACGCGGAAGGGCCACGAGGCCGAGCCGGCTCATGGGAGGGAAAAGCGCCCCGCGAGAGCGAATGGGGACATGCCCCGCGACGAATTCTTCAGCGACCGGGGGCCTGTGCGCCACCGAGATCGGTGCCGACGCGGAGTCGATCGAGGTAGCCCCGGTACACGAAGGAGCGGTCGCGCCTCTTGCCGGTCGTCTCGACGAGAACGCCCGCGGCCACGAGCAGCTCGATCGCCCGCCCTGCGGTGGGCTTGGTCGTCTCCACGAGCTTCATCACCGATGCGACGGTCACGACGGGGTGGCGCGGCAAGAGCTCGAAGAGGCGCAGCGCAACGACCGACATCCCTTCGTGCGCGAGCACGTGCGCGCGATCCGCGGCCACCAGCGCGAACAGATCCCGCGCTGAGGCGACTGCTTCGTCGGCGATCGTCCCGACCCCATCGAGGAAGAAGTCGAGCCAGCCCTCCCAGTCGCCATCGACTCGGACGGCGTTGAGCCGACGGTAGTAGTCCTCGCGATGCCGCTTGAAGAAGAGGCTCAGGTAGAGGAGCGGCTTGGTCAGCAGCTTCCAGTGCTCGAGCAGCAGCGTCACGAGCAGGCGTCCGATGCGGCCGTTGCCGTCGAGGTAGGGGTGGATGGTCTCGAACTGTACGTGCAGGAGTCCGGCACGCACGAGCGGCGGCAGAGAGTCGTCTGCGTGCAGGTACTTCTCGAACGCGCCGAGCACCTCGCCCAGCACCTGCGGAGGTGGCGGCACGTACGCGGCGTTGCCGGGACGGCTTCCGCCGATCCAGTTCTGGCTGCGACGCACCTCGCCCGGAAGCTTCTCGGCGCCGCGCACGCCGCGCATGAGGCGCGAGTGTGTCTCGCTCAACAGGCGCATCGAGAGCGGCAGGCCCTTCGGGGTGGCAAGCTGCGCGCGCGCGTAGGCGAGCGCATCGAGGTAGTTGCACACCTCCTCGACGTCGGCGTTGGGCGCGGCGTTCTGCTCGGCGCCGCCCTGGGCCTCGAACGTGAGGAGGTCGACGAGGGTCGCCTGTGTTCCCTCGATCTGCGACGAGAGTACGGCTTCCTTGCGGACGAACGCGTAGATGAACCAGTCGAGCGAGGGGACCATCTCCCCAGCCAGCTCGAGGCGAACGAGCGCCTGCTCCGCCGCACGAAGGCGCTCGGCCAGGGCGGCGTCGACGACGACGGGCGGATCCACGGGTGGCAGCGCGTGCGGGACAAAGGCCGCGACCTCCTCCCCACCCACGGTGCTCCGCTCGTATCGTCCGGTCGCTCGCTTTGGCATGTCGGCTCCGCTCGGAACGCCCGCTTAGCTTGGCGCGCAGGCTGGGAAAGCCGGCGTGACTAGGGTGGTGCGCTCGAAACGAATCCTTTACCAGTGTCCATCGTTAGTCAAGTGCGCGTTACTAGCGATGCCGAGGCCGGCCGACGCGGAGGTCGCGCCGGAGGTACGCCGTGACGCGCTGGTTAACTGCATTACGGCCTGCTCACCTGCCGTTCGTGTGGCGGCCGCCTCCGCCTCGTCGCGACGATCCAGGCCCCTGCCATGGTACTGCGCTGAAACGCGACGAAACGCTGCGGTTCATCGCGCCACCGCGTCGCCCCGGATCCGCCTCGTCCCACGTGGTGATCGTCCGGGCACGGGGGTTGCTCCCCCGGACGGCCATGGTGCTATCCTTCGGCTCGTGTCGAGCCCCAAGCGACGCGCCACGTACGAGGATCTGATGGAGGTCCCCGACACGAAGGTCGCCGAGATCATCGACGGCCAACTGATCGTCAGCCCGCGGCCGGCGAGCCCGCATGCGTACGCGGCCACAGTGCTGGGGAGCGACGTGGCCGGATCCTTCCATGGCCCACCGGGGCCGCCGCCCGCTCCCGGAGGCTGGTGGATCCTTCTCGAGCCGGAACTCCACCTGGGGAACGACGTCCTCGTCCCCGATGGGGCGGGCTGGCGTCGCGAGCGACTGCCGGTATTCCCGAAGGGCGCCTTTTTCACGGCGGCACCCGACTGGGTCTGCGAGATCGTCTCGCCGTCGACGGGACGCACCGACCGCAGCGCCAAGATGCGCCTCTATGCCGCCGCCGGGATCGGCCACCTCTGGATGGTCGATCCCGAACTGGAAACCCTCGAGGTCTACGGCCTCGAGGCCGGACGCTGGGTCGTTCTCGACGTCCAGGCGGGCGACGCGGTAACTCGCGCCGCGCCCTTCGACGCCGTCGACCTGCGCCTCGGCCGCTGGTGGGTTCCATGAAGCGCCGCTCTGCTCGACAGCCCGCCATCCCGCGACATACCGCGGCGGCACCCCGCGCGCGCCACTAGGAGGGAACGAAACGCGGGTTCTCCGTGTTCATCCGAGCAGGGTCATGTACTCGCGCCTGGATCCGCGGCCTCGAACTGGTGACGGCGGCGCGCAAGGCAGGAGTGACGCCGACGACCTCACGATTCCGACGTCCGGCCGTCTGGGAGGGCCGTCTTGCGGCGGGACGTGATGCCTGGTGCCTGTGCTCGAGCAGCTGGTTGAGATCCATGGCTGTCCGAGGGCAATACCCTGCGGCTCGACAACGGGCCTGAATTCACGGCCGAGGTCTTCCACGAGCGGTGCCGGGCGCACGGGATCGGGTGTAGGGCGGATTCAGGATCGGGTGGTCGAAGAAATCGTCGGCCGCCGAAGTCAAGACTATGACCCGACGCCGACCCTGTTCGCAGTCGACCCTACCTCGCCGCCGTCAGGTCGTTCGTGACCAGCGCCCTCTTCGACCAGTGCTCGCCGATCCCCTGCACGAACTCCGGGCGGACGAGCTTGGCGCGATCGACCAGCCGCCCCGCGGACTCGACGCGGACGTAGAGTCCTTCCGCAGGCCCGTCGGTGAGTTTCGAGGCTCCGAGCAGCTTCCGCAGTCCGGCCAGGTCGAACCGGCCGCGGCCGAGCTCCGGCACGACCGACACGCCGATCCGACCCGCCAACTCGTTCCTCCGGTCGACGCTCCAGAACTCCTCTACCTCCCGGTCGAACACGTCGAAGGCGAGAAACCAGTCAGGCAGCCGCGTGTAGCGCACGCTGTGAACCGCGTGGCACCACTCGCCGAACAGGACCAGGTGCGGGGCGAGCACCGCCTCGAGATCGTGGCGCTTCGTCGAGAGCCACCGTCGTAGAGGTCGCCACTGCCCCTGCAGGTCTTCGAGGTCGAGGTAGCTCCCGCGGTTCTGTGCCTGCAGCGCGCCCTCGCCGTCGACGGAGAACCCGAGGTTCGCCCCGTCCACCTTCTCCTCCACGACGACGTCCTGCGCCAGCAGCGCCCGTACCGACTCCTCGGGAAGCACCTTGTCGTCGCGCGGCACCCCGGCCCCGAGCCAGGCGAGGTGCGGGGTGTGGGGGAACCGGAAGAACTCGCTCATCCCGGATCCACCTGCGCCCGCAACCAGACATCGAGGACCTACCCCCTGACCGGGTTGGCCAGCACGCTCGATCATCTTGCGCGTCTGTCGCTCGGTCTCGCCGATGGCGTCGCCGAAGAAGTGCTTCGGCCAGTTGCGGACGCGGCCGGAGGGATCGACCTCGAGGCGTGTCAGCTGGGGGGCCCCGTGCTCGTCGCGATCCACGAAGTAGAGCCGGCAGTCCTCGCTCGCGAACTTCTCCTCCGCGATCATCGTCTGCAGGCGCCGGAACAGGTGCTCCGAGTGCGTCTCCACCAGGAACTGCACCTTCCGCTCGCGCGCGACCTCGACCATGAGCTCGGCGAGCCCGCCCTGGGCTCGCGGGTGCAGGTGGATCTCCGGCTGCTCGGCGACGATGGTCGTCCCCGGCTTCACGAAGTGGGCCAGCACGAGCATCGGGAGCACCTGGGAGATCCCGAAGCCGACGTCCATGATGTTGGCTCGCCGGGAACCGCGGATGACGATGAGTTCGTAGTGCCTCGACTTACCCTGGCGCTCCAGCACCAATTGGTCGGCCACCCCGAGTCGCTTGAGCCAGTCCGACACGCGGTCCACGAGCCATTGGGCACCGCCTTCCTTGCCCGGGCGCTGTTTCTTCTTGATGTCGTTGCTCGCGAGCAAGGCGTGGACGGCCGTCTCGCCGCGCTTTCCGAGGTCGCCGGGCTCGACCCCGCTCCACAGGTAGCGTGGATGACCGACTCGGCGGTGCCGACGTCGACGAGGTCCACGGCCTGGCCGCCGAGGTTCAGGTCGAGGGTTCGGTCCGGGCTGTCGAAGGTCTGCTTCAGGAGGAGCGGCACCTGCAGAATCGAAGTCTTGCCGGCGGAGTTCGGGCCGAGAAAGAGTGTGATCGGAGCGAGTTCGATGCCGGGAGCCCAGAGCTGCTCGCCCCACGCTTTGAAGTTCTTGATACGCAGGTTGGTCAGCATTGCCGTGCCTCCCGCTCGCGCGGCCATGGACCGGGTGGCACCTTGCCGCCCGGCCAGCCGCGAAAGATGTACCCGAGGCCGGAGCGGCGGACCAGCCGAGCGAACCGGTCTCCTCGATTGTTCGCTTCCCCATGTGTTCCCTCGCATGACCGCACTCCCCGACGGTTGACGCCCCCACCCCCGTCCGCTTGAACCCTTCGTGGTGACTTCCCCCGGGCGCGACGACAACGACGGTCCGAGCCTCTCGCCCCCGGCTCCCGAGCCCCGCACCTCCGACGACGTCCGCAACGAGATCGCGACCCTGCGCTCCCTCGCCGCGGCACTTTCGTCCCGAGCCGAAGCCGGGGCCCCCGACTCCCCATCCGTCGCGAGTGCGACCGACAGTGTTTTCGCAGGCCCCGCCGGCACCGCCGCCGTCCGCGCGCTCGACCCCGTCGCCGCGCGTGCCGCCCTCGCCGAAGGCCTCGACCGCCTCCGCTCGGCCTGGCGCCGCGAGCCCGCGCTCTTCTCGCCCGACGACGTCGCCGCCCTTCGCACGCTCGCCGCCGCACTCCCGCAGGCCCGGCCAGCGCCCACGCGAGAGAACGACCTCGCGATGAGCCCCCGCCGCGACGCCCCGCACCCCGCCCTTGCCCGCCCGACCGGCACGCTCGACGACGCCGCCCGCGTCATGGCCGACACCTTCGGCTACCGCTCCTTCCGCCCCGGACAGGAGCCGATCCTCGACGCCGTGCTCTCGGGTCGCGACTGCGTCGCCGTGCTGCCGACGGGTGCGGGCAAGTCGCTCACCTACCAGTTGCCGGCCCGCGTCCTCGGCGGCACGACGCTCGTCGTCTCGCCGCTCATCGCACTCATGAAGGACCAGGTCGACGCCCTCGACGCAGCCGGCTTTCGCGCGACGTTTCTCAACTCGAGCCTCGATTCCACCGAGCGCCAGGCGCGCATCGAGCGCGTCGTGCGCGGCGAGATCGAGCTCCTCTACGCAGCCCCCGAGGGCATCGAGGCCTCGGTCGGCGCGACGCTCGCGCGCGCCGACCTGCGGCTCATCGCCGTCGACGAGGCCCACTGCATCAGCCAGTGGGGCCACGACTTCCGGCCCGCCTACCGGAACCTGGCCGGGTTGAAGCGCCGCTTCGGCGACATCCCGGTGCTCGCCCTCACCGCGACCGCGACGCCCGAGGTGGTCGACGACATCGTCCACCAGCTCGGCATGGACGAGCCGTTTCGCTGGCGCGGCTCGTTCTTCCGCTCGAACCTGCGCCTGCACGCCTACCGCAAGGGCGAGTCGCTCGATCTCCGCGACTCGATCGCGCGGCTCGCTCGCACGCGCGCCGGACAGTCGGGCATCGTCTACTGCCTGTCGCGCAAGTCGGTCGAGTCGACGGCCGAGTTCCTGCGCAAGAAGGGCGTGCGCGCCGCCGCCTACCACGCCGGGCTCGACCCCGCGGAGCGCTCGCGCGTGCAGGACGCGTTTCGCCGCGACGACATCGACGTCGTCGTCGCGACCGTCGCCTTCGGCATGGGGATCGACAAGCCCGACATCCGCTACGTGATCCACCGCGACATGCCGCGCTCGGTCGAGGGATGGTCGCAGGAGATCGGCCGCGCCGGCCGCGACGCCCTGCCGTCGGACTGCATCCTCTTCTACTCCTGGGCCGACGTGATCTCGCACGACCGCCTGCCGAGCGACGGCGACGAGGCGCAGGCACGCCGCAGCCGCGACCAGGTGCGCGACATGTTCCGGCTCGCCGACGCCCGCGCCTGCCGCCACCAGAAGCTCGTCGCCTTCTTCGGCGAGAGCATCGCGGCCTGCGGCGCGTCCTGCGACGTCTGCCTCGCCGGAGACGTCGTCGCCGAGAGCACGCCCGCAACCGGCCTGCGACCTGTGCGCCTGCCCGGGGACGCGGCTCCCCGCCCGGGCTCGTCCGGCGGCGCCTCGCCGCGCAAGCCCGTCGCGGCGGACCTCGACCCGGCCGCCGCCGAGCGCTTCACCGCGCTACGCGCGCTGCGCAAGCGCCTCGCCGACGAGCAAGGCGTCCCGGCCTACGTCGTCTTCCCCGACGCGACCCTCCTCGAACTCGCCGAGCGCGTGCCGGCCGACGAGATGGCGATGCTGGAGATCTCGGGCATCGGCCCGAACAAGCTCGCGCGCTGGGGTGCGGAGTTTCTGGCGCTGCTGCGGTCGTTTCCCGCGGGGGAGTGACTCTTGCTTGCCGGAGGTGAGCATTCGTGGGTACCCCAGGCAGCGGCCCTGATCGACGAACTGCGCTGCGACCGGTGAGCTTGCGAGCCCCCTCCACCTGAACTCGTCGGCGGTCCTCGCCGAGCGCGTACCGGCCGACGTGCTGGCGATGCTCGAGGGCTCGAGCGAGGGCCGGCGCTGGCGACCGGAAGCGGCGAGCCGTCGGCGCCGCCTTCGCAACGCCGACGCCTCGCCTCCGTTCTCGGACGACGGCTATTCCTCGAGTTCGAGGGTCACGATTCCGTTCGTCGACGACTTGATCGTCACGTGAACCTGCTTGCCCGAGTTGTTGTCCAGGAAGTAGTGGTTTTCGACCACGTCATTCTCCACCGTGAGGTCCAATGTCGGGTAGAACAACTTCGCGGACAAGATCGCGGTCGTCACGTCCGTGACGGCGAAAGTTCCCTGGATGGCATCGAAGTAGACCGACGAGAAATACCCGGTGCCGTTGATGAAGAAGTCCTTGTAAGTGTAGGCTTTGTCAGGCTGCAACTCGCCCGTCGTGTTGTAATACACATACGTCAGGGTCAGGGGCTCATGCGGCGGATACTCGTTCGTCAGCTTGAGGACCTGCACGATCTCCCGCAGCGGCGGGTTGATCGGATTCATCGCCGGAGTCGGATCTTCCTCATAAGAATGGTTGCCCAGCGTGGCGGTTTCGAACGAGACCTTCACGCGCTTGATGTATTTGCCGGACCCGCCGCCGACGAAGTGCGGGCCATTCCCCTTGGAAACGGGGCCGGCCACCGAAGAACCACCCGAGGCGACGGCACCCGCGTTCGCGCCAGCCACCTCGCAGACCATCCCGAGGAGACTCGCGGCCACCGCTAGAGTCATCGAAATCCGAACCTGTTTCAGCATCGTCTTCTCCGCTTCTCCTCCGGTCGATCCTCGCCGGAGGCCGTTTTGGAGCTGGTCGTCAGCAGCTCGAGAACCTGATCCTAGGCTGCCCGACGCAATTCGTCGAGTGTCTATTATCTCGTGGTTTCGTCGGCAATCAGGCCGGCCCGACGCCGGGCACCGGCTCGACCGCCAGCCCCCCGGCCTGCCCGGCGGCCGGGCTTCGGCGCCCGCCTTGACCCTCGGCCGCGCGGCTGCGACGGTGCAGCGAATCGATCTTCGCAAGACCACCCGGAGGACCTGCCACCGATGTCCAAGCCGCTGCCCGCCGTCGACTTCCTGAAGATTCCCGAACAAGGCGACCCCTACCTTGAGGCCCACAAGTGCGGCCCGTGCGGGTCGATCTACCTCGACCCGCGCAACACCTGCGCGAAGTGCAGCGCTCGCGGCCAGTTCACCCCGACACGACTGTCGAACGACGGGCACCTCTATGTCTTCTCGGTCGTCTACCGGTCGTTCCCGGGCGTCGACGTCCCCTACATCTCGGCGATCGTCGACCTCGAGGGAGGCGGCACGATCAAGGGTAACCTGATCGGTATCGAGCCCGATCCCGCGAAGATCAAGATGGGAATGCCCATCCGCGTCGTCTACAAGGACGCGCTCGGCCGCAAGGACCGGGAGGGCAACTCCTACCTGAGCTACTTCTTCGAGCCGCGCTGAGCGCTCGATTCCACCGACACCGCATCACGCGAGGAGATCGCCATGAGTGACGTCTACGTCGTCGGCATCGACATGATCAAGTTCATGAAGGCGGGCACCGGCCCCGCCGTGGAGCAACTGGGAGCCCAGGCGGCGCTGATGGCGCTCGACGACTGCGGGCTCAAGATCCAGGACATGCAGGCTCTCTACTGCGGCAACCTCGGCCAGGCCGACGCGATGGTCGGCCAGCGCGTGCTGCAGCAAATCGGCCAGACCGGCATCCCGGTGGTGAACTGCGCAAACGCCTGCGCGACCGGTGCGACGGCCTTCCGCGAGGCCTGGATGTCGATCAAGGCGGGCGTCAACGACGTCGTGCTCGCCGTCGGCGTCGAGAAGATGGGCGCGGGCCTGCTCGGCGGAGGCGGTGGCCGCAAGGGGATTCCGCGCGAGGGCCTGCTCGGCTCGATGACGATGCCCGCGGTCTTCGCCGAGGCCGGACAGGAGCATGCCCGGAAGTACGGCACCACCTTCGAGCAATTCGCCAAGGTCTCGGTGAAGAACCACCACCACTCGACCCTGAACCCCAAGGCGATGTACCAGATCGAGACGCCACTCGAGACGGTCATGGGCGCCGAGATGATCGCCTACCCGAACACCAAGCTCATGTGCTCGGTGAACGTCGACGGCTCGGCCGCGGCCGTGCTGTGCAGCGAGGCCAAGGCAAAGCAGCTCGGCCTCATGAAGCGCGCGGTCCGCGTGAAGGCGTCGGTCATGACGAGCGACCCCTGGCAGGAGCGCGACCTCGTCATGCCCGACGTGAACACCTGCACGCGACTCGCCGCGAAGAAGGCCTACGAGACCGCCGGCGTCGGCCCCGAGGACATCGACCTCGTCGAGCTGCACGACTGCTTCGCGACCGCCGAGCTGCTGCACTACGAGAACCTCTCGCTTTGCAAGGACGGCGAGGCCGGACGGATGATCGACAGCGGTGCGACCTCGATCGGCGGCAAGATCCCGGTGAATCTCTCCGGCGGCCTGCTCTCGAAGGGCCACCCGCTCGGCGCGACCGGCATCGCGAACATCTACGAGATCTCGACCCACCTGCGCGGCGAGGCGGGTAAGCGCCAGGTGCCGAACGCGCGGCTCGGGCTCACGCACGTCATCGGGCTCGGCAGCGCGTGCGCGATCCACGTGCTCGAGAAGGTCGCCTGACGGGCCGGCCCATGCGCATCGGGGTGGTGAGCGACACCCACAACCACCTCGCCAACGTCGCTCGCATCGTCGAACTGCTGAACCGCGCCGGTGTGGACCACGTCGTCCACACCGGCGACATCACCCAGCCCAAGACCCTCGACGTTCTCGCCCGGCTCGTAGCACCGCTCACCGGCGTGCTCGGCAACAACGACCTAGGCGAGCGCGAAGGGCTGGTCGCGGCGGCCGGCCGCCACGGCATGACGCTGGTCGACCCGCCGCTTTCACTCGAACTCGGCGAGCGCCGCCTGCTCGTCGCCCACGATCCCCGGGTCCTCGCCGGCCGCGACGACTTCGAACTCGCGCTGCACGGGCACACCCACCGGCACTCGGTCGTCCGCGAGGCGGGTCGCCTCGTGCTGAACCCCGGCGAGTGCGCCGGGCACCTCCCCGGCCAGAACTCGGTCGGGATCGTCGACCTCGGCGGGCTGGAGGTCGAGATCCTGCGCTTCTAGGCGTTTGCGCAGGCCGGGGGGCGGACGCACCCGCGTGCCGCTTGGCTCTCGCCGCGAGCGTCGGCATTCTTCTCCCTTGCGCGCCCCGGGGAATCCGGCGACAAGAGCGCGTGCACACGACGACTCGCTCCCGGACCCGCCACCTCGCCACGCTCCTTGCGATGGCACTCCTCGCCATCGCGGTCGCCTCTCCCCGGGCCGCCGTCGCGACGGACACGCCCTTCACGGTGCGCCCGAGCGTGCACCAGGTCGCCGTCCTCGACGCGCCTCCGGGCGCGGTCGTCCGCCTGCTGCGCAACGGTGAGCGACTCCAGGAGGCGGCGATCGACTCGCTCGGTTCGCACCTCTTCCGCAACGTCGAGTCCGGGCCGGGTTACCGCGTTCGGGTGATCGACGGCACGCGACTGCGCCGCTCCACCGCCTTCGAGGTCCTCGATGCAAAAGCGACGCCCGACGCTTCGCTCTACGCGGGCCAGGTGCTGCCGACCTCGAACCTGGGTCCGAACGCCGGCTACGGCTACCTCAGGATGCGCGACGGCACGACGCTCTCGGCGCAGGTCGCCTTGCCCGGCCCGCCCGAAAAGGGTCCCTACCCGGTGGTCGTCGAGTACTCCGGCTACGACCCGTCGAGCCCGTCGACCGGGCAGCCGCAGTACAAGCTGCTCCTGCCGAGCCTCGGCATCGCCTGGGTCGGCGTGAACATCCGCGGCACCGGCTGTTCCGGGGGCGCCTTCAACTACTTCGAGAACCTCCAGGCCCTCGACGGCTACGACGTGATCGAGACGGTCGCGGCGCAACCGTGGTCGAACGGGCACGTCGGCATGGTCGGGATCTCCTACGCGGGCATCAGCCAGCTCTTCGTCGCCCGCACCCGCCCGCCGCACCTCGATGCGATCACGCCGGTGTCGGTGATCGACGACACCTGGCGCGGCACGCTCTACCCCGGCGGGATCGCCAACGACGGCTTCGCGCTCTCCTGGGCAAGGGAGCGGGTCGAGCAGAATGCCTGGCCCAACCCGAACGCCCCGGGCTGGGTGGTCTCGCGCATCTCCGGCGGCGACACGACCTGCGCCGACAATATGCTGTTGCGCGGCCAGAACGTCGACCTGCTCGACCAGCTCGAGAAGCACCCCAACCCGTCGCCCGAACTCGACCCCGAGTTCACCTACGACTTCCCCAAGGGCAGCGACTCGCTCGCCCCGGCGGAGTTCGTCGACCGGATCACGGCGCGGGTCTTCATCGCCGGCGCATGGCAGGACGAGCAGACCGGCGGACACTGGCCGGTCATGCTCGACCGCTTCTCGCCCGACACCTTCGTGCGCGTCGTCGCGCAGAACGGGGTCCACACCGAGTCGCTCGACCCGCTCGTCGCGGCCGAGATGATCGAGTTCCTGCAGCTCTATCTGGTCGGCATCGTGCCGGAGATCCCGGCCGGCACCCGCGCCTTCGCGCCGTTGCTCTGGAGCACGATCGCCGGCATCTCGGGCTTGTCGTTCCCGCCCGATCGCTTCACCGGAATGACCTACGCCGACGCCCGAGCCGCCTTCGAGGCCGAGCCGCCGGTGCGCATCCTGTGGGAGACCGGCAACGCCGACGGCTTCATCCCCGGCGCGCTCATGCCGCGCGGAGAGTCGCGCTACGACGCCTGGCCGATCCCCGAGGCGAAGCCCACCGCCTACTACCTCCAGCCCGACGGCCGCCTGCGCCGGAGGCACCCGCGCGCCCCGGGCGGCCTGCACGAATATGCGCCCGATCCGTCGCTGCGGCCGCGCAAGGACTTCAAGTCGGGCAATATCTGGGCGGCGACGCCGACCTACGACTGGCGACCGGTGGTCGACGGAGCGTCGCTCGCGTACATGACCAAGGTGCTGCAGGAGCCGGTCTCGATGGCCGGCACCGCGAGCGTCGACCTCTGGATCTCCTCGACGGCGACCGACTCCGACCTACAGGCGACATTGAGCGAGATCCTGCCCGACGGCAACGAACGCTACGTCCAGAGCGGCTGGCTCCGGCTGAGCCACCGCGCGGTCGACCCGGAGCGCTCCACGCCCCTGCTTCCGTTCCACTCCGATTACGTCGAGGACCTGCAGCCGCTCGTGCCCGGTGAGTTCGTCGAGGCGCGCATCGCGATCTTCCCGTTCGCGCACCAGTTCCGCGCCGGAAGCCGCATCCGGCTCACGATCCAGGCCCCCGGCGGCGATCGGCCGGAGTGGACCTTCGCCACACCCGCGACCGGTGGTGCGGTCGTGAACCGGATCCTGATCGACCCGGATCACCGCTCCCGTGTCGTCCTGCCGGTCCTGCCGTCGGGCCCCGACCTCGGTGCGGCAGTGGCCGCGTGCCCTTCGATCCGCTCGCAGCCCTGCCGGTCCTACGTCGCGCCCGCGTCCTGAGCGGCGATCCTTAGCCCGTCCGCTCCGGCGACCACGACATCCCGAGCTGCACGATTCTCTGCAGCAGCTCGGGGTAGCCGAGCCCCGCGTGCTCGGCCGACTCGGCGAAGTCCTCGCCATAGGCGAGTTGCGGGTTCGGGTTCGCCTCGAGCACGAAGGGTCGCCCGTCGGCGGCGAGCCGGAAGTCGATGCGGGCGTACCCGTTCAGCTGGAGCGCGCGGAAGACGCGCTTGGCGAGCCGCGGGATCGCCTGGGCGACGCCGTTGGGCAGGTCCTTCGCGGCGCTCGTCTTCACGCCGACCTTCTTCTGGTAGGCCGGGTCCCACTTTACCCGCTGGGTCGCGATCCTCGGCGCGTCGTCGGGCAGCTTCGTGAAGCCGAGTTCCCAGGTCGGAAAGACCTGGAGACGGTCGTTGCCGACCACGCCGACGTAGAGTTCGCGGCCGTCGACGTACTGCTCGGCGATCGCGTGCGTGCCGTGGCGCTCGTGCATGAGCTTCACCCGTGCCGCGAGTTCCTCGTCGCCGTGGACGATCGAGGCCTGCGAGATCCCCACCGAGCCCTCCTTGTTGAGCGACTTCACGATGAGTGGAAAGCGCAGGCGGGCCGGCCGGCGGAACTTCTGCCCGCGCCGGAACACCGCGAACTCCGGCGTCGGGATGCGGTGCGAGGCGAGCAGCATCTTCGAGATCGCCTTGTCGCGCGCCAGCAGGAGGCCCCGCGGATTGCAGCCGGTGTAGGGAACCTGCAGCAGTTCGAGATAGCTCACGACGTTCTGGTCGTAGATCGGGACGCCGTGGAAGTCCTCGAGCAGGTTGAAGACGGCCTGCGGCTTGCGCTCCTCGACCGCGGCGCGGATCGCGCCGAGATCGCTGCCGACGCCCAGCGTGTGCACCTCGTGGCCCGCGTTCGCGAGCGTCGCGACGACGTCGTACTCCATCTTCCAGTCGGCGGTGCGCAGCTCCGAGGACTTCGGGTTCTCCGGCGGCTTCAGCCGCTCGTCGACCAGCGCCAGGATGCGCAGCGGGCGGCTCAAAGCGAGTACCTCGGCCGCTTGCTCTGGAGCGCACTCATGGTGTGGACGGCCAGCAGGATCGAGAAGTCGATCATGGTTTCCTCCTCGCCCGCCGCGAGCCGGAGTCGCAGCACGCGGCAACGCCGCATGATGTCCTCGAGCACCTGGTCGATCGCGTACTGGTAGGCGCCGGTCGTGCGCGCGACGCGCTCGCGGACCTCGCGGCGCACCCGGCGCAGGAAGCTCGCCGCCGTCGGCTGATCGCGGAACTCCGGCCCATCGGAGAAGAGTCGCCGCAGGTCGGCGTCGCGCACGTCGGGCGCACCGACCGCGTAGCGCTTGCGCTTGTCGGCGTAGTGCTCGCCGAGCGTCCGGCGCAGGCGCCGCAGCGGGTCGATCTCGCGGCGCGAGGTAACCAGCGGGCGGCGCCCCGCGACGCAGTCGAACATGAGTTCGTCCACGTACTCGAGCTTGCGCAGTGCGGGCCAGTCGGCGTAGCCGCGCCGCCAGGCCGAGCGCGGCGTGAGCCAGACCGCGAAGGTCTCGGCGAAGTCCTCGTCGGGGTGGCTCTGCGCGTACCAGGACTCGAGGTGCAGGACGTGGTTGCGACTGTGGGGACGCGGCGCGTAGGAGTCCGGGTAGGGCTGCGACGACGGCCCGAAGAGCTGCTGGCGGCGCCGGAAGCGACGCAGCTTGTAGGCGTTGTCGATCGCGTGCCCGGCCTCGTGGCGCAGGATCTTCATGCACCACTCGGGCGTGCCGCCCTCGACCTCGAGCATCTGCGACTCCTCGAGCCGCGCGAGCCGCGGGTGCGCCATGTAGAACGGGATCGCCATGCCGGCGATGCCGTCGGGCGTGAACCAGTCGTCGGAGAGCCAGAAGTGCGGCAGCATGCCGATGCCGCAACGCTCGAGGTCGCGGGCGAGCTGCTCGATGCGCTCCTCGAGGCGCGACCCCCCGATCGAGACGTCCTCGGCCAGATCGCACAGGCGCAGCCCGAGCAACTCGCGGTCGTCCCAGTCGGCCCAGGCCGGCTCGCGGGAGCGACGCCCGCGGCGCGGCGCTGTTCGGGTACCCCCGGGCATCAGGGGGCGGACGCTATGCGAGCGCGGCCAACGGGTCAATTTCGACGCCCCGGGGGTCGCCCGGGACTCGCCGCGCTGCGGGCCGGGCCACGCCGCGCGCGCCGGGCGGTTGACACCCGCGCCCACTGGCCTACCGAGCAGGCATGATCCGTTCCGCACTCGTCGTCGGAGCAGGGCTTGCGGGGCTCGTCGCAGCGCAGCGTCTCGCTGCCGCCGGGATTCGCGTGACCGTGTTCGACAAGGGCCGCGGACCCGGTGGGCGCATGGCCACCCGGCGCGAAGGCGACGCCTGCTGGGACCACGGCGCGCAGTTCTTCACCGCACGCGACCCGCGCTTCGCCGAGATGGTCGCGCGGTGGACCCGGGAAGGCGTCGCCACCCGCTGGGATCGTGCCGCCGGGCCAACCGTCGTCGACCGGCTGCCGCGTGCGCGCGGCGTGCCGACCATGAGCGCCCTGGGGCGATACCTGTGCCGCGGACTCGATGTGCGCCTGGCGTCGCCGATCGAAGCCGTCCTCTGCGGCGACGACGAGGGAATCGATCGACCCGGATGCGACGGCCCATGGCGAGCGAGGCCAGCGCTGCAAGGCGTCGCGGGTGCCGTCGAGGGGGCCGCCGAGTTCGCCGCGCAGGCCATGGTCCTCACCGCGCCCGTCCCGCAGTCTCTCGCCCTGCTCGACGCCGGCGGTGTCGTCCTCGCCGACACCGACCGCGCGATGCTCGAGCGCATCGGCTACGATCCGTGCCTCGCCCTGCTGGCGACCCTCGACGGGCCGAGTCGACTTCCCCCGCCCGGTGCCCTCGAACCCGCCGCGGGACCACTCGGCTGGATTGCCGACAACCACGCCAAGGGCGTCTCCCCGGTCCCGACGGCGACAATCCACGCCACGGCTGCGTGGTCGACGGAGAACTGGGAGCGCGACCGGAACACCGTCGCCGGCGAACTGCTGCGCGCCGCCCTGCCCCTCCTTGGCGTCGGCGTGAAGGAGTGGCGGCTGCACGCGTGGCGGTACGCCCGGCCCACGGTCCTGCACGACGCCCCGTGCCTGCTCGTCCGGGCTCCCCGTCGGCTGGTCTTTGCCGGCGACGCCTTCGTCGCGCCGAGGGTCGAGGGGGCCGCCCTCTCGGGACTTGCGGCGGCCGACGCCCTCTTGCAGGAGAACGCCCCATGAAGCCGCAGGAGACGCCGGAGGTCGCGATCGTCGGGGCCGGGCTCGCCGGGCTCGCCTGCGCACGGGTCCTCGCCCGCGCCGGGCGCCGCGTCGTCGTGTTCGACCAGGCCGATGCTCCGGGCGGCCGCATGCGCACCGACGTCGTCGACGGATTCCGGCTCGACCGCGGTTTCCAGGTGTTGCTCACCGCCTACCCCGAGGCCCGCCTCGTACTCGATTACCCGCGCCTCGACCTGCGCGCCTTCTACCCCGGGGCGCTCGTGCGCTTCGGCGGTGCCTTCCACCGGGTCGCCGATCCCTGGCGACGCCCGCTCGACGGCCTGCTCGGCGTCGCGAGTCCGATCGGCTCGATCGCCGACAAGCTGCGCGTCGGCCGGCTTCGCCTGGAGGCCACGGCCGCGAGCCTCGAAGCAATCGCCTCCCGGCCCGAGACGAGCACCCGCGACGCGCTCGCGGCGCGCGGCTTCGGCGGCGCGATGCGAGAGCGTTTCTTCCGGCCGTTTCTCGGTGGCGTGTTCCTGGAGGAGGAATTGCGGACCTCGAGCCGGATGCTCGAGTTCGTCTGGAAGATGTTCGCCGCTGGCGACATCGCCGTGCCCGCGCTCGGCATGGAGGAGATCCCGCGACAGCTCGCCGCCGGCCTGGATCCGGGAACCATCCGCACCGGCGTCGCGGTCGCCGCCCTCGAACCCGGCGGATTGCGCCTCGCCGACGGCACGCGCACAGACGCGCGCGCGGTCGTCGTCGCGGCCGACGGCCCCACCGCTGCACGCCTGCTCGGCGAAGCCGATCCCGGTTCGCGTGCGGTGACCTGCCACTACTTTGCGGCACCGCGCTCGCCGCTCGGCGAGCCCATCCTGGTCCTGAACGGCGAGGGGTCGGCCGACGGCCCGGTGAACAACCTCTGCGTGATGAGCGACGTGTCCCCCCTCTACGCGCCCGCCGGGCAGGCGCTCGTCTCCGCGACCGTGCTCGAGGGCACGCCCGATGCGACCGAAGGCGTAGTCGCCCAGTTGCGCCGCTGGTACGGAGCCGAGGTCGACGGTTGGCACCACCTGCGCGCCTGCCGCATCGCACACGCGCTGCCCGAGCGAGCCCCCCTGCGCGACGTGCGGTTGCGCGACGGCGTCTACCGCTGCGGCGATTGGTGCGAGCAGGCGTCGATCAACGGGGCCCTGATCGCGGGGCGCCGCGCGGGCGAGGCGGTGCTCGCCGACCTGCACGGCTGAGCCTCGCCGCCCACCGCCCGGAGCGCCTACTTGCAGAAGACGCTGGTCACCGGCGGGTTCGCGCGGCAGGTCGGCGCCCGGGTACTGCCGCCGGGGTAGTTCGCGTTGCCGCAGAGACCGCTCGTCGCGAACGGGCCGTCGAGAACGATCGTCGCGGCGAGCGGCAGCACCGGCTTCACGCGGCCGAGGCTCGCCCGGTCGACACCGACGATGAACTTCACCTCTTCGGGACGCGCCCCGGAGCTGACCAGCCGCGCCGAGTCGATCCAGCCGTCGACGGGCAGCGTCGAGATGAAGCCCCAGATGGTGCGCTTGTCGTTCGAGGTCCAGGCGGAACCGGTCGGCAGGCGGGCGTCGCAGAGGGTCGCCCCGGAGGCGTCCCGCAGGACGACCCGCATCGGCTTCAGGTCCGGCTCGAGCGCGACCGGGCCGGGGAAGCGCATCGTGCCCTCGAAGCGGAACTTGTCGTCGCCGGCGGGATCGCCGAGATTCGCGAGCTTCAGCCGCGAGCGGATCACCTCGACGCCGCCGGTGCACGGGTCGCAGACGTCGCCGACCTGGTCGTCGTCGCCGTCGGCCTGGTCGGGGTTCGGGTCGGCCGGGCAGTTGTCGTGGATGTCGCACAGCAGGTCGCCGTCGCCGTCGGGGCTCGTCGTGTCGGCGGGACAGAGGCCGCTCGATCCGTCGCAGAACTCGACGATGTCGCACTCGTCGACGGACGGGCGGCACACCTTGTCGGACGGCGCCGCCGTGCACTCGATCGAGCAGCACTCGCTCTCGATCGCCGCGCCGGCGTCGCAGGTTTCGCCCCCATCCACCTGGCCGTTGCCGCAGGCGTCCTGCAACCAGCGCAACACGGCGAAGTCGTCGTCGTTGCCGGTGCGACTCACCCCGGCGACCAGGAGCTTGCGGTCGCGCTGCACGGCGATCGCGTTCGCCTGCGCTGCACCGTTGCCCAGCACCGCCGTGACGACGCCGCCGGTCCCAAAGCTGGAGTCGAGGGCGCCGGTCGCGCCGTAGCGCGCGAGTGCGACTTGGTCGACGCCGCCGATACGCGCGACGCCCGCCACCGCGATGCGGCCGCTACCGGCGTCGGCGACCGCGTTCGCGCGCGAACTCGTGCCGATCGCGCTCACCGCGACACCGTCGCCGTCGAAGCCCGGGTCGAGCGCGCCCGAAGCGTCGAAGCGAAGCACCGCCATGTGCACCTGCGTACCGGTGCGGGCCTTGCCGACCGCCGCGATCCCGCCGCCGGACAGCAGCGCCACGGCATAAGCGTAGGAATCCCCGGTCCCGACGGTGGGGCGCACGATGCCGCTGCCGCCGCCGAAGTCCGAATCGAGGGCACCTGCGTCGGTGAGGCGCACGAGCGCCATGCCGTATTGTCCGCCGTCGGCCGCATGCCCGGCGAGCAGGATGCGACCATCGTCGCGCAGCGCGATCGCCGCGATCTCGTCGTTCCCGGTACCGACGCCGAAGAACTCCTTGCCGGCGTCGCCGAAGGACGGATCGAGGGTTCCGTCGGCTAGATAGCGCACGACGGCGAATTCCTTGTTGCTGCCGCGCAGCGCCCAACCGCCGACGACGATGCGACCGTCGGACCCGACGGCGACCGCGTTGGCGCGCTCGTCGGTGAGTCCGATCGCCGTCGTGACGAGGCCCCCCGTGCCGAAGTCCGGATCGAGGCCGCCGCCGGGCAGCAGACGCGCGACCAGGAAGTCCTCGTTGCCCGCCACGCGGCGGAATCCGGCGAGGACGATCTTGTGGTCCGTCGGCTGGATCGCGAGCGCGAGCGCCCGCGCGAAGGCGCTGCCGAACGGGATGCGGACCCGACCGCCGGTCCCGAAGTCCGGGTCGAGCGAGCCGTCGAGCCTCAGGCGCAGGAGGGTCGGATCCTCGTTCGTCACGACCCCGGCGACCTCGGTGGTCGAGTAGCCGGCCACGACGATCCGGTCGTCGGAGGCGACGGCGATCGCCTGCGCGAAGTCGTCGAAGTCGCCGACCGCGCTCACGACCCGGCCATCGGTGCCGAAGGTGGGGTCGGGGAGGCCCGCCTGAGCCGCGGCAGGGGCGACCTGCAGGAGCAGGTACCCGGCGACCACCGGGAGGGCGCGAAGCAGTTGGCGAAGCGGATTCCCCATGCGCTTTGAACCGATGCCCGTCCGTGCGCCGGGAGCCCGCGAGGCCCCGGACGCGACGGCCTCATCATGGGGTTCGGAGCCGTCTCCGCGCAAGCCGGAAAGCTACGATCGACCCCCGGCGGCCCGGGGAAAGCGGGACTCAGTCGACCAGGTGCCGCACCACGGCGAACTCGCCCTTCAGGTCGCTCGTGGTCGCACCCGCGACGACGATCCCGCCATCGGGCGCGATCGCCACGGCGTTGGCGACCGCGGCGAGGCCGCCGAAGGTCGGGGCCGCAACGCCACCGTGGGCGAAGGCCCGCAGGCGGACGCCGTCCTTGCGGAGGCAGGCGGTGACGAAATTCGTACCGCCGTCGGCGTCCCGGTAACCACCCGCGACGAAGATCCGACCCTTGGCGTCGACCGCGACGCCGTTGGCGAAGGTGTCGCCGTCGCCCAGATCGAGCGAGAAGGTGCCCTTCTTGCCGAACTCGGCATCGCGCGTGCCGTCGGCGAGGAGCCGCACCGCCACCGCGGCCGAGGTGCCGCCGGCACGCATCCAGGTGCCCGCGAGCACCAGGTCTCCGTCGCGTTCGAGCGCGATACCGTTGGCGTGGGCGCGGCCACCGCCGAGGTCGACCCGCACCATGCCGGTTCCGCCGCCGAAGGCGGGGTCGGGATGCCCGTCGCCGAGCAGGCGCAGCGCGAGCAGGTCTTCGCGACCGTCGGGGCGGTCGAAGCCGCCCGCGATCGCGATGCTGCCGTCGCCTGAGAGCCGGATCGCGTCGACCGAGACCGATCCGCCGGTGACCGCCTGGCGCAGGAGGCCGGAGATGCCGAAACCGGTGCGCGGTGCGCCGTCGCGCGTGAGCCGCGCCGCCAGGAGGGAGGTCACGCCCGTGGTCGAGTTGTCGGCCTCGCCGACCAGGATCACGTCGTCGTCGGCCGCCGAGATGGCGAGCGCCCGGAATCGGCGGCGCTGGCCGACGTCGCCGACCGCGAAGGTCCCGCTGCCGGCGAAGGAGAAGTCGGACTTGCCGTCGGGAAGGAAGCGCAGTGCCACCGCACAGGTGTCCCCGGTGGTCTTCTCGAGCGTGCCGGCGACGACGATGCGGCCGTCGGACTGGAGGCCCACGGCCGTGGCGCGCAGGCGGCCCCCCGCGATCGACCGCTCGACGACACCCCCGCTGCCGAAGCCGGGGTCCGGCTTGCCGTCGGGCAGAAAGCGCATGAGCAGCATCGCGGAGGACGCGGCGCGGTCGACCGCGCCGGCCACCACGATCCGACCGTCGGGGGCGACGGCGACCGCGTTCGCGCCGGCTGCGCCCGCGGAGGTGCCGAGGGTCGCGCGGCCGGCGGTGCCGAACGCGAAGTCGAGGTGGGTCGACGGCCGGAACGCGGCCACGTCGCCGCGGGCGAGCTCGATCGCGAGCGAGTCGTTGGCCGAGTCGGCCGCGTTCTCGTCGACTCCGCAGGACAGACCGCTGCAGATCGCATGCGGATCGGCGTAGCGGGGGAGGCGCGGGTAGATGTAGCTCATGACCGTGCCGAACTTGCCGCGCACGCCGTAGCCGTAGCCGAAGGGATAGGCGCCGAGGGCGCCGCCGGCGTTCGCTCGATCGTGCATCGCGCCGAGGTTGTGGCCGATCTCGTGCGCGAAGGTGACGTCGTCGCAGTACTTGCCGCCGCTCGCGCCGTCGCTGACCACCGAGAAGCCGTACTCGCTCGACCACTCGACCGGGTTGCCGCCGAAGCCCGAGATCCAGCCCGCGCCGCAGCCCTGCTGCGTCGCCGAGTCGTAGGGCCGCAACAGCACGACGACGTCGGCGCCGTAGAGATCGCGCAGCGCGCGCACGCCCGCCGTCGTCGGGTGGCTGCCGTCGGTGAGCGCGTAGATAGCGTCGAAGTTCGAGTTCTTGTCGGGGTAGCCGATCTCGATCGCGGCGACCGGCCGCAGCCGGAGGTGCACGTCGCTGTCGACGTAGCTCCGGTTGGTGATCGCGACCAGGCTGTCGAGCCGGGCCGCGAGACCGGTGCCGAGCTTCGCCCTGAGGCCGGTCGTGTAGAGGATGAGGAGGTCGAGTTCCGCGGGCGCCGGACGGGGCAGCGTCATGCCGTTGGCCGCCGCGGCACCCGGTGCGGCCGCGGACGCGGTGGTCGATACGAGCGGCTCGCGCGAGGCTCCCTTGGGCAGGTCGAAGTGTCCGAGGCCGTCGTCGACTTTCTCGTCGTCGGCCGGGGCGAGGCCCGCAGCCGCGCGGTCGCTGATCCAGATCCCCTGGTCGTCGCTCTGCAGGGTGACCGGAGCGTCCGCATCGCCCGTGAGCACGCCGGAGAGGCCGGTCAGCCCAAAGGTGATGGTGATCGGGAGTTCCGGGCGCCCGCGCACCGCGCCGATCCAGGTGATGCTGCCGCCCGGGTGACGCTCGAGCCCGGCAAAGATCACCGTCCGCACCGGGCGCCCGGGAAGGGAGAGGCGCGCGGTCGCACCCGAGGGCAGGGCGAGCAGAGCCTCGGCGTCGATGGACACGCGGTGGCGGAGGGAGCCGTCGGGCGCCGGTACCGGCTCGCCCTGGACCTGCAGGATCTCCGGCGAGGCGGTCGCGGCCCGCGCCGGCCCGCCACTGGCGAGCAGGACGAGCCCCCAAGTGAAAATGCACCAAGCCCTGCGCATCGCTGCGCGCTTCGTGCTGATTCCACCCGTCTTGTTCATCCAGACTCGCATGATCCCCGGCTCTTTCCCGAGAGTGATCAGCCCGCCGCATGCGGTGCCTCTCTCTCCCGTCTCGAACATTAGGGGCGGGGCCGAGTATCGCCCAGTAGGGAATCGCCGGATCACCCCCCGATCGGGCGATTTTGTTCCGTAGGGCCGCACTTTTTCTCCTAGGGGTCGCCCCGAGATGCGCTTCGGGGCGACCCCGATCGCGTAGTATTTTCTTTGCTTGATGCGCGATGCCGCGAAGTGGCTGCGGATCCCCGCACGCGTTTGACCGGGCACCCCGAAGCGGGCATCGCTCGCGTGTGCCCGCGCCTCTCCGTCCCGCCCCTCCCCGCCGCCTCGCCCTGGGCTTCGCCGTCGCGCTCGCCCTCGGCGCCTGCTCGACCGCGATCCGCCCCAAGGAGAGCATGGTCACGGGCGAGATCGTCGAGGCGCCGTCGCGCGAGGCGGCCGAGGCCTCGGCTCGCTGCATCCATGCGAGCGCGCTCGCCGGGCCGATCCGTTTCCTCGCCGACGACCTGCTCGAAGGTCGCGGACCGGGCACTGCCGGCGACGACCTGACCCGGGGCTACATCACCTCGTCGATGCAACTCCTCGGACTCGAGCCCGGCGCGCCGGGCGGCCAGTGGGAGCAGCCCTTCGACCTGGTCGGCGTGACGACCGGCCAGCCCGAGACCTGGAAGTTCTCGCACGGCGCCGCGCAGACGAGCCTCGTAGCCTCGACCGATTTCGTGGCGGTGGCGGGCGAGGCGACGCCCGAGATCGAGATCGGTCCCGCCGAGGTGGTGTTCGCCGGCTACGGCATCCAGGCCCCCGAGTTCGGCTGGGACGACTTCAAGGGCGCGAACCTGCGTGGCAAGATCCTCCTTTTGCTGAACGACGACCCCGACTGGGATCCCGACCTCTTCGCCGGGACGCGCCGCCTCTACTACGGCCGCTGGAACTACAAGTTCGAGAGCGCGGCGCGCCAGGGTGCGGCCGGCGCGATCATCCTGCACACCGACACCTCGGCCGGGTACCCCTGGAGCACGGTGGTCACGTCCTTCGGCGGCGAGAGTTCGCGCCTCGCCGAGAATCGGGAACCATCGGTGCGACTGCGCGCCTGGGTGACCCAGGACGCCGCCCGTCGGCTGGCGAAACTCGGCGGCCACGACTTGGAGAAGCTGATCGAGGAGGCCAAGAGCCGCAGTTTCCACCCGGTCCCGCTCGGCCTCGAAACCGAGGTCCGGCTCGATAGCCGCCTGCGCCGCTACCGCACCGCCAACGTCGTCGGCCTGCTGCGCGGACGCGACCCCCGGCTGAGCCAGCAGGTGGTCGTCCTGACGGCCCACCACGACCACCTCGGCGCCCGCGAGGATGCCGAAGGAAAGCGCGAGGTCTTCAACGGCGCGATGGACAACGCATCGGGCGTCGCGACGCTGCTCGTGGTCGCGAACGCGTTCGCGTCCCTGCCCGATCCGCCGAAGCGCTCGATCCTCTTTGTCGCGACCGCCGCCGAGGAGCAGGGACTGCTCGGGTCGGCCTACTTCACGGCGCACCCGACCGTGTCGCCCGCGCGCATGGCCGCCGCGATCAACTTCGACGGCGCCAACATCTGGGGGCGCGCCCGCGACGTCCGCGCTGTCGGGTTCGGCCGCTCGACGCTCGATCAGTTTGCGCTCCAGGCCGCGACGCGCCAGCACCGGACCTATGACGACGAGGAGCACCCCGAGCGCGGCTACTTCTACCGCTCCGACCACTTCAGCTTCGCCCGCGTCGGCGTACCGGCGATCCAGTTGCAGGGCGGGACCACCTACATCGGCCGCCCGCTCGGCTGGGGGCCGCAGCAGGTCGACGGCTGGTTCGCCCGCCACTACCACCAGCCGAGCGACGACTGGGACGGCTCGTGGGACATGAGCGGCATGGTCGAGGACGCGCGGCTCGGGTTCGACGTCGCCCTCTCCGTCGCCGAGGCCTCGGAGATGCCGACCTGGAAGCCGGGCGACGAGTTCGAGAGTGCGCGTCGCCGCTGGCTGCCCTGGCTGCCGCGCTGAGCGAGGCGGTGACGATCATGGCGACGCCCGCACGCCGGGAGGTCGAGGAGGCCTTCCGGATCTATCTTCGGCTCGAACCGCACGGTCGCTATCGCTAGCGCCGACGACCAGGAGCAACGCCCATGCAAGCCGACCGCAACTACCTCGTCTTCACCGCCGTCGGGCCCGACCAACCCGGCCTGGTGAACGAAATCTCCGCGGCGATCCACCGCGCCGGCGCCAATCTCGAGGACAGCCGCATGGCGATCCTGGGCGGGGAGTTCGCACTCATCCTGCTGGTCTCCGGATCGTCGGGCGCCCTCGCTGCCGTCAAGGCCCAGGGCGGGCGCCTCGAGTCCGAACTGGGCCTGCGCTGCCTGCTCAAGGAGACGACGACACCGACGCGCGGCGACCACCTCTTCTACCGGATCCGGGTCTCCGGCCACGACCGTCCGGGCATCGTGCAGGCGATCGCCGGACTGCTCGCCGGCCGCGGCGTGAACCTCGCGTCGCTCGAGTCGCGGGTGAGTTTCGCCCCGATGAGCGGGACGCCGATGTTCGTCCTCGAGGCCGACCTGCAGGTTCCGTCGAAACTCGACCTGAGCGCGCTGCGGGCCGAACTCGGGGCCCGCTGCGAGGGGGAGAACCTCGACCTCCGGTTCGAGGCGCGGGGCTGAGGCTCCGGCCCGCCGACACGACTCGATGGCGAAACCGCGCGCGGTACACGGCGCCCCCGCCGACACGGGGCGCCCGGCTCGGACTTCCCCGGCTCCCTTGCGGGCGGGGACCGAGGCGCGCCTCGCGCTCGCGCTGTTCGCCGCCGGCACCCTGCTGCGCTTCCTGCTGTGCTGGACGACACCGCCGTCGAACGCTTTCGACGACCACTACCAGCCGATCCACCTGATGCTCGAGGGCGGCGGAGTGCTGCCGCGCAAGGACGCCTGCTCGATGTGCCAGCACCCGCCGGTGTTCTACTGGACAGCCGGACAGTTCGTGCGCGCGATCCTCGCCTCGGGTACGCCACCGCGCGCGATCCCCAAGATCCTGCAACTCGCGAGCTGTGCCTGCCACGTGCTCGTGCTGCCCTTCCTGTGGCTCGGATTGCGCCGCGTCCCGGGGCTCGGACCGCTCGCGCGGCTCGTCGCCTTCGGCGTGCTCTGCTTCCTGCCGCGCGCGATCTACATGTCGGCGATGTTCTCGAACGACGGACTCTCCTACCTCTGCGTCGCACTCGGCGCGTGGCTCCTGCTGCGCGCGATCGACCGCGGCTGGCAGCCGCGCGACGCGCTCCTGCTCGGGCTCGCCGCCGCGGTCGCCGTCGACGTGAAGTACACCTGCTACATCCTGCTGCCGGCGATCGCGGTCACACTCGCCTGGGAGATGCTGCACGCGGCACCCGCCGAGCGCGGCCGGATGGCGGTCGCCGCTGGACTGGCCCTCGTCCCGCCGGCAGCCGTGCTCGCCCTCTACGTCGGCCAGAACCTCGCGATCTACGGCGCACCGCTGCCCTACCGCGACATCGACTACGGCGCGGTCCAGCCGCACGACCCCGGTGGCATGCGCTGGTTCGATTTCGCGCCGTGGGACTTCTTCCGCGAACCGATCCTCCTGCCCGGGCGCCTGCAGTCGTTCTGGACGCTGCTCTGGTCGAGCGCCTGGTTCGATACCGAGCCCAAGTTCCTGAACTTCACCGAACCCGACACGGCCTGGTGGAACCGCTACTTCGACTGGATCCGCGGGGCGGCATTTCCCGGGGGGCCGATCCCGATCTCCGGTGCGACCCGGGCGATGGCGACGGGCCTTTTCGCCTGCGGGCTCTTCTGGCTCGCGCTGGTCCTGCTCGGGGCAGTGCTCGCGCTGCGCGCGCTCGGCCGTGCCATCGCGGGCCGGCGCAGCGCCGAGACGGCGAAGTGGCTCGCGCTTGCCACGCTGGTCGCGGTCAACCTCGTCATGATCGCGCTGCTGACCCGCATCGTGCCCTTCTTCAGCACGATGAAGGCCTCCTACCTCATGAACTCCATGCCCGCGTTCGCCGCCTTCACCGCGCTCGGCGTGGAGCGCGTCGCCCGCCACCCGGCGGGTCGCGCCGCGACCCTCGCGGCGCTTGCGATCGTCGCGGCGCTCGCGAGCGCCCACGTGCTTCGCATCGTCGCGGCCCTCGCTTCCGGGGCGACCGGAACGTGAGCGCCCTGCGGCTGCGCCGGGGGCCGACGACTCAGCCGAGGCCCATCCGCTTGGCGACGATCACCTTCATGATTTCGTTCGTGCCGGCGTAGATCGACTGCACGGCCGCGTCGGCATAGTCCTGCGAGATCGGGTACTCCAGCATGAAGCCGTAGCCGCCGTGCATCTGCAGGCAGTCGGCCGTGAGTTTCTTCTGGAGGTCGGTCGTCCAGAACTTCGCCATGCTGACCTCGCTCACGATGTCGTCGCCGCGCACGTGGGCCTTGAGCAGCCTGTCGACGAAGACCTGCCCGATCTCCACCTGTGCCGCGAGTTCGACCAGCTTGAACTGCGTATTCTGGAAGGACGCGATCGACTTCCCGAAGGCGTGGCGCTCCTTCACATAGCGGATCGTGTCGTCGAGGGACCGACGGCACGACGCGATCGAGGCGACGCCGATGCACAGGCGCTCCTGCTGGAGCTGCTCCATGAGCATCCGGAAGCCCTCGCCCTCGCGTCCGAGCAGCCGATCGGCCGGGATGCGGCAGTCCTCGAAGGCGAGCTCGCTCGTGTCCTGGCCGCGCAGGCCGAGCTTGTCGAGTTTGCGGCCGCGCACGAAGCCCGGGGTGCTCGCCTCGACGAGGAACAGGCTGATGCCCTTGTGCGGCGGCTTCGCGTCCGGGTCGGTCTTCGCGACCACGACGAAGAGGTCGCCGATCTGGCCGTTCGAGATGAAGATCTTCGAGCCGTTGATCACGAAGAAGTCGCCTTCGCGACGCGCGCGCGTCTGCACGCTCGCCAGGTCCGAGCCGGTCCCGGGCTCGGTCATCGCGATGCCGAGGATCGTCTCGCCGGAAATCGCGCCGGGGAGATACTTTCGCTTCTGCTCCTCGCTCCCGTAGTGGATGATGTACGGCATGCAGATGTCGGAGTGCAGCGACATCATGAGGGCGTGGGCGCGGAGCAGGCTCATCTCCTCCATCACGATCGCGTCATAGAGGAAGTCCGCGCCCCCGCCGCCGTATTCGGCCGGGGCGTGCGCGCCGAGGAACCCCGCCTCCCCCATCTTGCGCCAGGAGTCGCGATCGCTCATGCCGCGCGCGTTCCAGCCCTCGACCCTGGGCACGATCTCGCGATCGGCGAAGCGGCGGAACTGGTCGCGGAAGAGTTCGTGCTCCTGGCTGAAGATTTCTCGTCGCATGGCGGGTCTCCGTGTCGCGGGGATGGGCCGGCCCGGCTACGCCTGCGGCGACCGTCCGGCGCGCCTTTTCTAGCACCGCGACCGCAGCCGTCGACGGCGACCCGCTCGGCCGGACGCGCCGGTCGAGCGAGGTCGGACGACGTCGGGCCGGGAGCCCGGCTCAGCCCGGCGGCTGTTCCGGGGAACAGGCCTGGGCGAGACGTTCGAGACTCGCCCGGTCGCCGATCGCGACGACCCGGCGACGACCGAGCGGATTGACAGAGGGTGGCGCGGTGCGAGACTCACGGGCCATGGCCTTGAAAGTGATCCAATGGGGAACCGGCAACGTCGGCACCTTCGCCCTGCACTGCATCCTGACGCATCCGGAACTGGAACTCGCCGGCGTCTGCGTGCACGGGGCGGGCAAGGTCGGCCGGGACGCGGGTGAACTCTGCGGGCTGCCCGCCTGCGGCGTGAAGGCGACCAACGACGTCGAGGCGATCCTCGCCTCCGACGCCGATTGCGTCTGCTACACGGCGACCGCCGACCTTCGGCCCTTCGAGGCGATCACCGACATCTGTCGCATCCTCGCCTCGGGCAAGAACGTCGTGTCGAGTTCGGTCGTGCCGCTCGTCCACCCGAAGTCGTTCCTGCCCAACCTGCGCGAGCAGCTCGACGAGGCCTGCCGCGCCGGCAACGCCTCGTTCTTCACCTCCGGCATCGACCCAGGCTTCGCAAACGACGTCCTGCCGCTCTTGCTGACCGGACTCTCCGAGCGCTGGGAGGAGGTGCGGATCCTCGAGATCATCAACTACGCGACCTACGCCCAGCCCGAGGTCCTGTTCAGCACGATGGGCTTCGGACAGGCCCTCGACGCGACGCCGCTGCTGCTCTCGCCCGGGGCGCTCGAGTTCGCCTGGGGCGGCACGATCCGACTCCTCGCCGAGGGACTCGGCGTCGAGGTCGAGAAGGTCCGTGCCGTCCACGAACGCCGCCCCGCCATCCGGCCGATCGCGATCGGCGACCGCACGGTGGAAGTCGGCACGACGGCGGCGATGCGTTTCGAGGTCATGGGTCTCGTCGGCGGCAAGCCGCGCCTGGTCGTCGAGCACGTCACGCGCCTCGACGACGCGCTCGCACCCGAGTGGCCGAGCGGCAACGGCAGCTACCGCGTCGTCGTGAAGGGCCGGCCGACGATGCGCTGCGAGTTCGAGTTCGAGGACGAGAACGGCGACCATGCGGTGGGCGGGGTGCTGCTCACCGCGACGCGCATCGTGAATGCGATCCCGGCGGTGTGTGCCGCACCCGCGGGGCAGGTCTCGGCGCTCGACCTGCCGATGATCACCGGCCGCGGCTTGATGGCGAAGTGACGGAGGCGAAATCCATGAAGCAGGAAATGACAGGCATCGCTCTCGCGGCGGCCGCGCTGGTCGTCGCGACCGGATGCTCCGTGGCACGCCCGGTCGCCAACGCGACCACCGGGGTCGTCGGAGCCGCGGCCAACGCCACCACCGGGATCGTCGGCGCCGCGGCCAACGCCACTACGGGCACGGTCGGAGCCGTCGCCGGTGCGACCACCGGGACGGTCGGCGCGGTCGCCGGGGCGCTCCCCGGCGCCGGCTTCGACCGGACCCTCGAGCGCGACGGGATCCGCTTCCGTGTGACCTGCCCAAATCAGGGTTCCCTGAACCAGGTGACCATCGCGCCGTCGGGCCTCCCGGCCGACGCCCGCCCGGTGACCGTCGAGGTGGACGGCAGCGTGACCGGCGCCGAGGTCGCCGACCTCGACGGCGACGGCTCGCCGGAGATCCTGGTCTTCGCCAACTCGGCCGGCAGCGGCTCCTACGGCTCGGTCGTCGGCTACGCGGTGAACGGGCGCAAGTCGATGTCGCAGATCTTCCTGCCGCCGATCGAGGGCAACTCCGCGATCGGCAAGGGCTACCTGGGCCACGACTCGTTCAAGGTCGTCGGCAACCGCCTGGTGCGCACCTTCCCGATCTACCGCCCGAAGGACGCGAACTGCTGCCCGTCGGGCGGGACACGCAAGGTCGAGTACGCGCTCGCGCGCGGCGAGGCCGGGTGGATCCTGCGCCAGGTCGGTTTCTCCGATTCCTGATGCCATGACACCCGCGGACCTCGTCGAGATCGAGCTCATCAAGCGGGTCAAGTACCGCTACATGCGCTGCCTCGACCAGAAGCTGTGGGACGAGATGGCGTCGTGCCTCGCCGACGACGCCGTCGCCTCTTACAGTGGCGGCAAGTACGCGTTCGAGGGACGCGAGGCGATCCTCGGTTTCTTCCGGGCCGCGATGGGCTCGACCGAATTCCTGTCGAGCCACCGCGTACACCACCCGGAGATCGACCTGACCGGCCCGGACACCGCGGTCGGCATCTGGGCGCTCGAGGACGTCGTCGTCGACGCCTCGCGCGACTTCTCGCTGCGCGGCGCCGCCTTCTACGAGGACGCCTACGTGAAGCGCGACAGCTCCTGGCGCATCTCGCGCACCTCCTACCGGCGCACCTACGAGGAGGTCTGGCAGCGCAGCGGACCCGGCCCCCAGCACCTGACGGCGACCTGGTGGGGCACCGACGGTGTGAGCCAGTTGCCGATGCCCGAGCACGTCGCCGCACTCGCGCGCGGCGGCCGCAAGGACTGACACCGGCCCGCCGGGCCGGCCGGTGCGATCACCGGCGCGGCGAACCCGGCGGCGGCTCGATCCCCGGCAGCCCGTCGATGCTGCGCGCGTTGTTCTTCTCCCGGTACTCGCGCAGGCCGTCCTCCCCCTTGCGCTCGGCCCACTCGACGAGTTGCGTGCGCTCGTCGCGGTACTCGTAGCGCGGCACGCCGTAGCCGCAGGAGTCCGCGATGCGCTCGATGGCGACCCGCACGATGCTGCGCACCCCAGGGATCGGCGAAAACCGTCCGGCGAGCGCGGCGAAGTCGTCGTCGCCGGGGAGCACCGCCGTGCCGCGCCCGAAGAGGCGCAGGATGCGCGGCGCGCCCGACAAGGCGCAGAACAGGATCGTGATGCGCCCGTTCTCGCGCAGGTGGGCGATCGTCTCGACGCCGCTCCCGGTGAGGTCGAGCCAGGCGACCGTGCGGGGATCGAGGACCCGGAAGCTGTCGAGCCCCTTGGGCGAGAGGTTCACGTGGCCCGCGGGGTCGGCCGGCGACGTCGCGACGAAGAAGAGCCGCTGCGCCCCGATGAAGTCCTCGAGCTTGTCGTCGATCGCCTCGAACACACGCGCCATGTCGACACCTCCGCCGTCGATTCCGGCACGCCCGTTTGGACGGCGCAAGCCTGCCGTGGCAGGCTCCGGCGACGTGGACGCACGCGACCTCGACGACCTCGGCATGCGCGCGGCGCTCGCCGATGCCCGACGTCACCCGGCCGCGCCCTTCGGCGCGGCGATCGTGGACGTCGCCTCGGGTGCGATCGTCGCCCGCGGGGCGAACCGCTCGCGCCACGACGCCGTCCTGCACGGCGAGATCGTCGCCCTGCGCGACGCCGCCGTGCGCGAGGTCGCGCGCCCCTGGAGCGGACTCGCCCTCTACACGACGGCGGAGCCCTGCCCGATGTGCGCCGCAGCCGCGGTCTGGGCGGGCGTCGGTCTCGTCGTCTTCGGCGTCGACATCCCCTGGCTGCACGCCGCGGGCTGGGAGCAGATCGACCTGCGCGCCGCCGAGGTCTTCGCGCGTTCGGGCAAGCGCGCGCCACGGCTGCGCGGCGGCGTGCACGTCGACGCCTGCCGCGCGCTCTTCGAGGCCGCGCGGTCCTGATCCGCGCGCCCTTCAGCCCTTGCCGCCGGCCCCCTCGCCGTCGCCGGACTGGCGCGCGGCGAACCCGTAGATCCCCTTGGCCATCAGGCTCGACTCGGCCTCGGCGCGCGCCCGGTAGAGCGCGCCGCGGACCGCGCGTACGCGCGCGTCGGCCGGGTCGGCGGCGAAGGCGTGCTCGACCAGCTGGCAGGCGAGCGCGAGCCGCCCGTCGGCCCCGAGTCGCTCCGCCCGATCGGCGAGCCGGCCCGCGCCGCCGGCGAGCGCGGCGATCTCCGCCCCGAGTTCACGTTCGCGCGGCGGCTTGAGGTGCGCCGGGTTGCCGTCGTACCAGCCGCCGTAGAGACGCCAGACGTTCCGCACGATGAACGCCGGGTCGTCGTAGCTGGGACGCAGGTAGGGGCGCGCGAGCAGGTGGTCGGGCACGGCGACGCCGTGCAGCACCTCGTCGAGCGTCGCTCCCTCGTTCATCAGGCGCAGCGCCTGTTCGAGGATCGTCTCGAGGAGTTCGACCGTCTCGGAGAGCGCCTGGCGGACGCGCGCGGCGCCGACGATCGGCGGTCCGTGCCCGGGCATCAGGAGTTCGGCCTCGAGGTCGCGCATGCGCCGCAGTCCCGCCGCCCATTCGCGCGGGTAACGCTGCACTTTCTGCGGGTTGCCGCAGTTGGGCGCCGCCCAGATGAACAGGTCGCCGGTGTAGAGCGCGCGCTGCGCGGGAAGCCATGCCCAGAGGTGGTCGTCGGTCTCGCCGCGGTCGTGGTGCAGCTCGATCGCGACCCCGCCGATCGAGAGCGACTCGCCCGCCTCGACGGTGCGGTCGGGATACCGGAAGTCGCTCGGGAAGTAGGGACGCTGAAACCCGAACTGGCGCTGGTTGATGATTCCGTTGTAGCCGTTGGTGAGCTTGTAGCGGTCGAAACGCGCCGGACACGCCCGGTGCGCGACGACCGTGGTCGCCGACCAGCCGCGCGTGCGGGCCTCTTCCTCGAAGGGCGCCAGCCCGAAGACGTGGTCGACGTGCCCGTGCGTGTAGACGGCGGTGTGCACCCGCTCGGGGCTCCAGCCACGCACGCCGGCGAAGAACTGCGAGGCGTGGAAGGCGCTGCTCGTGTCCACCATCACGAGGCCGTCGCCGGTCGCGATCACCGCGGCGTTCGAGAAGGCCGACATGAAGGCGAGACCGGGCGCCAGTTCCTCGAGTCCGACGAGCGCCGTCCCGGGATGCACCTGCGTCCCCTCGAGTTCGCCGCGCCACGCGCGCTCCGCCAGGTCGAGCACTTCTCCCATGCGAGATCCTCCTGCGCCCGGGTACCACCTCCCACCGGGTGCGGCGACCCGGCAGGCGGCCAGCGGGCAGGCGGGGCACCGCCCGACGGCCCGTCCTCGCCCAGCCGTCGCGGGCCGGCGTCCTTGTTCCGGGCCGGTGTCCCGCTATGTTCCGGGTTTCATGAGCCGGGCGCGGAAGCCCGGTCGGAGAGCCGCCCGCTGCGTCGGTCGGCCCGGATGAAGAGGAGAGACGAAGCATGAGGAACTCGACGCGATTCGCGCCGCTCGCCCTGGGCCTGCTCGCCCTGGCAGCCTGCGCACCCAGGATCACCACCCCGCCGATCACCGCCGCCGATGCCGCCGCGCGCGCCGCCGCCGCAGCCGTGAACCCAAACCCGTCGGCCACGCCGGCCCCGGGCGGGATCCAGGCGGCACAACTCGTCCAGGCCACCGCCAAGGTCACCAAGATCAACCAGAAGACCCGCATGGTGACGCTCAAGACCTCCGACGGTCGCACGATGAGCTTCAAGGTCGACGACTCGGTGAAGAACCTGCCGCAGGTGCACGCCGGCGACGACGTGAACGTCTCCTATTACGAGTCGATCGCGATCCGCCTGCGCAAGCCCGGGACCGCCGTGGTTGGTGCGGCGACCTCCGAGGAGGACATGGTCGCGAAGCCCGGCGAACTCCCCGCGGGAATCGGTGCGCGCGCGACGACGATCATCGCGAAGATCGTGGGCATCGACCGCGCCGCGCAGACCGCGACCCTCCAGGGTCCCGACGGCAAGAACGTCACCGTGAACGTCCCCGACAAGGCGAAGCTCGACAAGGCCAAGGTCAACGACCTGGTAGAGATCACGCTGACCGAAGCGGTCGCGATCTCCGTCGACAAGGTCACGAAGAAGTGACCGGTCGGGTCGGCCGGGCGGGAAGCGGTTCCGCCCGGCCGGCCCGCCCGAGGCCACGCGGCGCTGCCGCGCCGCGGGCCGCGGGCCGCGGGCCGCGCCGTTACCACCGATCGTGGCCGTCGTACCCGCCCGGGTGAGCCCGTGGCGCCGCTGATCACTGCGGCAGTCTGCACGCGGGGGCGGCCCGAGAGCCTGGGCCGCACGGTCCGCAGCCTGCTCGCCTGCGAGCACCCGGCCTTCGAGGTGCTCGTCGTGGACCAGGGCGACGACGACCGCAGCACGGCGAGCCTGCAGGAGTTCCGCGGGCACCCCGGCCTGCGCCACGTCCGCACGGCGACCCGCGGACTCGCGGCGGCGCGCAACCTCGCGATGGCGGAGGCGTCGGCCGACCTGGTCGCCTTCACCGACGACGACTGCGAGGTCCCGTGCAACTGGCTCGACGAGACCGAGCGCGCCACCGCCGACCCGGGGATCGTCCTGCTCTTCGGCGACGTCCGGCCTGCCGCCTGTCCCGACGACGGCAGCTTCGTGCCTTCGCATGTCGCGGCCCGGCCGGGACTGGCGCGGGGCCTGCGCGAGATGCCCGCCGTGGAGGGCATGGGAGCGTGCATGGCGCTGCGGCGGATCGGCTGGAAGGCGCTCGGCGGCTTCGACGAGATGCTCGGTGCGGGGAGCCCGCTGCGCTCGGCCGAGGAACTCGACTTCTCGATGCGCGCGTTGATGGCAGGTCGCCCGGTGGCAAGATCGACCAGGGTCCGGGTACTCCACCACGGTTTGCGCCGTCGCGGACAGGTCGAGAGCGTGACCTGGGACTATCTGTTCGGGACCGGCGCGGCCTTCGCGAAGCACGCCAGGTGCGGGCATGCAGCCCTCGCCGGCCACCTCTTTCGAGTCGCTTTGCGCTGGGGCCGGGGGCGATCCCCGGTCGCGATCGGAGCCGAGCCCCGGCGCGCCCTGCGCCTCGAGGCGTTCACCGCCGGGTTCCTGCGCGGGCTCGCGATGCCGGTCGACCGAAGAACCGGCCTCTTCCTGCGCTGAACGCTCACCAGCCTCCGCCCCAGCGCTCGCGATGGGCCTTCGCCGCTACCGGCACGCGACGCGGCGGCGCGAGTGCGCGCGCCGGCCAGCCGATCGGGACGACGCTCATCGGCTCGACATGGTCGGGCAGGCCGAGGAGTTCGGCGAGTTCGCGGGTCGCCGTCGGCAGCGTGCTGAAGAGCGAACCCAGCCCGAGGGCATGGGCGGCGAGGCAGAGGTTCTGCGTCGCCGGGTAGACCGAGGCGGCGAGGCTCCGCGGGTCGCAGGCCAAGCGGTCGCCGCAGACGACGACGATCACCGGCGCGGCCGCGAGGCCACCGTTCGCCCAGCGCTCCACGTCTTCGAGCAGGCGCCCGCCGATCCGCCCACGCGAGTGGTCGCGCGCGAACCCGTTCCACAGGGCGGCGGCGATCGCGCCGATGCTGCGGCGGGTCTCCGCCTCGCGCACCACGATGAACGCCCAGGGCTGGCGGTTCTCCGCGCTCGGGGCGTGGGTCGCCGCGCGAAGGAGCCGTTCGACCGTCGCGTCGGGCACCGGGTCGGGAAGCAGCGCGCGGTGCGCGCGCTGCGAGAGCACGAGCGCGAAGAAGGCAGCGGCTCCCGGCGGATCGCCCGGATCGCCCGGACCCCCGGGCTCGATCGGTTCGCCCACGGCGTTCTCCCGTCAGCCCCAGAGCCAGCCCATCACCCGCAGCGCCCACTCGATCGGCTTGCGGCGATAGGGAAACCAGGGCGCGTCTTTGCGGTGGCGGCCGCGATCGATGCGCAGCGCCTGCGGCCGGGTGAAGACCCGGACCCCGTCGACGCCGCCGTGACGCGAACCGACCCCGCTCTGCTTCACGCCGCCGAAGGGAAGGTCGGCATCGCCCGCGTTCAGGATGCAGTCGTTCACGCAGGCCGACCCGGCCTCGATCCGCTCGGCGACGGCGCGCCCGCGGGCGAGGTCGGTCGTCCAGACGCTCGCGTTCAAGCCGAACGGCGTCGCGTTGGCGAGCGCGATCGCCTCCTCGGCGTCGCGCACCCGCTGCACGGCCACCACCGGGCCGAAGGTCTCGTCGTTCATGACCCGCATCGTCGGGCGGACGTCGACGAGCACGGTCGGCGCATAGAACTGCTCGCCGAGTTCGGGCAGTCGGTGCCCCCCGACGAGCGCCGTCGCACCGTCGCGCACCGCCTCCTCAACCTGGGCCGCGACGATCTCGACCTGGCGCGGCGTGGTGAGCGGGCCGAGTTCGACCTCGGCCGTGTTCGGCCCCACGCGCAGGAGGCGCACCCGGTCGACCAGCCGGCGCACGAACTCGTCGGCGATCGCGTCCACGACGTAGATGCGCTCGATCGACATGCAGACCTGCCCGGTCATGAAGAAGCCGCCCCAGACGGCCGCGTTCACAGCGCGTTCGAGCGGCGCGTCCTCGAGCACGATCATCGGATCCTTGCCGCCGAGTTCGAGCAGCACCGGCACGAGCCGGCGGGCGGCCCGCTCCATTACCCGACGACCGGTCTCAGGCGAGCCGGTGACCGCGACCATGTCGACGTGGTCGACGAGCGCCGCACCGGTCTGTCCATCGCCGGTCACGCAGGCGAGCACGTCGGGCGGGAGCGCGGAAGCGAGCGCCTCGACCGCGCGGCGCACGGCGAGCGGTGTGGCCTCGGAGGGTTTCACGACGACCGTGTTCCCCGCCGCGAGCGCATGCACCGCGTCGCCGAGCGTGAGCGTGAGCGGTGCATTCCACGGGCCGATGACGCCGACCACGCCGTAGGGGACGTGGCGCACGATCCGCTTCTTGCCGCGCGGGAGGCGCGTTCCGACCGGCTCCGGGCGCAGCGCGCGCGGCGCGAACCGGAGCGCCGAGCGGATGTCGAGGCAGACCGCGAAGACCTCGCCGACCACGTCGTTGACCGGCTTGCCGGTCTCCGAGCCGAGCAGGTCGACGAGTTCCCGCCGCACCCCCACGAAGGACTTGCGCGCGGCGCGCAGCGCCCGGGCGCGGCCGGTGGTCCCCATCGCCTCCCACGCCGGCCGTGCGGCGCGCGCCCGGGCGACACGCACCGCGACCACCTCGGGAGCGTCGTTCGGCACCTCACCGACGACCCGCCCGGTCGCCGGGTCGCGCACCGCGATCGGCGAGCGCGCTGCGGCGGCGACGTCGACCGGCCTCGACTGCATCGTCGCCCCTTCCCTCAACGCCGGAGCACGACCGGCAGGTGCTCGATCCCGCGCATCACGGTCGACGGGAGCCGCACCACCGGCCCCGCAGGCTCGAGGCCGGGGAAGCGCTCCAGAATCTCCTCGAACGCGATCCGCCCCTCCATGCGCGCCAGCACCGCGCCCAGGCAGAAGTGTTCGCCGAATCCGAAGGCGACGTGGCGAGTCGCGTCGCGCGAGACCCGGAACTCCTCGGCGTCGTCCCCGAAGACGCCGGGGTCGCGGTTCGCGGCCGCGTAGACCATGAGCACATGATCGCCCTCGCGCAGAGTCGAACCGCAGGCCTCCACGTCGCGCGTCGCGGTGCGCAGGAAACCGGCGATCGGGCTGCCCCAGCGCAGCATCTCCTCGACCGCGCGCGGGACGAGCGCACGATCGGCGACGAGAGCCGCGTATTCGGCCGGCCGCCCGGCGAGCGCGTCGACGCCGTGCGAGATCAGGTTGCGCGTCGTCTCGTTGCCGGCGACCAGCAGGGTCATGCAGAACATGAGGATGTCGAAGTCCTCGAGGCGCTCCCCGTCGATCTCGCCGTGGGCGAGCAGCGAGACCAGGTCGTCGCCGGGTTGCCGGCGGCGCTCGGCCAGCACCCCGGCGAAGTAGCCGACGAGTTCGGCCGCCTGGGTCATGTTCCCGGGGGTCTGCTTCGTGCCGGCCTCGATCACCGCGTCGGACCAGGTCTTGAAACGGTCGCGATCGCTGCCGGGTACGCCCAGCATCTCGGCGATCACGATGATCGGCAGGGGCGAGGAGACCTCGGCGACGAAATCGACCTCGACTCCGGGCTCCACCGCTGCGAGAAGTTCGCGCACGATCCGGCGGATGTCGGCCTCGAGCGCCCGGAGCCGGCCGGGCGCGAAGGCCGGCTGGACGAGCTTGCGGTACTTCGCGTGCTCGGGCGGGTCCATGTAGATGATCGACTCGCGCGGCATGAGTTGCCGCTGGAGATCGGCGGGCAGGACGCCGCGACTCGAACAGAAAGTCGCGGGATCCCGCGACAGGGCCACCACGTCGTCGAGCCGGGTGGCTACCCAGAGCCCGGCCGCCGCATCGCGCTGCAGGCCGGGGCGCGAGCGCAGTTCCCGGTAGTGCGGAAAGGGATCGCCGGCGAGGAAGTCCGGATCGTCGATCCGGTGCGTCGATTCGTTCGGTCCGGCCATGCCGCGCGCTTATGCCCCGCGGGCCCGAAGGTCAAAGGCCACGGCGATCAGGAGAGCAGCGCTTCCCGAAAACGCGCTGCGACCGAAGCCGCGGTGGCTCGCGCATCGGCGACGATCGCGTCGAACGAAGCGCGGATCTCCGACCACGACTCGTCGGCCGCATCGCCGACCCGGGCGAGTTTTCCCGCCGCCTCGCGCTGGCGGGAGCGCAGACCCCGCAACTGCTCGGCGGCCTCGCGGCGCAGGCCGAGGATCCGCTCGCGTGCCTGGTGGCGAATGCCGCGCTCGGCGAAGTGGAGGCCCGCGCCGACGTCCCCGATCGAGACCTCGAGGCGGCGCACGCCCTGCTGCATTTCCCGGTAGGCGGCTCGCCACTGCGGGCTGCGGCCCCCGGCCGACACGGCCTTGCGCTGCGTGCCGCTTGCGCTGACGCGTCCGCTGGTTCGCTTCGCCATGCAGGCTCCTCCGGTCAGACCGAGCTCTTCGCGAGCCCCGAAGGGTGCTGCGAAGCCAAGTCGATCGCCGCGGCGGATTCAGGCCGCGTCGCGGGCGCCGGCAGGGCGGGCCTGGCCGCCGCCGTGCTGCGCACGAGGGAGCGACGGCGGGCCGATGCCGACTCGAGCACGGCCGAGGTGATCCGCACGATCCGCAGGTCGCCGAACGGAGTGCCCATGCCGCTGTTCACGATGAGTGCCGCGGAAAGTTCACGGCCCGGATCGGCCCATGCACCCGATCCCCCGAAGCCGAAGTGTCCGTAGGCGCCGTGCACGACGCCGCGCAGCGTGAAGACGCCGTGCCACCCGAGCCTCCAGCGCATGTCGAAAGGGATCACGCGGCGCTCCTTGGTCGGCTCCTGCAACTCCGTCGCGCGACGCAGGGTCTCCCGTGAGATCAGGCGGACACCGTCGATCTCGCCGCCCCCGGCCAGCGCCGCGTACATGCGGGCGAGCGAGCGCGCGGTGAACAAGCCATTGGCCGCCGGGATCGCCGCACGCAGCGTGTCGGCCCCGCCGAAGTCGAAGCTCTTGATTCCGCGCGGGGCGAGAGCGTCGAGCAGGCTCTCCGCGTCGAACTCGACGCCGCCGAGCCGCAGCGCGCGATGCAGGATCGATCCGACGCCGGCGAGCACCGTCGAGCCCGGTCCGGTCTCGGCCGCTTGGACGAGCGACATCGTGCTGAACCAACTCTCCGGCGGCCAGATAAGCTTTGCCGCGCGCGGCAAAGCGTCCTCCGGCGCTCCGATGTAGAGACCGTCGAGCCCGAGCGGCCCGGCGATCTCCTCCTGTACGAGTTGCGGGAAGGGGCGGCCGGTCACGCGGCGCAGGATCTCGCCGACGATAAAGCCATAGGTGAGCCCGTGGTAGCCCGTGCGCTCGCCCGGCCGATGGATCGGCGGCGTTCGCTCGATCGCGGCGATCATGTGCTCCCAGTCGAGCATGCGATCGGCCGAGTCGATCATCTGGCGGATGTGGTAGAGGCCGGACTGGTGCGAGAGCACGTGCCGGACGGTGATGCGTTCCTTGCCGGCCTGCGCGAATTCGGGCCAGTGCTTCGCGACCATGTCGTCGTAGTCGAGCAATCCCTGGTCGACCATCCGGTGCACCAGCGTCGTCGCGACACCCTTGGTCGTCGAGAAGCTCGGCGACATCGTGTCGCGCATCCAGGGATGCCCGGTCTCGTCGCGGACGCCGCCCCAGAGGTCCACCACGCATTCGCCGCGGTGGTACACGCAGGCCGCGGCACCGCCGGGGTAGCGCTTGATCTGGTCGCGAAGAACGTCGGCCACCGGCTGGAAGTCCGGGTGCAGCGAACCGTCGAGATTGCGTGTCCTGGCCGTCAAGTCTGCCCCTCCCCTACCCTCGACCGCAAGAACCCTACCAGCCGCCGGGGCGCAAGCAGCCCCTGCGCCGTCGCCGGGAAGTCCGCATCGCCGCTTCGACCCGGAGTCTCGACCGCCATCGCCGGGCCCGCGCCACCGCCCGCGCCCGCCCGACGCAAATCCCCGCGCGACGGGCTTCGATCGCGCGCCTCGGCTAGTCTCGCGGGCATCGGCCGCCGTCGGCCGGGAAGGAGCGACCCCGCCATGGACTTCGATCTCTCCGAGCGCGCGAGCCGGTACGTCGACCTCGTCGAGCACTTCGTGCGCGAGCGCATCGTGCCGGCCGAGCCGGTCTACTTCTCGCAGCTCGAGCACACCGACGACTGGACGCGCTGGCGCATCCCGCCGATCATCGAGGAACTCAAGGCGGAGGCGCGCGCGGCCGGCCTCTGGAACCTCTTTCTTCCCGACGCGGAATACGGGGTCGGTCTCGACAACCGCGATTACGCGTCGGTCGCGGAGATCACCGGCCGCAGCTTCATCGCGCCCGAAGTCTTTAACTGCAATGCACCGGACACCGGCAACGCCGAGGTGCTGGTCAAGTACGGCAGCGCGGAGCAGAAGGAGCGCTGGCTGAAACCCCTGCTCGCCGGCGAGATCCGCTCGGGCTTCGCGATGACCGAGCCGGCGGTCGCGTCGAGCGACGCGACGAATATGAAGGCGACCTGCGAGGTCCAGGGCGACCAGGTCGTACTGAACGGCCAGAAGTGGTGGACGAGCGGAGCCGGCGACCCGCGCTGCGGCTTTCTGATCTTCATGGGCGTGACCGACCCGAACGCCGACCGCCACCAGCGCCACTCGATGGTTCTCGTACCGATGGACGCACCCGGCGTGAAGGTCCTGCGCATGCTGCCGGTCTTCGGCCACCTCGACGAGCCGCACGGGCACGCCGAGATCGTCTTCGACGACGTTCGCCTGCCGCGCTCGAACTTCATCGCGGGACCGGGGCGCGGCTTCGAGGTCGCGCAGGGCCGCCTCGGCCCGGGCCGCATCCACCACTGCATGCGCGCGATCGGCGCCGCCGAACGCGCGCTCCAGCGCCTGTGCGAGCGCTCGCTCAGCCGGATCGCCTTCGGCAAGACGCTGTCGAATCTCGGCGGCAACCGCGACGTGATCGCCGACTGCCGCATGGCGATCGATCAGGCCCGGCTGCTGACGCTCAAGGCGGCCTGGGAACTCGACCGCTTTGGAACCTTCGGCGCGCTGACGAGCATCTCGGCGATCAAGGTCGTCGCGCCCAACATGCTCCAGCGCGTGGTCGACGCCGCGATCCAGATCCACGGCGGCGAGGGCGTGACCGACCCCGAGTTGTCGCGGATCATGGCGATGGCGCGCGTACTGCGCATCGCCGACGGACCCGACGAGGTCCACCGCGGCATGGTCGCCCGTCTCGAACTCGCGAAATACACCCGGAAGTGACGCCGGGCCGGTCGGCGGTCGCCGCCGGCCGCCGCGACGGCGGTCGCCCTGAGCGGGCTCCGGCGCCCGCTCAGGCCTTGAAGAGCGGCAGCCCGCCCGCCGGTCGCACGAGGTCGAAGTTCGGGCTCTGCCACTGCTCGTCGGCGGCGAGTGCCGCGACCGAGTCGGTCGGGAGGAGCGCCGCCGCCTGCGCCGCGGAGAGGCCGAGCCAGTGCTTGAGCGTCGTCCCGTACACGTCGCGGGTGTCGGTCGAACGGAAGGCCCCGGACTGCGCGTAGACGGTGTTGCCGTCGTCGTCCCAGGCGCTCTCGGCGATGTTCGGGTGGTTGCCGTAAACGCCGCCGTTCACCTTGCCACCGACCAAGAACATCGGCCCCTGCGAGCCGTGGTCGGTGCCGTTGTCGTTCTGCATCGGGCGGCGCGAGAACTCGCTCCACACCAAGACCGCGACCTTGTCCGAGAGTCCGGAGTCGATCTGCTCGAGGTCGTCGAAGAACAACCGCAGCGCGGCCCCGACCTCGGCATGCAGCGAGAAGTGCTGCCCCGTGGGATCGGCCCCCTTCTGGTCGGAGTGGGTGTCGTAGCCGCCATTGCGCAGGTGGAAGTAGCGGGCCGCGACGTTCGGCGTACCCGCCGCGACGCCCTGGATGATCCGCGCGATCTCGCGGAAATCGTAGCCGAGACTGCGGTCGAGTTCGCCGTAGGCGGCGTGGAGCGGCGTCCGGCCGAGCGTATGGTAACTCTCGCTGCTCTCGAGCGTCGCGGTGCCCGTGGTGCCGATGTTCGCATAGGGTGGTGCCACGACGTGCTGCTGGCAGGCGGCGAGGAAGGCCGCGCGCTTGGCGGCGACGTCGGCAGCGTCGTCGCTCGGATCGTAGGGGAAGTCGAAATCGTCGAGCCGCTCGATCGCCAGCACGCCGGTCGCGCTCTGGCGGAGTTCCGCCGCGACCGAACGCTCGATGCAGGCCCCGGGGACTTCGGTGGCCCCGTAACGGGCCGCCAGGTGTCGGCCGAGCCAGCCGCCCCCGGCGTAGGCGCCGAGGGAGAAGGGGTTCGCGCTGCTCCAGATCGAGTGGGCCTCGGCGTGCGAGAGGCTGTAGTCGGGATAGCCGCACCCCTGGACCACGGCGACCTTGCCCTGCTGGTAGAGCGAGTAGAGTCCGCCGGCGCCCGCCCCGACGCCCGGCACGCCACCGGAGCCGGGGTGCAGCCCGAGGGCCGCCCCGGTGTTCGGATCCGCGCCCGAAATCCCGGCGACTGCGAGCGGGAGCAGACTCGACGACGCCAGGCGCAGGCCGCCGTTGCCGGCGAGACGCGCATGCTCGTAGTCGCTGCGCAGCGTGCCGCCGCCGTCGTCGATCGGCGTCACGGTATTCAAGCCGTCGTTGCCGCCGTCGAGATGCAACACCACGAAGTAGCGATCGAGGCCGGGGGTCGCGAGCGCGCCGCGCACGAAGGGGTGGCCGAAGAGCCCTGGGCCGAGAAGCGTTCCGGCGGTCGCGAGACCGCCGCGCCGGAGAAACTGTCGCCGCGTGATGGCCATGTAGCGCCTCCTAGTGAAGGTGGTAGGCCGGCGTCTGCATCACCAGCACGAAGAGTCCGTGGATCTTGCGGCGCACCTCCGAGTCGTTGGCGAGGTTCACCGGACCGCCGAGAAATGCCTTGAACGCGGCGATCTCGCCCGCCGAAAGGTCGTCTTTCACTCCCAGGTACTCGGCCACCGCGTTCACCACGACGTCGGGATCACCCGAGCTGAGCCCGAGGAGGGTGAGCGGCGCGAATCCCTCCGCGTAGCGCGCGGCCACGTCTCGGACGAAGCCGTAGCGGGCGAGCAGCGTCGCGCTGCTGACCCAACTCGACTCCCAGTCCCAGCCGAACACGCTCGGCGGCTCGAGGACCGTCTGGCCCATGTTCTGCATGTGGTCGAGGAGCCCGCCGTAGCGGCCGCCGGGTATGTACTTGTACCGCCCCTTCGGCTTCATGCCGAGCACGCGGAGCGTGCCCACCGCCAGGTCGACCGGCCAGCGCACCGACTTGAGGCTCCGGTCCGAGAGACTGTCGTAGAAGCGGTCGTGGACCAGGATCTCGCGCACCAGAGCGGCCACGTTCCAGGACGCCGTGAAGCCGGAGGTCGCGATCACCTCGTCGATCGCGTCGAGTTGGGACGACGGCACCTCGATCGTCGAGAACCCGCCGTGCGCGAAGTACTCGAAGAGTCGCTTCGCCGTGCGCCGCGCGACCGTATTCTCGCCCTCCCAGTCGCGGTGCTCGAAGATGACGTCGACGACCTGGTCGATCTCGCCGGCGCCCTCGCCCGCCTGGGCGAAATCGCGTCCGCCGGACCCGAAGCCGCCGGTGGACTTGTAGATCACCTTCGGGCCGCGCACGGACGCGAACTCGGCGGCGAAGTCATGCGCATAGTCCCGGAAGACCGGCTTCGTCCTGGAGTAGCCCCAGCCGGTGAAGGCGCGGGCGATCTGCACGATGTCGGCCTGCGTGTAGTTCGCGTCGCTCTCGCCGCCGCGCAGGTTCCGGGTGCCGAGCGTGAACAGTTCCTGCAGTTCTCGGGCGTAGTTCTCGTTGGGGAACGGCTTGTCGTTGCGGACCGTATCGAGGTACTCGATCATCGCAGGGTCGCGGTTGATCCCCTTCACCAGATCCTTGAAGCTGCCGACGCCGTTCTGGCGCAGGTACTGGTTCTGCTGCGCCATGAGCTTCACCGACTCCACCTTGGAGTAGGCGGTCGCGAAGTGGTCGTGCCAGAAGAGCGTCAGCTTCTCGGCGAGTGGCTGGGTCGTCTTGAGCATCCAGCCGATCCAGTTGTCGTGGATGTTGGAGTAGTAGCGGCCGCCGGGCTTGAAGCCCTTCGGGTTGAAACGCACGATCCGGTCGGCGGCGTCGCCCACCGTCGCCGAACTCGCGAGCAGGCGGTCGATCTCGGCCGGCATCGCACCGAAACCGGTGCGACGCAGCAGGTGTCGAGCCTTCGCCCTCGTCAGAACATCGCCCTGAGCCATGCCGCCTTCTCCGTCAATTCCGGGGGAGGATGCGGCCCGCCGCCGCAACGCCCCGCAACGCCCCGCGAGCATAACCAGTTCGCCCGGATTCGGTCAAGGTGCTTTCTTCGCGAATGGAAAGATCGCCCGCGCATGCCGAACGTCGGTCGAGACGGAACTGCGGTCGAGACGGGCAGGCTGGTCGGGCCGCGCCGAGCCGTTGTCCCCCGGACGCTCGAAGCGCTACGCCGCAGGACATGGAAGCGATCGTCCTCACGGCCCACGGTCCCGCGCGCACGGCCTTCGAGCGCCGCGAACTCCCCACGCCGGTCCCCGGGCCCGGGCAGGTGCGGATCGCGGTCGAGGCCTTCGGCCTCAACTACGCCGACGTTTCCGCGCGCCTCGGGACCTATCCCGACACGCCCCCGCTGCCGGGCGTCATCGGCTACGAGGTCGTCGGCCGCATCGACGCGCTCGGCGACGGCGTCGGCGGCCTGGCCGCGGGCCAGCGCGTCGCGGCGCTCACGCGCTTCGGCGGCTACGCGACAGCGGCCGTGACCGACGCGCGCGCGGTCGTCGCGATCCCCGACGACATGGACCCCGGCGTCGCGGTCGCGATCCCGACCCAGGGCGGCACCGCCTGGTACTGCGCCGAGGAGATGGTCCGCCTGCACGAGGGCGACCACGTCCTCGTCCAGGCCGCCGCCGGCGGGGTCGGCACCTTCCTCGTCCAGATCGCCAAGCGCCGCGGCTGCATCGTTTACGGCACGGCCGGATCGGCCGCGAAGCTCGACTACCTGCGCGCCCTGGGCGTCGACCACCCCATCGACTACCGGCGCGAGGACTTCGCCCCCGCCGTGCGCCGCCTGCGCGGCGACGCGGGGCTCGACGTGGTGTTCGACTCGCTCGGCGGCTCCGCGGTGCGCAAGGGACTGGCACTGCTCGGCCCGGGCGGCCGGATCGTCTGCTTCGGTGCGGCCGAGCGCGAGGCCGGGCCGCTCCAGTTCGCCCGCGACCTGCGCTTCGCCGCATCCTTCGGCGTGGTGCACCCGATCCCGCTGCTCACGTCGAGCCGCTCGCTGCTCGGCGTCAACATGCTGCGCATCGCCGACGGGCGCCCCGACACACTCGGGCGTGTCCTGCGCGCGGTGGCGGATCGGGTGATCGCCGGCGATCTGCGCCCGACGGTCGGCGGGCGCTTCGGCGTCGATCGCATCGCCGACGCGCACGAGTTCCTCGCCGGCCGCGGCTCAACCGGCAAGATCGTCGTCAGCTGGTAGGGTCGGCCCCGGGCGCACCCGGACGCGAGAGCACCGCGTCGATCGCCCGCGTCACCGCGGCGGGATCGACGTCCTCGACCCCGGCGCGCCAGGCGACGTGACCGTCGGGCCGCACGAGCAGTACCCGGTCCGCGGGTAGGAGTTCCTCGGGGAAGGACGCCGTGTCGACGAACTCCAGCCCGGGGGAGGCGAGCCCCTCGAGTCCCGGCAGCCGCGCACGCGATCCGAAGAGCGCGAAACGCGCATAGTCGACGCGATCGAGCGTCGAGACGCGCTCCGCTGCGTCGGCGGACCAAGCGTGCGGCAGCCTCGCCCCCGGCCGGGTCGTCGGCACGTAGTCCCCGGCGCTCCGCCCGACGCGCTCCGGGGCCGCGCCGTCGGGGATGAGTGCGCCCTTCTCGTAGACGTACCCGATGTCGAGCCCGAGACGATCGAAGTGGTCGACCTGGTGGTCGATCGCGGTGGCCACCGCCGCGGCGCGCTTGCCCGGTCGCAGCGCGCGGCCGACGAACCATCGCGCAGGGGCGGCGATCGCGGCAGAGAGCCGGCGGCGCAGGTCGGGCGGGAGCCGCCGCACCGGCGCCGACGCCATGAGGCGGGCGAAGTCGTCGGCGCGGGCGGGGTCGAGGCCGAGCGCGCGAATCACCTCCCAGATCCGGTCGTAGTTCGCATGGCTCTCGGCGCAATTGCGCACTGCGACCGGGCGGCGCTCGCTCTCGTAGGTCGCGAGCAGCCCGGGCCCGGCCTCGCCCGCGTCGACCCGCGCGAGCTTCCAGCACAGGTTGTGCGCATCGGCGAGACCGGTGTTCATGCCGAGACCGCCGGTCGGCGGGAAGCGGTGCGCGGCGTCGCCGAGGAGCCACGCGCGGCCCGCGCCGTAGCTGCGGGCAACCTGCGCCGTCATGCGCCAAGTGCTGAGCGACTCGACCCGGAGTCCCGGCACGGGGAAGCCGAGCGCACCCTCGATCCGCGCCCGCATGACCTCCGGCGTGAAGTCCTCCGCCCGCTCCCACGGCGTGCGGATCGGAATCGCATAGACCCAGCGCCGCTCGACGTGGTGGGCGACGAACACGCCCGCGAACTCCGGATCCAGGATCCAGAAGAGCTTCGCGCGGGTGCGCAATCGCGAGGCCAGGTCGCAGCGGAAGAACGCGTTCACGAACTGCTGGATCTCGGTCGGGCCGTCCATCTCGATCCCGAGCGCCTTGCGCACCGGGCTCCCCGCCCCGTCGCAGCCCAGGAGCCAGCGCGACTCGACGACGGACTCGCCGTCCGCCGCGATCGTGCTGCGCACGCCCTCGGAGCTCTGCTCCATCGAGACCCAGCGGTGGCCCTGGCGCAGGTCGACGAGCGGCGAGCGCCGCGCATGGCGGACGAGGATCTTCTCGAACTCGGACTGCGAGAGGTTCATGTACGGAAGGCGCTGCCGGAGGTGGCGCGCATACTTCTCCCGGCGTTGCGGGTCGGCTTCGAGGTCGATCCGGCCGAATTCCTCGTTGATGCGACGGCAGAACAGGATCCGCGCCGCGTCGTCCATCGGCGAGGCCTCGACCGCGAGTTCCTCCTCGTCGATCCCGACCTGGCCCAGGATCTCCAGCGATCGGGCGTTCAACTCATGGGCGCGCGGGTGCTCGTCGGTCGCCGCCTGCCGCTCGACGACGATCGAGCGCAGGCCGAGTCGTGCCAGCAGCAGCGCCGAGACGAGGCCGGTCGGCCCGGCCCCGACGATCAGGACGTCCGTGCGTGTCATCGCCTCGCTCCGACGGGTATCGGTCAACGCCGCGCGGCGAGCACCTGCGGGCGCACGCGGGTGTGCAGGTACAACAGCGTGAAGAGCCAGATCGTGCTCAGGATCCCGAAGGCGAACACGTTCTCGTCGATGCCGAGGATGTGGGCGTGGATCCCGGGCACCACGATCAACCCCCCGTAGACGCTCGTCGACACGGCCGCGAGCCAGAAACCGAGGAAGTTCGCCGCGAGCCAGAGGCAGGAGACGTAAAGGTGGATCAGGCGCGGCGGGCGCACGACCCAGATCAGGTAGAGGTTCGCCAGGCCGGAGAAGAGGAAGAACCCGAGCAGCCACATCATGTGCACGCGGGCATGGCCCACCCAGTCGGGGTTGAAGAGGTGGGACGCGGAGTAGTCGCGGCCCCAGGGACCGAAGAACTCCATGACGCAGAGGGTGAGCAGCGCGCGCACCAGATTGAGCCCCTTCACCGACTCGTCGATCGGTTCGTACATCCCCTGCTTCCTCCCTCGTCTTCTTCGCCGGTTCCGGCACCCCGGATGTCGCGAAGGGCTACATGAGCCCCGACCGGCGCACAACGAGCGCGCCGAGCACGACAAGGCGGAGGTCGCCGGCGCTTGCGATTCGCGACCGATCGGTCCACAACCGAGCGGTGGCCCGTCCGCCGGAATTCGACTGCGTCGCCGCCCGCGACCGGGTCCTGCGGGCCGTGCATCGCGCTGCGCGGCTGCATTCTCGGCGCGGCCCATGCCGCTGAACCGCGACCGGCGCGTGGCGAGCCACCCGCCGCGGCCGTCGCAGCGGACACTCGAACCCGTCGACACGGCCTTTCGCCCGACCAGGAGCGCACTCGCATGAGCCACGGATCCGCCTTGCCCGAGAAGAAGTTCTGCAACGTGAACGGCCGTCGCCTGGCCTACGTCGAGGTGGGTTCGGGCGCGCCGATCGTGCTGCTGCACGGCAACCCGACCTCGAGTTGGCTGTGGCGCGACGTGATTCCGCCGCTGGCCGGACTCGGGCGGGTCATCGCCCCCGACCTGATCGGCCACGGCGATTCCGAAAAGCTTCCCGCCTCCGACGGACCGGACCGCTACGGCTTCGAGGTCGCCTACGGCTACCTCGACGGGCTGCTCGCCGCGCTCGGCGCCGATCGGCGCGTGACGCTCGTGCTGCACGACTGGGGCAGCGCGCTCGGCTTCCACTGGGCGCGCCTCCACCCCGGGCAGGTGCGCGGCATCGCCTACATGGAAGGCATCGTCATGCCGTTGCCGTCCTGGGACGATTGGCCGGAGAAGGCGCGCGGGATCTTCCAGGGCTTCCGCTCGCCCAAGGGCGAGAACCTGATCCTCGATCGCAACATGTTCATCGAGGGCGTCCTGCCGAGTTCCGTCCTGCGCAAGCTGTCGGACGAGGAGATGGACCGCTACCGCGCACCCTTTCTCGCTCGCGAAGACCGCCAGACGATGCTCAACTGGCCGCGACAGATCCCGATCGCCGGCGAACCCGCGAACGTCGTGGCGATCGTCGGGGCCTACGCGGACTGGCTCGCCCGGAGCCCGGTTCCCAAGCTCTTCGTCAACGCGGAGCCCGGGTCGATCCTGGTCGGTGCGCAACGCGAGTTCTGCCGCACCTGGCCGAACCAGGCCGAGGTCACCGTGCGCGGCCTCCACTTCGTCCAGGAGGACTCCGGCGCCGAGATCGGCCGCGCCGTCGCCGACTGGCTTTCCCGGATCGACTGAAGGAGATCGCGATGCCCGACGTTCCCGTCTACATGATCGCCAACCTCGTGGTGCAGGATCCCGCCGGCTACCGCGCCTACGAGAAGGGCTTCTTTCCGCTGCTCAAGCGCCACGGCGGCGAGTTCGTCACCTTCGACGACGCCCCGCACACCTTCGAGGGCGTGGCCCCGCGCCCGGGGCGGGTGATCATGTTCCGGTTCCCGTCCGAGGAGCACGCCCGGACCTGGTACGCCGACCCGGAGTACCAGGCGCTCTCGGAGCACCGGCGCGCCAGCACGCGGCTCGAATTCCTCACCCTGGTGCACGGGATGCCTGCGCGCACCTGAAGACCACGGACGGGCCCGCCCGAGACGTCCGCCATGAGCCGTCGCCCCCGTCCTGCGCGACCCCCGTCCCGCGCGCATGCCGTGTTCGCGGCAGCACTCGCCGTCTTCGCGTACGCGCTCTGGCTGCGTGTCGCCGGGGTCGCGCACGACTTCTGGCTCATGCAGGACCAGGTCGGCGACTGGGACACCGTGCAGGGGTCGTTCGGGTCGTTGCCGCTCACCGGACCGGCCAAGACCGGCGGCGGGACGCACCTCGGGCCCGCCTATTACTGGTGGCTCTGGCTCGTGCGCCGTGCACTCGCACCTTGGACCGGCGCGCTGCCGCACGCGATGGGCATCGCCGGGAGCCTGCTCGACGCGGCCTCGTTCGCCCTGCTCGTGCCGGCGATCGCGAGCCTCGGCGTCCCGCTCGTCGGCGCGACCGCGTCCGTGCTGCTCGCCGCAACCGTGCCCTACGAAGCGGCGCTCGCACGCGCGGGCTGGAACCCATGCTTCTCTCTCGGGTGCCTGAACCTGGCCCTCGGACTGCTCGTCCTGTGGCGACGCCGGATCGATTTGCGGCACGCCGTGCTCGTCGCCGCACTCGCCTGGGCGGCGGTCGGGAGCCACCTCTCGGCGATCGTCGTCGCGGGCCCGATCCTGCTCGGCCTCGTCGTCGCGGCCGGTTCGCTGCGCGGCCGGCGCGCCGCCGTCACGACCGCCGCCGGCGTGCTCGCCGTGGTCGCGACGCTGCAGGTGCCGTGGTTTCTCGCGCAGTGCGGCTTCGGGGCGCGGGCTTGGTCGCCCGGCGAAGCCCGAACCGCCGCGCAGGACACGACCGGGGTCGCCGACCCCGGCCGCCGGCAGGGCGAACCGGCCGCCCCGGTCGCCGGAGAGCCGGTGCTCGACGACGCCCCGACCGCCGTCACGCGGACCGTCGACTCGGTCGCCGCCGATCCGCGACGGCTGTTCTCGCCGCGCGGGATCGCGTTCGTCGCGACCGAGGCGCCGGCCCTCCTGCTGCGTTCGCTCTGGCTGCCGACCTGGGCCTCGACCTCGATCTTCGCGGCCACGGTCGCCCTGGCCTGCGCCGGACTCGTACGTGGTCGCGTCGATCCCCTCGTCGCCGGACTGGCGCTACTCCCGCTCGGCGGTGCGGCCCTCGCCTACGGCGCCTTCGCTGGCGCCCTGCCCGGCTACTTCCTCGTGCCGCTGCTCGGCACGATGGGGCTCGTCGTCGCACTCGCGGTCGGGTCGCTCCCGGCGCGGGCCGCGCGAGTCGGCTCGTGGGTGCTGCTCGCGATCGCGCTCGTCGGGCAACCGCACCGCATCGAGGACCGCCGCTGGGAGCATTCCTATCGCTGGTACGGGACCGCCGTCCGCGGCGCGCGTGAAATCGTCGCGCGCGGGATCGCGGTGCGGCGCGCCGACGGCCCGGTGGAGGACAGGCTGCCCACCTCGACGACGGCCCTCGTACGCTGGCTCGGCGGCCGGATCGACCCGGCGTCGACCATTGTCGCTCGCATCGCTCGCGACGGCTCGGTCACGTTCGGCGAGGAACCCTGAGTCGGCTCACTCCCACCAGTTCAGGGCCGCACGCATCGCCGCCTCGAACTGCTCGAAGCTGCCCTGCGCGCGGACGGCGGCGATCGCTTGCGCGTCCGCGCCGACGATCGTGCGCAGCGGCGTCGCCGGATCGGTAGCGGCGGCGACGATCGCGTCGGCGACGCTTTGCGGATCGGGCTTCACCCCGCCGGGATCGAGCGCGCCGAGCCCTTCGCGGAAGCGCATCGCGCGATCGAAATAGGCCGACTTCTCCCAGCCGGCCGGCGTGAGGACGTTGCCGTGGAACTCGGTCTCGAAGCGACCGGGTTCGATGAGTGCGAAGCGCAGGCCGAAGCCGCTCATCTCGTAGTGCAGCGCCTCGGTCATCGCCTCGAGGGCGTGCTTGGAGGCCGCGTAGGCCCCGCCGTAGGGTACGGCGACCAAGCCGGCGATGCTCGACACGTTCACGACGACGCCCGAGCCGCGCTCCCGCCATGCGGGCAGCACCCGGCGCAACACCCGCATGGGGCCGCGTACGTTCGTGTCGAGCTGGCAGTCGAGCAGCGCGTCGTCGACGAGTTCCATCGCCGACTGCACCTCGAAGCCCGCGTTATTCACGACGACGTCGAGTTCGAGCGGATCGGGGATCGCCTCGGCGACCGAGGCCGCATCGGTCACGTCGAGGCGCCGGATCTCGACCGGGAGCCTCTCCTGCGCCGCCGCGGAGCGCAGCGCCCCGGCCTTGTCGAGATTGCGCATCGTCGCGACGACCGGGTGGCCCGAGCGCGCGAACGAGAGCGCCGCGAGCAGGCCGAAGCCGCTGTTCGAACCCGTGATGAGGATCTTCATGGTCTCGCCTCCCAGCGCCGGTGGCTAGCGGACGAGGCCGATTCGGGCGAGCCGGCCCCCGTGCGGCGCTCGACAGGCCCGCGGCGCTCTGCCATCGCAGCCCGATGCCCAACCCGACGTACGTTCTCGTCGCCCTCGCCGGCGGACTCGCGATCACGCTCCAGGCCCACTTCATGGGAATCGTGGACATGGCGCTCGGCACGAAGACGAGCGTCACGTTCACCTATGCGAGCGGCGGCCTCGCCGCGATCCTGCTGGCACTCGCGACCGGGGGGCTCGACTTGCGCGGCGCCCGCTCGCTTCCGTGGTGGGTCTTCACGAACGGACTCCTCGGCCTTGGCATCGTCGGCGCGATCGGGTTCGTCGTGCCGCGCATGGGGGCCGGCCGCGGCCTCACCCTGATCTTGGTCTCGCAGTTCCTGCTCGCGGCCCTCATCGACCACTTCGGCCTCATGGGCGCGGTCGAGCGACCTCTCGACGCGGTGCGGATCGCGGGCTTCGTGCTGATGCTCGCCGGGGCGGCGATCGCCGTACGCTGAGCGAGGGGGCTCGCGCCCCGAAGCCGTGCCGCGAGTTCGATCACGCGCTTGCCGGTGGCCGCCCGGGGGCATCCTTGAATTCCGCCACCGGATCCGCAAGGACAACGCCGTGCCGGAACTGGGAAAAACCCGGGTCGATTGGTCCGACGTGAGCCGGGCGCTGCGCGCGCTCCGCGAACTCGGCAAGGATCCCGACCGCACCGATCTCGTCGGCGAGTACATCTCGGCGCTGACCGGCCCCTCGGCGATCACGCTCTTTGAGAAGGTCTGGAGCGACCCGGTCGGACGCCGCCTCCTCGAGGAGAATCGCGACCTGCTCGCGACGCTCGACGACCGCGCCTACCTCTCGTCGCTGCCCGCGGGCTCGCTCGGCCGCGTGTACTTCGACTGGACGGCCGGGCGCGACTTCACCGCCGAGGGCCTCGCCGGCGCGATCCGACAGGTGACCCGCACGCTCGACGGCCCCGGGGCGACCTTCGCGGCGCGCATCGTCGACATGCACGATCTCTGGCACGTGCTGAACGGCTGGGATTCCGACCTGCTCGGCGAGTTGCACCTGCTTGGCTACAGCTACGCGCAGCTCGGCGCCTACGCCTGGCTCGGGCTCGCGCTGCTGTTCAACCTGGTCCTCGTCACGTCGGGTCGATTCGACGGCGTCGGCTGCCTGCGGGAGTCGATCCGACGAGGTCGCCGCGCCGCCTGCCTGCCCGCCGTCGACTGGGAGGCGATGCTGCCGCTGCCGCTCGACGAGGTCCGGCAGCGGCTCCAGATCGCGGCCCCCGTGCCGTACCGCCGGCTGGGCTTCGAGGAGTTCGGCGCGATCCGCAAGTCGAGCCCGGTGTTCCGGGTGTTGCAGGCGATCCTGCCGGCCGGCACTTGACCCCGCCCTCCCCGGCGTCCCATCATCCTCGCCCGCGTGACTCCTCCCTTCAGGCGCATCCGCGACCGAGCCGGCTTCCTGCTGCTCGGCGCCCTGCTCGCCATCTACAACGTCTGCCAGCACCGCGGGCGGCACCTTTCTCGAGGGCGAAAGCGGGAGTTAGCGGCGGCGGCCAGCGTCAGGACGACCAGGAGACCCCTGGCCCGACGAGACCACCCGGGGGAATCCCGAGTTCCCGGCGGACCTCGTCGAGAGGCCGGCCGAGGAGCGGGAACCAATCCCACTGCGGGTCGCAGAGATCGACCGCGATGCGCGATCCGCGCTCGGCCGCATTCGCCGTGATCCGCGGATCGAGGTGGGTATGCACCGGCGGAAAGACGCCCATCTTCACGCCCTGGTGCCATTGCAGGAGGGCGACCGTGAGCCAGCAGATTCCCTGGGGCGAATTGAAGGCGTTCAAGACCGCCGTGTAGACCTCGCCCTGCGCGGAAGTTCCGTAGCCGACGAGGACATGGTGCGCGTCGTGCGGACCGAGGAACTCGGCGGGCAGCGGTACCCCGGGCTTGCCCGGCGCGTCGAAGCCCGCGTCGGCGTAGAACCGGCACATCTCCGCCCCGAGCGAACCCTCGGGCGCCTCTTCGAGCCGACGATGGAAGCGCTCGACGTACTCGGCGCGCGAAAGTTCGCCGAGCGCCCCTCGCCTCATCTGGTCGGCGATGGTCGCGTCGGCGATGCCGGTCCGCCCCGACAGCATCCGCCGGAAGACGTCGGCTTTGGCCGTCGAGGCGTTGTCGCCGGCGATCCTCTCGACGTCGGCGATGAGCGCATCGTCCACGCCAAGGCCGAGGGCGATCCGTCGCGCCACCGCGACGCCCTGCGGATCCGGGTCGTACGCATAGAGCGCGGTCATCATCCCGGCATACACGGCCGCATCGCGGCTCTTCTCGTCGGGAAGCCACGGCCGCATGAGCGCGATTCCGGCTTCGGCATCCGGCCACGGCTCGCCCTCTCCGACCAGGTCCTTGAAATCGAGGCCCGACCCGAGCCCGAGACAACCAGCGCAGCCCGAGAGGGCGGCGAATCCCCGCACCAGATCCGCCTGCGGACCGGAGAACGGCCGCGCACCCGCTGCCGTCGCCACCATGCGCATGGCGGCGATACGCCCCCGTATCGCTGCCGGCTCGCCGAATACCGTCAATGCCACTCGTTTCGCCTTTCCGACCGCCGACGGCCTCGTCGATCCGTCGCACCGTCCTACCACCCGGCCACGAGTGGTGGAAGATGACGTGGAATGTCGAACCACTTTCCAGTTTAGGGCAGACTGGCGGGGCCCCCCGTCTTTCGCCGCAAGGAGCCCCACCCCATGGCAGACCCGCACGCCGCGCCGGGACCCGGCGATCTCGCCGACCTCGACCTCACCGACCCGGCTGTCTGCCGCGACGGGTTTCCGCATGGCGTCTTCACCCGCCTGCGGCGCGAGGCCCCGGTCTGGTGGCAGGCGGCTCCCGGCGGATGGGCCGGGTCCGACGACGGCTTCTGGGTCCTCTCGCGCCACCGCGACGTCCAGGCGGCCAACCGCGACACGGAGACCTTCAGTGCGCTCGACGGGCCGTCGCTCAGCGACCGCCCCGAGATGCGCGGGACGATGCTCGTCAGCATGGACGGCCGCGACCACGCACGCCAGCGCCGGCTGATCAGCGCCGGCTTCACGCCGCGCATGGTCGGGCACCTGGAGCAGCAGGCGCGGGCCTGGGCGGTCCGGATCGTGGAGGAGGCTCTCGTGCGGGGTACCTGCGACTTCGTCGCCGACGTCGCCTATCCGCTGCCCATGCACATGATCGCGGACATCGTCGGGATCCCTTTCGAGGACCGCGAGTGGCTGTTCAAGCTCACCAACGAATTCCTGCAGGCGAGCGACCCGGCGGCCGGCCTCTCGCGCGAGGAGCAGGTCGCGAAGCAGGTCGCGATGTTCGACTACGCGCGCCGCCTCGGCGAGGAGAAGCGCCGCAACCCGCGCGACGACGTCTGGACGATCCTCTCGACCGTGGAGATCGAAGGCGACGACGGGAGCCGCACCGCGCTCGGCGAACTCGAACTCGACCTCTTCTTCCTGCTGCTCACCGTGGCCGGCAGCGAGACGACGCGCAACGCGGTAGCGCTCGGCCTGGTCGCCCTGCTCGCCGACGAGGAGCAGGTCGACCGCCTGCGGCGCGACCCGGCCGCGATGCCGGGGGCGGTCGAGGAGATCCTGCGCTGGTCGTCGCCGGTCTCCTACTTCGCCCGCCGCGCCACGCGCGACACCGACGTCGGCGGCGTCCGGATCGGAGCCGGCCAGCGCGTCACGCTCTGGTACGCCTCCGCCAACCGCGACGAGACGGTCTTCGCCGACCCCTTCCGCTTCGACGTCGCGCGCACGCCGAACGAGCACCTCGCCTTCGGCGGCGGCGGGCCGCACCACTGCCTGGGCGCCAACCTGGCCCGGCTCGAGATCTCGATCCTGTTCGAGGAACTGCTCCGTCGCACGCGTCACATCGAGCAGCTCGGCCCCGTGCAGTGGACTGCGCTCGGCATCTACAACCCGATCATGGTCGCGCCGAGGCACGTCGCGGTGCGGCTCTCGTAGGACCGGAACCGCGACGGTGGCGCCAGCGCCGGCATCCGGGCTTCACGCCGCACGTCCTCGCGCACTTCGGACTCGACTGAAAGCGCGTGCAGGCCCTGAAACCGCGTGCCATCCTGCGTCGGATGCCCGCCTTCGGTCTCTCCGGCCCGTGGGCCGACCGCACCGGTTTCGCGCAGACCGTGGAGCAGGTCTCCGGGCTCGCCTGAACGGCCGGCCACCGCGACGACCGCCGACTGCAGCCGCGTGGCCTCTGACCGCGACGAGACAAAAGGATCCGACATGAGCGACGAGAACGAACGCGACGCACAGGCCTACGCCATGATGCTGGCGCAGGTCGGCAAGCCGATCGGCCCGCCCGCGACGGGACCCGACCCGGTGAACCAGCCGATGATCCGGCACTGGGCCGCGGCGATGGAGGACCACAACCCGGTCTACGTCGATCCCGCCTTCGCCGCGGCCTCGCGCTTCGGCGGGATCGTCGCCCCGCCCCTCATGCTGCAGACGTGGTCGATGCCGACGCCGAAGATCAGCGGGATCGCCGAGCGCGGCGGCTCGCCGACCGAGGGTGCGCTCAACCCGCTCACGCCGCTCGACGAGGCCGGCTTCATCGCCACGCTGGCGACGAACTCGGAGTTCGAGATCCTGCGCTACCTGCACCTCGGCGAGACCGTGTGCTCGGAGACCATCGTCGAGTCGGTCTCCGAGAAGAAGCAGACTCGGCTCGGCCCCGGCCACTTCATCACCTGGGTGACCACCTACCGCGGCGATCGCGACGAGGTCGTAGGGCGCCAGATGTTCCGTATCCTCAAGTTCCGACCCGACCTGGAGGCTCTCCTCAAATGAGCGACCGACTCGCACCCACGACGACGCCCGACACCAAGTTCTTCTGGGACGCCCTGAACGAGGGCCGGCTGCTCATCCAGCGCTGCAAGGGCTGCGCCGGCCTGCGCCACCCGCCACGCCCGATGTGCCCGCGCTGCAACTCGCTCGAATGGGACACGATCGAGGCGTCGGGCCGCGGCACCGTGCACAGCTTCGTCCTGCCGCGCCACCCGTCCTGGCCCTGGTTCGACGGCACCTACGTCGTCGCCCTGATCGACCTCGAGGAAGGCACCCGCATCGTGTCGAACCTCTGCGAGATCGAGGCAGACGACGTGACGATCGGCCTGCCGGTCGAGGCCTTCATCCGGAAGTTCGACAACGGGGTGGCACTGCCCCTGTTTCGCCCGCGGAGAATCGCATGAAGAACGACACCCTCGACTGGAACTCCGTCCGGGTCGGCGACCCGATCACTCCGATGCGGATCGACGTGACGGCGACCGTCGTGGTCGCAGGCGCGGCCGCGACGCGCGACTTCATGCCCGTGCACCACGACCGGGACTACGCGAACTCACAGGGCTCGCCGAACATCTTCCTGAACATTCTGACCGACAACGGACTCTGCAGCCGCTTCCTGACGGACTGGGCGGGGCCGGAGGCGATGGTGCGCAGGATCGCGATCCGCCTCGGCGTCCCGGCCTACGCTGGCTCGAAGCTCGAGTACACCGGGACGGTCACCGCGAAGTCGGTCGTCGAAGGCGAGGGCCTGGTCGAGATCGGCTTCCGCGCGGCCAACGACCAGGGCGACCACGTCTCGGGCACCGCGGTGGTCGGCCTGCCGATCGCAAAGGGGGTTGCATGAGCGCGGCGACGCCGAACGGCTCCTTCGAGCGATCGCTGCGCAACCGGGCCGCGATCGTCGGGATCGGCCAGACCGAGTTCTCCAAGGCCTCGGGCCGTAGCGAGCTGCAACTCGCCTGCGAGGCGACCCGGGCCGCCCTCGACGACGCCGGCCTGCGACCGCAGGACGTCGACGGCCTGGTCACCTTCACCATGGACTCGAGCGACGAGATCGACGTCGGTCGCAACCTCGGCATCCCGGCGCTGAACCTCTTCACGCGGATTCCGTACGGGGGTGGCGCGGCCTGCGGAGTGGTCATGCAGGCGGCGATGGCGGTCGCGACCGGCGTCGCCGATGTCGTCGTCTGCTACCGCGCTTTCAACGAGCGCTCCGGCATGCGTTTCGGCGGCGCGGCGATGGGAGGCATGACGACGCTTCCGCCGTTCCTCGACATGTACGGCCCCTACGGGCTCCTGACGCCGGCGAGCTGGGTGGCGCTTCAGGCGCGGCGCTACATGCACGAGTACGGCGTCACCAACGAGCACTTCGGCCGCATCTCGGTGGTCGACCGCAAGCACGCGGCGAACAACCCCGCCGCCTGGTTCTACCAGCGGCCGATCACGCTGGAGGAGCACCAGCAGTCGCGCTGGATCGTCGAGCCGGTGCTGCGCCTGCTCGACTGCTGCCAGGAGAGCGACGGCGGCGTGGCGCTCGTCGTGACGAGCCCCGAACGTGCGCGCGACCTGCGCCAGGTTCCGGCGCTGGTCGTCGCCGCGGCGCAGGGGGCCGCCGACGACGGCGAACTCATGACCAGCTACTACCGGCCCGACATCACCGGCCTGCCGGAGATGCGGGTGGTCGCCGACCGCCTGTGGGCGCAGTCGGGGCTTCGACCGGGCGACATCCAGACCGCGTTCCTCTACGACCACTTCACGCCGTTCGTGCTCGTCCAGCTGGAGGAACTCGGCTTCTGCGGTCGCGGCGAGGCGAAGGACTTCGCGACGATCGAGAACCTCTCGATCGGCGGACGCCTGCCGATCAACACGAGCGGCGGACTGCTCGGCGAGGCCTACATCCACGGCATGAACGGCATCACCGAGGCGGTGCGCCAGGTCCGCGGCACGTCGTGCAACCAGGTGCCCGGCGTCGAGCATGTGCTCGTGACCGCCGGCACCGGCTGCCCGACGAGCGGGCTGATCCTCGGGAAGGGGTGAAGGGGGCGCGCTCGGGAGCCCGGCGAGTCGGCCTCCGCGATACCAAACGCGAGGGGCGGCGCCGTGCGGTGGCCGCCGGGCGAACCCGGACTCAGGCGCCCGCGCCCGCGGCCTCGGCCCGGATGCGGGGCATGAGCCCGTCGCGGATCCACACGACGAACCGGTCGCGCATCGCGGGCAGGAACGTGATCGAGTAGATCAGCCGCAGCGACGCGAGGAACCAGCGGTTGCGCTCGAAGAGTTCGCGCTCCGCGGGCGGGCGCCCGGCGAAGTAGAGGTCGAGGGTGCGGGCGAGAAGTCGCACGCCGAGCGGGTCGGGCAGTTTCGTCGCCATCTCGCAGACGCCGAACTCGGGGAGCCCGTAGATCGTGCAGAGCAGCCCGACGTCGAACAGGGGGCTACCGATCGAAAGGTCGCCCATGTCGATGATGACGGGCTCGCCGTCGCGGATCATGATGTTGCTCGTGTGCAGGTCGAAGTGGACGCAGGTGTCGGCGTCGGGAAGAGCCTCCAGGCGTGCCTGCAAAAGGGCCACGTCCTCGGCCGGCAGGAAGAAGTCCATCTGCGCGACGTACTCGCGGAAGCGCGCCTTCAGGTCGGGGAAGACCGCCGGATCGCCCTTCGTCTCGTGGATCGCGCGCAGGACCTCGGCGAGGGTGCGGGCATGGGGTTCGAGGTGGTCGGGCGCGCGCGCGATCACGCGACTGAAGAGTTCCGCGTCGAGCATCTCGTAGACGACGCCGGTGCGACTCCCGCAGGCGACGACGTCGTAGGAGATGGCGGTGGGGATGCCCAGCACGAAGGCGGCCTTCGCGAAGCGCTTCTCCTGCTCGGCGATACCGGGGTCGATCCCGTCCTTGTAGACCTTGACGATCGTCTCCCGGTCGAGCCGGAAGCACTCGCCGCAGACGCCCGCCGAGAGGAACTCCAGGCCATCGAGCGAGATCTCGCGCAGCTTCGGGCGCACCTGCAGCATGCTCGAGAGCCCGGTGATCTCCAGCACGTGCTGCACGTCGCGGCAGACGTTCACGACCCGCATCTCGCCACCGGCGCCCGCCATGCGCTTGTAGGCGGTGAGGATCTCGCGCAGGCCTGCGCTCGACACGTAGTCGCACCCGGCGAGGTCGAGGACGAGCGTGTCGGTGTCGTCGAGGACGAGTGCGCGCCCGAGGACGGGGGCCGAGGTGATGTCGAGGCGCCCCTCGAGCGCGAGCGTCAGGGTGCGGGCGGTACGCAGAGGCGTGACGAGCATCGGGTTGGCCATGGGGTGGGGTTAGCCGGCGGAGGGAGGAATGGCAGGTCGGCGCGGGGGAGTCGGCTCGATCCGGAAGGTGCTGATCGTACGGCTCGGGGGTGGGGGTGGGGGCGGCGGCGGGGCCGCGCGGGACCGAGGCGGATTCCGTCCATGGCGGCCCTCCGCGGGATCATTCGCTTCCCCAAGCACAGCGACCACCGTTGCACGTTGATTCACGCACGAGCGGTACGACGGCCGGCACCTCAAACTTGTGCTACGCCTCGACAGAGTTCTCTCGTCGAACCGTCACTAGCGTACATGAAGGCTTTCGGTCGGTACTCGGAGCGAAGGTTACACCCACTCGTCGCCGCTCCCCCGTTACCGCTTCAGGCCGTCGTGCGGTGTCTGCCGTCGACGGTCGCAGCCGGCGCAATCGGATACGGTTCGCGCAGAGGTGACCTTGTGCCCGAGGACCCGCCGCCGCCCATTCCCCCAAGAAGCTCGTTCGTCTTGGGCAACGAGCCCAGTCCAATGGACTGGTTTGCAGTAACGAATCAGTCGCATCGTCGGGGCATCGCGGACGACATATTGAATGGGCCACTAGAGCTCGTCTTCCTCGCAGCTGAGGGTTGCCCGAGCGACCCTCTGTCAGTCTCGGATTACCTGAAGCGACACGACGACGTCGTCACGGTGCCGCGGGTGTTCGACAAGGCCTCGTCGCCAGCCGGTCCGCCCTGATCGATCCAGTGCCGAGCCTCCCGGGGGAACAACTATGGCACGACCGCAGCAGCACCAGCGGATCGCAGGCTTACAGTCTGTGCCAACGGTACTTTTCGGCACGCTTCGGGCACTCGTAATAGCGTCGTTCCTCGCGATCGCCGTGAGGCATATCGACGTCGCGGGACTGCAATATGACGAGGTCCTGTTCGTGAATGCCGCCTTGGGCGGCATCGGCGACGCATTCGTTCATCGGCGCCTATTTGGCGTTCCGGTGATGGTGATGCCCTACATCGGGGCGCTCAAGTCCTGGCTGCACGCGCCGATATTCGCGCTCTTTGGGGTCTCCACGGCCACGATGCGTGTTCCGTCGCTCCTTATCTGCGGAGCATCCCTCTATTTGTACTCACGCCTAGCCGAAACTCTGTTCGGGCGAAGACTCGCCCTCCTCCTGCTTGGGGTGCTTGCGACGGATCCAGCCTTCTTCTTCTCGAGCCGCTTCGATTTCGGACCGGTCGATCTGATGATCTTCTTCAAGGCCGCAACGATGGTCGCTTTCTTTGCTTGGATCCAACGCCCGTCCGGCTGGCGGCTCTGGGGACTAATGCTCGCGCTGGCCCTCGGCACGTTTGATAAGTTAAACTTTGTCTGGTTTTCGCTTGCGCTGATTGTTTCGGCCATCGTAGTTTTTCCCCGGGCTGTCCAGATGGCACTGCTGCGCAGCGGTCTCATCGGCTGGCTTGCCGTGACCTTTGCCGCAGTCTTCTCGACCGTCGTCTCCGTCTCCGTGATCATTCCGCTGCTGCGGGGCGCCACGCCGCAGAGGCACGACGGCGGTCTTTCATTTGGACGCATGTTGACCGTCTGGCACCTCGCGATTTCCTCGCTCGATGGGACTGGGCTGTGGGCCGTGCTACTAGCCGTTCCGCCGCCTAATCGCGTCTTCACGAGCTTGTTCTTGGCTGTAGGGCTCCTCGCTCTGCTGCCAGGTTTCGCCATCGGTGCTGTGCCGGAGCGCGATCCGGTCCTCGGGAGTTACGCACAGATGGCTGGCTTCTTCGCCGCACTCTTCCTTGCAGTACTCGTGCTCATGGTCGCCACGCCTCAAGCCACCGGCCCTCATCATGCGATGATGCTATTTCCGCTGCATGTTTTCGCACTGTTTGCCGTCGTCGCCTTTGGCCTCGATCGTGCCGGAGCGTACCGGCGTCTCTGCATGACTATCACTCTCGTGCTCATGGCGGGGCTGATCGCATCCCAGACCGGCTCGATCGCGGCCTACCTCCGCCGAGTTCAGGAGCCAACCTCATTCGCAGCTTGGACTGATCCCGCTATTTTCAAACTCTCCGCAATTGTCCACAGCAAGGAGAACGATGTCATCGTATCGGCCGACTGGGGCTTGCACACGCAGCTCTTGTCCCTCGCTCCCGCCGAGGACCGACTTCGGTATATCGACCTTTGGGCGCCACTGAACAAGGAAGAGGGGCTCACGGTGGCGGAGAAAACCGATCTCTTTAACCGCGTATTCGCGCGACGAACTGCTTTCATGGTCTTGCACTCGCCAACGCGGACGTTCATGCACAATGCCCGCTCGGCGTACCTGACGCTCGAGCGGGAGTTCTTGGTGCAGACCTCGCCCGGCCAGACCATTCGCAACGCCTCTGGCGAGGCACTTTACGAGCTTCGTTTTGTCACCGCGCGATGACGGGTAGCCTGAAACCCGAATCCTTCAGGGAGATGGTGTCGCTATAAGTGTTGGATTCTCGGGGATTCGTGTGGGTCAATTGCGTCAAGCTCTGTCAAGCTAGAGTGGCGGCAGCATGGTCGTGAGGACCTGCTCTTCACCGAGTTCCTCCCCGGCTTGAACGGCGGCAAAGGCCAGGCGTGCTTCGCCGGGCATTGCGACTGGCGCATCCCGACCAGCCAGGAACTCCCCTCCATCGTCCAGGAGGGATGCATCCTGCGCCCCTGCATTCATCCCGTGTTCGGCCCCACGGCAGCCGACGGCACCTGGTCTCCAGCTATATCGACTACGGCGTTCCGGACGGAATTCTCGTGCCGCTGCTCGGGTTCTACGACGGCTCGGCGATCTGGGATTCCGCATCTTCGAGCTATTTCGCTCGAGCGGTCCGCAACGCCTCCCGCTAGTCCGACGAGAGAACCCGGCGCGCGGGAGCCTGCGGCGACGCAAGCTGGACTCGCTGGGCGAGCGCGCGGACGATCTCCCGGTTCACCCGGATCAGGCGAGGGGGGCCGCGGTCCCCGGGTTCGCTGCCGCGCGACGAAG
>CAMBZJ010000002.1 GCA_945872365.1 Klebsiella pneumoniae
CGACCGCGGCGAGGGCCTCGTCGCAGAGGCAGCAGTCGGCCCGGGAGAGCACGACGACCCGGGGCCCTGACGGGTTTGACTCGACCACACCCGTTCGGTACCCAAGGAGTTTCGACTTGCCAAGGGAAGAAGCCATGCCGTACGCCGTCATACGCACCGGGGGTAAGCAATATCGGGTCGAGCCCGGGGACGTCATTCGCGTCGAGTCCCTTTCGGGCGACGTCGGAACCGACGTCCGCTTCGATCAGGTCCTGCTTCGTTCTACCGACACCGGTCTCGTGGTCGGATCGCCTCTCGTCGCCGGGGCCGCGGTCGATGCGAAGATCGTCGGCCAGGGCCGTGCGAAGAAAATCATCGTCTACAAGAAAAAGCGCCGCAAGAACTACCGCCGTCGGGCGGGCCATCGCCAGGCGGTGACCACGATCCAAGTGGTCTCGGTCGGCTGAGGAAGCACCCATGGCTCACAAGAAGGGACAGGGCAGCACCAGGAACGGCCGCGACAGCGCAGGCCAGCGGCGCGGCATCAAGATCTTCGCCGGCCAGAAGGTCCGCGCCGGCGGCATCCTCGTGCGCCAGCTCGGGACGCGTATCCACCCGGGTGCCAACGTCGGCATGGGTCGCGACTACACGCTCTTCGCCATGGTCGACGGTATCGTGAGCTACGATCGCATGGGCAAGGACCGCAAGCGGGTGAAGATCGTCCCCACGGTCGCAACCGAGGTGCCGACCACCACGGCCTGAGGCGGGTCCACTTCCGGAGCCCGCCCCACGGTCACCGGAGAGCCCCGGTGCGGGCGCGGGACGGTCCGGGAGTATGAGATTCATCGACGAGGTCGAGATCCTCGCCATCGGCGGGGCTGGCGGCAGGGGCTGTGTTGCCTTCCGGCGGGAGAAGTATGTTCCGCGCGGGGGCCCCTCGGGCGGTGACGGCGGACGCGGCGGTGACGTGGTCCTGCGCGCCGACCGTGGCCTGAACACGCTCCTCGAACTGCGCTACCGTCCGCGACTTGCGGCGCAGCGCGGCGAGCACGGCCGCGGCAAGGAACAGTACGGCCGTGGCGGCGAAAACCTCGAGATTGCGGTCCCGGTCGGTACGATCGTCACGGAGGCCGCCACCGGCGAGGTCCTCGCCGACCTGCGGCGCGAGGGCGACTCCGTCGTCGCCGCCCACGGCGGGCGCGGCGGCCGCGGCAACATGCACTTCGCGACGTCGACCCATCGCGCACCGAGGCGCGCCGACCCCGGCGAGGCCGGTGCGGAGCGGACGCTGCGCCTCGAACTGCGCCTGCTCGCCGACGTCGGCGTCGTCGGCTTTCCCAATGCCGGGAAGTCATCGCTCATCGCGCGGATCTCGGCGGCGCGCCCACGCATCGCCGACTACCCCTTCACGACGCTCGTTCCGCAACTCGGGGTCGTCCGCGTCGACGAAGGCGCGACCTTCGTCATCGCCGACATCCCCGGTCTGATCGCGGGCGCGCACCAGGGAGCCGGGCTAGGCACGCGCTTCCTGCGCCACCTCGCACGCACGAGTGTCCTCGTGCACCTTCTCGATCTCTCTCCCGACTCCGGTCGCGACCCCGTCGCCGACTTCGACGTGATCCAGCGCGAACTCGCACTCGCCGATCCTGCGCTCGCCGCGAAGCCACAGGTCGTCGCCGGCAACAAGGTCGACCTGGTGGAAGGCCGCGAGCGCTTCGCCCTCGCCCGCGACGCCCTCACCCAGCGCGGGATCGACCTCCTCGGAATCTCCGCCGCCACGGGCAAGGGCGTGGCCGACCTGGTCGTACGCACGTCCCGTGCGCTCGCCGCGACGCGCCGCGACGCGGAGGAAGCCGCTGCGACGGCCGCCCCGCTCGATGATACCGGAGTCGCCGATGGCTGAAGGCCTTCGGCAGTCGGACCACAAGCCAGCCATCGTCGGCCGCGTGCGGCGGGTGGTCGTCAAGATCGGATCCGCGGTCCTCGCCGACGAACGAGGTCTCGACCCCGACCAACTCGAACGGCTCTCGACCGAGATCGCCGCGCTGCACGGGACGGGGCTCGCGGTGACCGTGGTCACCTCCGGCGCGATCGCCGCCGGACGCTCGATCCTCGGGATCGGCGTGCCCCGCTCGATCCCCGAGCGACAGGCGACCGCGGCCGTCGGCCAGATCCTGCTTATGTCCGAGTACCAGCACAGGTTCGCCCGCCACGGCGTGACCATCGCCCAGATCCTGCTCGACGCCTCCGACCTCGCCGACCGCCGGCGCTGGCTGAACGCCGAGCACGCGGTCGCGAGCCTGCACTCGAGCCGCATCCTGCCTATCGTGAACGAGAACGACACGGTGGCCGTCGACGAACTGAAGTTCGGCGACAACGACAACCTCTCGGCGATGGTCGCCAACCTGGTCGCGGCCGACCTGCTCGTCATTCTGAGCGACGTCGGCGGGCTCTTCGATGCCAATCCCAAGAATGAACCCGGCGCGCGGCGCATCCCGGTCGTCGCGCGGGTCGACGACGCTTTGCTCACCCTCGCTTCGGGCGGGAGCGACCTCGGAACAGGCGGCATGCGCTCCAAGCTCCTCGCCGCCCACAAGGCGGCCGAGGCGGGCATCGCCACGATCGTCGCCGACGGTCGCGAAGCCGGGACGCTCGCTCGCGTCCTCGATCCCGACGGCGACGTCGGAACCCTGTTCCTCCCGCTCGCCGACAGCCTCGCGCGACGCAAGCACTGGATCGCCCACACCCTCAAGCCGGCGGGCGAGGTGCACTGCGACGAGGGCGCCCGCAACGCCGTCGCGGCGCAGGGGCGGAGCCTGCTGCCCTCGGGGATCGCGGCCGTCTCCGGCCGCTTCGAACCCGGCGACTGCGTGAGAATGGTCGGTCCCGACGGCGTGGAGTTTGCCCGCGGGCTCGCGAGTTACGGCGCGTCCGAGGTGGCCCGGATCGCCGGCCGTAGGAGCAACGAGGTCGAGCGCATCCTGGGCTTCCAGATGGGCGACGCCGTGGTACACCGCAACGACCTCGTGGTGACGGCGAGCGTGGAGCGGCGCGAGAGCCCGTCTCCGAAGGCGTCTTGAACGAGTCGGTGCGGCGACCCGGCCGCCCGGCACGATCCCGCAAAGGAGCGCAGGCGATGCAGGCGGACGACCGGACGATCGTCGAGGAACTGACCCGAGCGGCACGCGCCGCCCTGCCCGCCTTGCGGACCGCGTCGACGGCGCGGAAGGATCGTGCGCTGCTCGGCTTCGCCCGCGGGCTGCGCGAGGGCCGGGCCGCCCTGCTCGAGGCGAATCGCCGCGACCTCGACGGCGCCGGAGACGTCGCCGCAGCATTCCGCGACCGGCTGACGCTCACGCCCGAGCGTATCGAGGCGATGGCGGCAGGCGTCGAGATCGTCGCCGGACTGCCCGATCCGGTCGGCGAGACCGTGACCACGTTCCGCCGACCCAACGGACTCGAGATCGCACAGGTCCGGGTTCCCCTTGGCGTGATCGGTGTCATCTACGAGTCCCGACCCAACGTCACCGCCGATGCCGCGGCGCTCTGCCTGAAGGCGGGCAACGCCGTCCTGTTGCGCGGCGGCTCCGAGGCCATCGCGACGAACACCGCGATCGCCGACCTCTGCCTGCCGGCGCTCGTCGAGGCCGGGCTGCCCGCGGCCGCGATCCAGCTCGTCCGTACGACCGACCGCGCCGTAGTGACCCGGATGCTCGGCGCCCAGGGCGCGATCGACGTCATCATTCCCCGCGGTGGCCCGAGCCTCCTCCACGCCATCCACGAGTCGGCGCGCGTCCCGGTGATCCAGCACTTCGAGGGCGTCTGCCACGTCTTCGTCGACCGCGCGGCGAAGCAGGATCAGGCGATCGCGATCGCGCTGAACGCCAAGACCTCCCGGCCCGGCGTGTGTAACGCGATGGAGACGCTGCTGGTCGATGCCGAGATCGCCGCGGTCTTCCTGCCCCGCGTCGCGGCGGAGATGCGCGCCGGCGGCGTCGAGTTGCGCGGCTGCCCGCGGACCCTCGCCCTCGTCCCCGACGCCCGGCCGGCCGTCGAGGCGGACTGGGACGCCGAGTACCTCGACCTGATCCTGGCCGTGCGGGTCGTCGACGGGCTCGACGAAGCGCTCGCCCACGTCGCCCGCCACTCGACCGGCCTCGCCGACGCGATCGTCACCGAGGACCGCGCGGCGGCGCGCCGCTTCGTGCGCGAAGTCGACTCCGCGGCCGTCTTCGTCAACGCCTCGACGCGCTTCACCGACGGCAGCGAGTTCGGTTTCGGTGCGGAGATCGGCATCTCGACCAACCGCCTGCACGCGCGCGGGCCTCTCGGTGTCCGCGAGCTCACGACGACGAAGTACGTCGTCCAGGGCGACGGACAGGTGCGCTGAATCCGGTGGTCAGGCGACGCGTCGGGCTCCAGGGCGGCAGCTTCGACCCGGTCCACTTCGGCCACCTGCGCGCCGCGGAGGAGGTGCGCGAACGGGCGGCGCTCGATGAGGTCTGGATGGTTCTCGCGCGCGTGTCGCCCTTCAAGGTGAAGGCGGGCACGAGCCCGGTCGAGGACCGGCTCCACATGCTCGACCTGGCACTTGCGGGGGCCGAGAACCTCCGTCCCTGTGCCGTCGAACTCGAACGCCCCGGCCCTTCCTTCACGGTCGACACCGTCTCCGAACTCGCCCGGCGCCACCCGGACACCGACTTCACGCTCATCCTCGGACTCGACGCGTTTCGCGAGATCCACGGCTGGCAGCGCTGGTCGGATCTCCTCTCCTCCTGCGACCTCGCGGTGACGTCCCGCCCCCCGTGCCAGGTCGCCTCGGGGCCCGAAGCCCTGCCGGCACTCGATCTACCGATTGCCGTGCGCGAAGCCTTCTGGTACGACGAGGCGCAAGCGTGTCATCGACATCGCAGCGGTCGACGCCTCGACTTTCACCCCCTCGCGGCGCTCGACATATCGTCCACGCGCCTGCGCGAACTCGTGCGGCATGGGCGATCGATCCGCTTCCTCACCGATCGGGCGGTCGTGGACCACATTGCGGCGCACGGACTCTACCGGACCTGAGACGAGCGTGAGCGCCGAGCGGAAAGAAGCACTTGATCGCATTCGCGCGCTGGCCGAGGCCTGCGCCGAGGCTGCGCTCGAGAAGAAGGCGACTGACGTCCTGCTCCTAGACGTGCGCGTACTCACCTCGCTCGCCGACTGGTTCGTGATCGCCTCGGGCCGTTCCGACACGCAGGTCCGCGCGATCGCCGAAGCGGTGGAGACCGCGGGCCGAGCACGGGGCCGACGCCCGCTCTGGGTCGAGGGGCTAAGTCACGGCCAATGGGTCCTGCTCGATTACGGCGACATCGTCGTCCATGTGTTCTTCGGGCCGGTGCGAGAATTCTACGACCTCGAGAGGCTTTGGTCGAAGGCGCCACGGGTGGAGATGGCGGAAACGAAGGCGTCCGACGGGAGCGTGCAGGAAGCAGCAAGGTAGGAACGTTGCTGCAACGCATCGGAATCGCCCTCCTCGTGGCCCTCGCAGGTTCGGCCGTTGCCTACCTCTACCACCACAACGGCCACGCCGTCGCGCTGCACATCGGAGCTGACCGGCAACTCGAACTGCCGCTCGCCCTGCACCTCCTCGCGGCATTCTCGATCGGAGCGGCACTCGTGCTGCTCGGCAGCATGCTGCGGGCCGGGGTGAGCGGGGTGCGGGAACTCCGTGGGCGCCGCGTCGAACGACAGCGCGGCAACGCGGAGCGCTGGCGCGACGACGGACGCAAGCTCCTGTGGTCCGGCGAGCTCGATGCCGCCTCGCGCCTGCTCGCCAAGGCTGCCGAGAGCCGGCCGGAGGACTGTGACGCGGCACTGGCGCTCGCGGAAGTGCACCGGGCCCGCGGGGAGAGCGACAGCGCCCGACGCGCCCTCGACGTCGCCCGGGCGCGCGTCGGCCCGGAACCCCGCCTGCTCTCGGAGACCGCGCGCCTCGCGCTCGATCGCGGCAACCCGGGCGCCGCAGCCGACGCGCTGCGCGAAGCGACCGGCGTCGCCGCGAACAGCCCGCGCCTGTTCGCGGAGTTCGCGTCTGCGCTCGCTGCCGAAGGACGACTTGCCGAGGCGGTCGATGCCGCCACTCGCCGGCTCGCCGCCGAGCGCGATCCGCCACGCCGCGAAGTGGCGCGGCGCGACCTGGTGGCCCTGCGCTACCGCGCCGCAGCCGCGCTCGGCGAGACGCCGGCGGCCGCGGACGCGATGCGGCGGGTCCTCGCCGAAGATCCGGATTTCGCGGCCGCGGCGGTCGCGCTCGCCGCGGCCGCCGAGCGGACCCGGGACGATCGCGCGGCCGAGCGTGCGCTGCGCGACGCGATTCGCCGGCGCCCGCGCGGCATCCTGCTCGAGCGCTACCGCCGGCTGCTCGAGGGCGCGGGCCAGGCCGAGCGAGCACTCCCCGCGCTGCGCGACGCCTGCTCCGGAAACCACTTGCCTGCGCCGCGCCTAGCCCTCGCGCGGACTCTCGTCGCTGCGGGGAAGGTCGAGGCCGCCGAGGCAGCCCTGCGCGACCTGGAGGCGGAGTCCTCCCGACTCGTCGCCGAGGGACTCGATGCCACGCCGGAGCGCGACCTGGTCGCTGCGGAAATCGCGCTTGCGCGCGGTCGCGAAGCCGACGCGGCGACTCTCTTCCGCAGCGCCGCGACGGGATCACACCGGCCGTTCGGCTTCGTCTGCACGAATTGCGGGCGGGCCAGCGGCGAGTGGAGCGACCGCTGCGCCTGCGGCTCGTTCGACACTCTCGACTGGTCCATCTGAGGAGAACCCGGATGTCAGCGGCGACGATCGAGTTCCATCCCACGGCGGGAGCGATCGGGACCGAGGTGACCGGCCTCGACCTTCGAAAGCCGCTTTCCGCCGTCGAGTTCACCACCCTCGAGCACGCACTTGTCGAGCACCAGGTGCTGTTCTTCCGCGACCAGCCGATCGGCCCGGGGCATCACAGCGACTTCGCCCGCCGCTTCGGCGAACCCGTGGGCCACCCCGCGTACCCGCACATCGACGGCTACCCGGAGATCAACATCCTCGAGAGCACGGCCGAGAACCCGACCAAGATCGACACCTGGCACACCGACATGACCTGGCTGATGGAGCCGCCCCTGGGATCGATCCTGCGTGTGCGTATCCAGCCCGAGCGAGGCGGTGACACCATGTTCGCGAGCCTATCGGCGGCCTGGGATGCGCTGTCCGGGCGGATGCAACGCATGCTCGACGGCCTTTACGCCTGGCATTCGTTTGCACACGGTTTCCGGCACAGCCTCGCCGAGCCGGGTGGCTGGGAGCGGCTCGGCGAGGCCGTGCGCGAGAACCCGCCAGTGCGCCACCCGGTGGTCCGCACCCACCCCCGCAGTGGACGCCGCAGCCTCTTCGTGAACCGCCTCTTCACGACGCACGTCGAGGGCCTGCGGGAATCCGAAAGCGACGCCCTGCTCCGCTTCCTCTTCGATCATGCAGAGACCCCGGAGTTCGCCTGCCGCTTCCGCTGGTCCCCCGACTCAATCGCGTTCTGGGACAATCGCTCCACGCTCCACCGCCCGGTGAACGACTACTTTCCGGCGCATCGCCGCATGGAGCGGGTCACCATCGCCGGCGATCGACCGCGATGATGCTTCGCCTGCTGGTCCTCGACGCCTACGACGAGGCCGGCCGAGATGCGCTTCGCGGCGCGGGCGGCACCCTCGCCGGCGACCTGTACCGCCGCCTCCTGCGGGACCTCGAACCCGGTGCCGAGGTCGAGGTCTTCCCCCTCGGATCGAACACTGACGCGACGACGCCAGCCCTCGCCGGTCGACACGGGATCGTCTGGACCGGATCGAACCTGACCATCCACCGCGCGACTCCCGAGGTCCGCCGCCACGTCGAGATCGCGCGTGCCGCGCTCGAAACCGGCATTCCTTCCTTCGGCAGTTGCTGGGGACTGCACGTGGCCGTGACCGTGGGTGGCGGCACTTGTGCCGCCCATCCACGCGGACGCGAGTTCGGCATCGCGCGCGGCGTGCGACTCGAGCCCGCCGGCCGCGTGCACCCGATGTTCGCCGGCAAGTCCGCGCGGTTCGATGCTCTGACCAGTCACGAGGACCACGCGATCGCTCTCGGACCATCGACCACGCTGCTCGCGGGCAACGAACATTCGCCGGTCCAGGCGGTGGAGGTCACCCTCGGACGCGGCAGCTTCTGGGCCGTCCAGTACCACCCGGAATACACGCTGCATGACGTAGCGTGCCTCGGCATCCTGCGGGGACCACAGTTGCTGCGCCAGGGCAGCTTCGCCGACCAGGCGGCGCTCTCGGCTCACCTCCGCAACCTCGAGGAGCTTCACCTCGACCCGTCCAGGCCCGCCCTGCGCGATCACCTCGACGCCGGAGACGACCTGCTCGACCCCGCGCTCCGCACACTCGAGGTGCGCAACTGGCTCGACCACAAGGTGAAGCCCGCGGCCGCGGGCTGAAGCCGACGTTCAGCCCGGGCCCGTCTCGCGCCCCGCCTGCGCTCCGTCCGTGCCGCCGAGCAGAAAGGGGTGCAGCGCCGCGAGCCCCGCGAGATCGTGAATGTCGCGAGGCAGGTTCGGTACCTGCACGAACGGAATGCCGGCCGGCAGCCCCTGCACGAAGCCCTCGATCCGCAGTGCGTCGCCGTGGGCGCGCTCCTGGTAGGCGCAGAAGTTGCGCGCGAGTCGCGCCAACATCTCCCCCGGCGGCTTCACACCGAGTGCCCGCTCAGCGGGCCCGGCGAGCCGGGTCGCGATTGCCTCGGGCGAAACGCCCTGGACCCCGGTGCCCTGAAAGAGCGGGTGGATGCGGTTCATGACGACGCCGCGCAGCGGCATCCGTCGGGACGACATCTGCTCGGCGAGGTACTCGACCTGGTCGAGCACCTGCTCGTCGGGCCCCGCCACGAGCAGGAAGGCCGTGCCGTGGTCGCGCAGCAGCTCGGTCACGCGCGCGACTCGCGCCTCGAAGCCGTCGAAGAGCGAGCTCATCGACTCGAAGAAGTCGCTCACCTCGGCGAAGGTGCCGACACCGGTCACTTCCTCGATCTTGCGAAGGATGAAGCCGACCGTCTTGTTCATCGTCTGGAAGGCGGACCAACCGGCCGACATCGAGGGTCGGACGAACCAGCGGACGATCTTGCGGTCGAGGAAATCGAGGAGGCGATCGGGAGCCTCGAGGAAATCGAGCGCATGCTGCGTGGGTGGCGTGTCGATGACGATCAGGTCGTACTTGCCGCTCGAGTCGAGCTCCCCGAGCTGCTCGACCGCCATGTACTCCTGGGAGCCGGCGAAGCTCTGCGAGAGCTGCTTGTAGAAGCGGTTCTCGAGGATACGCTCTCGCGCCTCGGGCGTCGGTGCATGGCGCTCGACGAGTTCGTCCCAGCTCCCCTTCTGGTCGAGCATCATCGCGTTCAAAGTTCCAGGGACCGCGATGCCCGCCCGCTCGAAGGTTTCCGGGGAGACCCGAACCGGGGTGTTGCCGATCGGACCGACCCCGAGCGAGTCGGCGAGCCGACGCGCAGGATCGATCGTGAGGACGATCGCGTGCCGACCCTGCATGGCGCCCCAGAGCGCGAGCGAGGCGGCGGTCGTCGTCTTGCCGACGCCCCCCGAGCCGGCGCACACCAGGATGCGGTGCGATCGCACGAGTTCGGCGAGGCGCCGCGCTGGATCTTCGCTCATGACGCGCCCCCCCCGGGCGTCGCGTCGAGCTGCGCCGCTAGCCGGCGGGAGAGCCCGTCGACGTGCGAGCCGCCGAATTCCTCGGCGAAGACGTAGGGCAGGAGCACGGTCGGGATCGGCACGTCCACGGCGAGGCGCGCCACGTTGTCGAGGTTCAAGCGGGCCCATCCCGCCTCGCCGTCGGCCACCCGAACCGCCTCGGCAAAAAGTTCCTCGTCGGCTCCCTTCGTCGGTGCCGGCTTACCGGCCGCGCGGACCAGATCCTCGATTTCACCGGGTTCGAGCGGGGCCTCGTGGATTCGGTTCACCACGAGCAGACCCCGCGGCAAGCCGAGTTCGCCGAGACCCCGGTAGATCTCGCCAGTTTCGTTCACCGGCATCTCCTCGGGCGTCGTCACGATCGCGACGGCGGTCGACTTCGCGTCCTGCAAGAGCGAGAACACGCGGACCGCCTCGCGGTGAACGAGCCCCACGGGGAACGCCTCGGCTGCCGCCTTCGGCATGCGGAGGTACTGCAGGCTGTGTCCGGTCGCGGGGCCGTCGACGACGACCAGGTCGGGCGCGGTCGCATCGCTGCGCTCGACCTCGTACCAGATCTTGCCCACCGTCATCAGTTCCTTCAGGCCCGGCGCCGCCGCGACGAAGTACTGGTAGACGTTGCTCGAGAAGATCGTCTTCAGCAGCCGTCGCACCGGGATGACGAGGCCCAGGTACTCCTCGAGGGCGCGCTTCCCCTCGACCTCGATATAGCCGATCCGCTTCAGCTCAGGCGCCGTCGGACGCGCCTTGCGCTGCTCGGCGATCGCGGACTCGAGGCCGCGGGCCCCTTCGAGTTCGACCATGAGGACGCGCTTGCCGCGTCGCGCCGCTTCGAGCCCGATGGCCATCGAGACGGTGGTCCGCCCCACCCCTCCCTTGCCGACCGTGAAAACCAGACGCCGGGAAACCAGCTCGTCGAAGGTCATGCGGCACCCGAGTCACCGTCGGCTCGGCGGAGGACGAGGCACACGTTGGTGCCACCGAAGCCGAAGGAGTTCGTGATCGCCACGTCGAAACCCGCAGGGCGCGCCGTGTTCGGAACGTAATCGAGATCGCAGAGCGGATCGGGTTCCTCGTAGTTGATCGTGGGCGGCAGAACCTGGTCGCGCAGGGCGAGCGCCGTGTACACGGCCTCGAGCCCACCGGCCGCACCGAGCAGGTGACCGGTCATCGACTTCGTCGAGCTGACCGCCAGGCGCCATGCGTGCTCACCGAACACCGCCTTGATCGCGGCGGTCTCGTTCGCATCGTTCGCCTCGGTCGAGGTGCCGTGGGCGTTCACGTAACCGACCGTCTCGGGAGCGAGCCCGGCGTCCTCGAGCGCGAGCCGCATGCAGTCCGCCGCGCCGCGGCCCTCCGGCGTCGGCTGCGTGATGTGGAATGCGTCGGCGTTTGCGCCGTAACCGACGATCTCCGCGATCGGAGTCGCCCCCCTCGCCAGCGCAGATTCCCGCTCCTCGAGCATCATGATTCCAGCACCCTCGCCGAGCACGAAGCCGTCGCGTCCGAGATCGAAGGGGCGACTCGCCCGCTCAGGTTCGTCGTTGCGGGTCGAGAGCGCTCGCATCGCGGCGAACCCGCCGATGCCGAGCGGCGCCACGCCGGCTTCCGCGCCGCCGCCGAGCGCCGCGTCGAGGTATCCGTCGCGGATCAGCCGGAAAGCCTCCCCGATGCCGTGGGCGCCCGAGGAGCAGGCACTCGCGGGAGCGTAGTTGATGCCCCGGAACCCGTGCCGGATCGAGATCTGCCCCGGCGCGAGGTTGCCGATGATCTTGGGAACGAAGAAGGGCGAGACGCGGCGCAGGCCCTCGGAGAGGAAAGTCTTGTGGGTATCCTCGATCGAGAGGATGCCCCCCAGGCCGACGCCGACGATGCAGCCCGCCCGGGCCGCCGTGGATTCGTCGACCCGAAACCCGGATTCGGAGATCGCCATCTCCGCCGCGGCGAGCGCGTAGAGGATGAAGACGTCCATCTTCTTCACGTCCTTGCGGTCAACGAAGTCCTCGGCGACGAAGTCGCGCACCTGGCCCGCAATTCGGACCGGAAAGTCGTCGCAAGGGAAACGGTCGATCCGCGTGACGCCGGAGCGACCCTCGAGCACGGACTGCCAGTTCTTGGAAGTCCCTGTCCCGAGTGGACTCACGGCGCCGACACCGGTGACCACCACCCTCCGGCGTGGAGCGTCGGCGCGTGCCACGCCGAAGACGGTACGGAACCCCCGAGCAGGGTGTCAAGGCGGTGGTGCGCCCGCGCCGGGAACTACCCGACCGGGGTCAGTGCGCAACGAGGCCGAGGCCCGCCCGGCGCACCAGGAGCGAGGCCAGGGGGGCCAGGATCGCCACGAGAACCGCGAGCGCGTCCGGCCAGCCCGCCTGCAACTCGAGAATCCCGCTGCGCGGGCCGGTGCGACCGAAGCCTCGCATGTCGAGAGCCACCGCCATGCGATCGGCGCGCCGCAGCGCCCCCATGAACACCGGCACGATGACCGGGGCGGTGCGACGGATGCGCTCGAGCAGGCCGCGCGGCTCCTCGCCGAGCCGCCGCAGGCTCTGCGCCTGCAGCACCGTCTGCGCCGACTCGACGAAGACCGGCACGAGCCGGAAGGCGAGCGTCAGCGCAAAGCCGGCACGATAGGGAAGCCCCATTCGCGAGAACGCCGCCGTCAGTTCTTCCACGCGCGTGGTGGAGAGCAGCAGCACGTTGAGCAGCAGGAACGTGACGAGTTTGAGCGCCATGCCGAGCCCGTACTCGATCCCGGCGACCGAGACGTGCAGCGGCCCGAAGGAGAACAGCGGCGTCCCGCCGGCGAAGAAGAACGACCAGAGCAACAGGGCACCGGCCGGGATCGCGACCAGAAGCGAACGCAGCGCGCGCAGGTTCGGCCAGGTCCCGGCGGCCAGGGCGAGCGCCAGCAGCAGCGCCGGGTAGGGCCAGAGCACCCGAGGGTCCTCCAGCGAGAACACGGCCACGAAGAAAGCTCCGGTCGCGAAGAGCTTGGTGAGCGGGTGCAATCGGTGCAGGACGGACTCGCGATCGAGGTAGAGCGACGAACTCATCGCGGATCCTCCCGGGGCGGCCCCTGCTCGAGTCGTTCCACCAAGTCCTCGGGTGAGCGGGCGGCGACCGCGAGCCGCAGCCCGAGTTCGGTCGCCTCCGGCAGGGCGAAGCAGGCCTCGCGCAGGAGTTCGCGCCTCGCGAGGAGATCCTCGATTGGGCCGTCGAAGACGGCGCGGCCACCCGACATCATGATGGCGCGCTCCGCGTGGCCGACGACGAACCACGGCGCATGGCTGATGACGAGGATCGTGGTTCCCGCGCGGTGGAGGTTCTCCAGCAGGGTCACGAGCGTGCGCTGCTCACGGTAGTCGAGCCCGGTCATCGGCTCGTCGAGGACGAGAATCCGCGGCTCGAGGGCGAGGATCGCGGCCACGGCGAGTCTCTGGCGCTCGCCCTTGCCGAGGAGGAAAGGGTCCGCGTCGCGCCGATCGCCGAGGCCGCAGGTGTCGAGGGTGCTTCCGACACGCTCCTCGACCGCGGCCGCATCGAGCCCGAGGTGGCGCGGCCCGAAGGCGACCTCCTCGAATACGGAGTCGCAGAAGAGTTGGTGGTCGGGATCCTGGAAGACGAACCCGACCGTCCGGGCGATCCGACCGATGCCCTGTCCCGCGGTGTCCTCGCCGGAGAGCAGGATCTGGCCGGAGGTGGGCGACAGCAGCCCGTTGAGGTGCTTGGCAAGCGTCGTCTTGCCGGAGCCGTTGCGACCGACGAGTGCGATGAACTCGCCGGGGCCGATCGAAAGCGAGACGCCGTCCAGTGCCTGCTTGCCGGTCGGGTAGACGTGTCGGACCTCGCGGGCCTCGAGGAGCGGGGCCGCACCGGCCACCGCCCGGTTCGCGACACGCGTCGCGATTGCCGGTGCCGCGGACAGCCGTGACTGCACACGCCAGCCGGCGCCGGCGATCCTCCGGGCCGCCTCGTCGGGGCAGTCAAGGCGACCTCCCATCGAGAGCCGAGCCCCGACCAAGTCGAGGTCGCGCGGCCGGACGCCACATCCCGAGAGCAGGTCGACGTCGAGCGTGAGTTCCCGGCTCGGTCCCGACGCCCGCACGCGCCCCGTATCGAGGATCACCAGCCGGTCGGCGATCGCAGCAGCCCCCGGCTCGTGCTCCACGACGACCACGGCGGAGCCGTCGTCGCGAAACGCGCTTAGTAGATCGAAGATCGCCTGCTTGCCGACCGGATCGATGTCGGTGGTCGGTTCGTCGAGCAGCACGAGTTCGGGGCGCAACGCCCAGATCGCGGCCATCGCCAGTCGCTGCTTCTCTCCGCCCGACAGCGTCGCGGGATCGCGTCGGTCGAAGCCCGCGAGGCCGACCCGCTCGAGGGCGATTCGCGAGCGCTCGCGGATCTCGGCCGCCGGACGGCCGAGCTGGTCGAGTCCGAAGCCGACCTCCAGGGCCACGTTCGTCGAGAAGATTTGCGCCTCGAAGTCCTCGAATACGATGCCGATGCGGCCCGCGAGTTCGGTCGGGTCGATCTGCGCCGTGGGGCGGCCGAAGAGCATGCGCTCGCCCTCGACCCGGGCCGCTTCGAGTCGCGGGATCACGCCGCCAAGGCACTTGAGCAGGGTCGATTTCCCGGCGCCGGTCGCTCCCATGATCGCCACCACCTCGCCCGGAAAAACCGCGAAGTCGACACCATCGAGCGCCATCGTGCCGTCGCGGTGAATGCAGCGCAGGCCCCGGACCATCGCGATCGGTGCCTTTCGCGCGGCCGAGTCGGCCGCGCCTCGCGCCGGTGCTGCCGCACCGGGAGCCGCGCGCAGCCGGTCGCTCATCCGAGGAGTGCCAGCGCCAGGACGGCGAGCAGGACGAAGGGCGCGACGCCGAGCCCGACCTCCAGCGCGCGCGTCGGCGAGTCGCTCGCCCACGCCCAGGGCGGGACCCAGACGCCGGTCGAGACGAGATTGCCCACCAGGTGCCCACCGACGACCGCGATGGCGAAGAGCAAAAGCCCCGCGATCGCCCGCGATCGGCTCGGACCCGGGTGCGGATCCACGTCCTGGTAGAGCAGCAGTGCGCGCTCGACCCGCGGGTAGAGTACGCGCAGAATGAGTGGCGACAGCAGCCCGGCGGCGATCAGGTTGTTCGCGAAGGCGACGTTGCCGAGGACCGAGAAGGGGACGAACCCCAGGATGTTCAATCCCCAGCCCACGACCAGCGCGCAGACGGCCGAGGCCCCGACGACCGAGAGGATGAACCGTCCCCAGTCGAGCGGCGTCTCGGGTACCGGCCGGCCACCGCCGAGCGCCCGCCAGATTCGGTACGGGGCGAGCCCGTAGAGCAGGTTGCCGAGGAATCCGAACACGTCCCCGGGACCGAGTCCGCCGAAGGTGTCACCGATCATGTTGCCGATCGCCGCACCCCAGGCCGCGGCCGGGCCAAAAAGGAACGAACAGACGACCGGCAAGGCATTGGCGGGCCGGAGTTCGGTGATGCCGGGGATGAGCGGGATCACCTTGAACGGGATCAGGATCGCCGCGTAGAGCGAAGCCGACATCGCCGCGAGGACGACCATGCGGGTATTGGCCCACATGCCGAAGAGTTCGCCCCGCGCACGTCGGGTCCTCCCGAACCCCTCGTGTTGACTCGCCGGGGAAGCATCCCCTACCGTCACGTCCATGTCCGCGCGCGCGCCGGGAATCGCCATCCTTATCGCCTCGATCGCCGTGCTCTCGACCGCCGCCTGCGGGCCGAAGAAGATCGTCGTCAAGCCCGCCGATGATCTATACGCGGAGGCCCGCGGATTCCACCAAGACGGAGCGTACCCCCCGGCGATCGAGTCGTACAAGCAACTCCTCGACAACTACCCGCTCGACGAGCGCGCCGAAGAGGTCGAGTTGGCGACGGCCCAGGCCCACTACGCCGGCGGCGAATACGTCGAATCGATCGCGGCGTTCAGTGACTTCCAGCGCATGCACCCGACGAGTCCCATGCTGCCCGGGGTCGAGTACTCGATCGGGCAGGCCTATCTCGACCAGGCCTCGACAATCGACCGCGACCTCGCCTCCTCGGCCAACGCGGCACGCCGCTTCCAGAGCGTCATCGAGCGCTTTCCCGAGGACGGACACGCGGTCGAGTCGGCACGCAAGCTGCACCAGTCTCGCGAGAACCTCGCCGAGCGGGAGTTCTACGTCGCCAGATTCTACTACCGGAAGGGAAAGCTGCCTGCCGCGCGCTCACGCATGGCGCGGGTGATCGCGCGCTACCCCGAGACCCGGGCGGCTGGCGAAGCCCTCGATCGCGTGGCCGAGGACGGCAAGGGCAACGGCGATCCGGAATTGGCGAAACTCGCCGAGGCGGCCAGAAAGGAACACGACCAGACACGCGAGAGTCTGCCGCAGATCGTCGTCCAGGAAGACCCGACGCGGGTCGCGGGTTCGCGCTGGTTCAGCTGGATTCCCGACTGGAAGTGGCTGCCGAAGTTCGGCAAGGTCCGCGACCGAGTCGCAGCCGGAGAGTCGCCGCCCGCGACGACCGGCCCCAATGGCGAACGCCCCGCACAGCGAGAACTGCTGCCCCCGAGCGCCGGACCAGCGACTGTGGCGCTCGTGAGCGGGCTGCGCGACCGCCAGCCGGCAGTCCTCGCGGCGGCGACAGAGAAGCGCTCGACGCAGAGCAGCCGTCCCTGGGGCTTCGCTACGACGCCCGGTTCGATCCGCGCGATCGGCCGCGGCGGCTACCCCGGCGGCGTCTCGGTCCCGGGAAGCCTTCCCGGCCAGTGAGCCGCGGCATCGCGATCGTCGGGGTGGGTGGCCTCGGCGCACCGGCCGCCGTCGCGCTCGCGGCGGCCGGCCTGGATCGATTGACACTCGTCGATCCCGACGTCGTGGAGTCCTCGAATCTCCCGCGCCAGCCGCTCTTCGGCGACCGCGACCTCGGCCGGCCCAAGGTCGAGGCCGCAAGCGAGCGCCTGTGTCGCGAACGGCCCGGACTGCGCATCGAGTCGGTGGTTGCGCGGGTGGATCCGGCCTCGGCCGTCGCCCTGCTCTCCGGCCACGCAGCCATCCTCGACGGGACCGACGGCCTCGAATCCAAGGTCCTCCTGAACGAGGTCGCGGTCGAGACCGGCATTCCGCTCGTGCACGCCGGCGCGGTCGGACTCGAAGGGCAACTCTTCAGCATCCTCCCCGGTTCCAGTGCCTGCCTGCGCTGCCTTTTCGTCGAACTACCCGATCCCGACGACATGCCGACCTGCCAGCAATCGGGAATCCTCGGCCCGGTGGTCGGGGCGGTCGGCCTCGCCGCCGCCCGGGAGGCTCTCGCGATGTACCGGGGGTTGCGGCCCCGGCTGGCCGATCGGCTCGCCATCTTCTCGGGGCGGGATCTCCTCTGGCGCACCATCGAACTGCGCCGGCATCCCCGCTGTCCGGCCTGTTCCGGGATCCCCGTAAGCCGCTTGCGCAATCCGGCTCCGGACGCGAAGATCGGGGCCGGTTCGTCCAACTTCTAGGAGGTTTCGAGACATGTCCGTCACGGTCAAAGTGCCCACCCCGCTTCGCAAGTTCACCGCCGGATCGGAGTCGGTGCAGGGCGCAGGCGACACCATCGGCAGCCTGGTGGAGAACCTAGACCTGAAGTACCCGGGGCTGCGCGAGCGCATCTGCGACGAACAGGGGCGCGTGCGCCGCTTCGTGAACCTGTACGTGAACGGCGACGACATCCGCTTTCTGCAGCAACTCGAGACCAAGCTGAAGGATGGCGACGAGATCTCCATCGTCCCCGCGATCGCCGGCGGCGGTAACTGAGGGCCGGCGCCCGGGCACGATGCATCGCGCCGACGGCCTGTGCGCGGAGAGCGTCCTCGATCTGATCGGGCGCACCCCTCTCCTGCAACTGACGGGCATCACCCGCGACCTGCCCCGGGACGTCCGCGTCTGGGCGAAGCTCGAGGGCTTCAATCCCGGCGGCTCGGTGAAGGACCGGCCGGCTCTACGCATGGTGCAGGAGGGGCTGCGCACGGGCGCGTTGCGGCCGGGCAAGACGATCCTGGACTCGACTTCGGGCAACACCGGCATAGCACTCGCGATGCTCGGGGCGGCCCTCGGCTACCCGGTCGAACTGGTGATCCCGGCCAATGTGAGCGTCGAGCGCAAGCGCATCATCGAGGCCTACGGCGCCCGGACGATCGAGAGCGATCCGCTGCAGGGCTCCGACGGCGCGATCCTGCTGTGCCGCGACATCATCGCGCGCGACCCCGACCGCTACTTCAAGCCCGACCAGTACTCGAACCCGGCCAACCCGCTCGCGCACTACGCGACGACCGGGCCGGAGATCTGGCAGCAGACCGAGGGACGCGTGACGCACTTCCTAGCCGGCATCGGCACGAGCGGTACCGTCATGGGAACCGGCCGCTACCTCAAGGAGAAGAACCCGGCGATCCGGGTGCTCGCGGTCGAGCCGGAGGATGCCTTCCACGGGCTCGAGGGCCTCAAACACATGGAAAGTTCGATCGTGCCCGCGATCTACAAGGAGCGCGAACTCGACGGGAAGGTGCCCGCCCCGACCGAGGAAGCCTACGACATGGTCTACCGGATCGGACGCGAGGAGGGTCTGCTCGTCGGCCAGTCGTCGGGGGCGGCGGCCTGGGCGGCTCTCGAGGTCGCGCGCGAACTCGACCATGGCGACGTGGTCACGATCTTCTGCGACTTCGGCGACAAGTACCTGAGCACGAACCTCTGGCTCGGGTGGCAGGAGCGAGCGCCGACGCCGCTCGTGCCTCGCGCGTGAGGCTCGACGAGGAGCAAGTCGACCGGTTCTCGCGCCAGATCCTGCTGCGCGAGGTCGGCGGGCGCGGCCAGGTGCGATTGCTCGAGTCGCGCGTGCTCGTCTCCGGAACCGGCCCGGCCGCATCCGCCGCGGCGACCTACTTGGCCGGCGCCGGCGTGGGCCGCATCGGACTGCTCGGCCTCGAGCCCGACGACGGCAGCGGATTCGCGCCGTTGGCACGCCGCTGTCCGGACACCGCCCTGGAAGTTCTCGGGCCCGGTTCCGACCCGATCGACCTCGCGTCATGGACGGCGCTCGTGCTCGCCGACGAGGCGGGCCAGCGGGTGGCCGCACGCCGCGCCCCTTCGGCAGTGGGGCCGGCCGCCTCGATGCGCGGCCGGGTGCGGCTGGGGTCGGTGCGCATCTCTCGCGACACGGGCGGCGTCGGCCTCCTGCTCGCGCCCGGCAGTGGCACGGGCTGCGATGCCTGCAACCTGCTCGACGTCCCGGAGATCGGCGAAGAAGACTCGGCTTGCGGGGCCGGCACGGACTCGATCGAAGGATCGTCGGACACGACGGCGCTCCTGCTCGCCGGCGACATGGCGGCACTCGCCGTCTGCCGATGGATCCTCGACATCGGTGCGGATGCGACGCCCCGCGGGCTGTGGCTTACCAACGGTGGAGCCGTGTTCGCCGCGGTCGGGGCACGACGTCGCCTGCCCTGCCCGCGCGCCTGCGGTGCCTGACGGCGGAAGCCGTTGGGGCGATGCGGGTGGCCGGCGGTTGCCGCTCCGAAGCACGTCGGGTAACCCTTCGCGACCGACACCCCGCCCGCTTCCGGGCGATGCGGCGGCCCCCCGCGGGCCCGCAACCAACGATCCGCCGAGAGGAATCACGAACATGTCCGATCTCATCGCGCCCCACGGGGGCCTCGATCAGCCCGTCGACCGCACCGTCCCCGCCGACCGCGTCCCGAGTTTCCGCTCGGAGGCCGCGAAGCTGCCCCGTCTGCGGGTCTCGGACGCCGATCTTTCGTCGGTCTACCGCTTCGGCGACGGTGGTCTCTCGCCACTCGAAGGGCCAATGGACGGTGCCACTTGGCACCAGGTGCTCGATCATGGCTTCATCGAGAGCCGCGGCGCGAAGTACGCGTGGACGATCCCGCTCTCGCTGCCGGCGACCGCCGAGGTCGCGGGCAAGCTCAAGCAGGGCGACCGGGTCGGGCTCGAGACGTCCTCGGGCGACGTGGTCGCGATCCTCGAGGTGAGCGACGTCTTCGCCTACGACAAGGCCAAGTACCTGAAGTCGGTCTACGGCACCGAGCGAACCGACCACCCCGGTGCCGACATGGTGCTGAAAGGCGACGCCGACAAGACCCATCTTGTCGGTGGCAAGCTCGAGGTCCTGCCTCAGCCCAAGCAAACGAAGTTCGGCAAGTACGTGCTGACACCCCGCGAGGTCCGAAAAATGCTCGCGGGCAAGGGCTGGACGCGCGTGGTCGCGTTCCAGACGCGCAACCCGCTGCACCGCGCGCACGAGTACGCACTCGTCTACGGGCTAGAGACGCTGATCCGCGGGGGCCACGACGCCGGCGCCTGCCTCAATCCGCTCATCGGCGAGACCAAGGGCGACGACGTGAACGCCGACGTCCGCATGGACACCTACGAAGCGCTCGTCACGCAGCGCGCGCTCGGCCAGGGCGACAGCGACGCCAAGCTCTGGGGCCCGCGCGGCGACTCCGTGCCCGACCGCGTGATTCTGCTCGGCCTCGACATCAAGATGTTCTACGGCGGCCCGAAGGAGGCGGTGATGCACGGCATCTATCGCCAGAACTTCGGCTTCACCGACATCGTCATCGGCCGCAAGCACGCGGATGCGCCCTACGCCGACGGCACCGCGATCTGGGGCGACTTCGATGCCCAGGAGATCTTCGACAAGCTGGGCGGCAAGCTGCTCATCAAGCCGCTCAAGGTCGGGTTCGCAGCCTATTACGACTCGATCGGGCGCGTGGATCTGACCGAGAACCACCCCGACGAGAAGCCGGTCTCGATCTCCGGCAAGGACGTGCGCAAGGCGCTGGTCGAGGGGCGCGAGGTGGATTCCCGGATCATGCGGGAGAGCACGTCGAGGATTCTCGCGCAGGCGATGAAGGGAATGGCTTAGGTACGCTCGACCGCGTCCGCGTGAGGGGCGTTGCGGGCTTCGCTGCCCGCCGCCTCACGCCGCCCGGAACTGCGCGAAGTCGATCGTGATTCCGTACACTCGCGCGAGCAGCAGCCCGAGTCCGAGGAGCGAGGCGAGCAGGGCCGAGAGCGAGGACACCGCGATCCCCATGAGCACGAGCCCCGCCACCGCCGCGAACAGCCCGATGAACGGCGCCACGAACGAAGGCTGGTCGAACGGGTCGACCGGCTTCGCGAACTGAACGATCGCGCTCACGGCCGCGGGTCCGGCCGCACCGAACCACTGCGTCGCTACTGCGTCGGCCGCACGTCGCGCAAGCATCCCGAACACCGTCCACGGGAGATCGAAAGTCATCGCACCGCCTGCGGCCGGACGCCGGGACCACCGAGCCGGTGGGCCCCGATCCAGATGATGAGCACGCCGTCCTCGTGCTTCGGCCCGCCGACCATGACCGTGCCATGCGGCCGGACGGTGAACTCGGTGTCCATGAGGACATGCTGGTTCTTGCGCAGCATCACGTCGAGAGAAACCCGCTCGCCGCCCGCCGATTTCGGCATCACGCGCAGGAAGCGCCCGCCGGGCAGTTCGACGTCGACCGGGTCGCCCCAGCCGACGTCGCGGCTCTCCTTCTTCACGAGCCGGTAGGAAGTGTAGCGAAAAAGACGCGAGAGTTGCGAGCGCATCGCCTCCAGATCCGCGTCGAAGTGCTCGCTCGCATTGGTCGCATAGACGGTGCCCACCTGGACCTGCACCTGCTCGCCGGCCAGCGCCGCTCCCGCCGCCAGCGCCACCAGGGCGGCCACCGCCGAGCCCAGGCGGAGGGAGCCGCCCGCGATCCCGTGCGGACCGTGCATCAGCGAACCCCCGTCACGGACGGCTCGTCCTCGTCGATCCAGATGACCGTCGTGTCGGTCTCGGGCTCGCTCCACATGGCGAGGGAGTGCCCCTCGAAGTCGACCGAATCGACCGCGATCCGGCCGGAGTTCCTCGTCGGCAAGGTCGGCGCGGCGGCGAATTGGTCAACGGGAGCCGGGGCGGCGACCGGAGCAGTCGCGACCGTCGTGGTCGCGGGGACGGCGCGGTCGACCGCGACCTCCACGCGGGCTTTGCCGCGGGCGACCAGAAAGGCGAGCAGTCCGGCGGCGAGGGCCCCGGCGGCGCCGACCGACCAGGCCATGGCACGACCACCGCCTCGGGTGCGGTGGAGCCACTCACCCTCGGGGTCGAGTCGCGACGCCTCTCGCGCAAGGCCGGGAGCGCGCGCGGGGCGCCGCCCCGGGACGCGCCCGGCCGCACGGGCCGGACGCCACCAGACATCGGACTGGGAGCCGACGCGGGCGTCCTCGGCCATCGCCGCTTCGACGCCACGCCAGATGCGCTCGAGATCGAGCCCCTCGATGTCGTCGGCAACGGTCGCGCGGAGCGCCCCCTGGACGCGCTCGCGCTCCGCGATCGCAGCGTCGCAGGAGCCGCAGCGCGCGACGTGGAGCGCGGCCTCGCGCATCTTCTCGTCGTCGAGTTCGCCGTCGAAGAAACCGTCGAGGAGTGTCTCCGCGTCGCGGCAGTTCATGCGAACTCCTTCAGACGCTTCTGGAGTTTCTTGCGGGCATAGTGAAGTCGGCTCATCACCGTTCCGATCGAACACTGCATCGCCCGACTGATTTCGTCGTACGACAAGCCTTCGACTTCTCTAAGTAATATCACGGCTTTGTGATCCGGGGTCAACTCTTCGATCGCCTCCCGGACGCGCTCCCGCAACTGTCGGTCCCGGGTCGCGAGAAACGGGTCGTTTCCCGGCGTTTCGTCCCCGATACGGTCGATCGCGTCTTCCTCCGGACCGTCTCCCGACGGGCTTCGCGTAGGAGCGGCCATCGGCCGGCGCCACTCCCGGCGCTGCCAGTCGATCGCGAGGTTGACCGCGATGCGGTAGATCCAGGTGTAGAAACTCGCCTCTCCCTTGAACCGGTCGATCGAGCGGTAGGCCTTGATGAAGGTGTCCTGCGTCACGTCGAGTGCCGCGTCGCGATCGTGCAGCATTCCCATCACCACGCTGAGCACCCGCCTCTGGTAGCGCTCGAAGAGTTCCCGGAAGGCGTCTCGATCGCCCTCCGCCGCTTGCCGCACCAGGTCCGCATCTGCCCTTTCCACCGACACTAGACGGGTGCTCCGGCGGGAATATTCATCGCATCTCGGCCCAATTCGGCCCCGCCTTCAGATCGACCACCAGCGGGACCGCCAGGTCGACGACCGACTCCATCGCCCGGCGTAGCACCGGCCGGGTGGCTTCGAGGGTCTCCCGGGGCACCTCGAGGAGCAACTCGTCGTGGACCTGGAGCAGAATGCGGGCCGGGGCGCCCGAGGTCTCCAACTCCCGCTCCAGGGCCAGCATGGCGAGCTTGATGATGTCGGCAGCCGTGCCCTGGATGGGACTGTTCCAGGCCATCCGCTCGGCGGCCTGGCGGAGGTTGGGAACCCGCGAACCCAGTTCGGGCAGGAAGCGGCGACGGCCGATCATGGTCGAGACGAACCCCTCGCGGCGTCCGGCCTCGACGACCCGCTCCGAGTACTCGCGGACCTTCGCATAGCGTTCGAAGTAACGTCGGATGTAGTCCTCCGCTTCGGAGATCGGAATCCCGAGTTCGCGCGAGAGTCGCTGCGGCCCCATCCCGTAGAGCACTCCGAAATTGATCACCTTGGCGCGACGGCGCTGCTCGGTGCTCACCGCCTCGCTCGCGACCCCGAAGACCTCGGCCGCGGTCCGCCGGTGGACGTCCTCGCCGGAGCGGAAGGCCTCGACGAGAACCGGGTCCTCGCTCAGGTGCGCGAGCACCCGCAACTCGATCTGCGAGTAGTCGCCGGCGAGCAGGACCATGCCGGGCGCGGCGACGAAGGCCTCGCGGATGCGCCGGCCCTCGGCGGTGCGGATGGGGATGTTCTGCAGGTTGGGTTCGCTCGACGAGAGGCGGCCGGTCGCGGCGACCGTTTGGTGGAAGCGCGTGTGCAGGCGCCCCGTGCGCGCGTCCACCGCAGCGAGCAGCCCGTTCGCATAGGTCGAGATGAGCTTCTGGAGCGCGCGGTGCTCGACCACGCGGGCCGCGATGGGGTGGCTCTCGGCGAGGCGCGCGAGCACGTCGGCATCGACGGAGAGCCCGGTGCGACCCTTGCGGACGCCCTTGGTCGGCAGCTTCAGGCGCTCGAAGAGCACGTCGCGGAGCTGCGGATTGGACAAGATATTGAAAGGACCGCCCGCGAGTTCGTGGATCTCCTTCTCGAGCGTATCGGCCGCCGCGCGGAACTCGGCCCCGACGCGTTCGAGGACGGTACGATCGACCAGGATGCCGCGCGCCTCGACGACGGCAAGGACGCGCGCGAGCGGCATCTCGACGTCGCGATAGAGCGACGTCGCGCCGGCTCCGGGCAATTCGTCGTGCAGCACCGGACCGAGTTGCAGCAGGGACGCGGCAACGGCCGCGGCGCGCGCGTCGGGATCTCCCCCCTCCGCCGGCGGCAATTCGCGCCCGAGGCGATCGCGGACCAGTGCGTCGATCGAGTGGTCGCGGCGCGAGGGATCGAGAACGTAGGAGGCAAGCGCGACGTCGACCACGCCGACGCCCGCGTCGGGCGGCCCCAGGTCGCGATCTCGCCCGAGGCGGTGCAGGTGTTCCTTGAGGTCCTCGACGAACACCGGGCGACCCCGGCTGCCCGGTCCGGCGAGCAGCTCGGCGACCGCGCCGGGGATCTCCGCACAGAGCAATACCGGGGCCGCGGGGCCGGTCGCGACGGCGACACCGCCCGCACTCCCGAGAAGTCCCGGCGCGGCGAAGGCCAGAGCGAGCACAGGCGCGTCGGCCATGCGGTGCTCGAGCACGTCGGCCGCGACCCTCTCGGTCGGAATCTCGCGCGGCGTGCCGCCGCCTGCGGCGAAAAAGCCGCGCAGGATCCGGTCGAACTCCAGTTCCTCGGACAGGCGGCTTAGCTTCACCGGATCCGGATCGGTACGGCGCAGGTCGTCGATACCCAGCGGAAGATCCACGTCGGTGCGGATCGTCGCGAGAAAGCGGCTGCTGCGTGCCATGTCCTCGCCGTCGGCGAGCAGTTGCCGGATGCGCTGGGCGCCACGCAGATCGAGCGTCGGAACCTCGTCGAGTCGCCGGTAGAGCTCGTCGATCGAACCGAAGTGCGAGACGAGACGGCACGCGGTCTTCTCGCCGATGCCCCTCACACCAGGGATGTTGTCGACCGCGTCACCCATGAGCGCCATGACGTCCACGACCCGGTCGGGCGTGACGCCGAAGCGATCGCGGACCTGGGCGACGCCGCTGCGGCGGTCGTGCATGGTGTCGAGCAGCGTCAGGTGGGCCCCGACGAGTTGCATCATGTCCTTGTCGCTCGTCACCACGACGACCTCGAAGCCACGCTCGAGCGCCTGTCGGGCGAGCGTGCCGATGACGTCGTCTGCCTCCACCCCCTCGATCACGAGCAGCGGCAGCCCGAGCGCCTCGACCACCCGGCGCACGAGCGGGATCTGCGCGATCAGGTCCGCAGGCGTCTCCGCCCGGGTCGCCTTGTAGTGCTCGTAGGCATCGTCGCGGAACGTCCGCCCGGGCGCGTCGAGGGCCACGGCGACATGCGTACCGGCGCTCTCCCGCAGGAGTTTCACCAGCATGCTGGTGAAGCCGTAGGCCGCACCGGTGGGCAGTCCCGAGCGGGTCGTGAGCGGCGGCAGGGCATGGAAGGCCCGGAAGAGGATCCCGCTACCGTCCACCAGGTACAGGCGCTTCGAGCGGGCTGCGTCCGTCACCCCGACGGACTACCAGACGGCCCCGACCGGCGTCCATTTCGGCTGGCTCCGACCGAGCGGGGACGATCGCCCGACTGCACGTTCACCTTGACTTCCCGGGATCTTCTCATTAGGCCAGCCTCGAATTTCCCCCGTCCGGAGAACGTCGGAACGCGAAGATGATCGAGGTCCACGATCTGACGAAACGCTACGGCGAGCGCATCGCCGTCGCCGGGGTCTCCTTCTCGGTGGCGCGTGGCGAGGTCTTGGGCTTCCTCGGCCCCAACGGCGCCGGCAAGACCACGACGATGCGCATGCTGACCGGCTTCCTGCCGCCGAGCAGCGGAACCGCCAAGATCGCCGGCTTCGATGTCTTCCATGAATCGGCGCAGGTGCGCCGGCGCATCGGCTACCTGCCGGAGAACCCGCCGCTCTACACCGACATGACGGTACGGTCCTACCTGGAGTTCGTCGCCCGCCTAAAGGGCGTCGCCCGCAGCCAGGTCGCGACCGCACGCGACCGCGCCATCGAGCGGACCGGCCTCGGCGACGTCGCGGGACGCCTTCTCGGGCACCTCTCCAAGGGCTACCGCCAGCGCGCCGGCCTAGCGCAGGCGATCATCAACGACCCCGAGGTCCTGGTCCTCGACGAACCCACGATCGGGCTCGACCCGCGCCAGATCATCGAGATTCGCAGCCTGATCCGCGATCTCTCCGGGGAGCGGACCGTCATCCTGTCGACCCACATCCTGCCCGAGGTCGCGCAGGTCTGCGACAAGGTCGTCATCATCAACCACGGCCGCGTCGCCTGCGAGGACTCGCTCGGCAACCTGACGCGCGGAGGCACGCTCGAAGAGGTCTTCCTGCGCTACATCACCGCGGACGTGATCGACGAGACCTCCGCCGATCCGGACGAGCCCGCCGGGCCCCGGGAACTCGACGACCCCGGGATCTGACCATGCGCAACGTCTTCACCATCGCCGGACGCGAACTGCGTTCGATCTTCGCCTCTGCGATCGCCTACGTGGTCCTGACCGGGTTCCTGCTGCTCGGAGGATGGTTCTTCTTCAACCTGCTCGCCCGGTTCAACCTGCTCGTCTCCATGTACTCGAGCTTCCAAGGCAACGCTGAGGCGGCCCAGCGACTCAACGTGAATGAGTTCGTGCTCGGGCCGCTGCTCCACAACCTGTCGGTCGTGCTGATCATCCTGGTCCCGATGATCACCATGCGCAGCTTCGCCGAGGAGAAGCGCTCCGGCACCTACGAGCTGCTGCTCACCTCGCCGGTGTCGATCTGGGAGATCGTGCTCGGCAAGTTCCTCGGCACGGCGGCCTTCGTCACCGTCATGGTCGGGCTCACGCTGATCTACGGGGCGATCCTGCTCGCCTTCGGCAACCCGGAGATCGGCATCATGGCGAGCGGCTACCTCGGACTCTGGCTGCTCGCGCTCACCTTCGTCGCGATCGGCCTGTTCGCTTCCTCTCTCACCGAGAACCAGATCATCGCCGCCGTCACCGGGCTCGTGCTCATGATGCTGCTCTTCGTCGTCGGCTGGGGCGCGGATACGGCTGGCGACACGATGGGCTCGCTGCTCCGGTACCTGTCCATCACCGAGCACTCCGGCAACCTCATCCGCGGCGTGATCGACACCAAGACGCTCATCTACTTCGGCTCGATGATCCTCGGCTGGATGTTCCTCACGCAGCGGTCGGTCGAGTCGATCCGCTGGCGCTGAGAAGACCATGGGCAGGTACCAGTCGCTTTTTGGCCTTATCGGCCTGATCGCTTTCCTGTTCGGCCTGATCGCGTTCTGGCTCACCGGAGAGCCGTCGCTCTACGTCCTCTTCCACCTGCTGCTCGGTATCGCGCTGCTTCTGTGGTTCGCTGCGACTCGCTTCCGGGATCTGGGCCGGCTGCTCGCCTCACGTTCGACGAAGTATGGCGCCAACATGGCGCTCTCCTCGCTTCTCTTTCTGACGCTGCTGGCCGGCATCAACTGGCTCGGGGCGCGCTACAACCAGCGCCTCGACACGAGCGAATCCGGGGCGTTCAGCCTCTCGCCCCAGACCAGGAGCGTGCTCGACGGCATGCCGGGCGAGGTCGTCCTGCAGGCCTTCCTCGAGGGTGGCCACGGCCCCGCGATCGAAACCGTCCTCGACAGCTTTGCCGCCGGGTCCAAGAGCGTCCGGGTCGACCTGATCGACCCCGACAAGCAGCCCGAACTCGCCGAGAAGTACGCCGTCCGCAACTACGGAACCGTGCGGGTCGTGCACCGCACGCCCGATTGCAGCGACGATGGGCCGGTCGCGGTGAAGGGCCCTTCCACCGGGGACGCGACGGCCCCCACCGCATGCCAATCGACCACTGTCACGCAGCCCACCGAGGAGGCGCTGACCAACGCGATCATCAAGGTGAGTCGCGCGACGAAACAGACGCTCTGCTTCGTCGAGGGGGGCGGCGAACCCGACCCCGAGGACCTCGAGAGCCCCGGTGGCTACGGCCAGGCGCGCATGGCGCTGGTCGCCGAGAACTACTCCACCAAGAAGGTATTCCTCGCACGCGACGCGAAGGTACCCGACGACTGCGACATCCTCGCGTTGCTCGGTCCGCAGAAGCCCGTCAGCGCCGAGGAGGTGAAGGCCCTCGATGACCATCTCGGCCGCGGTGGTCGTGCCCTCGTCATGCTCTCGCCCGGGACCGCCGAACCCTTGAAGCGGGTACTTGCCGCCTACGGCGTCGATCTCGGCGACGACGTCGTCATCGACCAAGTGATCGACGTGCTGCGCGGGCCGCAGAAGGTGATGGACCAGTACGTCACCGATTACGGCGAGCACCCGATCACCAAAGCATTGCGCGACCGTACGCTCTTTCGGTTCACGCGCAGCGTCGCACCGAAGGACGGACTCCCGGGAGTCTCCGCAGTCTCGATCGCCAAGTCGAGTCCGACCAGTTGGGCGGAGACCGACCTGCCGCGCCTCTTTCAGCAGGGCCAGGCGGAACTCGACCCGGCGGCCGACCACAAGGGGCCGATCTCGATCGCCGTCGCTTCCGAGGCCAAGTCGAAGGACCCCGGCAAGGGCGGGAAGGACGCACGACTTGTGGTCTTCGGCACCGCGAAGATCGCCGAGAACCGCGGCATCGACCAGTTCTACAACCGCGACCTCTTCCTGAACTCCGTGGGCTGGCTCGGAAACCAGGAAGAACTGCTCTCGCTGCGGCCGCGCACCGTGCGCGCCTCGCGGGTGCGTTTCGACGCCTCGGAGGCCGCGCGCATCTTCTATCTCTCGGTTCTCGTCCTGCCCGAGTTGCTGCTCATCGCCGGCCTCGCCGTCTGGTGGAGACGCTCGAGCCTCTGAGAGGCGCCTCCGGGCCGATACCGCCATGAACTTCCGCTCGACGCTCGTACTCGCCCTTCTGGTCGCGGCGCTCGGCGCATGGCTCTGGCGGGTGGAACGGCCCAAGGTCGAGCAGGAGTCGGCGAAGAAGACGCTCCTAGCCTTCCCGCGCGACCGGGTCACCGGGATCGAACTCGCCTACCCCGACGTGTCGATCACGCTGCGTCGCAACGACGGCACCTGGCAGGTCATGGCTCCGGTCGAGGCCCCGGCCGACGCCGGCACCGTGCGCGACCTCCTCGCAGCGATCGGCGAGGCCGAGAGCAAGAAGGTCGTGGCTGAGAAGGCGGATTCGCCCGCGCTCTATGGTCTCGACGCCCCGGCGGCCACGGTGACGCTCGTACTCGACGACGGCACGCGGCTCCCGAGCCTGCGCGTCGGCAGGACGACGCCGGTCGGCCACTCGGCCTACGCGCAGGTGGGCGACAACCCTTCGGTGCTGCTGACCACGGCTGCGTTCCACGCGGGCGTGCGCAAGAGCGTCGCCGACCTGCGCGACAAGACGATCCTCGCCTTCCATGGCGACGCATTGCGCGAGGTACGGATTCTCGCCAACGGCCGCTCGGAGGTCGTGCTCGCGCGCGAGGGCGACGCATGGCGTCTCGCGCGCCCGTTCGCGACCCCGGCCGATGCCTCTCAGGTCCAGGGGTTTCTCAGCACGCTCGAAAGCCTGCGCGCCGACGGCTTCGTCGACGGCGTTCCCACGAGCGAGCAGGGCCTTCTTCCCCCCGAGCGCACCGTCACGCTGGTGCCGCGCGAGGGCGTACCGCTCGAACTCCTGGTCGGTCGCACGAGCGGCGAGGACGGCGAGAAGAAGGTCTTCGTCGCGCGCGGCGCCAGAGGGCCGGTCTACTCGGTATCCGAGACCCTCGCCGTCAACCTGACGAAGGAAGCAGGCGACTTCCGCGACAAGACGATCGTCACGGTCGCGCGCGAATCGGTCGCCTCGGTTGTCGTCACCCGGGCCGACGGCGAGGGCTTTACCCTCGAAAAGAAGGGTGAGCACTGGACGCTCGCCGGTCCCGCCACGCCGGCCGAGACGGCCCGGCAGGCTCTCCTCGACCGGTTCGCGGAGGATGCACGCACGCTGCGCGGTTCGGAGGTCGCCGCCGAGCCGGCGGATGCCCACGCGCTGGGCCTCGACCATCCCGCAGTGGCAATCGCCCTGCGCGGGACCGACGGGGCCACGCTGGCCACGATTCGCATCGCCGAGCGAGATGGGGCGGGCCGCAAGGAAGCGTTGGCCGGCGTCGAGGGTGGGAGCGTCGCGTGGACCCTCGCCGAACACGTCTTCCAGCGGATCGATCGCAAGCGCGCCGACTTCCTCGATACGGCGACACCCGCACCCGCCGCCTGATTCGCGGACGCGCAGCGGCGACACCGGCCCGCTCGCGGAGCTTCAGCCGGCGAGCGGGCGCAGCTCCGCGAGGAACCGGTCGACCTGGGCATCGGTCCCGACCGAGATACGGAGCGCGTCGGGCAGACCCGCGAACCAGCGCACCAGGACTCCGCGCTCCTTCAAGGCGCGGGCGAGCCCTTCGAGCGAGCCTCCCTTCCCGTAGGCGAGGACGAAATTCGCCTGCGAGGGTACGACGCGGAACCCCATCGAACCGAGTTCGCCCTCGAGTCGCGCGCGTGTCGCTCGCACCTTCGCGACGTTCGCCCGCATCGTCGCCTGGTCCTCGAGGGCCGCGAGCGCACCCGCCTGCGCGAGCCGATCGAGGTTGTAGGAGTCCTTCACCTTGGCGAGTTGGGCGGCGAGCGCGGGCGAGGTCATCGCGAGCCCGACGCGCAGGCCCGCGAGCGAGTACGACTTCGAGAAGCTGCGCAGGACCACGAGGTTCCCGAGACGCTCCACGAGGCCGACGGCACTTCCGTCGGAGAAGTCGACGTAGGCCTCGTCGGAGACCACGACCGCGTCGGGATTCTCGCGCGCGAGCCTCTCGATCACCGGGAGCGGCGTCAGGGTCCCTGAGGGGGCGTTCGGGTTGCAGACGAAGAAGAGACGGGCGCCGCAGGTGAAGAGCTCACTCGGCAGGGTCCAGTCCGCGGGAAAGGGGAAGTGCAATACGCGCCCGTCCTGAAGGGCGACCAACGTGTCGTAGAGCGAGTAGGTCGGTACCGGGTAGGCGACGCGGTCGCCGGGGCCGACGACTGCGCGCAGCAGCATCGCGAGGAGTTCGTCCGAGCCGTTGCCGACCACGACGCCTGCGGGGTCGACCCCGTAGAGTCGCGCCGCGGTCTCGCGCAGCGGGCGCGCGTCGGGGCTCGGGTAGAGGTGGAGGCTAGAGGCCGCGGCAGCGATCGCCTCGGCGACCCGCGGCGACGGCGGGTAGGGATTCTCGTTCGTGTTGAGCTTCAGGACCGCCGGGTCCTGCGGCTGCTCGCCGGGAACGTAGCCCGCGAGGGCCGCGACGTTGGGTCGCACGAGGCGGCGCACGTCGAGGGGGTTCGATCTCGAAGGAGTGCTCATCGGAGTCCGCAACGGGCCCGGCCCAGCCGGCCCTAAAGTCGGGGGCGCCAGTGACCGATTTCGCTCTCGGGGGACGGCGCCGAGTGAAGCTCAGGATGACCCATAGCGCATGGCCACGTCGGTCCGCACGAGGAGTCGGTCACCGTCCTCGGCGTGCTAGGCGAACGCCGTCCCACCCTGCACTGATCGCCGCGCGGGGGCGGGCGGCGGATCAGATCTCGGAGCGGTAGCCGGGCGTACCGGGTCCCTGGACCCGACCGTTGCGCCAGGCTGCGTAGCCGAGTTCGAAGCGCTTGCCGGTCCCATGGGGCAGTCGCACCGGATAGCCCTCGTCGACCGCCGGAACCACGCCCCGCCGCAGGGAGGGATTCAATTCCGCGACAGCCTCCCGGGTGCTGCCACACAGGGTCGCTATCGTCCCGATGTCGAGGCGCTGCGAGACCAGCGCCGTATCGTAGCGCAGGGGCGTCTCGTGCTCGACGTCGGCGAGACCGAAGTCCGCGGGCCGGCTCGCGATGAGCGCGGTCGCCAGCACCTTGGGTACGTAGGCACGGGTCTCGCCGGGCAGACGATCGGCGAGGCCCCAGAAGTCGGTCGCACCCGGGCGTGCCGAGAGGGCACGGTCGACCGTGCCGGGCCCCGCGTTGTAGGCGGCGATGGCCAGGTCCCAGCGGGCGAAGCGATCGTATAGGTCGCGCAGCAGGTGGGCCGCTGCGCGGGTCGCCTTCTCCGGGTCGCGCCGCTCGTCGATCTCGCGGTTCACGACCAGCCCGTAGCGCTGGGCCGTCGGCGCCGTGAACTGCCAGATGCCCACGGCCCGCGCCGGGCTGACCGCGGACAGCGAGAAGTTGCTCTCGATGATCGGCAGGAAGCCTAGTGCAAGCGGCACGCCGACCGCCCGGAATTCGCGGCGGATGATGCCCATGTAGCGGGCCGCCGACCCGAGGCCGCGGCGCAGCTTCTCCGGCTCGCGTTCGAGCATGGTTTCGGCCCGGGAAACCACCTTGGGGTCGCTTGCCTCGGGCCACAGGCTCTCGGTCCCGGCCAGGAAGGCCTCAGCCCTGTCCATCGCCAAGGATTCGTCCCAGCCAACGTAGGAGGTACCGTCGAGCGGCTGGACGTCCGCAGCCACGTGGGGCGACGTGCGGGAAGACGATAGCCCGGAGAGGGATGCGGCCACCTCGTGCGAGACGCCCGGGTTCATGCGGGAGGTGTCGAGCATGGAGGCCGGCCGCAGCCCCGGCTGGGCACAGCCGGCACCGAACAGAACCATCCCTACTGCTGCAGCTATCAGGACTCGCATGCGCGCCTCCTCTGGCTGATCCAGCCACCCAGCCCGATCACGGCGTGACCCGGAGCCGATGGCCTTTCCTCTTGGTCGCCCGGAAAACCTTGTCCCCGCGGGATCCCTCCCTGGAACGGTGGCTTTCGGACCCAGCGTTTAAACCCGGGCTGGACCCTACTGTCAATCGGGGGGCCATGACAGACGTCAGCCGTGACGAAATCTTACCGAGGCCCCTGCGGGGCCCCTTGCCGTTGCCGTCCACTCGGGGATAGAGGCGGGCCATGGAGCGAAACAGCGAGCGCCAGATCCGGATCCTGTCCCCCGCCGCCCCCGGTCCCGGCGAGGGGCGGCCCCTCTGCCCCCGCCCGGCCTCTCTGAGGGGCCTCCGCCTGGGCATCCGCCGGGACCGGACGTGGCGGTCGTTCGAGGTCTTCACCGACGAGTTCGCCCGGATCGGCCGAGAGCGTCTCGGCCTGACCGATGTGGTCCTCTTCGACCCCGGCACCCGCATCGGGACGCCCGAGGCCGAGAGCGCCAGGGTGGTCGATTTCGCCCGCGCGGTGGAGGTAGCCATCGTCGGCCTCGGCACCTGAGGCTCCTGCACGTCGTGGAGTGTCCACGACTCCGTCACCACCGAGTTCGCGGGAACGCCAGCCGTCGTCGTCGTCACCGAGGCTTTCGCCAACCTGGCGCGCGCTTCCGCGACCGGGCGCGGTTGTGCCGCCCTTCCGATGGTCGTCCTACCCCACCCGATGGAGGGGCGCCCGCACGCCGAGATCCGGCGGATCGCCGCGGAGCGCTTCGACGAGATCGTGGCCGCATTGGTCGCGCCGCGGTCAGCTTGACCCCGGACGGCCGGGAATCCCATATCCGGGCATGGCACGGGGAACGCTCGTCTCGGAGGCTCTCTCGGTGGGCGACGACCCGGTCGCCGTCTTCGAATTGTTCGAGAGCCGAGGCTGGGGCGACGGCCTGCCGGTCATCCCCCCGACCGAGGAACGCGTCCAGGCGATGCTCGACGCCACACCGCTGGCCCCCTCGCACCTCGTCGGCCTCGTCGACCCGCGACGCGGAGCCGCCACCGTCGAGAAGATCGCGATCAACGCCGTGCTCGCCGGGTGCGCACCCGCGGTCTTCCCCGCGGTCCTCGCGGCGGTCGAGGCGATCACCCGCCCCGAGTTCAACCTGCACGCCCTCGCGACGACGACCTGCAGCGCCACACCGGCGCTCATGCTCAACGGACCGGCCCGCGACGCACTCGGCATCGAGTGCGGCTACTCCTGCCTCGGCCACAACGGACGGGCCAACGCGACGATCGGCCGTGCCCTGCGACTCGTCATGCGCAACATCGGCGGATCGATCCCCGGCGAGGTCTCCAAGTCCTGCTTCGGCCAGCCGGGCCGACTCTCGCTCTGTTTCGGCGAGTGGGAGGAACGCAGCCCCTGGGAGCCCTTCCACGTGCGCCGGGGTTTCGCGCGCGACGAGAGCGTGATGACCGTCACCTGCGCCACCGGAACCCAGGACATCGCCGACATCTTCGCCGAGAGCGGCGAGGACCTGGTTCGCGTGCTCGCCCACGGAATCGACTGGACCGGGAACAACAAGGTCCTCGTGCCGCAGGACAAGGGCGACATGCTGCTGCTGCTCTGCCCCGACTTCGCCGACAAGATCGCGCGCGACGGGCTCTCGGTCGCGGACGTCCAGCGCCTGCTCTTCGAGGGCACGCGCACGCCGCTTGATCGCTGGCCGCGCAGCTACTGGCCCAAGCTCGAAGCCCGCGGTTACGTCGAGAGCGACGGCACGGTACCGCTCGCGGCCCGGCCCGAGCAATTCCTGATCGCGGTCGCCGGCGGCCCCTCGGGCCACCACGCCCTCTACTTCTGCACGTTCGGCCTCACTTGGACGGTGAGCGTACCCTTCTCGACCGTCGACTCATCCGAGGCCGTGGGCGAGTCGTGCGAGATCCCGGCCGGGGGTACCCGGTGAGGCACCCGGCCGTTCCCGGTCTCACCCGTACCCTCGCTGGCGCGCTGCTCTGCCTCGCACTGATCACGGACGGAAGAGCCCAGCCGCCGGCCGACCTCCTCCCCTACCGCCTCGCTTTCGGACGACCACTCTACGCACCCGGGACGGAAACCGCCGTCTACCTTTGGATCCAGGGCGGCCGGATCCGCCTGCGCTTCACGACCGACGGTCAACCGCACCGCTTCGCCGGCGAAATGCGCACCGACCACGCGGGGCTCTTCGAGGACGTGATGCCGACCGGAGAAGAAGTGCGCATCCGGCAACTGCGCCCCGGCAAGATCCTCTTCGAAACGCAGACCGCGAGCGCGGAGAACGGACTCGACGTGACGCTCGGCGGCAGCTTCGACCAACTCACGATCGACCTCGTGGTCGACGGCGCGCAGCGCGCCGACCTCCTGCGCATCGGCGAGGAAAAGCGGACGCCGGTCTCCCTTCCGGCACGCCTCGAACTCCGCAAGGCCGCCTCGAGCTGGATCGAGCGCTTCGGCTTCTGAACGACCGCCGCTCAGGACGGTCCGAGCACGAGTTCGATCGGCAGTCCGTCGGGGTCGCGCGCGAAGACCGCGACCCGCAGGCCGCCCATCTCGACGAGCGTCGCACGATCGACGGAACCACCGCCGGACTCAATCTCCGCCATCGCAGCATCGAGATCCGCCACCCGGATGGAGAGATGGGTGAGCCCGAGATCGTTCATCCCGCGCCGCGGTGCGACGGCCGGCGAAGCTGGACGCGCATAGTGGAGCAACTCGATCCGGAAGCCGTCGCGTTCGAGGTAGACGGCGTGGAGGGCGACGCCCCGCAACGCCAGCAACTTGTCCGCCGCCTCGTTCTCGACGCGGAGTTCCGGGAACGCCCCGGAGGCCGCGAACCCTAGCGTATCGCGGTAGAACCGAAGCGATCGCTCCATGTCCGAGACGCAGATCCCGACGTGCGTGAGCCGTCCGCCGATGGCCATCGTCCAAGCCTCCCCAGCCCCGCCCGCCGGAGCCTCTCGTCGCCGACGCGAAGGCTCAACCGGCGCGAAGCCGCCGTGCCGCCTCGATCGCGAAGTACGTCAGGACCATGTCCGCTCCGGCGCGCCGGATGGCAAGCAGCGTCTCGTCCACGACACGGGCCTCGTCGATCCAGCCGCGTGCGCCCGCCGCCCGGATCATCGCGTACTCGCCGCTCACCTGGTAGGCCGCGACCGGGACGTGGCAGGCCGCTCGAACGCTCGCGATCACGTCGAGGTTCGTCCCCGCGGGCTTCACCATGACCATGTCCGCGCCCTCGGCCAGGTCGAGCTCGAGTTCGCGCAGCGCCTCGCGCCCGTTGCCGGGGTCCATCTGGTAGCTGCGTCGATCGCCGAATTGCGGCGTCGAATCCGCCGCGTCGCGAAAGGGCCCGTAAAGCCCGGAGGCGTACTTCACCGCGTAGGAGAGAATCGCGGTCGCGGCGTGCCCGTCCGCATCGAGGGCACGCCGGATCGCGCCGACGCGCCCGTCCATCATGTCCGACGGAGCGACTACGTCCGCGCCGGCCCGTGCATGCGAGACCGCTTCGCGCGCCAGCAGCTCGAGGGTCGGGTCATTCGCCACGTCGCCGTTCTCGATCACCCCGCAGTGTCCATGGTCCGTGTACTCGCACATGCAGACGTCGGTCACGAGCAGCATCTCCGGAAGGTCCCGGCGCAGTGCGCGAAGCGCCCGCTGCACGACACCGTCCTCGCGCCAGGCGTGGCTCCCGATCGAATCCTTCGCCTCGGGCAGGCCGAAAAGGATGACCGAACGGACACCCGCCTCCCAGGCCCGCGCCGCCTCCTCCCCCACCTTGTCGACCGACCACTGCCGGACACCCGGCATGGAGGCGATCTCGACCGACTTGCCGTCGCCCGGCACGACGAAGAGTGGCAGGACGAGTTGCTCCGGCGAGAGCCTGGTCTCGCGAACGACGCCGCGCAGGCGCGCCGTGGTCCGCAGCCGGCGCGGCCGCACCGCGGGAAAGTTTCCCGACATCACGACTCCTCCCCGCGAGCGGAACTCTCCGCGCGCGCCGCGCCGCGGGGCGCACCGAAGTGGTCGGCGATCGCCCGAACGAGCGAAGGCACCGTGTAGGGATCCGCCGAGACCGACACGTCGAGTCCGGCCCGCTGCGCCGTCGCCGCGGTGATCGGACCGATGCAGGCCACGCAGACGCCGCGCAAGCGCGCACGTCCACCGGCCGGATCCAGCTCGTCGAGAAGCGAGAGGAAACCCGTCACGGTGCTCGAACTGGTGAACGCGACCGCGTCGAGTGGCCCCTCCGCGAGCGCCTCGCGCAGCCGCTCGACGCTCGCCGCGGGACGGCGGCTCCGGTAGGTCACGACCTCGTCGACCCGCGCCCCCGCCCGCGCGAGTTCACCGGGAAGGATCTCGCGCGCCGCGGCCGCGCGCGGAAGCAGCACCCGCGCACCCGCAAGGGACTCGCCGCGCATCGCCTCGAGGAGGCCCTCCGCGCGATGGTCGCGCGGCACGACATCGGGTTTCAGGTGCAGTCGCTCGATTGCGAGCGCCGTCTCCGGTCCGATCGCGGCAAGCCGCGCCCGGTACATCGAGCGGATGTCGAGGCCGCGCGCGTCGAGGGCAGCGACGAAACGCTCGACGCCGTTCACGCTCGTGAATACCACCCAATCGTACTCCGCGAGCCGGTCGAGAGCCGCATCGAGCGGTGCGGAGGAGTCGGGTGCGGTGATCTCGATCGCCGGGATCTCGACCGCGTCCGCGCCCGCCTCGGCGAGCAGAGCGCTCATGCGGCCGGCCTGGGCGCGCGCACGCGTGACCACGATCCGTCGCCCGAAGAGCGGGCGGCGCTCGAACCAGGAGATCGTCTCGCGCAGACGAACCGTGGGGCCGAGCACGACGGTAACCGGCGGACGGAGGCCCCGGCGCTCGACCACCTCGGCAATGCCGGAAGCCGTGTCGACGACGGTCTCCTGGCGCGGCGTGCCACCCCAGCGGATCGCCGCGGCCGGCGTGTCGGCGGCGAGACCCGCGTCGACGAGCCGGGCCAGGTTCGAGCGCATCTGCGTCACGCCCATAAGAAGCACGATCGTGTTGCCCGCGCGCGCGACGCGCTCCCAGTCGACCCGCGAGCGCGCGCCCGCCTCATGCCCGGTGAGAACCGTCACGCCCGAGACCCAGTTGCGATGAGTCACCGGGATCCCGGCGAAGGCCGGCACGGCAAACGCCGCCGAGACCCCGGGAACGATCTCGAAGCACAAGCCGGCCGCGCGCAGGGCCTCGGCCTCCTCGGCGCCCCGGCCGAAGACGAAGGGGTCGCCCCCCTTAAGCCGCACGACGGTCCGACCTGCGCGCCCGAGTCGCACCAGCAACTCGTTGATCTCTTCCTGCTCGAGCAGGTGGCGCCCCGTGCCGTGCTTGCCGGCGAACACGCGCTCCGCGGAGTCCGGCGCGAAGCGAAGCAAGTCGGCGTTGGCGAGGAAGTCGTAGACGACGACGTCGGCACGAGCCAGACATTCGCGCCCGCGCAGCGTCAGGCATCCGGGATCGCCGGGGCCTGCGCCCACGAGGTAGACGATCCCCTCCACCGGGCGACACCTACCGCCGACCCGGGAGGCCCGCAACCGTCGGCGTCGCATGCGACGCTTGTCGCACCGGTTCACCCGGGGCTACCCTGCGACCCGACCACCATGACGCGCATCCCGATCCTCCTGTTCGCCGCGGCAATCCTCTCGACGGCGGCCGTCGCCCGCGGCGCACGGACTGCGGCGAAGGCAGGGGCCCCCGCACCGCGGGCCACCGGGGTCAAAGTGGAGATCCGCGGCGAAGTGGTGGATCTCGATTGCTACCTGCGCGACGGAAGCCGCGGCGAGGCGCATCGCAGTTGCGCGACCGCCTGCGTAGCGCACGGGGGCAGCCTCGGGATCCTCGAGGACGACACCGCCAGGCTCTACCCCCTCGCCGGCGACAAGGTCGCGAGCGATCCGAACAAGCCGGCGCGCGAGTTGATCGCCCAGCACGTCGTGGTGCGGGGTCGGCTCTGGGAGCGCAACCGGGGCCGGGTGCTGGTCATCGATACGGTCGAAGCGCTCGACGCTGGCCGTTGAAGCGCACCGCGCCGGGTTGCGCTCAGACCGAACCGACCTCGCGCTCCGCCTCGTCGAGGACGGCTCTCGCCCCGCGCGCGAGCAGGGTCCGGGCGAGCCGTTCTCCCGCCGAGCGGGCGTCCTCGACCGTCGCCGCGACGGTATCGCGAAGTACTGTCCGGCCGTCGAGACTGGCGACGAGACCGTCGAGGCGCATCGAGCCAGCCGGCACGGTCGCACGCGCATGGGCCGCGACCGGCACCTGGCAACTCGCGCCCAGGGTGCGCAGAAATGCGCGCTCCGCCTCGCAAGCCGCCCAGGCCGCCTCGTCGTGGAGCGGTGCGAGGAGTGACGCCGCGCGCTCGTCGTCGGCACGCGTCTCGAGGGCGAGCGCGCCCTGCCCGGGTGCGGGCAGGAAGCGGTCAACGTCGAGCGCGCATGCACCGACGTCCAGGTCGAGCCTCCTCAGGCCCGCGGCCGCGAGCACGATCGCGTCGAAGTCCTCGTCGCGCAGCTTGCGCAGTCGGGTGTCGACGTTGCCGCGCATCGCGACGACCTCGAGATCCGGTCGCGCGGCGCGCAGCAGCGCCCGTCGACGCAGGCTTCCCGTACCGACCCGCGCGCCCGGCCGCAGCCAGACCAGTGGATCCCCGGACCGCGGCTCGCGCGCGACGACGACGTCGCGCACGTCCTCGCGCAGCGGCACGGCGGCGATCGCGAAGCCGAAGGGCAACTCCGCCGGCACGTCCTTCATCGAGTGAACGGCGAAGTCGATCTCGCCCGCCGCGAGCGCCTCCTCGATCTCCTTGAGGAAAAGTCCCTTGCCACCGACCTTGGCGAGCGAAATGTCGGCCAGTCGGTCCCCCGAGGTGCGGATCACGACGGTCTCGACCACGATGCCGAGCGCCTCGACGCAGCGGGCGATCACCCCGCTCTGCGCGAGCGCGAGAGCGCTGCCGCGCGTCCCGAGCCGCAGCCTCGCCGCGCCCGGCCGGGCCGGGCGCCCGTCATCCACCGCTCTCGTCCTCTCGGAGCAGGCGCGGCTTGACCGCCCCGCCCGTCCCCGCGGGCTGTTCGAGCGCGAAGAGCCGGTGCACCATCTCGGCAACCTCGGCTGCCGTCTCGGTATCCTCTTCGTTGGCGAGGGCCTTCAGCATCGACATCGGGGCGTGCAGGATCTTGTTGACGATAGCGGTCGTCATCGCCTCGAGGGCACGGCGCTCCTCGGGCTCCAGCCTGCGCAGGGCCGATAGTCCGCGGTCGAGTTCGGCGCGGCGAATCTCGTCGAGTCGCCCGCGCAGCGCCACGATCGTCGGGGTCAGGTCGCGCGCATGGAGGCTGCGCCAGAAACGCTCGGTTTCCTCCTCGACGATCTCCTCCGCCCGGATCGCCTCGCGTTCGCGCTCGGCGCGATGTTCGTCGGCCACGCGCGAGAGATCGTCGATATTGTAGAGGTAGACGTTCTCCATGTCGTTGATGGCCGGGTCGAAGTTGCGCGGGACGCCGAGATCGATCAGGAACATCGGGCGGCGGCGGCGGGCCTTCATGACCTCCGCCATCTGGGTGGGGCCGAGGATGTGCCCGGTCGCCGCAACCGAACCGAGCACCACGTCGGCGAGGTGCAGATACTGCGTGAACCGCTCGAAGGGTACCGGCGTGCCGCCGAAACCGCGCGCCATTTCCACTGCACGGTCGAACGAGCGGTTGGTCACGATGACGCTGGCGATCCCGTGCCCTTGGAGGTGTCGCGCGGCAAGTTCACTCATCTTGCCCGCACCCACGATCATCGCGGTCTTGTCGCCCAGATCCTCGAAGATCCGCTGCGCCAGGTCGACCGCGGCAGAACTCACCGAAACCGCCTTACTCGCGATGCCGGTCTCGCTCCGCACCCGCTTGGCGACCCGGAAGGCGCGCTCGAAACACGTCCGCAGCCGGTCCTTCGCGATGCCGTCCTCCGAGGCGCAGCGGTACTGCTCTTTCAACTGGCCGAGGATCTGTGGCTCGCCGACCATCATCGAGTCGAGGCTCGAAGCGACCCGGAACAGATGACGCACGGCGGCCCGGCCACGGTGGGAGTAGCGGTGCTGCTCGAGCAGCACGGGTGGCATCGAGTGCTCACGGCCGAGAAACTCGACCACCGTCCCGGCCACGTCCGCGTCGCGATGCGCCATCGCGAAGATCTCCACCCGGTTGCAGGTCGAGAGGACGACCGCCTCGACCAGCGTCGGGCTACCGGCAACGAGCCTCTGGGCCGCGGCGGCGATCGTGTCGGCGGAGAACACCATCCGCTCACGCAGCGCCACTGGGGCCGTGTGGTGGCTGATGCCCACGACCCAGAACTCCAGCTCGGGCGCCGCATTTCCCCCGGGCCGAAGCCGGCGCACCTTCGGAGAAGCGCTGCCACTCATCCGAAACTCCCCGCATGGCGTCCCGGGGCGAGCACGTTGACCCCGATGAACGATACGAGCAGGACGAGGAAACCCATGATCGTGAGCGCCGCGGCGCGACGTCCGCCCCAGCCCACCGTGACCCGGCCATGCAGGAGGAGCGCATAGAGGCTCCAGATGACCGTCGTCCAGAGCGTGCGTGGCTCCCAGGACCAGAAGCGCCCGAACGAGAGTTCCGCCCAGAGAACCCCGCTCAGGATGCTGAGCGTGAGCAGGACGAAGCCCCAGATGAGGCATCGGAAGTTCGCCTGGTCGAGCGTCTCGAGCGAGGGCAAGCCGCGCATGCGGGGATCGAGGCTGTGCGACTTCAGCTTCCGCTCCTGCCACAGGTAGATGACGCTCACGAGGCAGGCGAACGCGAACGCGGCGTTGCCGAGAAAGGCCAGACCGACGTGCACCGGAAGCCAGGGACTGCGCAGCCCGGGCGACAGATCGCGGACACCGCCGTGGTCGACCAGGGCCATCAGTGCGCCGACGAAGGCGATCGTTGCCACCACGGCCCCCAGCACCGCGAGCCGATAGCGTCGCGCCACAGCGAGGTAGATGCCTGCGACGAGCCAGGTGAAGAACGCGGCCTGTTCAGCGAAGCTGGAGACGGCGATGGTTCCGATCTCGCGGGAGCGGGCGGCGATGGCAAGTGCCTGCAACAGGAACCCGAGCGCCATCGACCAGGAAGCGACACGCCGCGAGACGGCACCCGGTTGCGCCAGATCGATCCCCGCGGCGAGCGTCGCGCAGAAGTACGCGAGCAGGCTCGCGTGGAGGAGCGTGCTCTCGCTCATGACCCCGATACCCGGCCACTCATCCGGCCACCCCACCGGTGGTCGGGTTCGCGCGACGCGGAACCCGTGCGAACGCGTCGTCGGCCATCGCTCGCACGCGCTCGCCGTCGCCCTCGCGAAGGGCCGCGACGAGCCCGCGATCGATCAGCGAAAGAAAGGCACGCTGCCGCTCCTCGCCGGGCTCGTGGCGGTCGCGCAACTCCCCCAGCAGGCGAACGGCCTGCTCGTATTCCTGGCCGAGCCATGCGTCGAGATCCCGGCGGATCGCGCCGGCCAGCGCCGGACTCGCCCCCCCGGTGCTCACCGCGATTGCGATCGGACCGCGTTCGACGACGGCCGGGGTGATGAAGGAACACCGCGCGGGCTCGTCGACCGCGTTGAACCAGATGCGCTCCCGCTCGGCGTCGGTGGCGACCTGATCCTGCACCTCGGATACTCCGGTCGCCGCGAACGCAAGCCAGGACCCGGCGAGATCGCCCGGGCGGTACTCGCGCAGCAGCAGGCGCAGGGCACCGCACTCGCGCGCGAGATGCTCGAGTTCCGCGGTGGCCTGCGGCGTGACGACGGTCACCCGCGCCCCGGCGTCCAAAAGCATCCGCGCCTTGCGGGTGCCGACCGGACCGCCCCCGATGACCACGCAAGCGCGACCGGCAACGGTCAGAAATACGGGGATATTCTGCATGGGCGGCGTACCTAGACCACCCTGACTATAGCGCCGGGGCCGCGCCCTGGCGAGATCGGCGTGGCCGGACCAGCCTCAGAGCTCGCTGCGCGGAACCCGTATGATCTGCCCGGCCTGGACCCCGCCCCGGACGTTGTTCATGCCCTGGATCAGGGCGACGGTCGTCCCGTAACGGCGGGCGATCGCGAAGAGGGTCTGGCCTGGCGTCACCCGGTGGACGACCACCTTGGGCTCCTCCCTTGCGTCGGACTTCGCTGGGCCGGGACGGACCGGCTTCTCGGCGACATCGCGCACGGCGGGGCGATCGTTCGCGCTGCGCTCGGCTTCGCGGACCGGCTCGGGTGGACGCTGGGTTTCGGTCGCGCGCCGCAGTTCGGGCTCGGTCCGAACCGCCCGGCGCAACTCAGGCTGCGGCGGAGGCGACGTCGCGATCTGGACAGCGGCCTCCGCCGGAGCGCGGCGCAGTTGGGCGACGGATCCCGATGCACTCCCCGGTACGCGCAGCACGTAGCCGGCAGGCATCGCAGCCGAACCGCTGCGCACCGCCGGCATGAGGGCCGGGTTGAACCCCTCGAGGTGGTCGCTGCTCACGCCGAGCAGGCGGGCCGCCGTCGCGAGGCGCATCGGCGCGTCGAGCCGGACCTCCACCGCGTCGATGGGCGCCGGATCGCGCAGCGGCCGGAAATGCGGCCTCGCGATGTCGATCAGTTCGAGTACCGCGACGAACTCGGCGTAGAAGTTGCGGGAGGCGAAACCGAAGGTGCGTCCGTGGTAGCGGGTCGCGATCTCGCCGATGTCGCTCGACCCGACCTCCTCCACACCCCGGGCCACCCCGCCGCGGCCGTGGTTGTAGGCAGTGATCGCGAGCGGCCAAAAGCCGAGCGCCTCATGGTCGCCGGCGAGGTGCCGCACCGCGCCCGCAGTCGCCCGGATCGGGTCCCGACGCTCGTCGACGTCGTTGGCGACCCGCATGTACTGCCGGCCGGTGCTGGGCATGAGCTGCCAGACGCCGGCCGCGCCCACCTTGGAGTAGGCCTCCACGTTAAAGGTCGACTCGACGAGCGGCAGACGGGCCAGCTCCACGGGCAGGCCACGCGTCGCGAACATCTCCTCCATCTGGTCGATGTACTGGCTCTGCCGGGCGAGGCCGCGGTAGAAGTTCTCGCGCAGTCCCGCCTGCGTGCGCAGGCGGTCGGCCGCGTCCATGTACTTGTCTGGTCCGGAGACGTCGGCGAACATTGCCTGGACGCGCAGCTCGTCGGGGCCGAGCTGGGCGGGATCCGGATTCGGACCCAGCGCATGCAGCCGCAGCAGGACCGACCGCGCATGCTCCTTGGCCTCCTCGACTCTCGCCTTGCGGAGGACATGCGTCCCGGCCGACTCGCCCGAGCCGTCCACCTGGTACCAGTCCCGGAAGTCGACGACCTCGTACACCTTGCCGAGGTACAGTGTATCGTGCACCACCACTTGGTGGTTCGAGTAAGACGCGAAGATGCGCTTCCAGAACTCGATCGCGGGGCGGAGCTTGACCGGCCGCGGGAAGTCCTCGGGGCGGGCCGTCGCGCTCGAAACGGCGGCCAGGACGACGATCGTCGTCAGCAACGCAATCAGGCGGTTTCGGCCGCCTCTACGGCGCGTGCCGGCCGTCGACCTATCTCCAGAGGCGAATTCGATCTGCATCCGCGTCTCCCGGCTCCGGCCCCCGCGAGTCCACCCCGCGCCGCCGACCCCATCCACCTTCCAACCACCCCGCGCCGGAGCGACGTCGGGCACTGCCCGAGGCCACTCAATTTCCGCTCTGCCGTAGCAGGCCCTAGCGCCTCGCGTCAATGTAATATGGAGGTGGAGTTATGCGCGGAGACGGCCCGGCGCTGGCCGCGCGGCGACGACCCGGGGACGCCACCGGTGGGCGGCCCGGGGCGATGCACAAGGTGGCGTCGCCTGGGTCCGCTGGTGGCAGCACTCGGCGGCCTGCTGCTCGCCGGATGCCAGGGTGTCCCCGCACCTCGCGCCGACTACCTCGTCATCGGGATCGAGACCGCCCCGACCTCGCTCGACCCGCGCACCGCGCTCGACGCGACCTCGGCCCAGGTGACCGACCTCGTCTTCCGCGGGCTCACCCGCCCGGGCGACGACGGCGGCTTCGTGCCCGATCTCGCCGACGGGTGGTCGCACCAGGGGCTCGAGTGGACGTTCCACCTGCGGCCGGCGCGCTTCCACGACGGATCGCCGGTGCGCGCCGCCGACGTGGTCGCGACCTGGCGCTCGCTCGCGCGGGCGGAGATGAGGGGCCTGCGCTCGTCGGAATGGGAGCCGATCGCTTCCGTCGATGCGCCCGACGAGGCGACGGTGCGCTTCGTGCTGCGTGAACCCCATGCCCCCTTCCTCGCCTCGACGACGATCGGCATCGTGACCGAGCGGTGTGCGGCGAGCGGGCGCGATTGCGACGTCGGCAACGGCCCCTTCCGATTCGTCGCCCGCGGCGTCGACACCGTGACGCTCGCGGCCGCCGAAACCGCCGACCCGCGCCCGTCGCTCCCGGGCATCGTCCTGCGCGCCTCGCCCGACGGAGCTTCGCGAGCACTCGGACTCGCGCGCGGCAGCATCGACCTGGTGCAGAACGCGGTCGAACCGGAACTGCTGCCTTGGCTCGAGGGGCGAGGTCTCTCGGTCGCCTCGACTCCGGGCTCGAACTTCCAGTACCTCGGTTTCAACCTCGACGTACCGGCGCTGCGCGACCCGAGGGTACGCCGGGCGATCGCGAGTGCGATCGACGTGCCCGCCATCATCGCAGGCTTGCTCGCCGGACGTGCACGCCCGGCAGGAGAGCTCCTACCACCCGGGCACTGGGCCCACGCGGGCCGCGTGCCACCGACCTACGACCCGGCTCTCGCACGGTACCTGCTCGACGAGGCCGGCGTCCACGGGCTCCGCCTCCAGTACAAGACGACGACCGTCGATTTGCGCCGGCGGATGGCCGAGGCGATCGCCGGCTACCTGCGCGCGGTCGGTATCGACGTCGAGATCAGGCCGCTCGAGTGGGCAGCGCTCTACGGCGACGTGCGCCGGGGAAACTTCGAACTGGTTTCGCTCGCCTGGGTGGGCATCTCGGATCCCGACCTCTACTACGGCTGGCTGCACTCCTCGATGCGCCCGCCGCGCGGCAACAACCGGGGTGGCTACTCGAACCCGCTCGTCGATCACCTGACCTCTGCCGCGCGCGCCGAGGACGCGACAGATCGGCGCGCCGCCCTCTACCGGCAAGTGGCCGCCGAGACGGAGCGCGACCTGCCCTTCGTGCCGCTGTGGTGGGTCGACAACACGGTCGTGCACACCAGGCGACTCGTCGGCTTCGCCCCCTCCCCGAGCGGCGACCTGCGCGGACTCGTCGCGGCAGGCTGGGACGGCGGACCTCCGCCGCGCGGTGGGTCTTGAACGTGCTCCGGCTGTTCCTGCGGCGAATGTTCCTGTCCGCGTTCACCGCCTGCGGCGTGGTCGTTCTGGTCTCAGGGCTGCTTGCGGCGATCCCCGGGGACCCGGTCGACGCGATCCTCGGCGAGCGCGCGACGTCGGCCGACCGCGACGCGCTGCGCTCCTCGCTCAGGCTCGACCAGCCCGCGGGAGAACGCCTGCTGCACTATGCCCGGGGGCTCCTGCACGGCGACCTCGGACGTTCGATCGTCTCCGGACGTCCGGTCACGGAACTGCTCGGCGAGCGTTATCCGGCCACCGCCGACCTGGCTCTTGCCGCGACCGCGCTCGCCCTGGCGATCGCGATTCCGCTCGGGCTCCTCGCAGCCCGACGGCCTGGCGGCGTCGCGGACCGAGCGTCGCTCGCGCTCGCGACGCTCGCCTCGGCGCTGCCGGGCTTTGCACTCGGACCATTGCTCATCCTCGCCTTCGCGGTCCGCTTGCCGTGGTTCCCGGTGGCCGGGCGCGATGGAGGCTCCAGTATCGTCCTGCCCGCGTTCACGCTCGCGCTCGGCATGGCGGCGGTGCTCGCCCGGCACCTGCGCGGCGCGATGCTCGACGCCCTCGCCCTCGATGCCGTGCGCGCCGCTCGCGCGCGCGGCGTCCCGGAGTGGCGCATCCTTCTTGTGCACGCCTTGCGAATCGCCGCCACCCCCGCCGTGACCGTGCTCGCTCTGCAGGTCGGAGGCCTGCTCGCCGGCGCGATCGTGACCGAGACAGTCTTCGCATGGCCCGGGCTCGGCCGCTTGCTGATCCAGTCGATCGGCGCACGCGACCTGCCGGTGGTGCAAGGCTGTTCTCTCGCGATCGCACTCACCTTCGTCGTGGCGAACCTGGTCGCCGATCTCGCGCAGGCCCTGCTCGACCCGCGGGTGGGACGCGCCTGAGGAAGCCGGACTCGCGGCCCGGCCACTTCGCCGACGCGACCGACCGAGACCATCCCGTGGACGACGGTACCGCCCATGGCCTAGAATCGGGCCCGGATGCACGACGCGACCGACGATCGACGCCATCGATGGCGCCCGCGGAACCGCAAGCTCGTCGCGGGGAGCCTGCTCCTCGCCCTCCTCGCCGGGACGGCGCTGATTGCGCCCCTGCTCGCCCCCTTCGACCCGCTCGCGCAGGATCTGCATGCCACGCTCCTCGGGCCTTCGACGGCGCACCCGCTCGGGACCGACGCACTCGGGCGCGACGTCCTCTCCCGCCTGCTGTTCGGAGCGCGCCTTTCGCTCGCGATCGGTGCGATCGCGACCGCGGCCTCGCTGCTGCTCGGCACCGGGATCGGGATGCTCGCCGGCTACGGCGGTCCGCTCGTCGACGAGGTCGTGTCGCGGGCGATCGACGTCTTCCTCGCGTTTCCCGGCCTGCTGCTCGCTATCGCATTGGCCGCGGTCCTCGGTCCGAGTGCGCGCAACGTGGTCGTCGCCCTCGCCGTGATGGGTTGGACCACCTACGCCAGGCTCGTCCGCGCCGAGGTGCGCGCCAAGGTTGCCGAGGAGTCGGTGCGGGCGGCGGAGGCCCTCGGCGCCCGCCCCTGGCGCATCGCGCTGCACCATCTTCTGCCGGCGGTCGCGCGCTCCCTCTCCGTGCAGGCCGCCTTCGGCGCGAGTGCAGCGATCGTCGCGGAGGCGAGCCTCTCGTTTCTCGGCCTCGGCCCTCCACCACCGACGCCGAGTTGGGGAGCGATGCTCGCCGAGGGGCGCGCCCTCCTCCTCGTGGCGCCACACCTCGCCATCGCGCCGGCCGCGGCTCTCGCCGCGACGGTGCTCGCGATCCAGTGGATCGCCGACGCACTCGCGACCGGCAACGCCCGGCGCGGCGCCCGCTGAGCCCGCGGGCGGGTCAGCGCTGGCAGACGGCGCACCAGAAGGTTCCCCGACCGCCCAGGACCGATCGGCGAAGCATCGAGCCGCAGCGCCGACAAGCCTCGCCCGCCCGCTCGTAGACCGCAAAGGAGTCCTGGAAGGCACCGCGGTTGCCCTCGGCGTCCCGGTAGTCGAGCAGCGAGGAGCCGCCGCTCTCGATGGCGCGCACCAGCACCGCACGGACGGCTTCGGCGATGCGACCGGCCTCGGCGCGCGTCACCCGCCCGCTGCGTCGCGACGGGCGGACGCCTGCGAGGAAGAGCGCCTCGTTCGCGTAGATGTTTCCCACGCCCGCGATGCACCGCTGGTCCATGAGCAGGGTCTTCACCACGACCTGGGGATGACGGCGTGTGGCGCGCCAGAGAAACTCGCCGTGGAACTCGCCGCCGAGCGGCTCGACGCCGAGTTCGCCGAGATCCGCCATGCTCGACGAGAGCAGCATCAGTCCGAAGCGGCGCGGATCCCGGAAGAAGACTTGGGCACCGTCGTCCAGTTCGACGACGACGTGGACGTGCGGCAAGTCCGGCGGCTCCCCGACGCAGAGTCGTCCGCTCATCCCGAGGTGGACGACCCAGCGCAGCCGCCCCTCCCGGAAAGAGGTCGTGCCGCCGTCCGTGGGCTCCGGGGGAGAGTGCGGTGGCTGGTCGTCGACGTCGAAGAGCAGGTACTTCGCGCGCCGCTCGACGGAGCGGATGCGCCGGCCGACCAGACGCTCGGCGAAGTCGGCCGCAACGGCGCGCCGCAGGCGGCGCTCGCGCACCTCGACCGCGACGATGCGCCGACCGACGACATGGGGCTCGATCGTGCGGCGGACGGTCTCGACCTCGGGCAGTTCGGGCACGGCCGAGTCCCTCGTCAGCCGCGCCGCGCCGGGTCGGAATCGAGGCCATCCTGCAGCGCCGGCGCCGGCGACCGCGAGGTCGCTCCCGATGGCTCGGGCGCAAGCGGGAGATCGGCCGCGGCCGCCGCAAGAGTGGCAAAACGCTCGAGGTCGATCTCCTCGGCGCGACGGCCCGGGTCGATCCCGGCGCGCTCGAGCATGGCGGCCGCGGCAGGCTCGCCGAAGGCCGCGCGCAGGGAGTTGCGGAGCGTCTTGCGACGCTGCGCGAAGGCACCCCGGACGACCCGGCGGAAGAGCGCTTCGTCGCCGACCGCGACCCGCGGTTCCACTTGTACGTCGAGTCGCACGACCGCCGAGTCGACCTTGGGCGGCGGGGCGAAACAACGCGGCGGCACCGAGAAGGCGACCCTACCACTCGCGTGCAGGGCGACCAGAACCGAGAGGCTGCCATACGTGCGCGAGCCGGGCCCGGCGCAGATGCGCTCGGCGACCTCCTTCTGCAGCATGAGAACCAAGCGGGGGAAGCGCTGCGGTCGTTCGAGCAGGCGCGAGAGGATCGCTGTGCCGGTCGAATAGGGAAGGTTCGAGACCACGGGCAGCGGACCCGCCGGCAGCGGTAGCTCGGCGATCCGCAGCGCGTCGCCACGCAGGACGGTGAGACCGGGCAGGCGACGCGCCTCGAGCCGACGGGCGAGTTCCTCGTCGAATTCGACGGCGACGACCTCGAGTCGCGCCGCGAGCAGCACCTCGGTCAGCGCACCGCGGCCGGGGCCGATCTCCAGGACCGTGGCGCCCGGTTCGAGGCCGGCGAGCGCGACGGTTCGCTCGGCGACGCAGCGATCGACCAGGAAGTGCTGGCCCAGGGCGTGGCGCCTGCGACCCGACTCAGACATCGAGCGCCTCGACGTCCATGCGCGGCCCCAGCGGCAGGTCGGCCTCGGCGTTCAAGTCGAGCGGATCGCTCTCGCCCCGGGCGAGGCGGCGCCATCCTGCCCAAGCGATCATCGCCGCGTTGTCGGTGCAGCGGCGCAGGGGCGGCATGTGCAACTCCGCGCCTTCCTCCATCGCCATCGCTCCCATCGCCTCGCGCAGCGCCCGGTTGGCCGAAACGCCGCCCGCGAGGACGAGCCGGGTGGTGCCGGTCGCGCGCACCGCGCGCCGCGCCGCCGTGACCAGCATCTCGACGATCGCGCGCTGGAACGAGGCCGCGAGGTCTGCGGGCGAGGCCGCGGGTCGGTCCCGACGCGCCTGCCAGAGCGCGGTCTTGAGACCGCTGAAGCTCAGGTCCAGTGCGGCGCCCCGCACCCGCGGCCGCGGCAACGCGATCGCCTGCGGGTCACCGACCGCCGCCAACCGCTCGATCTCTCGACCGCCGGGATAACCCAGCCCGAGGAGCTTCGCGCCCTTGTCGAAAGCCTCACCCGCCGCGTCGTCGCGCGTCTGACCGAGAACCGCGTAGCCTCCGTCTTCCCGTGCCCAATAGAGGGCCGAGTGTCCGCCGGAAACGACCAGCCCGAGGAAGGGACGGGCAACTTCCCGGTCGAGAGCGATCGAGAGCAGGTGGCCCTCGATGTGGTGCACGCCGACGAACGGCAGTCGACGTCGTCGCGCGATCGCCTTGGCGACGCCGAGCCCGACGAGCAGCGAGCCGACCAGGCCTGGACCACGCGTCGCGGCGACGCCGTCGACGTCATCGAGGGAGATCCCGGCATCGCCGAGGGCCCGCTCGATCGTCGGCCCGACGTGCACGACGTGATTGCGCGCGGCGAGCTCCGGAACGACGCCACCGTACGGCGCGTGCACGTCGTCCTGGGAGGCGACGACGCTCGAGAGCTCACGCCCGTTGCGCAGTACCGCCGCACAGGTGTCGTCGCAAGAGGTTTCGACGCCGAGGACGATCACGTGCCCCACCCCGCCGGCCGCGCGAGGCCGTCGACGATCCCGCCCGCTTCGGGATGCACAGGCGCGGCGATCTTCGGCGCATCGTCGTCGCGGAACCCTTCGAGGAGCACGGCGTCGCCACCGCCCGGGAGATCCGCCACGGGCAGCCCCGTCGCGCGGTCGATGGACACCAGGGTCACCCCCGGCGGTGGCTGGAAGGGCCGCGGCGGAAGCGCCGCGAGGGCCTGCGACATGAAGTCGACCCAGATCGGCAGTGCCGCCTTCGAGCCCGGCAGCCCGAGGTGGCCCCGCTGGTCGAATCCGACCCAGACGCCGGTGACCAGGTCCGGGGTGAAGCCGACGAACCAGGCGTCGCGCGCCTCGTTCGTCGTGCCGGTCTTGCCGGCGGCCGGCCGACCGAAGCCGCCGGCGCGGGCCGCTCGAGCGGTACCCCGGTCGAACACTCCTTCCAGCATATGCGTGATGATGTAGGCGTCTTCCGGAGGAATCGCCGCGGTCAGCTCCGGGGTCTCCCCGATCAGCACCTCGCCGGTTCGCGACTCGACCCGGCGGATCGCCCGCGGTTCGGCCCGCGTACCTCCCGACGCCAAGACCGAGTAGGCCGACGTGAGTTCGAGAGGCGTCACCTCTGCCGCGCCGAGCGCGAGCGACGGCTGCTCGGGAAGCTCGCTCGCGATCCCCAGTGTATGCCCGAGGTGCGAGATCGGTGCGAGGCCGACGCTTCGCGCGACCCGCGCGGTCGCCGCGTTGAGCGATTGCTCCAGGGCCGTGCGCGCGGTCACCCGTCCCATGTAGCGCCCCCCGTCGTTCTCCGGCCGCCAAGCCGCGCGGCCGGCTTCCGTCCAGGTAAACGGTGCATCCTCGAGGATCGTGGCCGGGTTCAGATGGGCCGGCCCGGTCGAGAGCAGCCCGGCCAGGTAGACGATCGGCTTGAACGCCGAACCGGGCTGGCGACGCGCCTTCGAGGCTCGGTCGAACTGGCTCTCCTGGTAGTCGCGCCCGCCGACGAGCACGCGGATCTCCGCGCTATGCGGTGCGAGCGCGACGAGTGCCGCCTCCAGGCGGTCGTCGCCGGCCGGCCGACGCAGTTGCGGGTGGGCCTGCTCGAGTGCCGCAAGCCCGTCGCAGACCGCACGGGTGGCCTGCTCCTGGAGGAGCGGGTCGAGCGTGGTGTGGATCTGCAGCCCCTCGGCAACCAGCGCATGCGGCGAAAAGCGCCCCCCCAGCTCGGCCTTCACGAGGTCGACGAAGAAAGCCGACTCGGTGGCCTCGGGACGCGGATCGAGCACGCCGAGTGGTGCTGCGATCGCGACCTCGCAGCTACCCTCGTCGATCTCGCCCGCGTCACGCAGAAGTCGCAGCACCGTATCGCGCCGCTCCCGGGCCCGCTCGGGCGCCACGAACGGCGAATACGCGTTGGGGGCGCGGATCAGTCCCGCGATCATCGCCGACTCGGGCAGCAAGAGTTCGCGCGGTTCCTTTCCGAAGTAGAACCAGGAGGCCTCCGCCACGCCGTAGATGCCCTGGGCGCCGCGCTGGCCGAGGTAGATCTCGTTCAGGTAGTTCTCGAGAATCTGCATCTTCGAGTAGCGCGTCTCGGCGACCACGGCCATCGAGATCTCGTGCAGCTTGCGCGCGATCGTTCGATCGCTCGTGAGGAAGAAGTTCTTCATCAACTGCTGGGTGAGCGTGCTGCCACCCTGTCGCACCCGGCCCGAACGCAGGTTCGCCACGAGCGCGCGGCCGATGCCGAGCATGTCGATGCCGTGGTGGTCGAAGAACCGGCTGTCCTCGGTAACCAGGACCGCACGCACGAGCATCGGGGAGACATCGACCACGCGGACGGCGCGCCGCTTCTCCCAGTCGCCCGCCCAGATGCCGGTGATTTCCTCGGGCTCGAGGGCCACGGTCGCGAGGGGCTCGCCCTGGTCGAGGTCGGTGATCCCGGCAACCATCTTGCCGCGAAGATCGATCCGCACCCGCTGCGTCCCGGCCCGCCTGGACGCCCCTGGCCGCAGCGCGATTTCGAGCGATTCCCGCCCCGGTCGCATCTCCCCGGCGGCCGACGGCGGGTTCGGCACGATCCGGTAGGCGAGCCTCTCGAGGCGGCGCGGCACGCCGGCGGCCACCACGTCCTGCCCGGTGTGGATCAGGAACTCGTCGCTGTAGATCCGCGAGGGGAAGTCCCAGCGGTGCCCGGCGAACTTCCGGTCGACGACGGCGGCCACTTGATTCCAGAGCGGGATCGCGACCAGCGCGGTCGCGATCCCGCCGAAGAACAGGAAACTCGCGAGAAAGGCGAGAAGGGGGCGACGTCCGCGATGGAAAGCCATGGCGGACGTCGCGCCAGATTCACTCGCCGGACTGGGGTTTGAGCGCGAGGAAGACGGTGTTGTCGCCGCGACGCACCAGGAGGAGCACGCTCTTGCCCGCCCCCGCGTCCTTGAGCGCCTTCTTGTAGGCGTCGACGTCGGAGACCGGCTGCCGGTTCACCTCCGCGATCACGTCACCGCGGCGCAGGCCCGCATCCTCCGCGATGCTGCCCTGCTCGACGTCGGCGACGAGCACGCCCTTGGTGTCGGCCGAGACGCCGAGATTGTTGGCGATCTCCGGTGTGAGCGGCTGGACGGTGAGCCCATAGGCCGAGGACTCCTTCTCCTTGGTCTCCGGCTGGGCTTCGTCGTCCTTCATCTCCGCGGTCTTCACGATAACCGACTGCTCCTTGCCTTCGCGCAGGATCTTCACCTCGACGTCGCGGCCGATCGGCGTGCGCGCCACCATGAGCGGCAGCTCGGTCGACTCCTTCACCGGGTGGCCGTCGAAGGAGATGATCACGTCGCCTGTCTTGAGTCCGGCCGCAGCAGCGGGTCCGTCCTTGACGACGTCGGCGACCAGCGCGCCCTGCGAGGCCGTGAGTCCGAGCGACTCGGCGATATCCGGCGTGACCTTTTGGATCATGACGCCGAGCCAGCCGCGGGTGACGTGACCCTTGGCGCGCAGGTCGGGAATCAAGTCGTGGGCGAGATTGATCGGGATGGCGAAGCCGATGCCGATGTTTCCACCGCTGCGGCTGAAGATCGAGGTATTGATGCCGACGACCTTGCCGCGCATGTCGATGAGCGGGCCGCCGGAGTTCCCCGGGTTGATCGGGGTGTCGGTCTGGATGAAGTCGTCGTAGTTGCCCTGGCCGATGAAGCGGCCCTTCGCGCTGATGATGCCGGCCGTGACCGACGAGTCGAGCCCGAAAGGATTGCCGATCGCCATCACCCACTCGCCGACCTTGAGCGAATCGGAATCGCCGAACGTGACGAAGGGAAGCATCTTGCCCTTCGTGTCGATCTTCAGCACCGCGACGTCGGTCTTCGGATCGCGACCGATGAGTTGCGCCTTCATCTCTTCGCCGGTGTGCAGCTTGACCTGGATCTCGTCGGCGCCGTCGACGACGTGGTTGTTCGTCAGGATGTAGCCCTCGGGGTCGAAGATGAAGCCGGAACCGAGGCTGCGCTGGGGCGTGCGACGGCGCGGCATGGGCCCAAAGAAGCGCTCGAACGGGTTCTGCTGAAAGTCGTGCGGATCCTCGCCCTCCTCGGGGCCGCCGCCGAAGCCGTGGGGCGCGCGCGGCTTGCGCTTGCCACCGCCGCCACCCTCGCCGTCCTCCTTCTCGGAACCGCCCTTGCTCGAACTCGAGACGTTGACGACGGTGTCCTGCAACTTGGCGGCGAGCACCGTGAAGTCGGGCAGACAGGGCGCACCGGCCGGCACCGCCGCCGGATTCCCCCCGGCCGGCACCGCGGCGACCGCGTGAGCGCCAGGCGCGCCGGGCGCAGGCGCGGCCGGCAGCACAGGGGCCGGCTCGACGATCGCGGGCGGGCGCGTTTCGGCCGAACCGATCACGTCCCCGCCATCACGCCCGGGTGCGACAGAGCGCCCCTTGAGCGCCCACGACCCGAGGAAGAAGCCGAGAAGGAGAAGGACGATGACCTTGGTCAGGCTGCGCATGGAATCCAATCCTCGATTCGTTTCTTTTCCGATGTCGCCCGCCGCGACGCGAGAGGCCGAAGGCCGCCTGCGTCAGGAATCGGTGGGGTGCCGCGGGCTCGGCAGCCGCTCCGCCGGTCGGCGCGGGCCGTCCGGATCACTCGTTCATTCTCAGGGGAACACTCAGGAGCGGGCGATCTCGACGAATCGCATCCGCAGGTCGTAGAGGATCCGGTCGAGGAGATGGGCTTCCTCGGCATCGAGATTGCCCCTGGTCTTGTCGCGCAGCACGGCGAGCAGATCGATCAGGCCGCGGGCCGCCGGCAGGTCCCGCTCGGGCTTGCCGCTCTCATCGGGAATCTCGCCGAGGTGCAGGAGGGCCTGAGTGCTCAGGCCGAGGAACAAGGCGCTCATGTTGGCCTCGGGAACCGGCTCGTGGTCGCTGGATGCGGGCTGGTCGCGCAGGACGAACCCGGGATTTTCGGACATCGACTCCGCCTTGGGCGGGGGAGGCGGTGCAGAGAATCCCGCGGGCCCTGTACTCGTGGAGTCGGCGATGCGCTCCTCGCCATCGGCCGAGAAGCGCCGGCGGTCGATCACGCGGAACGCAGACTCCCGCCCCTCGCCCTCGGGGCGATCGGTGGATGAGTCATCTCGCTTGTCGTCGGAATCGATCATGTCGGCAGGGCCGGGCTCTTCAGGCAGGCACCGGTCAGGCGGTGGCGCCGGCCATTTCGCGCAGCCTTCGGATGCGCTCCTCGGTCGGCGGATGGGTGCTGAAGAGACGGGAAAAGGAGGCGCCGCGCAGGGGGTTGACGATGAACAGGTGGGCCGAGGCCTGGCCGGCACCGACCGGAGCGCGCTGCTGCACCGATTCGAGGCGGCTCAGGGCGGATGCAAGGCCGAGCGGGTCGCCGGTCGTGCGGGCCCCGGTTGCGTCGGCCTCGTATTCGCGACCGCGCGAGATCGCAAGCTGGATGATCGACGCGGCGACTGGTGCGAGAAAGATGGTGACGATCAGCGCCAAGGGGCCCCCGCCCTCGTCGTCCCGGCCGTCCGCGCCGTGGAACATCGCGCCGAAGCGGGCCAGGTTGGCGAGCATCATGATCGCCCCGGCAAGCGTCGCCGCGATCGTGCCGGTCAGGATGTCGCGATTGCGCACGTGGGCGAGTTCATGGGCGAGTACGCCCTCGATCTCGCGCCGGTCGAGACGCTGGAGGAGTCCCTCGGTGACCGCCACCGCCGCGTGGCGCGGGCTTCGGCCCGTCGCGAAGGCGTTCATGCCGTCGCTCGGCAGGATGTAGAGAGCCGGAGTCACGGGAAGGCCCGCCTTCGTGGCGAGGCTCTCCACCAGCGCATGGAGTTCCGGCAGTTCGTCGGGCCCCACCGGGCGGGCGCGATAGGACTTGAGCACGACCTGATCGGAGAACCAGTAGCCGAAGAAATTGGTCGCGGCCGCGAAGGCAAGAGCCATCGCCATGCCCTGCTGGCCACCGAGGGCACCCCCGATCGCCAGGATCAGGCCGGTGAGCGCCGCCAGCAGGATCGTGGTCCGCAAGGTGCTTTCCATGGCTTCTTCCATGCCTAGTGACGCCCCCCGGGACTGTCAAGCACGGTCCTGTTCAACGCGCCCCAGACACGCTCGGCCACCGATGCTCCGGCGTCGAGTCGCACCCAACCGAAGTGGTCGGCACGCGGCGCGAAGAGTGCCGGGTCGCTCGCTCGAAAGAGTGCAACGCCGGGGATGCCGAGCGCCGCCGCCAGATGACTCGGTCCCGAGTCGTTGCCGAGGAAGGCCGTCGCGCCGGCCAGAGTCCCGGCCAGGGAAACCGCGTCGCTCGGCTCGACTACGCGGATCCCGCGCTCGACCCAAGCGCCGGCAAGCCCGCCATCGGCCGGACCGATCGCGACCCCGACGTCCCCGCCGCAACGGCGCCAGCGCGCGGCGATCCCGGCGAGGAGTTCGAAGGGGGCCCGTCGGGCCGCGGCGCCTGCACCGGGGTGGATCAGGAGGAGCGGCAAAGCGCCGGGGCTGCGGGTGCGATCATCGCCGACAGCGCCGGGGCAATCGACCCGGGGCGCCCGGGCGGTTGCCCTTGCTTCCCCCGTCGCCGCGCGAAGGAATGCGTCGCACAGGTGCACCCCCTCAGGCCGTCGCGGGAAGGCTGCGACCCGTGCCCCGCAGGCTTCGAGGCGGCCACGAGCGCCAGGCTCGCCAGAGCCGGTGAAGCTCGCGATGCGCCCGAAGCCGGTCAGCCAGTCGACCGCGGGGTCCGGCTTGGCGCCGGCGACGTCGCCGCTGGGCGAAAACAGAGCCGCGACCTCCGGCGCGTCGAGCGAACGCACGACCGGACGGGCCGGGAACAGCCGGGCGATGCTCGCCGCTGCGCCCCGGGCGTAGAGCACCACCGGCCCGCCGGCCGCGAGGGCATCGAGCGTCGGCTCGAAGCAGACCGCGTCGCCGAGCGCACCAGGGAATAAGACGAGCGTCGGCTTCAAACCCGGATTCCCGTCCGCTAGCATGGCTTTCGATGCCGGTTCCGGGACAGGTGGCGCACTCGCCGCTCGAGTTGATCGGGCGCACCCCGGTCGTGCGCCTGAACCGGCTGGGCGGGACGGACTCGGCCGAGATCTGGGCCAAGCTCGAACTCGCGAACCTCGGCGGCAGCGTGAAGGACCGCATCTGCCTGAACATGATCGAACAGGCCGAACGCGGCGGACAACTCAGGCCCGGCGACGTCGTCGTCGAACCGACCAGCGGCAACACCGGCATCGGGCTCGCGCTGGTCTGCGCGATCAAGGGCTATCGCCTCGTGCTCACCATGCCGGACACGATGAGCGAGGAGCGCCGCAGTCTCCTGACCGCCTACGGCGCCGAACTCGTGCTCACTCCCGACACGCGCGGCATGCACGGCGCGATCGCGCGTGCCGAGGAGATCGCGCGCGAACTCCCGCGGGCCTTCATGCCGCGGCAATTCAGCAACCCGGACAACCCGGCCGCGCACCGCGACGGCACCGCGCGGGAGATTCTCGAGCAGATGCCCCGGATCGATGCCTTCGTCGCCGGCGTGGGCACCGGCGGTACGATCAGCGGCGTCGGCGAGGTGCTGCACCGCGAGCGCCCCGGCTGCGTCGTCGTGGCGGTCGAACCCTCGCGTTCGGCGGTCCTCTCCGGCGGAGAGCCGGGATATCACGGGTTGCAGGGCATAGGTGCAGGCTTCGTGCCGGAGAACCTGAAGCCCGGGACCTGGGACCGCGTCGTCGCGGTCGACGACGCGGATGCCACGGTCGTCGCGCGGCGGATCGCCCGAGAAGAGGGACTCCTCGTCGGCATCTCCTCGGGGGCCAACGGCCACGCCGCACTCGAGATCGCCTGTGAACTGGGGCCGGGCAAGGTGGTCCTGACGGTGTTCTGCGACGCCGGCGAGCGTTACCTGACCACCGGCCTGTTCCGGGCGGCGGGGATCTGAGCGATGGTCCCCGCGCGCGACCGAACCTCGCCGGCGGGCGCCGGGGCTCGCGACCGGCTCGGCGACCTGCGCCGCATCCTGCGCGGCCTCGGCCGGACGATCGTCGCCTTCTCCGGGGGAGTCGACTCGACGTTCGTGCTGCGGGTGGCGTTCGAGGAACTCGGCGACGGCGTACTTGCACTCACCACCACCTCGGCGTCCATGCCCGCACACGAACTCGAGGAGGCGCGCGAGCTCGCCGCGGAGATCGGCGCCCGCCATCGCGTCATCGCGACCGACGAGGTCGCGATCGCCGACTACGCGAAGAACCCGATCAACCGCTGCTACTTCTGCAAGGACAACCTCTACCGCCTGTGCGCTGAGCATGCAGCGCGCGAAGGCTTCACCTCGATCGTCGACGGCGTGAATCTCGACGACCTCGGCGACCATCGCCCCGGTCTCGACGCCGCCGCCGAGCAGTCGGTGCGCCATCCGCTCGTCGAAGCGGGCCTCGGCAAGGAGGAGATCCGGCGTTGGAGCCGTGCGCTGGGACTGCGCACCCACGACAAGCCGGCGGCCCCCTGCCTCGCCTCCCGCTTTCCCTACGGCACGGCGATTACGCACGACCGCCTGCGGCAGGTGGAACGGGCTGAGGAGACTCTGCGCCGCCTCGGCTTCCGGGAGTTCCGGGTACGCTTCGAGGGAGATGCAGCCCGGCTCGAAATCGCGGCCGAGGAGATCGTTCGCGCGATCGAGCCGGCCAACCGGGCCGCGATCGCCGAGGGCGTTCGTGCAGCGGGCTTCCGCCGCGTTGTGCTCGACCTCGACGGCTTCCGCAGCGGGAGCCTGAACCCGCAATCCCGGCAGGACGGCGGCGGACGCCGCGCCTAGGGCGCGAAGATCGTCCGCAGCTCCTCCATGATCTTTTCTTCCGGGTGCTCGCGGGCGATCGCCAACTCCTTCACCAGGAGATTGCGCGCGGTGTCGAGCATCTTGCGCTCGCCGAAGGAGAGTTCCTTGTCGCCCTTCAGCACGAAGAGGTCGCGCAGCACCTTTGCGATCTCGAGCACCGAGCCGGTCTTGATCTTCTCGGTGTACTCGCGATAGCGCCGGTTCCAGGTCTGCTGGTCGATCTCCACCTTCTTGTCGCGGAGGATCTTGTAGACCTTGGTGACCATGTCCTTGCCGATGATGCGGCGCAGTCCCACGGTGTCGACGTTCTCGGTCGGAACCATGATCGTCATGTCGCTCTCAAGGAAGCGCAACATGTAGAACTTCCGTTCCGTACCCCCGATGCTCTTGCTCTGGATGCTCTCGATGACCCCCACACCATGTGCGGGATAGACGACTTTTTCCCCGACCTTAAACGACATGATGTTGGGATCCTCCGAAACCACTTGGAATCTAACGGAAAATTTCCCTTTTAGCAAATCAGCCCACCGAGGCCACATCTCGGCATAACGTCGCGGCGGCGCGCCGCGTCAGGGCGGGAGCCACTCGGCGACGAGGGCGTGCTCGCGGGGCCCGTAGTAGTCGCGCCGCTTGCGGACGACGGTAAATCCGACCGACTCGTAAAGCTTGCGCGCCGCGAGATTCGCCTCTGCCACCTCCAGCAGCACCACGGCCACGCGACGGCGACGTGCCTCGGCGAGCAGCCAGCGCAGCAGTCGACGACCGAGGCCCCGCCCACGGACCGAAGGCGCCGTCGCGAGGTTCAGCAGGTGCATCTCGTCGGCGACGTGCCAGCGCACGGCATAGCCCGCCACCCGCTCGCGCGCGTCACCCGGGCAGGCGACCACCGAGCGGGAGATCGGGGTCGCGAGTTCGTGTTCGAACGAACTCCGCGGCCAAGGATGATCGAAGGACGAGCGCTCGATACGCATCACCTGCACGAGGTCCTCGGGCTGCATCGGCCGCAGCACGAAGCTCGCGACCGCGGAGATGCGGCGGCGCGTCACCAGCGCATCAGTGCGGCGGCCCAGGTGAATCCGGCACCGAAGGCCGCGAGGCAGACGAGTTTGCCCTCGCCCACCCTCCCGTCGGCGATGGCCTCGTGCAGGGCGATCGGAATCGATGCGGCGGTCGTGTTGCCGAAGCGGTCGATGTTGTTGACGACCTTCGACTCGTCGATCCCCATGCTCGCCGCGACCATCTGATTGATGCGCAGGTTGGCCTGGTGCGGGATCAGTACGTCGAGGTCCGCGAGACCGAGGCCGTTGTGCTCGAGCGCCTCGCCGATCACTTCGGGAAAGCGTGTGACCGCGTGCCGGAAGACGAACTTGCCCTGCATCTGCGGAAAGGCCGCCGGGGCGTCGCCGTGCAGGTCCTCGGGCCGGAGCCGCGGACGCCTGCGGCTCGTCGCCGCCTCGAGCCAGAGCTTCTCGGCGAAACGCCCCTCGGCATGGAGGTGCGTCGAGAGGATGCCGCGACGGGGATCGTCCGCCGGCCCGATCACGACCGCGCCGGCGCCGTCACCGAAGATGACGCCGACGTCGCGGCCTCGCGTGGTAAGGTCGAGCCCGGTGGAGTGGATCTCGCCGCCGACCACCAGCACGTGACGCGCCCGACCGCTGCGGATCGCCGCGTCGGCACAGGCGAGGGAATAGAGGAAGCCCGAGCACTGGTTCTTCACGTCGAAGGCGGGAACGCGGCGTGCGCCGAGCTTCGCGGCGAGAAGCGCCGCGGAGGCCGGCCAGTCGATATCGGGCGAGAGCGTCGCGAAGACGACCATGTCGATCGCGCCGATGTCGAGACCCGCGCCGCGCAGCGCCTCCTCGGCCGCCACCCGCCCGAGGTCGGTCGCGCCGCAGTCCGAGCCGATGTGGCGGCGTTGGCGGATGCCGGTGCGCTGCTCGATCCAATCGTCGGAGGTGTCCATGATGCGACTGAGATCTTCGTTGGTGACCACGCGATCGGGCACGGCGCGGCCCACGGCGAGGATCCTCGATCGGGTCGGAGTCGTGTCGCCCACGTCAGACCTCCAGGGTCGCCGCGCCATAGGTAAAGCCCGGGCCGGCCGCGGCGAGCAGCACGCGCGCCCCGGGCACGAGACTTGGCAGGATCCGCGCGAGTTCGATCGGAAGACCGGCGGCGAGGACGTGGCCGAACGCCGCGGTCGGAATGCGCATGCGATCGGGCGCGATGCCGAGGGCTTTCCCGGCCTGCGCTGCGACACCGGGCTCGACGTAGTCGACGATCAGGAGGTCGAGGTCGGAGGCCCGCCACCCGCGGAGATCGAGGACCTCGCGGGCGACCGCGGCGATCCGGTCGATCGCGATCGGTGCGAGCGATGCGAGGTCGGCGCGTGGGTAATGCCTGCCCGCCGCGAAGTCCGCCTCCGCGATGCGCAGCGGGTAGCGCCAACTCGCCGGGAACTCGCACCAGAAGCGATCGGCGAGTTCGCCCTCCGTGTACCAGCGAACGGGCCCGATTCGCGGCCCCGAGTCCCCGCGTCCGACGATCGCGACAGCGGCTCCATCGCCGAAGCGCGGCGTCATGTCGGCGCCGCGCGGCGCGTATTCGAGGCCGCTGGTGAGCACCTCGCCGGCCGCGACGAGCACCCGGTTGTAGCGCGGATCGAGGCCGCCGTGCGGCGCCTCGATCGCGCCGAATTGCCCGGCGAGATCGAGTCCGCAGACGAATCCCGCGGATTGCGCTCGCACGTCGAGCGCGCCCACGGTCGGAGCGCCGAGCGCTCGCTGCAGGTAGCAGGCTGCACCCGGGAAGGTGACGTCCGGAGTCGCCGTCGCGAAGACGATCAGCCCGACATCCGCGACCGACATGCCGGCGGCGGCCAGTGCAGCGTCGGCGGCACGTCTCGCCAGTTCCGAGGGGCCGTCGCCGTCCGCCGCGCGGTGGCGGATCGCGATCCCGCACCGCGCCGAGATGTCGCCCGGGTCGAGTCCGAGGACTTCCGAAAGGGCCTCGTTGGCGACCTGCTCCTCGGGCAGGCAGAAGCCCAGCCCGAGGATCCGGGCTTCAGGCGGCATTCGCAGGGCTCGCCATCCGCTGCGCGGCCGACTGCTTGAGGATCACGACGTCGAGGTCCTTCTTCGCCTGGCGATAGGTGAAGCCGATGCACGGCGTTTCGAGCGGGATGCGGGTGGTGAAGTCGGCCGGGAACGCGGGGGCGCTCGCTGCCACGGTGCGCAGGCGCGGGTCAACCACCTTGCCGTGCACCTCGAAGCGCCCCGCATGCAGCGCAAGGTCGAGCGCGTAGTCGGGCATTTCGTCGCCGAGTCCGAGTTCCTCCTTCACCCCCGAGGGAGGAATACGCCGCGGCAACTCCATGTGGAGGACGTAGGCGTCGGGCCGCTCCTGAAGAGTGAACACCTCGCCGTACCGACGCTCGCGCTCCTTCTTGTCGTCGAAGGAACCCGAGGTCGCGTAATAGCCCTCGAACGCGACGCTGCCCGTGTCGCTCTCCCCGGCCCCCGCCTTGAGCAGCGGACCGACGAGCGGGATGAGCAGGGGGCCGGCGAGGTTGCCGCGCAGGACGGTCTCCGACAGCGGACGGGCGAAGATGACGGCCTCGCGGAGTCGGACCACCGCTTCGAGGACCGCGAAGGCGAGGCCCCAGAAGAACCAGCGCTTCACCTCGGCGGAGTAGAGGCTGTGACCGCGCAGGAACACGGCGAACGCAAGCGCAATCAGCGGGTAGAGCACCAGGTGCGCCAGGATATTGAGACCCGTCGCCCCGGCCGAGGTAAAGACGCTCTTGTTGTCGACGGCGGCCTCGAGCCGAGCCTTGGTCGCGGCCGGAAGCGCGCCGAGCATCGGCTGGGCGAGGCTGAGCAGGAGTCGGCCCGGGCCCGCGACGGTCTTGGAGTCGCCCGGAACGGCGATTGCCAGTGCCTCCTCGAACGAGATCGGCAACTGCCCGCCGTAAGGAATCGTGCGCTCGGTCGGACGCATGAGCGGGGCGGAGGTCTTCTTCTCGACCTTGCCGAGCCTGGCGACCGGGGCGACCGGGGCGGCCGCCACGGGGGCCGCAGGCTTCGCGGCCGGACTCGGGGCGGCAGTTGCAGCCGCGGCGGCTGCCGGCGCGGCCGCCGCGCCATCCTGCTTGAAGCGCGAGGGCGCGTCGTCGGCGAAGGTCTTGTCGGGGTGGATCTCGCGCGCCCGCTGGAGCAGGAGCGATTCCGCCTCGACGATGTTCGGATTGGGCACGCAGCAATCGACGGGGCAGACCGCGGCGCAGGCTTCGTGATCGTAGAAGCCCACGCACTCGGTGCACTTCTCGGGCACGATGTAGAAGAACTCGTTGGTCAGCGCGGCGTGGTTACCGCCCTGCCACTCGTACTCGACCCCGCCCTGGTAGATCGCGGTGTTCGGGCACTCCGGCTCGCAAGCGCCGCAGTTGATGCATTCGTCGGTGATCATCGTCGCCATGGCGACAGAACCTCCCCCGTATGGGACCGCGGCCGGGTTCCCGGTGGACCGGGAGCCGGGCACTCGCTGAGCGACCGCACGTCCTTACCGAGTGGCCGTCGGAGAGACAAGAACGCCCCGACGGCAGGGCCGGGTTGAATCTCCGCCGATCGGGGCTATCGTTTCAGCCTCTCGGGTCCCATGGCGACACGCCAGGCGGGGCCCGCAACCCTCGTTCGCAAGGAGAATTAGGCACATGGCGGCAAAGAGCATCCACCTACATGAAAAGGCCCGCAAAGGCCTGTTGGCCGGCCTGAACCTGGTCGCCGACGCGGTAAAGGTCACCCTCGGCCCGCGCGGTCGAACCGTACTCATCGCAAAGCCCTGGGGCGCTCCGATCGTGACCAAGGACGGCGTCACCGTGGTCAAGGAAGTCGAGCCCGAGGGTAAGTTCGAGGCGATGGGCGCGAAGGTGCTGCGCGAGGCCGCCACCAGGACCGCCGACCTCGCCGGCGACGGCACGACTACGGCGACGATCCTCGGCCGTGCGATCGCCCAGGAGGGGTTGCGCCTCTGCGCCGCGGGCTACGACCCGATGCAGTTGAAGCGCGGCATCGACAAGGCCGTCGAGGTCGTGATCGCCGACCTCGAAAAGCAGAGCAAGCCGGTCAAGGACCGCCAGCGCATCGCCCAGGTCGGAACGATTTCCGCCAATGGCGAGTCCGAGATCGGCGAGATCCTCGCGGATGCGATGGAGAAGGTCGGCAAGGACGGGGTGATCACGATCGAGTCCGGGCAGGCCCTCGACACCACGCTCGAACTCGCCGAGGGCATGCGCTTCGACCGCGGCTACCTCTCGCCGTACTTCGCGACCAACCCGGCGAAGATGACCGTCGAGCTCGAGGATCCCTACATCCTGATCCACGAGAAGAAGATCTCGAGCATCCACGACCTCCTGCCCGCTCTCGAAAAGGTCGCCCAGACCGGGCACCCCATCCTGGTGATCGCCGAGGACGTCGAGGGCGAGGCGCTCGCGACCCTGGTCGTGAACCGCATGCGCGGCATCCTGAAGTGCGCCGCCGCCAAGGCTCCGGGCTTCGGCGACCGCCGCAAGGCCATGCTCGAGGACATCGCCATCCTGACTGGCGGACGCATGATCGCCGAGGAACTCGGCCAGAAGCTCGAGGGTGTGACGCTCGCCGACTTCGGCCGCGCCAAGCGTGTCGTCCTCGACCGAGACAACACGACGATCATCGCGGGCGCAGGCAAGAAGGCCGACATCGAGGGGCGCGTAAAGCAGCTCCGGACGCAGATCGAGGAAACCACCTCGGACTACGACCGAGAGAAGCTGCAGGAGCGCCTCGCCAAGCTCGCGGGCGGTGTCGCCGTCATCAAGGTGGGCGGCGCGACCGAAGTCGCGATGAAGGAGAAGAAGGACCGGGTCGAGGACGCGATGTACGCGACACGCGCCGCAGCCCAGGAAGGCGTCGTCGCCGGCGGCGGCGTTGCCCTGCTCCGCGCGGCCCAGGCGCTCGACAAGCTCAAGGTCGACGGCGAACAGTCCTACGGCGTCGAGATCGTGCGGCGCGCCCTCGAAGAGCCGCTGCGCCAGATCGCGACGAATGCCGGCCAGCATGCGCCGGTTGTCGCGGCAAGGGTTCGCGAAGGCAAGTTCGACTTCGGGTACAACGCCGCGACCGACTCCTACGAGCCGCTCATCGCCGCCGGCGTGATCGATCCGACGAAGGTCGTGCGCACCGCCTTGCAGAACGCGGCGAGCGTCGCAGGCCTGATCATCACGACCGAGGCCGCCATCGCCGAGAAGCCCTCCAGGATGAGCGGCGGCGAGGGCGGGCACGACCACGACCACGGCGACATGGACGACTTCTAGACGGTCGCGCGGACCCCGGCCCGGGCGCGCCGTCGGCGGCGGCGCGCTCAGGTACGCGGGGAGAGGTGCGGGAGTGCCGCCCAGACTTCCGCGCAACGGGCGCGAGTTTCCGCGGGGGTACCCACGTTCTCGACGACATGGTCGGCGAGGGCGGCCTTCTCGGAGAGCGGCATCTGCGAGAGCACCCGGTCGCGCGCCTCGTCCTCGGAGAGTCCGTTTCGACCGCGCAGTCGACGCATCTGCAATTCCGGCGTCGTGGTGACGACGACAAGCGGGCGCCAGCCCTCGGCCTGCCCGTTCTCGACCAGAAGTGCCGACTCGTAGACGACGATCGGCGCTCCGGAGGCCTCCGCGGCAGCGAGACGCTCGAGCAGCAGTTTCGCGATCGCCGGAAAGGTGATCCCCATGAGCCGACGGCGGCGGGCATCGTCGGCGAACACGATGCGACCGAGCCGAGGTCGGTCGAGCGTTCCGTCGGGCAGGAGGACGTCCCGGCCGAATTCGGCGACCACGGCCAGCAGAGCCTCGCTCCCGGGACCCACCGCGTCGCGCGCCGCCTGGTCGTCGTCGACCACCACGGCACCCATTTCGCGCAGGAATCCCGCGACCAGGCTCTTGCCGCAAGCGATCCCGCCGGTCAGTCCGACGCGCATACCGAGGTGCCGTAGCCACCGCCAAGCCATCCCGGCAAGCCCGGGGCGCGATCGCGCTCCGCGAAGCCGATCCTTGCCCGGTCCGGTCGATCCCGATATGCGGGGCACCGATGTACCTCGTCACGATCGCAAAACAGGGATACGTGCAGTTCGCGACCACGCCCCACGGACGCGCGGCCTTCGGTCTCACCGACGCGGGTGTCGTGCGGCTGCTCGGCCCGGGTGAGACGCACGGGGAATGGCGGACACTGCGCGAGTGGAACAACACCGCATTTGCCCACACCGACTTGGTGGTGCTCCTCGGGCGACTTGCCGAGCCCGAGATCGGCGAGGATCTGCTCGCAAAGCTCCCGGCCGCGACGGCGGGTTGACGAGCGCCGTGTCTGTTCACCCCGGACCGCGCGACGCCCTCGAAGGCATCCGCGTGGTCGAATGTGGCGACTTCGTCGCGCCGAGTTACGCGACCAAGCAATTGGCCGACCTCGGGGCGGAGGTGGTGAAGATCGAACACCCTCGCGGCGGCGACACCGCGCGGCGGCGCGGGCCCTTCGCCGGGGGGGTCGAGAACCCCGATGCGAGCGGACTCTTCCTCTACCTGAACACGAACAAGCGAGGCATCGCCGTCGACCTGGAGTGCGCCCCCGGCCGCGAGATCCTGGCACGGCTCTCCGAGCAGGCCGACCTGGTGCTGCATGACGTGGCACCCGCCGAGATCAAGAGCCGCGGGCTCGACGCGGACGCGCTGCGCGCTCGCAACCCCCATCTCGTGGTGACGTCCATCAGCCCCTTCGGTCTCGACGGCCCCAACCGCGACCTGCGGGCGCACGATCTCAACCTCTGGTGCGCGGGCGGGCTCGCCACGCTCAACGGCGGGGGGCCGGGCAGCGACGACCTTCCGCCGCTCAAAGCCTTCGGCCAGCAGGCGGGCTTCCAGGCCGGGCTGAACGCCGCGGTGGCCTCGCTCGCGGCGCTCTACGAAGGGCTCGCGAGCGGCGAGGGGCAACTCGTCGAGATCTCGGCCCAGGAGTGCATCACCTCGATCCTCGAGATGACCTACGAGTTCTTCCCCTACATGGGCCTCGTCGCCTCTCGGCTTGGCCAGAAGCCGATCCAGCCGCTCGACTTTCTCGAGTGCAAGGACGGCTGGATCTTCATCTGTTGCGTCGAAGAGCACCAGTGGCAGCGCTTCATCGAGATGATCGGGAGTCCCGAGTGGGCCTCGATGGAACTTTTCGAGAACCGCATGACACGCGCCGCGAACTGGGACGCCCTGCAGATCTTCCTGAACCAGGTGACGGCCGAATACACGGTTGCCGAACTCTACCACGCGGCGCAGAAGCGGCGGATCCCGTTCGCACCCGTCTCGACGATGGGCGACCTGCTCTCCTCCGAACACCTGAAGACGCGCGGCTTCTTCGCGACGATCCCGGACCCCGACGGCCAGCCGGTAACGATGCCGGGAGCACCCTACCGCCACTCGGCGACGCCTTGGCGCATCCGGCGTCGTGCGCCGCGCCTCGGCGAGCACACAGACGAGGTTCTGAGCGAGATCGGCTACGCCGCCGACGACATCCGTCGGCTGCGCACCGAGGGGGTGATCGCATGAACACCCGAACGGGCCGCAGGCGTCCGCTAGAGGGCCTGCGCGTCGCCGATTTCAGCTGGGTATGGGCGGGGCCGTTCTGCACTCTGCAACTCGCCCACCTCGGCGCCGAGGTCATCCGCGTCGAGACCGGCTCGCGCGCCTGCGTCACCCGCATGCTGCCGCCCTGGCCGGACTTCGCGCCGGGCGTGAACCGCTCCGGCTACTTCAACCAGTACAACCAGGGGAAGAAGAGTCTCGCGCTGAACCTGAAGGACGCGCGCTCCCTCGAGGTGGCTCGAGACCTGGTCCGCGCAAGCGATGTCGTGGTCGAAAACTTTGCCGCCGGCGTAATGGAGCGCATGGGCCTCGGCTGGGAGGTCTGCCGCGGCTTGCGATCGGATGTCATCATGATCGCGCTCTCGGGCTACGGGGCGACCGGCCCGGAATCGGAGTTCGTGTCGTACGGGCCGGCCCAGGTGCCGCTCTCCGGGTTCTCTTCGCTCACCGGGTATCCCGAGTGGCGGCCGATGCACGTCGGCATCTCCTACGGGGACCCGACCGGCGGCCTGCACGGGGCGGTGGCCGTCCTGGCCGCACTCTTCCACCGACGCCGTACCGGCGAAGGGCAGTACATCGACCTGTCGCAGTGGGAGGGGACGATGGCGATGCTCCCCGAGGGCATCCTCTCCCAAACCATGACCGGCACGACGCCCGGTCGGCACGGCAACCACGACCCGCTGTGGTCGCCGCATGCCGTCTACCGATGCGCGGGCGAGGATCGCTGGCTGTCGATTGTCGTGACCGACGACGGCGAGTGGCGCACTCTCTGCTCGATCGTCGATCCGGGTCTCGCATCCGATCCGCGCTTCGCCACGGCGCCATCGCGCAAGCATAACGAACCGGCGCTCGACGCCATCCTCTCCGCGTGGTGCGCCCCGCGTTCGGCCGAGGCGACCGCCCGCGAGTTGCAGGCGGCGGGCGTGGCCGCATTCATCGTCATGAACGCACAGGACCTCGACGGCGATCCCCACCTCCGCGGACGCGGCTACTTCGTCGAACTGCCGCACCCCGAGGTCGGCGTACGGCGACACGCGGGCATCCCCTACCGGCTGCACGGCAGTCCGGTCGAGGTGCGCCGCGCTGCGCCCTGCCTCGGCCAAGACACCGACGACGTGCTGCGCGGGGTGCTGGGATACGACGACGCGCGCATCGCGTCGCTGCGCGCCGCGGGACTTCTCGAGTAGGTACCGCCGCCGGGACCGGGGCTTCAGGCCCGGTCGACCTCGGGCGTCGGGCGACGCTGCGCGAGGATGTCCGCCATCCCGCGGCGATGCTCCGGACTCCACGCGAGCAGGAGCCCGGCGAGGCCGACGTAGGCCCAGCAGAACCACGTCCTGTGCTCCGGATCGGTCGAGAAGAGTTGCGCTAGGAAGAGCACGGCGAGCATGCCGGCCTCGGCGAGGGTGAAGCGGAAGTTCGCCAGGACCGTGAGAGCGAAGAGCGACTGCGCCGCGGTGAGGAATACTTCCTCGACCTGCCGGGCATCGAAGCGGAGTGGCTGCATCCCCGCCCCACCGAGTGCGTAGGCGATCGGCAGCATGCCGACGAGGAGCGTCCACTGGTTCACCTTCGACGACAAGAGCGCCCGCAGGCCCGCCCTGGCCTTGCCCGAGAGCGCGAAGATGATCGCCACGATGAACTCCGGCGACTCCGAGGCGAGTGGTGCCAGCCACTGTACGAGCAGGAATTCCTCGACGCCGAATTGCCGCCCGATCCCGAGCAGCGACTCGGCGAACGGTTCCGCCGCCGAGAGGATGGTGAGGCCGGCGAACAGGAACATCCCGATGACCGCCGCGCGGCGGGCCATCGTCGACAGGCCGGTCGCGAGCGCCTCGGGGACGCCGTCGAGATCGACCTCTTCGTGCGCGCTGCGGGCCGCTGAAACCATGTAGTAGACGAAGAGGGCGAGCAGGGCGATCGCATCGACCAGTCCGAGCGACCCCTTCCACGCGACGACGAAGGCGTAGAGGGTTGCGACAGCGAGGCAGGTGAGTTCGAGCATCTGGTTGCGATCGAGTTCGATCGCGTGGCCGCGCCGCCCGAGCCACAGCGCCACGACGACCGCCGGCCAGCCAAGACCGATCAGCAGGCGATTCGCACCCGTCATGTTCGCGGTCGCGAAAGGCGCGTACTCCGGCTGGGAGCCCGCCTTGTAGGCGAAATAAAGGTCGACCGCGTATTCCGGCAGCACGGCGACGAGTGCCAGGAAGGCGAGCGCCAGGGCCTGCGGGATGTCGACCTGGCCCGCTTCGGCGGCCCAAGAGAGCAGGAAGGCCGCGCCGAAGATCGCGGCGCCGGCCGAGATGGCGTGGACGACGTGGCCCGCATGCCCGCCGAAGCCGAGCATGCCGAACCACTGCAGCGGGAACAGGGACACGAGGGCGATGAAGACCAGGGCGCGACGCAGGGACATGGGGATCGTGTAGCTCAGCCGGCGACCAGGTCGAGGATCTCGCCGACGGGTGTCGTGGAAAGGTCGAGTTCATGGGCCGGACCGCGTCCCGGGTCCGCCGCCGGAGCTTCGGAGGGTGGCGCATCGGGCGCCCCGCCGGCCCCCCCGGCGAGCGACGCGCGATAGTAGGGCTCGGAGAGGATGCTCGAAGCCCACCGGGCGGGTGCGAGTTCGACGGCGAAGGGAAGGCCCGGCCCGCGCCAGTCGAGCATCGCGAGCGAAGCGGGCGACCCGCAGGCGTTACTCAGGACGGCCGGCTCGATGGACGGCTCGTCCGCGTGCGGGTGGCGGCGCTCTTGTCCGAGGAGCGCGGCACAGTCGAGGCGTCCGCTGGTCGACTCGGCCCGCGCGAGCCATGCTGCCGAACGCAGCAATGCGGCTGCCACCGCGCGGTCACGGCTCGATGCGTCGGAGAACCAAGGCGACGACTCGGCGGAAAGGATGCGCGCCGTCGCCGCGACGGAGAGCCTGGGAAAGGAAGCCAGGGCGCCGAAGGCGGCGAGCGGAAACAACTCGGCGGGGAGGAAGTGATAGACAGCGGCGAGCGCCACCGCCGCCGAGTGGCCGTCCGATCGAGGGGCGCCGTCCCAGGCCGTGAGCGCCTCGCGCAGCCCGGCTGCCGCCGGATCCGATTCGGTCGCGGCGAGTGCCTGCCGAAGGACCGGAAGGAGGCCGCGCACGACGGGATCCACCTCGTCGCGGTGCCATGCCCCGAGCGAATCGGCGCCGGCCGAACGCAATTCGCCGAGTCTGGCGAGACGGCTCCCCGGCGCCGTCGCCCGCGCCGTTTCGCCGCAGGCGGCGACGAAGCCGGGGTCGCCGGGGTCGCCGGGGTCGCCGGGGTCGGAACCGGGGGCCGACGCCGTCTCGGCCGCCGACGCCGCTCGCACCGCGGTCCAGGCACCCTCGCCGGTCCAACCGAACAGCGGGAGCGGATGACGGGCGTCGCGGACCGGGACGCTACCGGCGGTCCAGGAGCCGACCCGACCTCCCGCGTCGCCACCGACCAGTCGCACGGGGTGAGTGGAGCGCTCGAAGGCAGCGGCCGCCGCACCGAGTTCGTCGACGTCGCCGGCACGGGCAACCGCGAGCCAGGAGGCCACCGACGAGAAGAGCGAACCCGCGCCCCAGTGCACGGCGATTGCGGGCGATCGCGCGTCGGGCGCAAGCCCTCCCAACTGTCGCGCGAGGTGCGACACCAGCGGGCCGTTGCGCGTCTCGACGACCTCGATCGTCAGCGAGTCGCCTTCGCGCACGCGCACCGTCTCGCGGCGCACGGCAAGTTTCTCCCACCCGGAGGGCGTGCGGTGATGGCCGATCCCGTCGAGTTCCTCGAGGAGCACGTCGCAGTCGTCGACGATCGCCGCGACGCCTGCCCATGCGCAGGATCGGTTGCGACCGACCGGAAACACCGGAACCCCGAGGAGGGCGGTGCCGGCGACGTCGAGCCCCGGAGCTTCGAGTCGCGCCTCGTAGAAGGCCGACGGCAGCCACGGGCTCGCGTGGAGTGCTGCGGACACCTCGAGACCTGCGGGCCCGCAGGCCGCCCAGGCGGTCCCCTCGATGCCCGCATCGAACCCAAGGCCGGCGACGAGTTCGGTCACCGAGGGGTCGATCGCACGCCAGGCCGCAACCCGCTCGGCGGCGAGCAGTCGGGAATCGAGCGGTGCCCGCGCGATCCAGCCGGTCCGCGTGCTTCCGCCGTGCGCGACGGCGCGCGCCAAGAGCAGCTTCTCCGGCCAGGTCCGCAGCGCGACCGACCATGCGCGCAGGATCTCGATCGCGATGGAATCCGCGATCGTCCAGGGTTCGATCGTCGACGTGGGCGGGACCTGCTGGCGTGGTGCGCCCTCGGCAAGCACTGCGTTCACCCCGGAGGTGAACGCCGCAAGGACGTCGTTCGCGGCACCCGTCAGTCGCCCGGCCGCGACCAGTGCACGGCGCGGGACGCCCGCGGTGCGGACCATCGCGTCGTGCGCGGCGACGCTGCGTCCGAGGAGCTCCGCCGCGCGGCCGTTGGCGAGACGCCTCAGCAGGTCGAGCTGCCGGATCCGGTCCTGCGCCATGCACCATCCGAGCGCCGCCCATGCATCGCGCTCGCTCTTGGCGGCAATGTGCGGGACACCCGTCAGGCCGCGCGTCACGCGAACGGCTGCACCCAGCGCGGCGAGGGACTTGCGCGGGTAAAGCGGCTTCTCGGGCACGCGGCGACGGCGCGGCCCTTCCTCCTCTTCAAGGTCGTCGGGTCCAGAACCCTCGTCCTCGACGGGCTCGATCTGCGTCGGCTCGGCGCGCCAGGCGCTGCTGCCAAAGGGCCTTCCGCCGGTCGATGCGAGGGTGCTGCCTAGGGGGAGCCCCAGCGTCGCGCCACCCCAGCGGGTGGCGGCGGGCGAGCCGCTCGTGGCGGGGGCATCGCCCTCAACCGCGGACCGGGGGTCGCGGCGGTTCATGCGGGCGCCGCCCCGGGCCGCCGGGCTGTGACGACCCGGCTCAACGCTTGGTCCGACTCTCGCCGGTCGGAACGATCAGGACCGGGCACTGCGCGTGGCGGGCCACGCGCTCCGCCACGCTTCCCATGACCAGATGCGCGAGGCCCGAGCGCCCGTGGGTCCCGATGACGATCAGGTTCGACCGCCCCTTGCCGCCGGTCTCGCAGATGACGTCGGCCGGGCGGCCGAGTTCGACGGTCGCCTTGGCCCCGGCGAGGCCCGAGAGCCGCTTGGCGCGCAGGGTCTCCATCTCCGCCTTGGCCTGGCGCAGGTGCTCCTCCACGATCGACTGGGTCGCGACCGGGGCCCCGCCGAACACGTCGATCCCCGAGAATTCGAGGGGCTCGACGACGTAGAGCACATGGATGCGCGCGCCCACGTCGCCAGCGAGGTCGATCGCGTAATCGAGCGCGAGGCGGGAAAGCTTCGAGAAATCAATCGCGACGACGATGCGCTTGATCGCTGACATGTTCTGCGAACCCCCGGACCGCGGACGTCGCGGCCCCATCCCGAGCCGGAATCTTAGGCCAAGAGCGCGTCTGCTTCCACCGGCGAGGTCGACAAGCTAGTCTACATCGTAGCGAGGTGGCCTTTGGCAGACCGAGTCGACGACGCGCCCCGGCCGATGCAGGCCCCTTCGCAGGACGCCGACGGGACCGACCTTCTCCTGCGCGTGCTGCCCGAAGGTCTGCGCCAGGCGCTGGGAGGGCGCGCCGATCTCCCCTCGCTGCTCGAAGTGGTTCTCGACCTGGCGCGGGTCGCCGAGGCCCGCCTCGCCCATGGCACCGTTCGACTCGGCGAAACCGCGGTGACCCGCGAGGATCTCTCCCACGTCACGGCCTCGCTCGGTGCGTTCACGAGCGACAACCGTGCCGGCATCGAGCGGACTCTCCACCGCGTCTCGGCGATCCGCAACCGGGCGGGCGACGTGATCGGACTCACCTGCCGCGTCGGGCGCGCCGTGCGTGGTACCGCGGAAATCCTGCGCGACGTGATCGAGTCGGGCCATAGCGTGCTCCTGCTCGGGCCTCCCGGGATCGGCAAGACGACCTTGCTCCGCGAAGCGGCCAGAGTGCTGTCCGACGAGGTCGGGCGGCGGGTCGTCGTCGTGGACACCTCCAACGAGATCGGCGGCGACGGCGACATCCCGCACGCCGGGATCGGGCGCTCCCGTCGCATGCAGGTCGCGAGCCCGGAGCGCCAGCACGCCGTCATGATCGAGGCGGTGGAGAACCACATGCCCGAGGTCGTGGTCATCGACGAGATCGGGACCGAGGCGGAGGCCGCGGCAGCTCGCACGATCGCGGAGCGCGGCGTGCAGTTGGTCGCGACCGCGCACGGACGCTCGCTCGAAAACCTGCTCTCCAACCCGACGCTCGCCGACCTCCTCGGCGGCGTCCACGCGGTCACGCTCGGCGACGAGGAGGCGCGGCGACGCCAGAGTCAGAAGACGGTGCTCGAACGCAAGCAGGCGCCGACCTTCGACGTGCTCGTCGAGATCGAGAGCCGCGACCGTTTCGTCGTCCACCACGACGTCGCCGCGGCCGTGGACGCATTCCTGCGCGGACTGCCGCCACGGCCGGAGATCCGCGAGCGCGACGCCTCGGGGGACGTCCTCGTCACGGCGCCCGCACCGCCGATTGCCGCCGCGGCAGCCCCGATTCCCCGCCGGGCCGCCGCGACCCTGCGAATCTTCCCGTACGCGATCGGCGAGGAGCGGCTCGAACGGGCGATCCGCGCCACCGGGGCACGTGCCACCGTCGCCCACTCCTCGCGCGACGCCAACGCGATCCTGACGCTGCGTGCCTACGCGCGTCGCCAACCGCCGAAGCTGCGCGATGCACTGGCGCGCGAGATCCCGGTGCACATGCTGCGCAGCGGTAGCAGCTCGGAGATCGAGCAGTTCCTGCGCGAGCATGCCGGGCACCTCGAGGACGGCGTCGACACCGGGGGGGTGCCCGGTTTCGGACTCGAGGAGGATCTCGACGCGGCGGTGCGCGCCGTTCTCGAGAGCGGCCGTGCGGTCGAGTTGCGGCCTCAACCGGCATCCCGGCGACGCCTGCAGCATGCCGCCGCCGAACGCCACGGCCTCGCGTCGATCAGCCGCGGGCGCGAGCCCCACCGCCGCGTCGTCCTGCTGCCGGCCGACGAGCGCTGATCCCCGGGGCACCACCACGCGCATCCGAGGTCGCGCCGACCCTCGCGCCAACCCTCGCGCCGGGTCGACGGCTGGGCTACGAGGGAAACGGGTGGGCAACGAGCGCGGGAACGACCGTCGACCTCGGCCGCTCGAGGACGTCGCCGGACGCATCCTCGGCACGGCCCTCGACGTGGGCTGGACCCTGTGGAATGCAGGGCTAGAGGCCGCCGACTTCGCGGTGCGGGCGGTGCGGGCGACGCGGGACGTCATCCTCGACGCAGCACTGCCCGCGGCGGGTTCGCGACCGCAGGCCCCGAACGACGGCACACCGGCAACCGGCAGGCCTGCCTCGCAACCGACGAACCCACGTTCGCCGATCACCGCGGCCGAGGGTGACCGGGCCGTCGCCGTCGCGCCCGCCTCCGGCCTCGACGGCGAGGGTGCCCCCGGCGAAGAGGTCGAGACGGGTGCGCCCGCTGCGAGCGGGGGGACACACGCGGCGGGCGTTCACCGCGGAGCGCTTCCGGTGACCGGCGCCAATACCGGAGACACCGTGGCAGCGCCGAGTGGTGTCGACCATGATCCGTTTGCTCCGCCGCTGCCGGAGGATCGGGGCCCGGAGCGCATGGTCGCCCTCGAACGGGATCCCGACACCATCTTCGCCTGGTGGGAGACGAAGGCGCCACGAGCCGTCGAGCGGATCAACGGGAGACTCGCGCCTGTGAGCGGCGCGCCCGGGCTCGGACGTACCGGCCCGGTCCTGCGCGTTGCGGTCGAGGACGCGCCGGTCCTGGAGATGCGGCTTTCGGAGTTCGCGACGAGCGCCTACATCGAGCGACCAGCGGACGGCCGAGCGCTCGAGATCACGCTCGGTCTGGCCGATGACGGATGCTTCGTGCCCGTCCTCGGCCCGGTCGCGGTACCGGCGCGAGCCGATGCGACGACCCCGAAGGGCGCGACGCGTTGGCGACGGGTGGGCGACGCAAGGGCCACCGGCTCGGAACCCGCGCCCTTTCCGATCCCGTCGCGCGAGCAAGCCCTCACCCTGCTCGGACTCGCCACCGGTCGCCCGGCCACCGGCTCCGGCGACTGGCCGGGCCAAGGCCCGGAACGCCGGGGCCCGACGGGGCTCCCCGGTTCCTGAGCCGTCGCGGACGCAGGTCGCCGTGATGGAACACGACGCCCCGACCCTCGCGCTCGTCCTGCACGCGCACCTGCCCTTCGTGCGCCACCCGGAGCACGATGACTTCCTCGAGGAGCGCTGGCTCTTCGAGGCAATCGCCGAAACCTACGTCCCGCTGCTGCGCGTTCTCGACGGCCTGGTCGTCGATCGCCTGCCCCACCGCCTCACCCTCTCGATCAGTCCGACGCTCCTCGACATGTTGTCCGACCGACTGCTGCAGGCGCGCTGTGTTCGCTACCTCGACCTCCGTTGCGCCTTCGCGGAAAAACAACTGCGGCGCAACGAGCGAGACGACCGCATGCAGCGTGTCGCCCTGCTCTACCGCGACCTGCTGGCGCGCACGCGCACGTTCTTCGTCGAGGCCCTGGGCTGCGAACTCGTCCCGGCCTTCCGGCGACACCAGGAGTCGGGTGGTCTCGAGATCATCGCCTGCGCTGCGACCCACGGGTTCCTGCCCGCACTGCGCTCGCAGCCCGCCGCGGTCGAGGCGCAGATCGCGATCGGAATCGACGAGTACCGGCGCTTCTTCGGCCGTGACCCGCTCGGCTTCTGGCTGCCGGAATGCGGCTATGTACCGGGCTTCGAGGAGATCCTCGCACGCCACGGCATTCGCTGGTTCCTGGTCGAGTCGCACGGGCTCCTCGAAGCGACGCCGCGACCGCTCTACGCCACCTTCGCACCGGTCATCACGCCCGCAGGCGTGGCCGCCTTCGGCCGCGACGCCGAGTCGTCGCGCCAGGTGTGGAGCGCCGTCGAAGGCTACCCCGGCGACCCCTTCTATCGCGACTTCCACCGCGACCTGGGTTTCGATCTCTCGCTCGAGGATCTCGACCCGCTCCTGCCGGCACCCGGGGTCCGGGTCGCGACCGGTTTCAAGTACCACCGCGTGACCGGCCCCGGCAGCGAGAAGGACGTCTACGATCCCGAGCGCGCAGCCGAACGGGTCGAAGCGCATGCCGCGCACTTCGTCACCGAGCGAACGCGCCAGTTCGCGGCGGCCGCCGCGGCAATGCGGCGGCCGCCGATCGTCGTCGCGCCCTACGACGCGGAACTCTTCGGGCACTGGTGGTTCGAGGGCCCGGCATGGCTCGACCGCGTGATGCGCCTGGTCGCGCAGGGCGATCGGGGGTTCTCCGTCGGCACGCCGGGCGATCACCTCGCCCGCCACCCGGTCGCCCAGGAGGCGACCCCGGCTGCCTCGACCTGGGGCGAAGGGGGGCACGCAGCGGTCTGGCTGTCACCGGCCAACGACTGGGCCTACCGCCACCTCGACGCTGCGGCGGAGCGCATGGTCGGTCTGGCGAGCGCACACCGTGCGGCGTCCGGCGACGAGCGAGAAGCCCTCGAACAGGCCGCGCGCGAATTGCTGCTCGCACAGGCGAGCGACTGGGCCTTTCTCCTCTCGCGGGGGACCGCCCCCGACTACGCAAGGCAACGAATCCGTACCCATCTCGGACGCTTCGCGAAAATCTGCGACGGAATGCAGGGCGGAGGACTCGACCGCCAATGGCTGGCCGAGATCGAGCGGCGTGACGACGTCTTCCCTGGAATCGACGTCACAGCCTTCGTGCGAAGGCCCGAAGGCCGCCGGGACTGATCACCGCCACGAGCTGGGGTACACGGATCGCCGCTAGGCGAGGCCCCGAAACGGGCGACCGGGTGCGTTCACCTGCCGCCAAACAAGAGGGGGGTGGAAGACCTCGTCTTCCACCCCCCTGCACGGGAACGATCGTGGCTCGCGACGCTCGTCAGGCTTCCAGAAAGGACTCCAGCCCGGCCGATCCACAGAGGTCGCGCAGGCGCGAGAGTGCCTTCGCCTCGAGTTGGCGGATTCGCTCGCGGCTCACGCCATAGCGCACGCCGATCTCCTCGAGGGTCTCGACCTGGTCGTCGTCGAGGCCGAAGCGCAGGCGGATAATCGCCTGCTCGCGATCCGGGAGTTCCGTCAGCACGGTCTCAAGGTGGCGCGAGAGGTCTCCCGCGAGGCTACGCGCCTCGGGCCGATCGCCTTGCTCGTCGGGGATGACCTCGGCCAGCGTGCGGTCGTCGTCGTGGCCCAGTTCCATGTCGAGCGAGAGCACGTGGGCCGGCTCGGCCATCATGTCGAGCTGACTCTGGTCGATGCCACCCGCCTGCACGATTTCGTCCTTCGACGGCGCCCGGTGCAGCTTGCTCTCGAGCGCCTGCGAGAGGCGTCCGACCTTGCGGCGCAACTCATGCCAGTGGACCGGCGTACGAACCACCGAGCGGTCGTTGTCGATCGATCGGGCGATGTACTGCCAGATCCACCACACCGCGTAGGTCGAGAACTTGATGTCCTTGGCCGGGTCGAACTTCTCGACCGCACGCAGCAGGCCGAGCGTCCCCTCCTGGATGAGATCGGGGAGCGGCAACCCGCGACGGGCATGCTTGCGGGCGATCGCGGCGACCAGGCGCAGATTGGCGCGAAGCATCTGGTCGCGGGCGTCGCGGTACTTGTTCAGCCGGGAATTCAGGTCCTTGGCGAAGGTGGCCACCGTAGCCCGCGAGAGCTTGGCTTCGCGCAGCTTCGAAGGGCTCCGGGCGAGCCGGCGGGCGCGTTCCGCGACGAGCAGGATCTCACGCTCGCGGAACTCCTCGGCCGGGTGGATCACGCCGCGTCCGCGCTCGAAGAGCGTCGCCGTAACTATGGGAGCATTGGCTTTCATGGCGAGGAGCTTGCGGACCTTCTCGCGCGCGTCGCTGATCTCGCGGGTCAGCTTGCGCTCCTCCTCGCGGTCGAGCAGGGGCGTGCGCGCGAGATCGGCGTAAAACCGACCGAGCACGTCGAGGTCGCCGATGAGCGGCTCGACGGCGGTGCTCGCCACGGCCCCGGTCTCGAACTCGCCCAGGTCCTGCGCTGACGGAGTCGTTCCCGCAGCTGCTTCCTCGGTCGGCGCCTCGGTCCAGTCCCCGGTCTCGGCATCGGCCGGAAAGGCTGCGGGCGTCTGCGCCTCTTCTCTGTCTTCCACGTCCATTGACCCACCTTCGCTCGCCTCGGCGCGTGCCGGATCCGGCTCCACCGGGCCTCAAAGCCCGAAGCGATCGAGCCGAGCTCCGAGACCGCAGCGGGAAAAGTCCACAACGTCCACTCCGGGACCGCCGCGCCGTCCTTCGTAAACCCGGACGACTGCGTCGAACCCCCGATTCACCATCGACCGCCCCACCACCCGGCCTTAACCGGGGAGTTTGAAGGTAGCACGATTTGACTCGGCGAGTCATCAGTCGGCGAGCCTTTTTTTCATGCTTTTTACTCATTTCGACGTTTATCTATTCCACCGCCTAAACCTGGGGGCGTACGGCCGGCGCCCCTCGAACGCCGCCGCTTGCAAGGAACGCCCTGCGGACAGGCTTCCCTCGCATCTCCGCTCGATCCCGGGGCGCCAAAAACCCGGCCGGATCCTGCACACGCTACTGGCACCGAGGCTGCAGTGCGTCGACCACCGACGGCGTGAATTCGCGACCGTCCGCCGGCGCTTCTCGCAGCTTCGGAGCCACTCCCATCGGTGGCTCCGATGCCCGGGGGGCGGGTGCCCCCCTCACACACCCGCCCCCCGTCCAAGCTTGCGCGGTGCTCCACCAGCGACTATCCGCAGGCATCCGGGGCGTTGTCGTCGCCCCCCAGAACGGGGAGAATCAGGGCCATGGCCGAGAAGAAACTCAGCAAAACAGCGCGCGCTTCGACCCGCGGCAAGGTCGTCCTGAAGGCCTGGCACGTCGCTCGCGACTCGGGCGAGACCGTAAGCCGCGTGAAGCTGGTGAATCACCTGATCGACGGCAAGGCCACGACCCGCTTCGGCTGGGTGACCGAGGGCGGCCGGGTGCTGCTCGATAACCAAGTCGAGTACCGTTGGGCCGATGGGGCCCGCGCCGCCGAGGGCGTCTAGGCCTTCGACCCGGATCGGCTCGGGCCGCTTCGGCGGCGCATCGCCACGAGTCGGATCCGCACCAGGGTCCCCTCCTCTCGGGTCTCCTCGATGCCAAGTTCCCTCTCCTCGAAGCCGAGCTCGGCGAGCGCATGGAAGAAGCCGGAGGTGTCGACCCGGCGGGCATCGGCGAGGATGATGCTTCCGCCCTCGGCGAGGGCTGCATCGAGTGAGCGGGCGAGCGGTGTGAAGCGCTCTCGCTCGTAGAGCAGTTCGGCGCACAGCACGAGATCGAAACGCCGATCGAACGACGCTTGCTCCAGGTCGGCGACGATCGCGCGGAGCGGTAGTTCATGGCGCTTCGCCGTTGCGCGCAGGAACTCGATCGGGGTGGCCTCCCGGTCGATCGCCGTCACCCGGCCTCCTTGGCGCGCCGCAGCGACGGCGACCGCGCCGAGCCCGCAGCCCACGTCGAGGATCTCGCGCCCCGCGCAGGCGACGTCGCCGCCGAGTCGGCGCGCGAGGGCGACCGAGCCGCCCCAGACGAGCGCCCAGTAGGGTGGAACGTATGCGTCGTCGTGCAGCAGGCGATCGCGGTCCAAGCGGCTCTCGAGGTCGCGCACGGTCACGAGTTCGATCGCGAGACCCTTGGGGTCGACCAACTCGATACGCGTGCGGAAGCCGCCGATCGAATCCGGGATTTCCGCACCGGGCTTGCTCGGGTCGGCGAGAGCCGTCGGTGGGGCCGGACGTTCCACAGAGCATCTCGTAACCGGCACCGTGGCGACCTTCACCTGGCGCGGACCAGTGGCGGTCGCACCGCGACCGGTTGACAGAACTTCGCCCGAAGTGTCCAATCCCGCCATGTTCGGACTCGGCGTTCCGGAGTTGGTCGTCATCTTGGTGATCGCGCTCCTAGTTTTCGGTCCCGGCAAACTTCCGGAGGTCGGAAAGTTCCTCGGCAAGTCGCTGCACGAGTTCCGCAACGCGATCGAGAACCGCGACGGCGACGGCGAGCGGTCAGCCGGTGCTTCGGCGAAGGTGACCGACAAGACCAACTCGGACAAGTCGAGCGGCGGCGCCTGAAGCCCCGGGGGCGCAGCGCTCCCATCAGAATCCGACCGCGGAGAGGACCACGCCCCTCGCGTCGATCGTGACGGCCCGACCTCCCTCGTAGGTCCAGGTGTATTGGCCGTTGGGATTGCTCTCGACGTGGAGCGGCTCCCCCATCAAGCGCAGGACCTGCTTCGCCGAGTACCCCCGGCTCACCCGGTGCAGGGCCGGCGAACCACGGCGCGGTGGCGGAGCACCAACCGATTCGTCGCGCGCCTCGCGCTCGGCCAGAACCGGTCCGGCAACCGCCTCCAGAACCGCGACGCGATCGACGAGTTCGTCGATCGCACCCTCCACCGCTTCCAGACGACGGGCGACCGACGCCAATTCCTGTCGCAGGAGCGCGAGTTCACCGGTGCTGCCGAGGGCCGCGCCGTCGTCGGGCGCCTGGTCCTCCGCCGGCAGGCCCAGACGAGCCGCCGCGTCGCTCGCGGAAAGCGGCTTCGCCCTGGGGCGCTCGACGTCCACCCGCACACCGCCACCTGCGGCAAACGAAGTCGCTGCCGCGGGATCGCCCTCCGGCGGACCACTTGCGACGATCTCGCTGCGCGACGGGCGTGGCGTCGTTGCGCGGGAAGCCAATGCCTGTCCCGCCTCGGCGGGCATCGGCTCCCGTTCCGGCGCCGTCGAGAGGGAATCGACTCGGCCCGCCACCGCGTCCGCCGGGACGGTACGCGGTCGGGGCGACGCGACCGCGCGGGCCGAGCGCGCGATCGGCGCGGCAGCAGGGCCGGCGGCGATCGCGATTGCCCCAACGTCGCGCACCTCGATGCGCGGTCGCCCGTTGCGCTCGACGATCCGGCCCCGCACCCGGACGTCGCGCGCTTCGTAGGTCGCCTCGGGGTCGGGAAACTTCGGCACGGCGTCGCCGGGAATCGCGACCACGAGGCCGCCGAAGCCGGGCTCGAACGAGATCAGGCAAGCCATGGGCGAGCACACGACACTGTCGACGTGCCCCTCGACCTCGACGGTTTCCCCCACGTGCTGCGCCGCCTGGCTCGGCGCGATGGCGGCCGACGCGGCCCCGGCACCGACCAGCAGGCAGGCCGCCGCAAAGGCCACCGCGAGCCGCCGTCGCATCGACGGCGGCCGACTGGTACGAAACGATGTCGGAGGAGACCGATGGCCGCCAACGCGAGAATCCGCTCGACCCACGGCGTGGGACACTACGCGCTCGGTGTCGACTGGGAGGACGGGCACGACTCGATCATGCCCTTCGTCCGGTTGCGCGCCCACTGCCCCTGCGACGCCTGCGCCGCGGATCGGGCGGCCGAACGCCTGCCCGGCTCCCGCGACGTCCAACTCGACGGGCTCGAGACGCTCGGCGACGAAAGCGTCTTCCTGCGCTGGAACGACGGTCACGAGACCCTTTACCTCGTCGACGAGCTGCGTGCGCTCTGTCGCTGCGCCTACTGCGTCGGCGAGCCGGAGCGACCGATCACCGGCTGACCGCCGGGCGCGCCGGACGCCGCAGCTCAGTCCTCGACGCGGATCGCCTTGTTGGGGCAGCCGCGCACAGCCGCCTGGACCTTGGCACGCAGGCTTTCCGGCGGATTTTCCTGGAGGATGTAGAGGAAGTTGTCCTCGCGCACCTCGAAGACCTCCGGCGCCGCCGCCTGGCAGACCGCGTTGCTGTTGCACTTGTCGAAATCGACCACGATCTTCACGGGAACCTCCGTTTCGTTCGCCCGGGACGAGAGACCGGGCTATCACGAATCGGCCCCGGGATCACCCCGGTGGCGCGTTCCCGAAAGGATGCATCGGTGCCCACCCTCGTTCTCCTTCGTCACGGCGAGTCGCAGTGGAACCTCGAGAACCGCTTCACCGGCTGGGTCGACGTGCCCCTGACCGAGAAGGGCCGCAGCGAGGCCAGCCGAGCCGGCCAACTCCTGCAGGCCACCGGGCTGCGCTTCAGCCGGTGCTTCACCTCCGAACTGCAGCGCGCCCAGGAGACCCTGCGCATCGTGCTCGACGAACTCGGCCTCTCCGACCTCCCGGTCGAACGCGACCAGGGGCTCAACGAGCGCCACTACGGAGACCTGCAAGGTCTCGACAAGGCCGAAACCGCCAAGAAGTACGGGGCGGAACAGGTGCACGTCTGGCGGCGCAGCTACGACGTCCCGCCGCCCAACGGCGAGAGCCTCAAGGATACGGCCGCGCGCACCCTGCCCTACTTCGCGGCGAAGGTCGTTCCGACCCTCGAGCGCGGCGAGAACGTCTTGGTCGTGGCGCACGGCAATAGCCTGCGATCGATCGTGATGGACCTCGAAAAGCTCACCCGCGAGCAGGTGCTGGAGTTGAATATCGCGACCGGCGTCCCGCTGGTCTACGACCTCGGCCCGGGTCTCGCCATCCGCGAGAAGCGCATCCTATCCTGAACGGCGCTGCGGATTCCCCGACGGCGGCTCAGCGGCGTCGGGGTCCTGCCCGAGCGCCGCGCCGTCAGTTCGCGGCGGGAGCGGCGGGCGCGGTCGGCGACGGCGTGGAGTCGCCGGCAGCCGCTCCGCCGGCATCCTTCGGCTTCGGCTTCGGCTTCGGCACCGCCTTGGGGGCGAAGCGCTTCGGCTCGGTCCCCGCAACGAACATGTCGCTGTGCGACGGACGTCCCCGAACCGCACGAAGGCCGGTTGCGTTGTCGACCTTCACCGAGATCAACCCGTTCGGTGGCTGGAATTCACGGCGCGGGCGGCCCTTGAGGGCCTTCTGCATGAAGTTCGTCCAGATCGGGGTCGCCGCCTTGCCGCCGGTGTAGGCGCCGAGCGTGCGGTCGGCGTCGAACCCGACCCAGACCGCCGTCAGCAACTCGGGCGTGAAGCCGACGAACCAGGCGTCCTTCGCCTCGTTGGTGGTCCCCGTCTTGCCTGCGGCCGGGCGCCCGAGGCGCAGTGCGTCCTTCGCGGTTCCGCTCTCGATCACCCCGGTCATCATCTTCGTCACGATGTAGGAAGTCGCCGGGTTCATGACGAGTTCGTGGCGCGGCTGGGTTCCCGGAAAATCCACCGGGTCGCCGTTCTCGTCGGTCACCGAGGTGATGAACACCGGGTCGAACCGACGCCCCCCCGACGCGATCACGCCATAGGCGCGGGTCAGGTCGAGCGGCGTCACCTCGGCGGCACCGAGCGCGATCGAGTAGGCGCGCGGAAACGGCGTCGGAAATCCGAAGATGCGCAGGTAGTCCCGCAGCGGGTCGATGCCAATCGCGAGCGCCAGGCGGACCGAAATCGTGTTGAGCGACTGCGCGAGCGCCGTCCGCAGCGGCACCCGGCCGGCGTACTTGCCACTCGAATTTTTCGGAGTCCAGCGACCGTGCTTGCCGTCGGGAAGCGAGATCGGCGCGTCCTCGACGATCGTCGACGGCGTGTAGCCCTTGTCGATCGCCGCCGAGTAGATGAACGGCTTGAAGGCGGAACCGGGCTGCCGCTTGGCCAGGGTGGCGCGGTTGAACTGACTGCGCTCGTAGTCGACGCCACCGACGAGCGCCTTCACGAGGCCCGTCTCCGGCTCCATCGAAACCAGGGCACCCTCGATCTGCGGGTCCTGGTCGAGCGAGAAGCGCATGACGGCCTTGTCGTCGCGGCCTAGGAGGTCGAGCGACACCACGTCCCCGATGCGCAGTCGGCGCGGATCGCGTCGGTCGCGGCCGGTGCCGAGTCCTTCCTTGGGCACGTAGCCGTTTTCCCACGGGGTGCGGATCTCGATCTCCTGGCCACGGAAACCGACGACGACGCCCTGCTGAGGGCCGTCGGGCCGGCGGCTGCCGCGCTGGCGGTCGAGGTACCAGTCGATACGCTTGGCCGGCAGGTGGCGCACCGCACTGCGCGAGCCGAGGCTGCGATCGATGCTGCGCAGCCCCGCGTGCAGCGTCTTCTCCGCATCGGCCTGCATGCGCAGGTCGACCGCGGTGTGGACCCGCAAGCCCAGATCGGCGAACGACCGTCCGAACTGGTCCTCCAGAAGGCGACGGACGTGGTCGACGTACCAGGAGGCTTCGCCGGAGGTCGGCGCCTTCGTGTTGGCGAAGGTCAGGGTCTCGGCGAGAGCCGCCTCCTTCTGCTCGATCGTGATCATCCTTGCCGCGACCATGCGGTCGAGCACGTAGTGCTGGCGCTTGATGGCCGCCTCGGGATTGCGCAGCGGGTCGCTTCGGCTCGGGGCCTGCGGCAGGCCCGCGAGGATCGCCGCCTGGGCGAGGGAAAGATCGCTCACCTTCTTGCCGAAGAGCGTCTCCGAGGCCGCGGCGATGCCGTAGGTGCCGGCCCCGAAGTAGATCTGGTTCAGGTAGAGGTAAAGGATCTCGTCCTTGGTCAGCTTCGACTCGAGTTCGAGAGCGAGCATGAGTTCTTTCGCCTTGCGTTCGAAGCTCCGCTCGGGCGAGAGCAGCAACTGCTTGACGACCTGCTGCGTGATCGTGCTCGCGCCCTGCGCGATGCCACCCTTCTGGTAGTTCGCCAGGATCGCGCGCGCGATGCCCGTCGGGTCGATGCCGCGGTGGGTGTAGAAGGAGGCGTCCTCCGCCGCGATGAAGGCGTTGCGGACGTGCGGCGGGATCTCGGAGAGCGGCACCAGGTAGCGGCGCTCCATGTAGAACTCGCCGATCTGCGTGCCGTCGGCAGCATAGACGCGCGTCGCCGTCGGCGGCCGGTAGTCGAGAAGTTCGGCGACCGGCGGCAGGTCGTCGGAGAGTTCGCGACCGATCGCCACGAACGCCACGATCGCCATCAACGCAGCGGCGAGACCTCCCCAGAAGAGGATGCGCACCACCCATCCGAAAAGCCATCTCATCCGCGCACCACCGCCCGCACTTTCAGTCCCGCCCCGATGGGGCGCCACCGCTAGCCGCTGGACGAGCCGGGGCGATGCCCGCTGGCGCGACCGCCCCGGCGTTGCCCGCCGCCCCAGAGGCCGGCGCGAGCGTGGCCGCCCGGGACGCCTCGTCGATCACCGTGAGCCTGACGATCGGCTGGCCACCGGCGGGTTCCACGCGATCGATCACGATCCTGCGCCGCGAGATGCCATGATAGTCCGACAGTCGATTCGCGGCGCGGGAAATTCGCGCCTCGCGCAGCGCCTGCAACTCGGCCTGGCCGATCGGTGGCCGCTCGGCCAGATACTGCTGGAGTTCCTCCTCGTCCTCGCCGGCGAGCAGCCCCGGCAGCCCCTGGGCGCGCGCTGCGAGTGCCGCACGGATGCGCTCGCGGGTCGCGCCGACCCCGAAGGCGCGCAGCACGCCGCGCAACGCGTCGGGCCGGGAGAGATCCTGGGCGAGCGCCTCTTCGGCAAGCCAACGGCGGTCGGCGGCGGCGATCGCCGTCGAAAGCTGGACGACCAGTTCGGGCCGGGAGAGCAACGTCTTCGCGACCGAGGAGACCTGCTCCACGCCTGCCTGATTCAGGTCCGACCGCCCAGGCGAGAAAAGGACGTCGAGGCGGGCGACCTCGGCGCGGCGCCGCGCCGGCCCGGGCGTCGCGCGCGGTGCGGGTCGGGGGGCCGGGGGCGGTGCGACGTCGTCGTCGTCGGCTTCGGCCGCCGTGACCGGGGGGCGCGGCGGCGCGAGCGCGATGCGCCGGATCTCCTCGCGAACGCCGGTCGCCACCTTCTGGACAAGGAGCCCGGAACGCGCGACGTCGCCTGAGGAGAGCGGCAGACGAACGGTCACGTTGCCGCTCAAGTCCCGCAACTCGGAGAGTGCCCGGGGAATCGTGCGGCCGATCGCGTCCTCCAGACCACTCACCGCGCCGACGAAGTGCGGATCGCGCAGGGTGATCTCGGTGTCCGCCGTCCAGTCGGCCTCGCCCACCGAGATCCGCGTATCGACTGCGCCGCTGCCACCGCCGAATCGGAACGGCAGGCCGGCGAGTTGGAGATAGGGCGTCGCGGCCGCGAGCAGCATGCCCTGGGCGGTAAAGTCCCAGCCGCTGCGGCGTTCGCCGCGGCGGATCGCGAGTTGGACGTCGCCGAAACGGGGGTCGTGGCCGGCGAGTCGCAGGCCGTCGATCGCGGGCGACGGCACGCGCACGTCGCGGCCCGACACGTCGAGACGGGAGACGTCCCAGGTGACCGCCGGCTGGGGAACACGATCGACGACGTAGAGCCGGCCGCCGCTCGCCCGGACTCCGCTCAACACCAACTGGGGGGACATCTCCGCGAACGAGGGCGCGGCCACATCGCCCGAATGGTCGGCGTCGTCGGCCGACTTCTCGCGCGCCGCCCCGCGGTGGCGCCCGGGGCGCGGCGTCGCCGCGGGCACCGGGGTCGGCGTGGCATTCGCCGCTGCCGCCTCGGCGACCAGGTTCTCCGCCGCGATCGGGATCGACCAGCCATCGGGGCCGCGGGCGAGTTGCAGATAGGGCTGCTGGACTCGGACGTCGGAACAGCGCAACGCGGTGACCGTGGCGGGCTTCGCCCCGCGGCCCCGGATCGAGACCCCGGAAACGGTCATGCTGGCTTCCGAGGCCCCCGCCGAGAAGTCCTCGGGCACCGGCCCGACGAGCGCCAGATCGGTCAGGAGGAGCGGCCCGCTCGCGTCGATCGGCTGGCCCTCCCGGTCGCCGGTGTCGATCTGCACGGAGAGGTCCGCTGCAAGCCTTCCGCCGCGCACCCACTCCGCACCGTGCATGCCGACCGCGCGTGAGACCTGGCCCACGTCGACGCCACCGGCCGTGATCCGGCCATCGGCCGCGAATTCGCTCCCGATCCGCGCGGTGCCCTCGAAGACCGCGGCGCCTTCGCCCCCCCAGAGGCGAACCTTGAGGGGCGACCAGTAGGCGCGCGGTCCGAGGTTTTCGCCGGAAGCCCGCGCATGGGCCTCGACGACGCCGGTCGGCGTCACCGATCGCACCCGTCCGTTGGGCGTGTCGAACTTCTTCACGATCCACACCCAGGGGGCCGCCTTGTCGTCTTCCTTGGCCGTTGGCTTGTGCTTATGCGCGTGCGCCGGCTTGGGCGGAGGCGGCGCCATGCGCGAGCCGAAGAGCGGGATCGGGTCGTCCGCGTCGGGCCGAACCGCTAGCGAGCCTCCCTGGAGGACGAGTGATCCGATGCCGACGTGGCGCTCGACCAGATCGACGGCATCGACGTCCGCCGTCGCACGTCGCACCAGGAAGGCAGGTGCGTCAAAACCGGGTACGCGCACCTCGCCGCGTCGCAGGATGAGCCGCCCCGAAACCTTGTCGCGCCGATCGGGGTCGCGCTGCCATCGCATGAGACCGGAGAGAAGTCCCGAGATCTCGCCCCACCCGAGGTCCGGCAGGTTCGCGAACGCCTCCGCGACCGGGACGTTCTTCATACGCGTGCGAAGGTCGACCGAGAGTCCGTCGTCCCCGACCTCGTAGCGGCCGTAGGAGGCGAGCCGGCCGGAGCCGACGTCGGCATCCAGGCGCAGGTTCGCCGTCCGGCCGAAGGCCGTCGCCCGGCGGTGGAGGCCGGAGATCTCGCCCTCGCGTACCCGCATCTCGAAGGGCTTCGCGCCCGTGGCGGCGGGATCGCGCAGGCGCACGCGCGAGTCGCGCAGCGCCACGCGATCGAGTTCGAATCCCCAGCCCGCGGGCAGGCCGCGGGCCGCGTCGGGCTCGGTCACTCCGGCAAGTCCCAGGCCTCCGTCGGCGAGCCGGACCATTTCGACGTCGGCTCCCTCGAGGACCAGTTCGCGCAGGCGCAGCGTCTGATGGAAAAGCGGCAGCCACTGTACGTCGGCTCGCACGATCTCGGCGACCACCGGCGTCACCGCCCCGTCCGTAGCGGCGTCCGCCGCGGGCATTACGCGTACGCCGCGCAACGTGAACACGGCGTCGAGCGGCTGGAACCCGAGGTCCCGGACCTGGACTTCGGTCCCCAGCGCCCGCGACAGGCGCTGCGCGACGAACGGAGCGATCACCAGTGGGCGCACGAGTCGGAGTCCGGCCACGGCTGCCGCGAGAAGGGCCCACTTCACCCACCACAGCGACCGCCGCCTGGGCCCGCCGGAGGGTGGTTCGGGCGGAATCTCGTCGCGCAATTCAATCGGCTCGACGGAGGCCTCGTCCGGGTTCGAATCGGGCGGACGCGGCTCCTCCGCCTGTCCGGGACGCGCCGCTGCCGGTCCGCCCTCGCGGGGCGGGTGCGGCCATGAAGGAGAACCGGTCAAGTGACTTCACTGCCTCGCGGCCCGATGGGCCGACTAACGCGCCACACTATCACAACGCTCCGCCATCGGCTTCTCCCGGACCAGACCCCGACCGGCGGCGGCAGCGGGCGCACTCCTCCCGATCGACTCCCGCCGCCGACCGCCGGCGCCGGTCAGGGCGCTGCCCGTTCCGGCCGGCGCCCTGACCGATCGGCTGACAGAAACACCATGAGCTTGCGAGGCGACGCGACTCCCGAACACACGACCGGTGCGAGCGGATCCCGCCGGCCGGGAACTCAGTGCGCTTCCAGCGCTGCGCGCAGGCTACGGGCGAAGTCGCGGGCATCGCCCACCACCCCGAGATCGCAGCCCGCGAAGACCTCCGCCTCCGGATCGCGATTGACGGCGATGATCGCGCCGGCGCGTCCGACGCCCACCATGTGGTTGAAGGATCCGCGCACGCCGAGCGCCAGGTAGAGCGCGGGCGCGACGCTGCGCCCGGAGATTCCGATCTGCGCCTGGCGCGGCAGCCAGCCCAGGTCGCACACGCGACGCGTCGCGCCGGTCGCTCCGCCCATGCTTCGGGCGAGTGCGATGGCATCGGGTACGCCTTCGCGACCGAGTCCGAAGCCCGCGCAGACGACGCTCCGCGCGGCGTCCAGCGCCGCCGCCTCCGGGTCGACCTCGGACTCGAAGGAGATCCACCGCGGCGCCTTCCAGTCCAGGAAGGGCCCATCGAGCTTGAAGGGCCGCGCCGGCGGTCGCAATCCGTCGGGGCGCACCGGGTCGAGCATGCCAGGGCGGATCGTCGTCATCTCCGGGCGCGTCCGCGAGAGGATCGGCGCCACGACCTGGCCGCCGAAGGCCGGCTTGAGTTGCAGGAGTTCCCCGTCCGGCGACAACTCGACGCCGATCGCATCGCCAGTGAGTCCGAGCCGCATCTGCGCCGCGAGGCGCGGCATGATGTCGCGTCCCAGCGAACTGGCCGGGGCCAGCACAATGCGCGGCCTCAAGGCGATCAAGGCCATCACGAGGAGCGGCGTGAACTCGTCTGGCGGGATCGCGAGCCGATCCGACGGGTGCAGCAGGACATCGGCCCCCAGGCACCCGAGATCGGCGGCGATCGAATCGACGGACGCCGAGTCGACCGCCGGGGCGCGCAGGGGACGCAGCAGGTCGTCCGGCAGCGATTCGACGACGAGGGCGGCGACGCCCGTTGCGAGTTGCCCCGCGAGTTCGTCGGCGGCGCCGAGGAGTTCGCTCGCCGAAGTCCGCAGCGCGCCCGACGGGGCGCGTTCCGCGACCACCCAGACGGCTCCGTAGGGATCGGCGATCCTGCGGTGGTCGGGCACGCGACCGCGGGTGGACTCCGCGTTTTCCGCAAGTATCTGCCGAACCAACTCGACTGCCGCCCGGACACCCTCGTCGGGATTCCCACGCGCATCGACGATGCGCCGGGTGCGCGAGACCTCGACCGGGCGCACCTCCGAAACCCAGGTGGGCGAGCCCGCCTGCCCGTACTCGGATGCGGCGCCACCCAGGCTCTCGACGGTCCACCGCTCGACAGGGGCGCTCGCCGCACGATCGGCGTCCGGCAGGACGAGGGGAACCCGGGTGCGCCAGCGATCCGTGCAACTGACCACGGCGGGCAACTCGGCTTCGAGGGCCACGCTCCCGTCGTCATTCTCGCATTCGACCCGCAGTTTCGGCGCCCCCGCAACCGGGGGGGCCGCGCTTTCGCCGAGCCTCGCCCCGACCGGGCCGGCTTCGGACGCGGCCCCGCCGCCCGGGAGGGATGCGGCTTCGAGCGGAGCGCCCGCCGCGTCGACGAGCGACATCCGCCGGACCCCGCCCAGAAAAGTCGCGTCGAGGAACTCGGCGAGCTGCGGCGCCACCTGCCCGGTCTCGGCATCGATGCTGTAGCGGCCCGCGAGGACGAGATCCGCACCGATCTCGGCGATCGCGCGCGCGAGCGTCCGCGCCGTGGCGAGCGTGTCGGACCCGGCGAAGCGGGCGTCGCAGAGGTGGATGGCGCGATCGACACCGAGGCCCAGGCACTCCCGAAGCGCTGCCTCCGCGGCGGGCGGGCCCATGGAGAGCGCGACGACGGTCGCACCGATCTCCGCCTTCAGGCGCAGCGCTTCGAGCAGCGCACGGCGGTCGAAGGGGTTGATCGCGAGCGGGACGCCGTCGCGGCGCAGCCTCCCGGTCGCCGGATCGAGCGCCAGTTCGGCGACCTCCGGCACCTGCTTCACGCAGACGAGTACCCTGATCAAGACACCACCCCCCGCCGCGCACCGGCCATCCGCTCGGCGCTGCCATCGCGCCGTCCACCCCTGTCAGAATCCCGACGCGCCATCCCGGCGCGAGTCGGGAAACCTGACGCCCGGGCCCGCTCGACTCCCGATTTCGCCAATGAATCCGTGGACTGCGCGCTGGCACGCAGACTGCACAACGCACCCGGCATGATGAACTCGACGAACACGCAGCCCAAGGACCCCCGTCGCCTCCTCGCCTCCGGTTCCCGTATCCGCGGGGTCTGGCAGGTCCGGGTGCGGGGAATGAAGGACCCCTTCTCCGCCGACGGCGACCGCCCCGGCTTCGGCCGCAAGAGCGACGAGACACGCCGCCCGACCGCGCGCTGAGCGATACCCCGCCTGGACCCGCAAACATGCGGCGCAACCCTCACGCGACGGGCCCCGGTGCGAGAAACCCGCGCAGCAACTCGACCGTGCGTTCCGGCGCCTGCATCGGCACGAAGTGTCCGACGCCCGGCAGCATGACGAGTTGCGCGTCGCGCATCATGTCCCGCGCATGCAGAGCGAGAGTGGCGGGGAGTACGTCGCTCGCCTCCCCCGACACGATCAGCGTCGGGATCTCGATCTCCGGCAGGAAGGCAAGGCTCGACGAACGCGCGGCCGCCTCGTAGACGCGCGCCTCGATCTCTCCCGGGCACTTGAGGCGCGCACGACCGTCGGTGCCGGCGGCGAGACCGTGTTCCGCATAGGCCGCAAGCACGTCTTCGCGCCAGTACGAGAACGGCGGGCGACTTCCGAGCGAAGCCAGGAACGCCTCGCGGCTCTCCCAGTCCTCGCGACGCCGGCGCGCACCCGCAACGAGTCGATTGCTCGAGCCGCGCTCGACGCCGAGCGACGCCGGCGGAATCAGGACGGGGTCGATCAGCGCGATACGCCCGAGTCGGCCCGGGAACCGAGCCGCCGCGCCGGCGACCGCGGCCCCGCCCATCGAGTGCCCGGCGGCGAAGGCCGTGGCGGAGCCGATCGCGTCGAGTACTCCGGCGAGATCGGCGGCGAAATCCGTCCAGGCGTAGGCCGTGTCGGGCTTGTCGCTGTCGCCGTGGCCGCGCTGGTCGAAGGTGATCACGCGGAAGCGATCGGCGAGCGCCGGCACGAGCGGCTCCCAAACGCCGCCGCAGAAGCCGGTCGCGTGCGCAAGCACGAGGGCGGGACGATCGCCCCGCCCGGGGGCGTGGTCGGTGACGGCGAGGCCTACACCGTTCATCTCGAGGCGGAACCTCCGTGGCATCGCGACCGCCGGGATCGCCCGTGCCTCAGGGCGCGACCAGGCGGCCGTCGCCGCCGAAGAACGGCACCAGGGCGGGCGGCAACCGTACCGACCCGTCGGCCTGCTGCCAGGTTTCGAGGAGAGCGATCAACACCCGCGGCAGGGCAAGCCCCGAGCCGTTCAGTGTGTGCACCAGTTCGGGCTTAGCGCCGGGCGACGGCCGGTAGCGGATGTTCGCGCGGCGCGACTGGAAGTCGCGGAAGTTCGAGCAGGAACTCACCTCGAGCCACTCCTTGCAGCCCGGCGCCCAGACCTCGACGTCGTACTTGATCGCCGCGGTGAAACTCAGGTCGCCGGTGCACATCTGCACGACCCGCCAGGTGAGCCCGAGCCGTTCGCAGACCTTCTCGGCGTTGGCGAGCAGGGCCGCGAGTTCGGCGTCGGAGTTCGCGGGCTCGACGAACTTCACCAGTTCCACCTTGTCGAACTGGTGTCCGCGCTTGATGCCGCGCACGTCGCGCCCGGCCGACATCTTTTCGCGCCGAAAGCAGGGCGAGTAGGCTACGTGCCGGATCGGCAGGCGCGCGGCGTCGAGGATCTCGTCGCGATACATGTTCGTCACCGGCACCTCGGCGGTGGGCACGAACCAGAAATCCTCCTCGGCGTCGCGGTAGAGTGCGTCGCCGAACTTCGGCAGGTTGCCGGTGCCGACCAGGCACTCGCGCTTCACCATCGCCGGCGGATAGACCTCGACGTAGCCGTGCTCGCGGGTGTGGAGGTCGAGCATGAAGGCGATGACCGCGCGCTGCAGGCGGGCCCCCTGCCCGACGAGCAGGTAGAAGCGCGAGCCCGAGATCTTCACGCCGCGCTCGAAGTCGATCGCTCCGAGTGCCGGGCCGATCTCCCAGTGCGGCCTGGGCTCGAAGGGAAACCGCTTCGGCTCGCCCACCACGCGCAGGATCGTGTTCTCGGTGTCGTCGACGCCGACCGGGACCGACTCGTGCGGGAGGTTGGGGACGAGGAGCATCGCTTCCTCGAAGCGCCGCTCGGCGGCCGCGGCCGTAGCCTCACCCGCGTCGATCGCGTCGCCGAGCGACTTGAGCGACGCACCGGCGGACTTGCGCTCCCCGGGCGGCAGGGCTCCGATCTCCTTCGATCGGCGCGTGCGATCGGCGCGATTTTCCTCGAGCGAGCGCAGGGCCTCGCGACGCAGGCGATCGGCCTCGAGGACCTCGTCGACGAGCGACGGCGGGCTCTGCACCTTGGCGAGTTCGGCCTTGACGAAGTCCGGGCGCTCCCGGATCAGCTTGACGTCGAGCATGACGCGGCGTTCTACCAACCCCGGGATGCGACGCCAGCAAGGTCCCCCGGTCGCGTGCCGCGCCACCGGGCCCGGAAGCGTTCTCGCCCTTGGTCGCCACGACGTTCGCGGGCACGCGAGTGGGCCTAGAGAGGGCTTTCGAAGGCGTTGCGGACAAGCACCAGTCGAGGTTCGCCCGCGCACCAGTCCACGCCGATCACGTCGAAGCGGGCGGGTGCCTCGCCCCGCCCGGTGCGGGCGAGGTAGACCGCGGCCGCGCGCGCGATGCGCGCCTGCTTCACGGCACCCACCGTCTCGAGCGGGCCGCCGTGCCCGCGACCGGACCGGGAACGAACCTCCACGAAGACGATCGCATCGCCGTCACGGGCGATCACGTCGATCTCCGCGCCGCCGAGCCGGACGTTGCGGGCGAAGATCTCGTAGCCGAGCCGTTCGAGGTGACGCACGGCTGCGTCCTCGGCCGCGCGCCCGAGTGCCGCGCGCGGGTCGGGGATGCGATCGGAAGCGGTCTTGCGTGACGGCATGCCGAGGACATCGCACCCCGGCCTCCGCTGCGAACCTGCGCGCGTAACGGCAGGGCCGGCCTTTCCCCGCCCGGATCGGGTAAGGACCGGGCTGCATGCGCGACCGCGAACCGGTTGCGAAGTCCGCATGCCCTGCGAGAAGATCCGTCGTGGACCCCGGGGGCGGCAGCGCGGCGGGGTACCGCCCCGACGTGGACGGACTGCGCGCGGTCGCCGTGCTCGCGGTCATCCTTTTCCACCTCGATACGCGCCTCGTCCCCGGCGGGTTTGCCGGCGTGGACGTGTTCTTCGCGATCTCCGGCTTTCTCATCACCCGGAACATCCTTCTCGAGTCGGCGGCGGGCCGCTTCCGGCTCGGCGAGTTCTACGGTCGACGAGTGAAGCGGATCGCGCTTCCGATGCTCGCGGTCGTCGGTGCGACCGTCGCCGCCGCACAGGCGATGCTGCTGCCGGAGGACGCGCTGCGGGCGGCCTGGTCGGGACTCTGGGCCGTCGCCTCGCTCGCGAACGTCTACTTCTGGAGACATCTCGACGGCGGCTACTTCGCCGCGGACAGCCGTCAGGTCCCGCTGCTCCACCTCTGGTCGCTCGGCGTCGAGGAGCAGTTCTACCTGCTGTGGCCGGCCCTGCTGACACTCGCGCTGCGCCTCGGGGGGTGTGGCACGGTCGCGCGCGACGCGGCGGGGCCGGGTTGCGGCGAGTCCCAACCCGCACCGATGCGGCCCTGGCTCGTCGCCACCATCGCCGCGGCGACACTCGGGTCGTTCGTGCTCGGCGAGTTCCTCATGCGGCGCGATACCGCATTCGCGTTCTACATGCTCCCGACCCGCGCCGGAGAACTCCTGGTCGGCGGGCTCGCCGCGATCGCGGTCGCGCACGACAACCTCCGGCGCGTCGGCCCAATCGCGGCAAGGGTGGCCGGCTGGTGCGGTGCGGCCATGGTCGTCGCTTCGCTCGCGCTGTTCTCCGACGAGTCGCCCTTCCCGGGGCTTAGGGCGATGGCACCGACGCTCGGGGCAGCACTCCTGCTGCTCGCCGGAGAGCGGCCGGTATCCGTCCCGTCTCGCCTGCTGTCGTCGCGGCCACTCGTCGCGATCGGGCTCGTCTCGTACTCGGCCTACCTCTGGCACTGGCCGCTCCTCGCGTTTTACCGGTACGGTCCGGGCGAGATCGGGTGGGCCTCGGGCGCGGCGATCCTCGGCCTCACCTTCGTGCTCGCTCGGGCGAGTTGGCGCTGGATCGAGCAGCCGGCGCGACGGTCGACCGCCCCTCCCGTGCGCGTGCTGCTGGTCCAGTACGCGCTGCCGGCAGCGATTGTGGGCGCGATTGCGCTCACGGCGATCATGACCGGGGGCTTCGGCCCACGCGCGCTGTCGAAGACCTACCGGGCGGATCTCAAGCGCCTGCGCGACCGATCCCTGCTCTCGGGACACGTGGGCCTCGCCTGCGACCGCAAGATGCTCACCGCAAAGGACACGACCGACCCGAAATGCCTCGTCGGCCCGCCGGGTGCTCCCGAAGGAATGCTGCTCTGGGGCGATTCCAACGCGGCGCACTACGTCGGGCTCCTCGAGAGTTTCGCGTGCGCGGGCGGCTTCCGCTTCCGCAACCTAGACACCTACGGCTGTGCGCCGATGGCGGGCGATCCTTCGCCGTTCATCCCGGCCGACCGCGTCGAGGACTGCATCGCCTCGCAGTCGATCGTCCTCCCCTCGCTCCCGACGTTCCCGGTCATCGCCCTCGCCGCGGTGTGGCAGGGTTATGGCGACCGGCCGCCCTTCCTCGAAGAGACGCTCCGGCTCGCAGGCAGGCTGGCCGGGGATGGCCACCTCGTGATCCTGCTCGGGAAGGTTCCCACCCAGCCCGGCTGGGACCGACGCTGCGTGGAGAAGGCTCTCTCCTTCCCCTTCCTCGGCTGCCCGACGTCGCTCGAACAGTCCCTCGACCCGTCCATCGCGCAGGCGAACGCCCGACTGCGCGAGTTCGCCGGGACGATGCCGGGGGTCGAGTACTTCGACCCGAACGACCTGCCGTGCGACGCACACGGTCACTGCTCCGCTTTCGACACCGACGGCCAGCCACTCTACTTCGACGCTTCGCACCTGACGCTTGCGGGTTCGCGGGCCCTCGGCGATCGCTACCTGCGCGAGAAGGGACTGCCGCCCCCGTTCGACACGATCGCGGCGAGGCTGCGCGAGCGAACCGGTCAGGCGCCCGCGGCGTGGAGTGCGTCGCTCGCAGCGATCGGATCACCGGTGCGATCGAAGACCGAGCGCCACGAGCCATAGCTCGACATCTCCTCGATCATCCAGGGGTGGAAGCCCGGCCGGTAGTACCGGAGGTAGAAACCGAGCGTCGGGGGAAACAGGCCGCCCGGGCCCCAAAGCCACCCAAGCCCCTTCGCCCACAGCCGCAGGCGAGCGCGCGCGTCGAAGCCGTCCACCCGCAGCATGTGGTCGATGATCCGGCAGACGTCGAAGGAGAATCCGAGGGTGAGCAGCAGCATCGTGCTCGCGCGCAGCAACCAGCGCGCACCGGCGACCTTGGTCAGCACGTCGTAGGCGACCGACTTGTGCTCGATCTCCTCGATCGCGTGCCACGCATAGACCGCGCGGATGCGCGGGTCGCAGTCGGCGAGAACGTCGCGCCGCTCGAAGAAGCAGGTGCCCATCATCGCCGTCAGGTGCTCCAGCGCGGCCGTGACCGAGAGACGCCAGATCGCGGGCAGCCGCTTCTGCCGCTCCCCGAAGAGGTCTTCCTCCAGGCGTCGATGAATCCCGGCGACGTCGATGCCCTGCGCGGCGAGACGCGCATTGTAGCGCCGGTGCACCTTGCTGTGCTGCCCCTCCTGGCGCGTGAAGTCGTCGACCGCGGCCCGCAGGTCCGGATCCTCGATCCGGTCGGCATAGGCGCGCACGCTCTCGATGAAGAAGCGCTCGCCCTGCGGGAAGAGCGTGGACATCGCGTCGAAGAAGCGGGTCTTGAAAGGATCGCCCGCCATCCACCAGCGCGGGATTTCGCCATCGAGGCCGAAATCGAGTCCCTCGCGGGGCACGATCCCGAGGGGGGCGGTCGGCTGGGAGGCCACGCTTGGCCGGGCGCCTCCGCGCGAGTTGCCGTGTTCTCTCATGGGACTCACCCGACCCCGATTCCGGGGGCCATCAACGGGGCGGCTGGACCGCCCCGATCTGTACCGAACAGTACGGAACTTACGCCGCGGGGCAGGTCCTGGCAAGCGCGCGCGATCGCGTTGCGATCCGGACGGGGTCGTGAGAGCTTCGTCGCGGTGCGAGTGTATGCACCGGAGGGGAACGAGATGACCAAGTCTTCGAACCGCATCCTGGCAATGGCATGGGCGATCGGCCTCGCGACGACGGCGACGGCAACCGCCGGGGGCGTGCCGGTGGTGCCCGGCGTGCCGCATGCCTGCTCGACGGCCACGTTGAAGGGAACCTACCTCTACTCCCTGAGCGGTGTCCTCGCCGGGAAGCCCTATGCGGAGAGCGGGCGCGAGATTTTCGACGGCACGGGTCGCTCGTCGCTGACCTACACCGGCTCCGACGGACGGACCACGACCACGACCGGTCACTACGAACTCGAAGCCAACTGCGACGGGCAGACCCATTACCCCGACGACACCAACTACCGTGTCTACGTGAGTCCCGACGGCAGCCGGCTCAGTTACACCCTGATCCCGGCCTCGAAGGACACCGAGACCGCGATCGCGGGAACCGAGATCCGCGTCGCGCGCTGAGGCGCCAAGCGATCCGCGAGGGGCCAGGCCGCGGGGGGAGTCCGGCCCGCACCCGGCCACACCCGTGGCGCCTCGGCCCCGCGGAAGGGGGAACGGGTCAGCCCCCGGTACCGCCCGCCTCGGGACTCTCGCCCGCGAGGCGCAGTCCGACCGGCAGCGACTCGGAGAGCACCAGCGCCTGCTCGCGCACGTCGAGGGCAAGACGCTCGCGCAGAAGGCGCGCGAACTTGCGGGTCTCGGGAGTCGCCTCGAGCCGCGCCGCGAGGTGCTCGCGAAGTTCGGGTGAGAGATCGCGGACGCGGTCGCCGGTCAGACGCGCCGCCTGGGCGATCGCTAGGGCGGCGACCGTCGGCTTCTCCCACGCGATCCCGCCGAGACTTTCCATCCAAATCGCAATCGCTTGCGGGTCGACGACGGTGTTCGCCGGACCGAAGACCGGCGCACGCGCCGCGAGCCGGCCGAACGACCACCAGTCGGCGTCGCCGCCCTTCCCGGCGACCAGCCGTGGCGCGAGGACGCGCAGCATCTCGAGCTTCGTCCCGGCAGCGACCCGCTCGAGCGCACCCGCCACCTGCCACATCTCGCGCATCTCCTGAGCCCCGCCCTTCCAGCGGCTCGGCCTCGCCTTCTTCTGCGCCTCGGGCAGGATCACCGGCCGGATCTCCTGGTACAGGCCCTGCTGCTGCTGGCGCGTGAGCCCGCCCGCGACCCGCTTCCAGAGCGTCCACCACTCGGCCCGCCCCTGGGTCGCGCCCGGATGCGCGAGTCCGCGCTCGAAGATGCGCCAGAGTTGCTCCATCCGCCAGGGGTCGCGCGCCTCGCCCGAACCGGGGCGGAGCAGGAATCCCGCGAGGTTCAGCCAGCGCGCCTCGTGGGCCGGCGTGCGGGCGCGACCGCTCTCGAGCGAGAGGAGCGCATCCCACAGGTCGCGGATGCAGGCAAGCGGCCAGGACTCCTTGCCCGCATCGAGGATGTCCTCCAGTTCCCGGGTGAGGCGCATCGGGTCGACGCCACCCGCCGCGCCCGCGAAACACGCCTCGATCCGCTCCCGCGCGGCGGCGAGTCGCTCGGGTGCGACCACGATCTCCCCTACCGCGGCGGCCGCCGCGGGTTCGTCCGCGGGGCTGCCCTCCTCGCCCGCCGCGGCGTCGCGAACACCGGGATGCGGCGCGCCAGCCCCGACCGGCGCGCCCTGGCCCGCCATCGTCCCACCGGCCGGGAGCGCGGCGCGCAGGTCGAAGCTCATGCGCCAACGGTGGTCGGTCGTGCGCGACTCGCACCAGAGTTCGAGAACCCCGGTCTCCGTGAGGTGCGAGCGCAGGTGTACCGCGACCGGCCGCGCCTGCAGCGATCGCCCGTAACGCAGCACCGTCGCGATCGGCGGCAACTCGACCAGAGTCGCGGGATCCGCCTCGACGATCGCGCCACCGGGCTCGCCGACACGCAGCGTCGAGGCATAGATCGGAAAGCGCACCGGGGCGTTGGCGAGCACCTCGAATTCCGGTGTCGCGATCTCGATCGACTCGCCCTCCTCCATGCCGCGTGGTGCGACGCAGAGCACGCGGCGTCCGGCCGGGCCCCCGACCGTCGCACCGGCTCCGACGGTCGCCCCCCCGGCGCCGCCACGGCCCGCGAGACCGACGTAATACGAGCGTGCCGCGCCGCCGCCGATGCGCACGCCGATGCCGCGCAGCGCGAGCCCGTAGGCCGCCGCCCCGCGGGCGACCGCGAAATCGAGGTCGGTGCCGGCGAGCTCGACGGGTCGCTTGCCGCACCAGTCGGCGAGTGCGTCGAGGATGCGGTCGCGCACAGCGGCCGGCTTGAGGGCGCCGCCGTTGAAGAGCACCGCGTCGGGCGCGACCAGTCCACCGGCGATCGGCGGCAGCGGCCGATCCCCGGCCTCCGCGCCGGGCGCCTCGCCCGCACCGCGCGACGATTCCTCCTCGGCGAGACGTCGCGCCGCGCGCGCGAGGAATTCCGCGAGGTGCCGCGTGATCTCCGGGTCACTCGCGAAGGGCAGGCCGAACTCGGCGAGCGCGAGACCGGCATCACCGCGCGGACGCGCCCCCGCCTCGACGAGCGGGAAGAAGCCGTCGCGCACCACCGCGAGCGCCTCCTCGGCGGTGATCGCATCGGCGACCGCGCCGGCCACGACCCCGCGACCGCGACCGGCGAGCGAGATCGCGACCTGCTCCGGTGCGCCGACCCCGAGCAGCCTCTCCTTGGCGTCGCGGCACTGGTCCACCAGTTGCTGCCAACGCGCCGCATCGAGCGAGGAGGCAGCCGAGCGTCGCTCCGCGACCCGGCGCGCGAGCGCGATGTCCATGTTGTCGCCGCCGAGCAGCAGGTGGTCGCCGACGGCGACCCGCTCCAGGGAGAGCCCGCCGGCAGCGCGTCGCACCGCGACCAGCGAGAAGTCGGTCGTCCCGCCGCCGACGTCCACGACGAGCACGAAGCGCACGCTGTCGAGAAGGCTGCGCCAGTCCTCGTGTGCCGAGATCCAGGCGTAGATCGCCGCCTGCGGCTCCTCGAGCAGGCGCAGGGAGCCAAGCCCGGCGTCGGCCGCGGCCCGCACCGTGAGTTCGCGTGCGACCTCGTCGAACGACGCCGGCACCGTGAGGACCACTTCCTGTTGCGCGAGCGGGTCGTCGGGGTGAGCCGCGTCCCATGCGTCGCGCAGGTGCTCGATGATGCGGGCCGACGCAGCGACCGGCGAGAGCCGCGGTGCGTCGGCCGCCCCGCCCCAGGGCAGGATCGCCGCCGTGCGATCCACCCCGCCATGGCACAACCACGACTTGGCTGACGTGACGAGACGACCGGCCACGCGCGCGCCGAGACGGCGGGCGTGACCGCCGACCGCGAAGCGTTCGTCGGCGCGCCATGGAAGTGCCAGGCTGCCAGCGGCGACGTCGTGCTCGCCGGCCAGGTAGATGGCCGAGGCGAGGGCGTCGCACTCGCGAACCTCGGCGTCGGCGACGAGCTGCGGGATCGGGACCGGCCAGACGGTGTGGCCTCGGGCGGGCTCCGCAGCCGCGACGGCGGAATTCGTCGTGCCGAGGTCGATCCCGACCGTGTAGCGCGCGCGAACGCGACGCGGCTCGCTCATGCGCGCGCCCCCTCGCGAACGTTGAACTCGAGGCGCCAGCGATCGCCTTCGCCCGGCGGCGCGAACCACAGCTCGAGAGTTCCGATCTCGGTCACATGCGCGGCGAGTCGCACCGGCACGCGAGCAGCCGGGGCGGTCGAGGCGGCGACAGCCGGTGCGCCGCCGCCGACCGCGGCAGCCCCCGCATCCGCGCCGAGTTCCACCCGCAGCGGGGCGAGTTCGTCGAGCTCGCCGGTCTCCCACTCGTCGAGTACGTCGCCCATGCGGTCCTCGCGCCGGGTCGACGACGCGAAGAACCGGAAGGTCGCGCCTTGCCCGACCAGCAGCCCGAATTCTGCGCCGGGTACCGGGAGACGGCTCCCCTCCTCCACGCCGAACGGAACGACGCACAGGGCCTTGATCGGCGGCGGGTAGCCGGGCACGGCGGGCATCGCGCTCGCGACCCCGACGTAATAGGAGCGCGCCGTACCGCCGCGGATGCGCACCCCACGGCCGCGCCGCGAGAGTCCGAAGTAGGCGGCTCCGCGCGCGACCGCGTGCTCGAGATCGACCCCCTCGAGCACGCGCGGGGGCTCGGCTCCAGCCTCGTTGCTCCAGCGGCCCAGGATCCCGGCGACCCGGTCGCGAAGCCGGGCCGCGCGCATGACGCCGCCGTTGAAGAGGATCACCGACGGAAGCGCTGCAACCGCATCGCGAGCCGGTGCGGGAACCGCCGGTGCCCCGCCCCCACCTGCCGCATCGACCTGCGCTGCGAGAAAGCTCGCGAGGTGGCGCGTCACCGCAGGGTCGCTCGCATAGGGAAGGCCGATCTCGGAGAGACCCGCCGCGCGATCCACGGTCGCGCGCGCATCCCCGCCGACCTCGGGAAAGAAGCCGTCGAGCAGAATGCGCTCGAGGTCGGTACGCGCGAGGTCGGTCTTGATCGTGCCGCCGATGAGCTTGCGGCCGCGCCCGAGCACGACGAGCGGAACCGACTCGGGCGGCGTCGCCGAGAGCAGGGCTTCCTTGGCTTCGCGGCACGAGAGCACGAGCCCGCGCAACTTCCAGGCGTCGATCCGGGTACCCGCCCCGGCGAGCCGCTCGCGGACGTGGAGGGCGAGCGCCAGGTCCATGTTGTCGCCGCCGAGAAGCAGGTGGTCGCCCACCGCGACGCGGCGCAGTGCCAGTTGCCCGCGCTCGTCCTCGACGGTGACGAGGCTCAGGTCGGTCGTCCCGCCGCCGAGATCGCACACCAGCACCAGGTCGCCGGCGCGCACCTGCTCGCGCCACTTGTCGCCGCCTGCCTCGACCCAGGCGTAGACGGCGGCCTGCGGCTCCTCGAGCAGGTGGACGCGGTCGAGACCCGCTTCCGCGGCGGCCAGGCGCGTGAGTTCGCGCGCGGCAGCGTCGAAGGACGCGGGCACCGTGAGGTAGACGTCCTGCTCCTCGAGCCGCGCGCCCGGATCGTCGACCGCGTGGGCATGGTTCCATGCGTCGCGGAGGTGGGACAGGTAGGCCGCCGACGCCGCGACCGGCGAGACCCGTCGCACCTCGGTCTCCGGTGCCCCCGAGCCCGCAGCGACCCAGGGAAGGATCGGTGCGAGCCGGTCCACGCCAGGATGACAGAGCCAGGACTTGGCCGAGGTCACAACCTGGTCGGGCACCTCGGCCGCGCGACGTGAAGCATAGACGCCGGCGATCTCCCCCGCGCTCCCCCACGGCAAGGCCGACGCCGCCTCACCCGCCGCCGTCAGGTACAGGAAGGAAGGCAGCAAGGAGCGATCCTCGACGCTGCCCGACGCCGTCCACTGCGGAATCGCGAAGGTGCGTATGCGCGGAGCGGCGCCCGGGGCACCCGGCTCCGCGGTGTCCACCCAGGCGAGCGCGCAATTCGTCGTCCCGAGGTCGATGCCGACGACGAAGCGGCTCGGCTCGCCCGGGGCCGCCGGATCGGTCATCCGACCTCGACCTCCGCCGGCATCAGTACCGCCGGATCGCTGCCGGAGGATGGCTGCGGCAGGCGCGCCGCACGGGCACGCCAGCCGCCGTGGCGAAGGACGCCGCGGAAGGGCGGCTCCCCCGACGGACGGCCCGTGATGCGGATCCGCCCAGGGTCGAAGCCAGCCGGAACCTCGACCGTGTCGCCATCCTCGCCGGCGAGGATCGGCTCGAGGTCGAGACGCTCGGCGAGTGCCTTGCGCAGCGAGGCATGGATGCCCCGGACCGCGCTGCCGACCTGTTCGTCGGAGTACCCGGCGATGTCCTCGTGTACGAAGTCGAGCAGCCTGGCCTCCTCCTGGAGTGCGGCGAGCAGCCGCAGGCCGATCTCCGGCGAGGGTGGAGGCGGCGGGGCGACGACCGGCTTGCGCTTCTTCTCCGCGGCAGACGCCGCGGACTTCGCAGCGGCCGCGCGCTCCTCGCGCTCGGTCGTCTCCTCGATGGCCAAAGGGTCGGGCGTCGGGGCGGATGCGTCCGCAAGTATGGCTGCCACGCGACGGCGCGCGGCGAGCCCCAGGACGAGTGCCGCGAGCAGGGATCCGAGCACCGGGATCAGCAGCCACGGCAGGGCCCCGCCTTCCATCGCGCGACGGACCGCCGCGGCGACGTCCCCGGTGCGCAGGAGTTCGAGCGCATCCCGCGCCGCCGGGTCGACAGCGCCGGTCCCGAGTTGCCAGACCGACCACCCATTGGCGACGGCGAGCAGCAGCAGGAGAAGACTCGAGAGTGCGGCTCCGGAGCCGCGGCGCGGGGCTTGGTCGCTCATGGCGTCGATCCTTCGTGTTTGGCAGGACGGGCACAAGCGGCCGGGCCCGACGGCGTCCGCGACCGGATCCATCGGGCCCGGGCAAAATTGCCGTCCCGCGCTCGGGCGTGGTAACGATAACAGATGTCGGTTTCCCTGAAAGACGTGCGGCACATTGCCCTGCTGGCCCGCCTCGGCCTCGCCCCGGAAGAAGAGGAAGCGCTGCGGTGCGACCTCGACTCGATCCTCGGCTACGTGGCCGCGCTCGACGCGCTCGACACCTCGGGCGTCGAGCCGACCGCGCACGTCGTGGATCTGCCGAGCCCGCTTCGCGATGACCGCGTGACCAATCCGGAGGCCGCCGAAGCCATGGTCGAGAACGCCCCCGACCGGGACCGCACCTTTCTTCGGGTGCCCAAGATCATCGAGTGACCCGGGCCCCGCGCGCGGGACAGCGCCCGACGATCGCCGCCCACCACTGCGCCCCCACGCGACCGCGCCCTTCCCGCTGCGAGCATTCATGAATCCAAGTGAACCCACGACCTGGACGATCGCCGAGGCCCGTGCCGCGCTCGACGCGGGCTCGACAAACGCCGTCGACCTGGCGCGCGCCTTCCTCGACCGCGCGGCCGCGGTCGAACCGGCCGTGCACGCACTCCTCGAACGCACGACGAACCGTGCACTCGCCGATGCGCGGGCGGCCGACGAGCGACGCGCCCGCGGCGAGCGCGGCCCGATGCTCGGAATCCCGGTCGTCCTGAAGGACATCTTCGCGACCCGCGGCATCCCGACGACCTGCGGCTCGCGCATCCTCGAAGGCTTCGTCCCGCCCTACGATGCCGACGCCGTGGAGCGGCTGTCGCGCGCCGGCGCGGTGCTGGTCGGCAAGGCGAACCTGGACGAATTCGCGATGGGCTCGTCCACCGAGAACTCGGCCTTCGGGCCGACGCTGAACCCCTGGGACCTCGGGCGTGTCGCCGGCGGCTCCTCGGGCGGCTCGGCCGCCGCCGTCGCCGCCGGCGAGTGCCTGGCGTCGCTCGGGACCGACACCGGCGGCTCGATCCGGCTTCCGGCGAGTTACTGCGGCGTCTGCGGCATGAAGCCGACCTACGGGCGGGTGTCGCGCTACGGGGTGATCGCCTACGCGTCCTCGCTCGACCAGGTCGGCCCTTTCGCCCGCAGCGTGGCCGACCTCGCCGACGTACTCGGCGTGATCGCGGGCCACGACCCGCGCGACTCCACGTCGGTGCCGCGGCCGGTGCCCGATTATGCAGCGGCACTCGACGGCAACGTGCGCGGGCTGCGCATCGGCGTCCCGCGCGAGTACTTCGTCGAGGGCATGTCACCCGAGGTAGAGGCAGCCGTCCGCGCGGCGATCGAACGGCTGCGCGAACTCGGCGCCACCGTGGTCGAGATCGGGTTGCCGCACACCCGCTACGCGGTCGCGACCTACTACCTGATCGCACCCGCCGAGGCGTCCTCGAACCTGGCGCGTTACGACGGCGTGCGCTTCGGACTGCGCAGGGCGGCGCGCGACGCGAATCTCCTCGACATGTACCGCAAGACGCGCGACGCGGGCTTCGGCCCGGAGGTGAAGCGGCGCATCCTGCTTGGCACCTATGCGCTGTCGGCCGGCTACTACGACGCATTCTACCTGAAGGCCCAGAAAGCCCGGACGCTGATCCGCGAGGACTTCACGAAGGCGTTCGCCGAGTGCGATGTGATCGCGACCCCGACCGCGCCGACGGTCGCCTTCGGACTCGGCGAGAAGACCGCCGACCCGTTGCAGATGTACCTCTCCGACGTGCTGACGATCTCGGTGAACCTGGCCGGACTGCCGGCCCTCGCCCTACCCTGCGGCTTCGACGGTGCGGGTCTGCCGATCGGGCTGCAACTGATCGCGCCCGCCTTCGCCGAGGAGGTGACGTTGCGGGTCGGCGACGCCTACCAGCGCGCCACCGACTGGCATGCGCGCCGGCCGCTCACGCGCGAGGCGCTTGGGAAGGGAGACGCCAGATGAGCGCAACGCCCGACTACGGCGACTGGGAACCGGTCATCGGACTCGAGGTCCACGCCCAGATGCTGACCGAGTCGAAGCTCTTCTGCGGCTGTTCGGCGAGTTTCGGCGCCCCGCCCAACGCGCATACCTGCCCGGTGTGCATGGGCATGCCGGGCGTGCTCCCGGTCCTCAATCGCCGCGCCGTCGAGTTCGCGACGAAGACCGCCCTGGCGACCGGCTGCGAGATCCCACCGGTCGCGCGATGGGCCCGCAAGAACTACTTCTACCCGGACCTGCCCAAGGGCTACCAGGTCAGCATGTACGAGGAACCGCTCGCGGTCCGCGGCGCGATCGAGATCGAAACGCCCGACGGGACACGCCGCATCCGGCTCACCCGCATCCACATGGAGGAGGACGCCGGCAAGAGCGTCCACGACGCGCACGACGCCCACTCGCTGGTCGACCTGAACCGGGCCGGCGTACCGCTCATGGAGATCGTGAGCGAACCCGACATCGCGTCGGCTGCGGACGCCGCCGCCTATCTGCGCGCGCTGCACACGATCCTCCAGTACCTCGCCGTCTGCGACGGCAACATGGAGGAAGGCAGCATGCGCTGCGACGCCAACGTCTCGATCCGGCGGCGCGGAGCGACGGAACTCGGCACGCGCACCGAGATCAAGAACATGAACTCCTTCCGCAGCGTCGAGCGCGCGATCGACACCGAGGTCCGACGCCAGATCGAGGTGATGGAGAGCGGCGGCCGGATCGTGCAGGAGACCCGGCTCTGGGACGCCGACCGCGCCCAGACCTTCCCGATGCGATCGAAGGAGGGGGCCCACGACTATCGCTACTTCCCGGAACCCGACCTGCTGCCCTTGGTCGCCGACCCGGCGTGGATCGAGTCGGTACGGGCGAGCCTGCCCGAGTTGCCGGTCGCGCGGCGCAACCGCTTCGTGCGCGATCACGGGATCCCGGTCTACGACGCCGAGGTGCTGACGGCACGGCGCGACGTCGCCGACTACTTCGAGGCGGCGGTCGCGGCCCACAGCAACCCGAAGGCGCTCTCGAACTGGATCATGGGCGACATCCTGCGGCTCGTACGCGAGCGCAAGCTCGACGACTCGTTCGTCATCACCGACTGGCCGGTCGCTCCCGGTGCGCTCGCGAGACTGGTCGCGCTCATCGACGACGACACGATCAGCGGCAAAATCGCGAAGGCCGTCTTCGAGGAGATGGTCGCCAGCGGCGGGGAGCCCGCGGCAATCGTCGAGAAGAAGGGCCTGAAGCAGGTCACCGACACCGGGGCGATCGAGACCGCGATCGACGCGGTGCTCGCGGCAAGCCCCGACAAGGTCGCCGAGTATCGCTCAGGCAAGGACAAGCTGTTCGGTTTCTTCGTCGGACAGGTGATGAAAGCGACCGAGGGCAAGGCGAATCCCCAGGCGGTGAACGACCTGCTGCGCGCGAAACTCGCGGGCTGAAGGCGGCGCGAAGAAGGAAAAGCCGATGATCACGACGACGCAGAAACGTTCCGGCTGGCTCGAGGCGCTGGGCTTCCTCGGGCCCGCGCTCATGATCGCGGGCCCGCTTCTCGCCTGGATGCGCCGCATCCCTGGACTGCCCGGCTTCGGCCTCTATGCGCTGGGCGGACTGCTCGCGGTCGCGGTCGCGGCGAGTACGCTCGTCGCCTCGGCGCGCAGCCGGCCTTATGGGCTCGGCCGTTCGCTCTCGCTGCCCGCCGCGATGGCCTTCCTGATCTCGCTGTCCGGGGGCTTCGGCAAGCCCCGCATCAACGACTTCACGACCAACCCGACCGATCCGCCGGCATTCGCGAAGGCCGCGTCGCTGCCGGCGAATGCAGGCCGCGAGATGGGTTACCCGGCCGACTGGGCCGCGCTCCAGGCGGAGTGCTGCGCGGACCTGCGCCCCGCACGCCTGCAGACGGGGCCCGTCGCGGCCTTCGCCGCAGCGCGCAAGGCGGCCGAGCGCATGCCGGGCTGGGAGGTCGTGGGGCTGGACGAGTCCAACGGCACGATCGAGGCGGTCGCGACGAGCACCGTCTTCGGCTTCCAGGACGACGTCGCGATTCGCGTGCGTCCCGATGGCGCCTCCTCGGTGGTGGACGTGCGCTCGAAGTCCCGGGACGGCAAGGGCGACCTGGGCGCCAATGCCGAGCGCATCCGGCAGTACGTGGCCGTGGTCGAGACCGCTCGCTGATACGGCGCCGGACCTGACGGGCGCACCTCGTCCGTCAGGCGCACACCCGAAGCGCTCCCGAGATCTCCTCGAACAGGTCCGAGAAGCGATCGACACCGTCGGCGGGGGTGATGCCGTCGAAGAAGGCGAATGCCTCACCGGGGGGCGCCCGCGCGCCCGCCTCCGGCGTTGCACCGAGGGCGCGCCCGGCCAACTCGTGCAACGTGGCCGCATCCGCTCGCGGGGCGAGTACCGGATGGGAGCGGTGATGGTCGACGAAGACGCGAAGCGCGTCCGCACCGGCCGCACCCACCTCCTCCACCGCCTGCGCATGCGAGGACTCGGGGTCGTAGGCGAGCGGATCGCGCAGGAAGTCGGCGACGGTCCAAAACTCGGCGGCATCGCCCGCATCGATGCGGGCGGAGAAGACCGCCGGACCGGTCCACCCGACCGGCACCTCGGCCGGGACCCGCTCGGCATAGGCGTCGAACCAGTCGCGCGGGTGCCCCGGGTAGAGCCCGGGAAACGCCACCCGCCCAGCCTCCAGGTCGCGCCCGCGACCGGCGTAGTGGTTGCCGATGAACCAGAAGGCGTCGCGACAGGGGCCCGCCGGCAGGAGTTCGCGTACCTGCGCGACCAGGTCGGCCTGGACGACCGGGTTCAACGCGCTGCTGTCGGCAGTCAGGTCGTCGAAGAGCAGCGCGATGCCGTGGACGCCCGCGTCGAGCAATTGCCCGATCTTGCCGGCGAGACGAGCAAACTCCGAAGGATCCGACGCGGCGTAGCTCAGGCCGGGTGCGATCGCGTAAACGAAGCGCACGCCGCAGGCCGAGGCGATGCGCGCGAGTCGCACGAATCCCTCGATGTCGGCGCGCGCGTAGAGATCGCGCCACTGCGCGCGGTGCAGCGGATCGTCCTTCGGCGCATAGACGTAGGTGTTCATGTCGCACGCACCGATGAACCTGACGAGCGTGGCGCGTTCGTCCCATGAGTAGGGACGACCGTAGAAGCCCTCGATCACGCCGCGCGTGCGGAAGGTGGGCGACGGGTTCGTCGCAGCGACCGGTGGCGTCTTCATCGCGGCCTCCTACTCGCACGCTCTTCGATCAAACGCACCGGACTCGGCGGTCGCCCGCCGTTGCGGTGGCGAAACTTGAACCCGCCCTCTCTCCGCGCCCCTTACGCGCCGCCGCCTCGAATGCGCGCATCCTCCGCGGCCCACGACGTCCACCGCGGCACGCGCGTCGCGGAGGTCCCCGCTTCGGGTCGGACCTTCCTCGCCAGCATCGAGAGGCGGGGCGTGTCAAGCCTTGCTGGCTGCGGATTTTCACATCGCCAATCACGATTTTCCTTGACAGTCCTGAACGGCTTTCGTAATACCGCCTGCTCCGGCAGGACTGGCAGTCGGAATTCAAACCCGAGAGGGGGGCGTGCAAACATGACGAAGTCGGAACTCCTTGGAAAGTTGGCAGCGGAAGCGGACCTTTCGAAGAAGCAGGTCGAAGCGGTTCTCCTGTCCCTGGTGGACGTGGCGCAGAAGTCGATCAAGAAGGGCGACCCGGTCAAGCTGCCGGGCTTCGGCATCCTTCGCCTGCGCAAGATGAAGGCCCGCATGGGCCGCAATCCGCAGACCGGCGAGGCCATCAAGATCCCGGCCCGCAAGAAGGTCGGATTCACCGTGTCGAAGTCCTTCAAGGACTCGGTGCTCGGAACCGCCAAGAAGTAATCCGCGGTCGATCGAGAGAGAAGGGCCGGGGACACGCGAGGCGTGCCCCCGGCCCTTTTTTCATCGGGCGGTCGCCAGGGGGCGCCCGCAGCTCAGCGCCCGTGGCACTTCTTGAACTTCTTCCCGCTCCCGCAATAGCAGGGGTCGTTGCGACCGATCTGCTGACCGTCGGGCGTCCGATCGCCCGCCGCGGCTTGTGCCGGGGCCGCCTGGGTCACCGCGCCGTGGCTCAGCGTCACCGTGCGCGGGGGGCGCTTCTGCTGCTCGAGGCGCTCGACCTGCTCCTCGAGGCGCTGCGGATCGGGCTCGCGTACGAGTTGCACGAGCAGGAGCCGGCGAAGCGCGTCGGCGTCGATGCGCGCGAGCATCGCCCCGAACATCTCGAAGGCCTCCTTCTGATAGGCCTGAAGCGGGTTCTGCTGGGCGTAGCCGCGCAGCCCGATGCCCTCCTTCAGGTGATCCATCTCGCGGAGATGGTCCTTCCAGTGCTCGTCGATCGACTGGAGCAGGATCACCCGCTCGAGATGGCGGAGGATCGGGGTACCGAATTCGCTCTCCCTCTGCGCGAGGGCCGAGCGAAGCCGATCGGCGATCGCGGCGGCGAGCTGTTCGCGATTCATTCCGGCCCGCTCGTCCTCGGGGACGTCGAGCTCGAAGCCGAAGCGCTCCTGGACGGCGGTCGAGATCGACCCCCAGTCCCACTCGGCCGCCGATGGCTCGCCGGCCGTCGCAAGCTCCGCCACGCCGGCGGCGATGTCGTCGATCTTCTCGAGGAGGTCCTCGTGCAGGTCCTCCTCGTCATCGAGGGCCTCGCGGCGGCGCAGGTAGATGACCTCGCGCTGCTTGGTCAGGACGTCGTCGTATTCCAGGAGATGCTTGCGGATGTCGAAGTTGTGCCCTTCCACCTTCGACTGCGCGTTGGCCACGGCGCGGGTGATCATCTTGTGCTCGATGGGGACGCCTTCCTCCATGCCGAGGCGCTCCATGAGCCCCTGGATCCGCTCGGCGCCGAAGATGCGCAGCAGGTCGTCCTCGAGCGAGAGGTAGAAGCGCGACGAGCCAGGGTCCCCCTGTCGGCCGGAGCGACCGCGCAGCTGGTTGTCGATCCGGCGCGACTCGTGACGCTCGGTGCCGATGATGTGCAGTCCGCCCGCTTCGACGACCTTCTCGCGCTCCTCGGCGCAGACCTCGTGGTAGCGGGCGAGCGCCTCCTCGAAGCGCTGCAGCGCCTCCGCCTGCGCCTCCCCCGACGTGTCGACCTCGCTGCGGGCGAGCCCCTCGGCGTTGCCCCCGAGAACGATGTCTGTGCCGCGGCCGGCCATGTTCGTCGAAATCGTCACTGCCTCGAAACGCCCGGCCTGGGAGATGATCTCGGCCTCGCGGTCGTGGTGCTTCGCGTTCAGGACGTGGTGGCGGATACCACGGCGCTTTAGCAGACCGGAGAGCTTTTCGGACTTCTCGATCGAGATCGTACCGACGAGGACCGGCTGGCCTCGCTCGTGGCACTCCTCGATATCGTCGATCACCGCATCGAACTTCTCGCGCTCGGTCTTGTAGACGACGTCGGGAAGGTCGTCGCGGACCATGTCCTGGTTCGTCGGGATCACCATCACGTCGAGGTTGTAGATGCTCTTGAACTCGACCGACTCCGTGTCGGCCGTGCCGGTCATGCCCGAGAGCTTCTTGTACATGCGGAAGTAATTCTGGAACGTGACGGTCGCGAGCGTCTGGTTCTCGTTCTGGACCTTGAGCCCCTCCTTCGCTTCGACCGCCTGATGGAGACCGTCGGACCAGCGCCGGCCCGGCATCATGCGGCCGGTGAACTCGTCGACGATGATGACCTCGCCGTCCTTCACCACGTAGTCGATGTCGTTCTTGAAGAGCGCGTGTGCGCGCAGGGCCTGATTCACGTGATGCAGCGTTTCGATCTGGCCCGGGTCGTAGAGGTTGTCCACGCCGAGCAGTTCCTCGCAGCGGGCCACGCCACCCTCGGTCAGGATGACCGAGCGGACCTTCTCGTCGACCGCGAAGTCGCCGTCCTCCTCCTCGCCCTTCTCGACCTTTCGCCCCTGGTGCAGTCGGGGGATGATCTGGTCGATGATCCGGTACTTCTCGGTCGACTCCTCGGCGGGACCGGAGATGATGAGCGGCGTGCGGGCCTCGTCGACCAGGATCGAGTCGACCTCGTCGACGATCGCGTAGTTGAGTCCCCGCTGGACGCGCGAGTCGATGAGATTGCCCTCGGGGTCGCGCTCGAAGGGCACCCACATGTTGTCGCGCAGGTAGTCGAAACCGAACTCGTTGTTCTGGCCGTAGGTGATGTCGGCGGCGTAGGCACGCTTGCGCGTGAGCGGGTCGATCCCGTGGAGGACGACGCCGACCTCGAGCCCGAGGAAGCGGTAGAGCCGGCCCATCCACTCGGAGTCGCGCCTAGCCAGGTAGTCGTTCACGGTGACGACGTGCACTCCGAGACCCGACAGGGCGTTCAGGTAGGCCGGCAGGGTGGCGACGAGCGTCTTGCCCTCGCCGGTTCGCATCTCGGCGATCTTGCCGCTGTCGAGCACCATGCCGCCGACCAGCTGCACGTCGAAGGGGCGCATGCCGAGCACCCGTCGGGAGGCCTCGCGGGCGGTCGCGAACGCCGGGATCAGCAGGTCCGGCAGTTCGGCCCCCTGCTCCAGTTGCTCGCGGAAGGCCACGGTCTGGTGGCGAAGCTCCTCGTCGGAGAGCGCCTGGATCTGCGGCTCCAGCGCGTTGATCTCCGCGACGATCGGCCAGAGCTTCTTCAGCTCGCGATCGTTCTTGGTTCCGAAGACCTTCCTGACCAGGGCACCCAGCATGGACGGGACAGCGCTTTCTCTCGGGACGGCGGTCACGAGGCACACCCGCGCGCGAATCGCCCGCACCGCGGTTATGACCGGGGTTTATACGAAGGCGGAGGGCTTCTCAAAAGCCCCGGGCAGCCCGCCGCCCGCGACCGACCTCGGTCAGGAGACGCGGCGGCGGCGCGGCGACACGCTCTCCGGTCGCAGCACGATCCGCACCGCCGAGGCGACGCTCGCGCCGTAAAAGCGTTCGCCGAGGCGCGCGAAACGCTCGGCGGTGTCGGTGACGAAGAAACTCGCTCCGCCCCTGCCACGGGTGCGCAGACCGGGGCCGGCCTGCAACGAGCGCTTCACCTCGCGCGCGGTCTCCTCGGCCGAGTCCACGATCCTTACCCCGGGCCCCATGCAGGACTCGATCGCCGACCGGAGCAGTGGGTAGTGGGTGCAGCCCAGGATCAGCGTGTCGATGCCGCTGCGCTTGAGGCTCGACAGGTAGAGCGACACGGTGCGTCGCGCGACCTCGTTGTCGGTCCAGCCCTCCTCGGCGAGCGGCACGAAGAGCGGGCAGGCGCGGGTGAAGATCTCGACGTCGGGCTCGAGATCGCGCAGGGCCCGGGCGTAGGCTCCGCTGGCGATGGTCGCCTCGGTGCCGATCACACCGATCCGCCCGCGCCGCGTCGCCTTGATCGCCGCGCGCGCGCCGGGTTCGATCACGCCAAGGACCGGCACCGGGTAGCGCGCGCGCAGGATGTCGAGCGCGATCGCCGAGGTGGTGTTGCAGGCGACGACCATGAGCTTCACGTCGCGCTCGGCGAAGAAGTCGCCGGTCTCGACGGCGTAGCCGGTGACGGTGTCGGCGGATTTCGAGCCGTAGGGGACTCGTGCCGTGTCGCCCAGGTAGAGCAGGGTCTCGCGCGGCATGCGCACAGAGAGGGCTTTCAGGACCGTGAGGCCGCCGACACCGGAGTCGAAGACGCCGATCGCACGGTCGGCGGAACCGCGGGAGTCGACAGCGGACGATCCGGGCGTGCGGACGCGTGCAAGCGGTTGCTTGGTGACCGGGCGCCCCATCGACCGATGAGCCTAGCGAAGGGGCGCATGCGCAGCCAACTGCCGACTGCCGGAATTCCCCCCGGACCGGTCCTCGCCAAGGGTCATTGCGCCAGGATGGAGGGCAGACCCGCGACCAGCGGTGCTCTCGACCGCGCGCCCCGGAACCACTCCTCCGCGCTTCGTTTCCCCCCGAGTTCCCCCGCCGCGGCGAGGTGAAGGTGCGCCTCTGCGAGCAGCACCGCACGGTCGGCATCGGCCGGATTCCAGTGATCGCGCGACTCGCCGATCTCCGTCGCGTGGCGCAAGACCTCGATCGCACTCGCTCGGGCAGGCTCCGACGTCGCAAACCGCACGTCGTCGAGCGACTCGCGCAGCGACCGCGACGTCGACTCTGCCCATGCGTCGCGAATCGAGAACAACGCAACGACCAGGCATGCCAAGGCCAGCGCCACCCCCGAACGAAGTCTTCGCGCACGTCCCTCCGGTCGCGAGTCCGAAACCGCCTCACCCCTCCCTTCCGAGAAGACCAGGCCTGCGAGCAGGCACGTCATCAGCGCGTTCGCCGGCACGTGCATGTTCCAATCGAACAGCGAGTGGAGCGCGATGGCCGCGAGCGCCGCCCACGCCCCCGCCGCGACCAGGCTGCTCGCCGGTGGCCGGCGCAGAAGGAGGCGAAGGGCCGAGAGGAGAATCCCCGACAGGGCCGCCAAGCCGAGTGAGCCCAGGAACCCGGTTTCGCCCAGCAGTTCCGCATAGTCGTCATGGGCGTGGGCCGTCGGATCCCCCCCGCTCTCGATCCGCGGCTGTACACTCCGGTAGGTACCCAGTCCCATCCCGACGAGTGGAGACGCGCGGAACATGCGCAGGGCTGAGGCGGTGAACACCTGGCGACCGTCCGAAAGAATTCTGGAAAACCCGGGCCGCAGAAGGCCCGGAACCAGGCGGTCAGGCACCTCGATGGCGCCAAAGAAAGCCACGACAGCCGTCGCCAGAAACAACGCGTAGCTCCCCGTCGCCGCGGCCCAGAGCCGTCGGGCGGCAACCGTCCGACACGCGAGCGTCGCGAACACGAGTGCCGCCATGAACATCGCGGCGCCCCCGGCGCGCGAGCCCGCGGCGAAGCACACCGTCCAGGTCGCCGCGGCGAAAACGACCCACGCGAGCGTGATGCCCGCCGGTCGAGGTAGCCATCTTTGCGACCAAGCGAGGATCGCGCCGAGGAGAACGGGCACGGTGAGAGCCATCCCTCCTGCGAAGTGATTGCTCACCACATAGGAGCCCGTCCCGTCCCCGACCGACCAGTAGGTGAGCGGATACCAGGCATCCCCCACGGTGATGCGATCGACCAGGCCTGCACCCGAGGTCTGCTCCGGGCGGACCACGGAGGTGCGCAGCCACCAATCAGGATCCTTGCGGGGATCGCCGAGGTTGATCGAGCCGAGCAGGACGTGTCGCGGGTTTCGCGGAAAGGCGATCGCGAGGCCCCAGATGACAAGCGCCGAGAGCACCAAGGAGGCCGTGAGCAGCCGCCGGCAGCGGGGATCGCGACACAGGTCGCTCACGGCGACGACCGTGGCCAGCCCGAGAAACACCTGTCGGATCGCCGCCGCAGTCGCGTGCGGATCCACCGAGATGGTGCCCCACGCCGGCGAGTCACCTCGCGCCGCAGCCCAGATCCGCGCCGACGGCGGCGCGACCCACCCGAGAATCGAAGCCGGCAACGGGAGGAGTTGCAGCGAAGCCAGAGCAGCCGCGGCGAGCGGGAGGCGAGAGAGCCTCGCCGGCGCGGCTGCGAAGAGGGCCCAGGTAGCGACCGCACACGCGACCGCGACATCGAGTGCTGCGCCGACCGACGGCGGAGTTCCGCCGAGAGCCACCGGACCGAGCACGGCGCATCCCCCGAAGAGGGCGATGGCGCACAGCCCGGCCGAGGCCCGGGTGGCGCTCACGTCCCGGGGCGCTGCGGGGTGGTGCCCCGAGACGTGACGGACGCGAGCCGAACGAGCCGGGCCCAGACGTCCGCCTCGCCCTCCCCCGACAGCGCCGAGAACGCCACCACGTCGGCGACGCGTGCGCGCAACGCCGCAAGCCCGCGCACCCGCTCGCCCTGACCCAGCTTGTCCACCTTGCTCGCGACCAGCACGACGGGTCGGCCGAGCGCGTCGAGGTAGTCGACCAGTGCCGCGTCGTCCTCCTCCAGCCCCCGGCGCGCATCGACGATCACCACCACGCCACGGAGTTCCGCACGGTCCTCGAGGTACCCCTCGATGAGCGCCTTCCATGACTCGCGGATCTGCACCGGGACGCGGGCGAAGCCGTACCCGGGCAGGTCCGCGAAGACGAGTTCGTCGCGTCCCGCGAAGAAGTTGATCTGCTGGGTGCGACCAGGCGTGCGGCTCGTGCGGGCGAGGCGGGGCGAACGGGTCAGCCGGTTGATGAGCGAGGACTTACCGACGTTGGAGCGTCCCGCGAAGGCGATCTCGGGCAGCCGCAACAAGGGCGGCGTGCCGCCGGGGCTCACCGCCCCGGCGAACCGCCACTGCGCGCCTCGAGGCGGACCGGCCAAGCTCAGACCGCGCGGGCCGGCTGCGGCGCGCTCGAGACGATCTTGCCCTCGTCGGCCAGATACTTCTTGATCGCCTTCATGAGGTTCGCAAACTGCTCCTTGATCGCGGAGCGCTCGACGTCCTGCGGGATCGGCAACGGCAGCTTGTTCCTCTGGGTCGCCGTGTAGGTGACCAGCGTTCGCTTGCCGTCGGGCGACGCCGAGAGCTTGTACTTGCCGTCGATGTCGATCGCACCCTCGACCGTCTTGATCCCGATCACGTTGCCGGTCTTGTCGTAGTCGAGCTCGACCGTGAAGACCTGCAGCTGGCCGAGCGTCGTGATGTGAAACTCGACCTGTTTCTTCGTGCCGGAGGTCGAAACGACTCTCGCCTGCTTGATCTCCGGGACGCGCCCCTCGGACTTGTCGGGAGCCTCGAAGGCCGCAAAGACGGCGTCGATCGGGGCGTCGATCCGCGAGGTCATCTCGACGCGCGTCAGGTCGCCTTCCTTGCGGATGTTTTCGCTCGCGACCTCGGGCACCGGGCCGTCCCACTTCACGGCCGCCTGCTGCAGCCCGCGCATCCTGGAGTAGAGGTATCCGCCAGCGAGCAGCGCGAGAAGAAGCGCCGCGATCGCGATGCCGCGTCCTTTCATCGTGTCGATCCTTTCGGGCCACGCAGGCGGCCACTCGTCCGGTGGCCGCGGCCGATCCGCGGGTCTCCGGGCCCCATCGGGGTGCTATTCGGTCCGGACGATCGACCCGGCCGGCAGGAGAGCCACCAGGCGGTCGAAGGCACGTCGCGCATACGCCTCGTCCTTCGATTCGATCGTCAGTTTCACCATGTACTCTGGATGTCCGATCTTCGGATAGCTGCCGAGCATGAGTTCGGGAAACTCGCGCACGACCTGGTTCAGCGAATCGGCAATCGTGCTCTCTCCCTGCGAGGTGTAGATGACGTGCAGGTGGAAGGGGTCGTCCTGGAAACGGAGACGCATCCCCTCGAACTTCTTGTACAGGATCTCGGGGATGCCGGGCAGGATGTAGACGTTGCCCAGCAGGATGGTCGGGAATCCGAGATTGGCGTCGGGGACGAGTTCGGCCCCCTCGGGGACCTCGGCCATCTTGAGATGGTGCGCATTCAGGCGGTCGCCCAGGTAGCGGCGAAGCCCCGCCTCGAGTTCGGGGTGCCGCACGACACGCCGGCCGAAGCCGCGCGCGATGCCTTCGATCGTCACGTCGTCGTGGGTCGGCCCCACCCCGCCCGAGGTAAAGACGTGGTCGAAGGCGGTCGAGAACTCGCGCACCGTATCGCCGATCACGTCGAGTTCGTCGGGGATCGTCACGATGCGACGCAACTCGACCCCGAGCGCCCGCAATTCCTTCGCGAGGAAGGGCGAGTTCGTATCCGCCACCTTGCCCGAGAGGATCTCGTTGCCGATGACGACGATGCCGGCGGTGCGCGCGGCCATGGCTAAACCGAGATCGCGTCCTTGCGGAACTCGCTCGTCCCGATCTTGATGTTCACGACGGCCGGCTTGCCCGCGGAGAGCGCGCGCTGGAGGGCCGGGCGGATCTCGCCGGGCTTCTCGACCCACTCGCCGTGGCAGCCCATCGCCTCGACCGCCTTGTCGTAGCGCGTGTAGTCGAGGCCGCAGGCGATCGCGCGGTCGGGCCCGTAGATCTGCACCTGCCCACGCCGGATCTGCTGCCAGGCGGCATCGTTACCGATCACGCCCACGACGTCGATCTTCTGGCGCGCCATGGCCTCGAACTCGAAGCCGTTCAGGCCGAAGGAGCCGTCGCCGTAGACGATGATGACCTTGCTCTTGGGGAAGGCGAGCTTCGCCGCCATCGCGTAGCCGGGGCCGGCGCCGAGGGTGCCGAGCGGCCCCGCGTCGAGCCAGTGGCCCGGCTTCCTGATCCGCAGCACGTTCGCGGCGGTACCGACGAAGTCGCCGCCGTCGCCGATCACGATCGTGTCCTCGTCGAGCACGGCGTCGATCTCGGCACAGGCGCGCACCGGGTTGATCGGCTCGGAGTCCGACTCCATCTCCGACTTGTGGACGTCGCGCTTCTCGACGTCGATGCGGCGGATGTCGTCGGTCCACGCCTTGTGGAGTTCCTTCTGGAAGCCCGACTTCTTCGCGACGGCCGTCATCTGCTCCATGACGAGACCGGTGTCGCCCACGATGCCGACCTCGATCGCGCGGTTGCGGCCGATCTCGCCGCCGTTGAGATCGACCTGGATGATCTTCGCGTCCGGGTTGATGTGGGTCGCGCGGCCGTAACCGATGCGGAAGTCGAGCGGGGTGCCGAAGATCAGGACCGCGTCCGCGCCGCGCAGCGCGTCCTTGCGAGCCATCGTCATGCCGTAGGGGTGCCCCGGCGGGATCGACCCGCGCGCCATCCCGTTCACGAAGGTCGGCATGCCGAAGGTCTCGAGAAAGGGCATGTAGGCGTCGCGACGGCGCGACCACCAGTACTGGCTGCCGACCAGGCACACCGGGCGACGGGCGTCGCGCAACACCTCGACCGCCCGCTCGATGTAGTCTGGGTCGCCCGCGATCCCGGCCTCGGTGCGGTATTTCGTCGGGAAGACGCAGCGCTCCTCGTCGACCGAGTCGAAGAGGAAGTCGAGCGGCATCTCGAGGAACACCGGCCCGGGGACGTTCGTCGTCGCGATGCGGAAGGCGGTCGAGACGTACTCGCCGAGCCGCTTCGAGTCGGGCACGGCGACCGCCCACTTGGTGATCGGCCGCATGAGCTCGACGTGGTTCATGTCCTGGAGCCCGCCCATGTCCTGGTAGGCGCGCGGGGCCTGGCCGCCGATGATGACCATGGGGGCGTTGGCGCGGTGGGCGGTTGCGACACCGGTCACGGCGTCGGTCAGGCCCGGTCCCGCGGTGACGATCGCCACCCCGGGCTGGCCGGTCACCCGGCCCCAGCCGTCGGCCGCATGCGCCGCCGTCTGCTCATGGCGCACGTCGACGACGCCGATCCCTTGGTCGATGCAGCCGTCGTAGATCGACATGATGTGGCCGCCGCAGAGCGTGAAGACGTACTTCACCCCCTCGTTGGCGAGCGCTCGGGCGACGATCTGACCACCGTGAAGCTGTCCCATGGCGAGTGGTTCCAGTCCTTGGAGAAGGCGCCCCACCGCGGAGCGACCCCTCCCCTTATCCGCGGCCGTCGGGGGGGGCAAGGCCAGCGCGGGCGCGCCGCCGGCATGCTACGCGATGCGCCATGAGCGAGCGCATCGATCGCATCGTGGAACGGCTGCGTGCCGGACTGGACGCGCTCGTGGTCGAGGTCGGCGACGACAGCGCCCTGCACGCCGGGCACGCCGGGGCGCGAGGTGGCGGCGGTCACTACCGGGTGGTCGTGGTGTCGGAGCGCTTTGCGGGCCTAGACCGGGTGGCCCGGCAGCGCCTGGTCTACGCGGCCCTGGGGGACATGTTCCCGGGCGAGATCCACGCGTTCTCGGCGCGGACGATGACGCCGGCGGAGGCGGAGGCAAAGCCCTGATTCGGACATGACCCGTCTCGTACCCTCCGCCACCACCGCGGCGGCCCCCCGGGGAAACCCTGAGTAGCGGTCGCCGTGCGACCTCTCCAGATTGCACTCAACGGGTCAGGCTACCGCGGGCCAAAGGCCCACGGCGGAAGGTCCCGGCGCAGAGGGACATCGCATGGAAATCCGGATCACTGCCGCGACTATTGCTGCCAGCCTCTTCCTCTTGGGGGAAGGCGGTATGGCGAGGGCCGGCTCGCCACCAGGCAAAGCTCCCGAACCCAACGCGAAGCCGAGCGGCGCGAGCCATGTCACCTGCTGCCTGCCTGTTGACGACGGCGGCGCCCAGTGCGACGAGCGCACCCCGGAACGTTGCGCCCTCGAGGGTGGAACCATTCCGAAGACCGACGGTTGTCTGGCCGCAGCATGCGGCGCCCCGGCCTGAACGGCGACACCCAAGCCGGCTTGCAATGCCACGGGGATGATGAACACAGAGTAGGGCGGGACCGCAGATCCTCCACTCCCCCCGAACGACGCATCAGGCGTGCCCCCACAGCCGACCTCCGAGGCCGAGGAAACCCATGCGAGACTTACACCGACCGAAGCTGCAGGCGCTCATCGCCTGCGTAGCACTGCTCGCGTCGAGCGCGCAGGGCGCGGCCTACGCCCAATCGGCGCAGGGCGAGCCCGATGCCGGCCTTGAGAAGCTCGTGGGCCCCATCTCCCTCTACCCAGATCCGCTCATCGCCCAGATTCTTCCGGCATCGGCCTATCCGGTGCAGGTCGTCGAAGCTCAGCGAGCCCTTTCGAGCGGTGGGCGCCCGGACCAGAGCGTCGCTTCTCAATGGGACCCGAGCATTCAGGCCCTGCTGTCCTATCCCCCGGTTCTCAAGATGATGAGCGACAAGATCGACTGGACGACGCAGCTCGGCCAGGCGGTCGCGTCGAACCAGTCGGCGGTCATGGCCGCGATCCAGGCGGATCGCGCCGCGGCGCAGAACGCCGGCAACCTGATGAGCAACTCCCAGCAGGTCGTTTCGACGGATACATCGAGCGGTTCCACGGTGATCGTGGTTCAGCCCGCCAACCCTCAATACATCTACGTCCCGCAATACGACCCAACACTCATGTACGCGGCCGTGCCCTATTACGGCTACCCTTTCATGACCTTCGGTGCGGGCTTCGTTGCCGGGGCCGCTACGGCCTATGGCTGCAGCTGGGGGGCTTGGGGCGGATCGCTCACCGTGAACAACAACTACGGCTACCACTACGGAAACGACTACGCGGCCTACCACCCCGCGAGCGGCACTTACACCGGATACGATGCACGCACCGGGACCTACGGAGCCTACAATCCGGCCACTGGAAAGTACGGAACCTACAACCCGTCGAGCGGAGCCTACGACAAGGACGGCCAAACCGGAACCTGGAAGCCGCCGGCGTCGGACCAGGTCGGAAGGTCCACCGAAGGCTACAACGCGAACCAGTACCGCGCAGGGGACACGGGGGACTGGGGAAGCCGAAGCGGTTCGGACAGCGGCTTTCTCGGCGGAGACGGGGATCGCTCGTTCGGGAGCGGTGACGACGATCGTGGCTTCGGTGGCGGCAACTCCGACGGTGTCAATCGTGGGTTCGACGGCGGGGGCGTGGGGTCTGGCGGCTCCGGCTCCGGAGACGCCTTTCGCGGTGCGGGCGGCGGAGGCTGGGGGTCCGGCATGGCCAGCGATCGGGGCTCCGGCGGCGGCGGGGGATTCGGCGGTGGCGGGGGCTCCGGCGGCGGCGGGGGATTCGGCGGCGGCGGGGGCTTCCGCGGTGGCGGCGGCGGGCGACGTTAGAGGGAGCGGGCACATCCATGGGAAATTCGCAGTCGCGGCGGCTACCGCTAGGAATCCTCGGAATCTCGGCCCTGTTCGCCAGCAGTTTGGGCGGGGGCTGCGCCCATCACGGAGCCGTAGCCAAGGCACCGCTGACACCACCCATGCCCCCTTCCGCCACGATCGCACCTTCGGGCGGAGGTCGGCTCTTCGCGGACCCCAGAGGCGCCGTCGACGCGATTCTGGCGGCCTGTCTCTCCGGCGACGAAACTCAGGTCGTGGCGATCTTCGGCGAACCGGCGCGCAAACTCGTGAGCACGGGCAACGCCGAGAAGGACCGTGAGCGCTGCAAGCGCTTCGTCGAGGCTTCGAAACAGATGACGAGAGTCGATCCCGACGCGCCCGGCAGGGTGCACATCGTCGTCGGGCAAGACGATTGGAAGCTCCCGATACCACTGGTGCAGACCACCGGCGGATGGCAATTCGATTGCGTCGCCGGGGCAAAAGAGGTCGCCGCGAGGAGAATCGGCGCGAACGAACTCGAGGCAATCCGTGTCCTGCGGGCGTTCGTCGCCGCACAGCGGGAGTACAAGACGACGCACGGCTCCTATGCCCAACGGTTTGCGAGCACACCGGGGCGCCAAGACGGACTTTCCTGGGCAAGCCGTCGCGGTCGGCCCTCTAGTCCGTTCTCCTCGGAGTTTGGCGCCGCCATGCAGAAGACCGGCTGGTCCGGATATCGCTACAAGATCCTCACTGCGCGACGCGAGAACGTCGCGGGCCAGCCCCGCCAGGTGCACGGGAAGAGGACGGAGGGATTCGCGCTACTGGCCTGGCCCACCGCGTACCGTGCGACCGGCATGACAAGCTTCCTCGTGGACGACAGCGGGAAAATCCTCGAAAAGGATCTGGGCGAGAGCACTCCCGCGATCGCTTCCGGGATGACCAGGTACGACCCCGACTCTTCCTGGAAGCCGGTCTCGAACTGACCACGGCCTTCCGCCACGCGTCTTCGGCGATTCAGCCGATCCCCCGCGAGCACGGGGTGCCGCGAACGGGAGCCGATAAGCCATGTTCGACGTGAGTTTCCTGAATCGCCTGAGGAACGCCGAACTCGATCTTATACTCCCCCACCTTCCTGCCGGCGCTCGGCTGCTGGAATTCGGTGCGGGTACTGGAATCCAGGCGCGACGTCTCGCCGATCTGGGTTTTGACGTGACGGCCGTGGATCTCGCTACCTCGGAATATTCCGGGCACCGCCAGTTCCCGATCCTGGACTACGACGGGCAGCGCATCCCGCTTCCGGACGCTTCGGTCGACGTCGTGTACTCATCGAACGTGCTCGAGCACGTACCGAAGATCCAGGAGACGCTCGTCGAATTCCGACGCGTCACGAAGCCCGGGGGACACGGCGTACACCTCATGCCATCCGTCGCTTGGCGATTCTGGACTTCTACCGCAGGCCCCTTCACATCGGCACAGGCGGCCCTCCACCTCCTGCGCCTCCTGCGGCCCTCGCCGAATCCGCGAACGAGTCGGGGTGCCGAAGCACGCAGGGCGCTGAAGTTTCTTCTCGCAGGCCTCCTTCCGCTCGCACATGGAACGTCGCGCGACGCCTTTTCGGAGCTCTGGACCTTTCGCGCGGCTGCCTGGCGCCGAACCTTCGCAAGAGCGGGCTTCGAGGTGGACTCCATCCGGCCAACGGGCCTGTTCCACTCCGGGCACATGCTGATGGGTCCTGCTCTCGGAATCACGTCGCGAACACGCCTCGCTCGCCATCTCGGCAGCGCCGCCAACCTTTACAAGGTACACACGAAGCCCCTCGACGATCGCCCGGTCCTGCCTGGCCGGAAGGACAGCAAATGAGTCCCCGGGGTACCGGAGACACCACCACGAGCCATGGCTGGACGCCGTCCGAGTGCTGGCCTGCCTGCTCGTGATCGTGATCCATTCTCCAATGATCCGAAATGGTCAAGGAAGCTTCTGGTTGTCGGCATTCAACTATCTCGCATCGCCCTGCATCGGACTGTTCTTCATGATCTCGGGGGCGACTCTTCTCCCCATTCGCGTGAGCACCAGGAGCTTTTTGCGATCTCGCTTCGGCCGCATCGTCCCACCGCTGGTCACATGGTCGATCCTCTACCTCGGGGTCGCCGTCCTGTACGCCGAGACGTCACCGGGGGACGCCCTTGCCGCAGCCCTTCGGATTCCTTTTGCCGCAGTGGGTAACGGCGCCTTCTGGTTCCTCTACTCGCTGCTCGGACTCTACCTCTTCCTGCCGTTCCTATCGCCCTGGATCGCAGGTGCGACGCCAGCAATGCTGCGACTATACCTCGGGGCCTGGGTCCTTGCGCTCGGCGTTCCCTATGTCGACGCACTCCTCCCTGGCGTCTCCCAGGCATTGGCGACACCGGATGGACTGCTCGCGAACTTCCAGAGCTATGCGGGATACGCGGTTGCCGGCTTTTACCTGCGCAAGTATCCGCCCGATCACGCAACCCGCCTTCTTACACCACGTCGCGCCATACCATTCACTCTCGTCTCGGTCGTGATCCCGGTACTATTCTACCTCGGCGTCTTTCGTGGGCTCGAGAACAGAGTCCTTTACGGCTACCTGACCGCCAATGTTGCACTGCTGGCAGTTGGCTTGTTTCGCATCATGCAACGCGGGGCACCACACCTTGTTCAGTGGAAGACCCCGCTTCAACAAGTGGGAGCGGACACGTTCGGCATCTACCTCGTACACCTGATGATTCTCCGGCGCGTCGTTCAACCGATCGTCATCGCTCACGGTCCGGAGTTTCCGCTGCTCCAGATTCCAGCCACCGCCGCAGCGACCTTCCTGCTGTCCCTTTGCCTCGTCGAGCTGATCCGTATGCTCCCCGGGTTCCTGCCCTATCTGCTGCTGGGCACGGACGAGTCGAGTCATCCCGCTGGCACTTTCGGCGGAGGTTGAAGCCCTTCGCCATCAGGCAAGCTCCGGTACGTCATCGCGGCGCCGGAAGACCCCGATCCAGTAGTTAGCCGGCAGGCCGCAAAGTCTCGCAAACGCATCGAGGCCACCGAGAGCCATAAGCGACGCGGGATTCTCCCCGAGGGCATAGCTCGGCAGAAACGTGCAACCCCGTGTCTCCACGGGCTCGTACCCGCAACGGTCGAAGAGCCTGCACACGCCCGGTTGGTCGAGCGCGCCCCGGTTGAACACCCCATCGAGCCAAGGCCGGTCACGATAAAAGGCTCGGTAGTTGGGACCATCGAGGTCATCGCAGACCACGACGACATGGCGGAAGCGTCCCCGATTCGAACGGAACAGGCCCTGAACGTCATCCAGAAGGAACAGGGAATTCACGATGAGCCACACGTCGCGATTGGACCGGCTCCGCAGGGGAATGTGCCGAACGTCCGCGCAGCGGATCGCATTCTTCAATCGCGGGATCCTCTGTCGCGCCAGGTGGACGGCTTCCTCCGAGAGATCGAGCAACTCGAGATTCCATGTTGGTCGCCAGCGCTGGAGCCAGTAGGAGATGACTCCGGAACCGCAAGGTGCGTCGACGATCGTCGCTTCGGGTTCATGGACGCAGTCGAGGATCTGCAGAATCTCGCGAGCCCATGGCTTGTGAGGGTAGGAGTGATTCGTCAGCCAGCGGAGAAGCGGTGTCGCGATACCCGTCCCCATGGCTGGCCTCACCGGAACATCCGTCGGACCCGGGACGCCACTCTCCGAAGCACGTCGGCCGCCCGTCGCTGGATCGACGGCCGCAACATTCGACGGTACCGCTTCACGCGGGGGCGCATGGCGTCGAGAAAGACGTCGAGATCGTCGGCCTCTCGCGCACGGCGGAAGGCATCATGGCTCGCCGCCGCAAGCAGCGTCCGCATCTCGTAAAGGCGCCTCCGACGACGCGAGATCCCGGCCGACGACGGCAATACCCGCTTTGGCGGTCGCCAGCGGCCCTTGCTGTCCTCGAGTTGCAGCCGATGAGCGAGCCCTTCGCGGCGGTGGCGGAAGCCACCCGCCTGAGAAGCCACGACCTCATCGACGCTGATCTGCTCGAGGTGGACTCGCCCCTCGACACTTGCCCTCTCCAGCATGCGCGCAACGGCTCTCGACCGCACCACGACTAGGTTCGTCCCCTTCGGATCGCCATCGTAACGAGGCAACCAGGCGTCCCCGATCGATACGTCGCTCGTCTCTCCCACGACGTCGTCGCAGAACTCGCACGCCCTGCTCTTGAACATTCCTTCGCCCCATTGGCTCGCGAAGTATTCGCCTGCGGCGTTCTCGACGACCACCGGATTCCGCCCCGATCGCCCCGAGATCCTGACGCCATAGCGACTCGCTGGGCCCTCCGGACGCTTGTGGCGAAAGTCGATCCCTTCGATCTCGTCGGGCCGGATGCCCGACTGCCACGCCATGGACTCGGCGAACCCCGTGCTCTTCATGTGACCACAGAAAAGGCCAACCACGAGTGCAACTCGCTCCCGTAAGACCTCCGACTCTCGGCAGGCAAGTCGCAGAGCCTTCGCGAAGCATGGCAATGCGACGACTGCGTATCGACCCGGCGTCTCGGTCATCATCCGAATGAGACCCGACATTTCGACCGGATAGTATCGCGATTTAGCTCCCCGACGAACCTCCTCTTCCGACGTCGAGATGCCGTACTCGAAAAGCGGACGGCTACCGGGCCGCATCACGACATGCACCGCAGCATCCGCGAGACCTGAGCGGAGAGCCTCGACGAGGAGCCATGTCGTCAACCCGCCCGAGGAGCCATCCTGCCGGAAGGTATCTTCAACAACCCATCCCGCCCACGTAGCGAGATATCGTCCGAGAGACGGGTCCGCAGTCGTGCCGGCCCCGAAGAGTTCGAGCCCCAGCACGTCCTCGTTCGCCGAAGACGCGGAAAATGGGCAGACCCGCTCGGCCACGCCGACGCCGTCGTGGATGCGGGAGGAAGGGACGGCCACATACTGCCCTTCCTCGTCGAGGCGAATCGACAGCGCCGAATCCAGCCCCGCGCAAGCCCCGCAACCGACGCAGAAGCCGCCCGCCACGACCGTCGAGAACACGTCCAGGCCGCTCGAATGCGGAGGACCGGCCGGTACGGCCGGCAAGACTCCGCCGCGCCTGGGCGCGCTCACCTGTCTGTTGCCCATGAGGGCGACGAGCGCGCCCACACCTGTCGCCACGACGCTCGCAGAGATCGCAGGCGTTCCCGACACTCCTTCTCCCGCTCCAAGAATGAATCCCAAGCGCGCACGAGCGCACCCTCGTCGTCGATGGTCGCGATCGGGACGACTACCCCCTCGTCGACGCCGAAGAGATCGCGCGCAATTCCACGGGCCTTGACGCTGTATCCGAGAGCCATAGTCGGAACGCCACTCGAATAGGCAGCGATGGTCGCGTGCGTGCGCGCTCCGACAAACGCCCGACACCTTGCAATGATGCCCTTCAACTCCTGGCAACCGGCCTCCGGGACCGAAACCACCCGTTGGGTCGACGCGAACTGTCTCAGGATGGGCTCCATGGCGATGCGATCGTCGTCGTCCGAGCGTACGACATGCGGGATGAGTGCCACCGTCGCCGAAGGCGCCGCGAGGATACGCTCGACCATCCGGAGGACCGCCCGGGTCAAGAGACCATCCCCCCGCTCGTGCGAGATCGCGAGGGGGCTGAGATTGATCCCGACGGTCTCGCCCTCGATGAATCCGGGGGGGAGAGTCCCGTCGATCGCTTGCAGGCAAAACGCCGGGTCGGGCAGCAGGCTGATCGGCGTCTTCAGTCCGCGGTCGACCAGCGCATCACGGGTGATGGACTCGCGAGCAACGATCCGGTCGAATCCCTCGAGATTCCGAATCATGGTCTTGTCGATCGACGAGGGCTCGATGGAACAACCCCAGAGCAGGTTCCGCGCACCTCGGCGGCGGATCATCTCGTCAGCCACGTAGAGCCAAGTCCGGTCGCCGTAGCAGTAGTTGTCGCCACCGATCGAGAGTGCCACCGTGTCGCGCTCCGTGCGCGCAGCGATCGCGGCGTTCTTGAATCGCCAGAACCGCTCGTCGGATCCGGTCAGCTTGTGACTGACGGCCGTCGCCACATACTGCCATGGAGAGAGCGGAGAAAAGCACTCCTGGTCGATCACCTCGACCACGCCAGCGAGACCGGCCTGCAAGTCCTCGTCGGGTCGCATCGAGACGAGCCGTGACGGCACACCACGACCGCCGACGAGGTCCACCGTCGAACGCACGATGGCTTCGCAACCGTGGTTCGCCGACCCACCGTGCCCGTAAAGGAGTATCGACGACGGTCTCGGACCTTCGATGACCGATTCTCCGCCAGAGGTGCCGTCCTCGATCCCGACGGCCGCCCCCTCCTCCGGTCCCGCCAGCATCTCAGACGACCCGCGAGCGGCACAGGCAAAGGTGCTCGCCACCCCCGAAATAACCACGGGTCAGACCAAACGGCAGGTATCGTAGGATCATCCCGGCAACCCGCTCGCGGAACGTCGTGGCGGTCCTTGTTCCTGCACCCAGCCGAACGGGACTCCCCGTACCCTCGGGGAGCAAGATGCCGTCGGAGCCGGCTGGCACGATGGTTTGAACAACTCGCCGCTCAAGAATCTCGAGTCCGTTGGACTCCAGCAGGTGTTCCAGTGCGGCAGGCGTGAAAAAGTGCACGTGGCCATCGGGGTGCGACGCTCCAGCCTCGAAAAAGGGCTTACCCCCCCGCCACTCACCACCTGTCTCGAGAGGCGTTTTGAGGATCGCGTAGCGGGACGCTTCCGCGACCCGCCGCAGCAGGCGCCCCGCTTCCGGGACGTGCTCCACGACGTCGAAGAGTGTCACTAGGTCGAAAACGCCGGCACCCGCATCCCCTTCGGCGAAATCCCCCCGAATGAACTCTATTCCGGGAAACATCTCGGAACCGAGCTTCACGAAGCCGCTCCCGAGTTCGAAAACACTCGTCTCGGGTGCTTCCCCCTGTTGCTCGGCGATGAAGCTGGCCATGGCGTTTGCACCGAAGCCGAAACAGCCGCCGATATCCGCGTAGCGGCGAATCCGCCCGGCGTCCCCGAAAAGCCTTCGACCGAAGATGCGGAAGGCTAGCCAACTCTTGAAGACGGCACGCGCCGGGTAGCCCGGCCTCGCGAGAACGGTCGACGAGTATTCGGCGTAGAACCGGACCGGGTCGAACGCCTCGGAGCGGCCGAGACCCCGCGAAGGCAGCCCGGCCTCGTCGCTCGACGGCGTCATCCGCAGCCATCCCGTACCGATGAAGGACAAGGTCCCGAATGGGCCGCCGGAGTCGCCCAGGAAAGCTCAAGCTCGACATCGCTCCCAGCGCCGAGCTCAGACGATGGGGGCCAAACCATCAGGAACGTCCCGATTCGTAAAGGCAGTAACATGAGGTGAGCCACCTCCGTCGTCGGCGGGGCGCCATCCCCGAACCACTTGCGCAGCCGACCCACACGCTCAGTCGCCTGCCCGCTTCCGCTGCGACGAATCCAGCGCCCCACGACGCTTCCGGAGCGTGTCTCCTCGCGCTCGAACCTGCCGACGAGGACCTGAGCGTCAGGCACCGGGCAGAGTAGCGGCCACCCGACTCCAGGTCTGACCATTCCCGGGACACCCGCCTCGCCGGGAGTGCGTTGGAGGACGATCCTATCGTAGGACGCAGGATCGAGTCCGCTCATGGCGTACTTTCCGAAGAACAACGCCGTGATTCGATTGTGGAAGTTCTGCGGGTCGGCTGAGATCTCCGCCCCAAGCACGAAGCGGTTGACCGGCGCCGGTTCCACACGCACTACCTCTGCCCCTTGCTGTACCTGCGATATCATCGCCGCATACGACTTCGCATACTTCGCCACGGCTGTCGATGCTCGCGCGTAGTCGAGAACGGTTGCGACGCCCACTACGAGTACCACCGCCCGAAAGAGCCCCCGCGGCGAAAGGATCTCCCAGGCGAGGTCCAGTGCCACGACGATTCCGAAGACTGAGATCCCGAAGCCGATCCGCTCGTCCGGATAGCCGACGATCACAGCGAAGAGAGACGAGAAGAGAACGGTGGAGAGGCACGGCCAGTCGGCGATGATCGTCCTTCTCGTCCGACGCGCATCCAGCACGCAACCCGCGAGCATAGCTACGAAGAGCACGGGCACGATGCGCAGCGATCGAAACATCGCGACCGTATCCAAAAGATGGGTGACGAAGCCTCCCATGGCTGGCCTGCCCATTCGCCCCTTCGACCAGCACACGCTGCCGCAACCCCGGGGCGAGTAATAGCCCGAAACTGCCAAGGAGGAAGCCTCCCAGTCGGACGGCGACATCCCCACCGAGACGACTCCGATGCCGCCACCCGAGTAGCAACGCCGTCGGTAGCACCCCGGCGATGATGGACTCCTGGGTCAGTCCGACTGCGGCACAAGCCGCGAACGCCCCGGCGGCGCGTAGCGGTGATCGGCCGCCCCCCGCCCCGTTCTCGGACAGCAAGCGCATCAAGGCCCCGAGGAAGAGCACGCTAAACGTGGCCGGCCAGAAGTAGCAGAGTGCGCCGGAGAGCCAGAGGACTGTCTGGCCCGGGAAAGGGAGCAGCCACCAGAGCGCCTCGGATAACGCCGCGATTGCCCACGACCCCTCCTTGCGCAGACCCGACCGGCTGAGACCGAGGAGTCCGAGAACCAACACGACGGCCATGCCGGTATTCAGCAGGTCGAACCCCTGCTTGCCGGTGTAGGCAAAGAGTTCCCACAACGCCATCGGCACAAGGCGTCCGTTGATCGTCAGGTAGGTATTGACAAGGCTCTCGACGGCCTCACCGAACGAGTCGATTCGCTCAGCCGTCGGACGTACCTTTGCCCACGGGTCGGGGCCATAAACGAAGGCTCCAGCGTAGTCGTCAAGCTGAAACGGCGTCATCGCGTTGAGACGCCAGAATGAACACAGGCACACCCCCGCAACCGTCGCGAATAGGATGCCCCGCGTTGGCTTGCTTGCTCCGGCCGGACCCGTACCAGGAACGGGACTCCGCGAAACAAGGCTCATCGGGAGCCCCCTAACGGCGACGCATACCCTCCGTCGGGAGATTGCGCCTGAAGGCACGATCGGTAGAGCTTCAGGAGCGCCATCCAGACCTCGCTCCGCTCGAAGCGCGGGACAACGGACTGACGGGCGCGGGACCGCAGCGCCTCACGGAGGCACCGATCATCGATCATGCGGCGCATCGCGTCGCCGAGAGCCACCGCATCGTGCGGAGGTACGACGAGCCCGTTGTGGCCGTTCTCTATGATCTCGTTGCAACCATTCACGTCGGTCACAATGGAGGGAAGCCCCATGGCCGCAGCCTGAAGTACCGCGTTCGGGAAGCCCTCACGGTGGCTCGGAAGGACGAAGCAATCCGCCATCGCCAGCCAGGGCCTGACGTCGTCGACGAAGCCCGTTCTTAGGACACCGGGATTCCGCTCGAGAAGCTCTCGGGTGCGCGGCTCGAGCGGGTCGATGGTCGGCTCCTCATCTCCGAGCAGGACGAGAGCAATTCCCCGAGCCATCTCGGCCTGAACGGCAACAAAGGCCTCGGCGAGCTCTGCCATTCCCTTGTCCCGGACCAGCCGCCCGACGAAGATGAAGACAAAGGCCTCCGGGTCCGTCAACACCTCGCGACGGTGTGCCATCACCCTCTCGGGACCCCAAACCGCCGGATCGAAGTACTCAGAGTCGATACCATTGACGTTTCCCGGCCCGACCACCTGTGGCATCGCCCCCGTCACGCCGAAGCGAGCAAGGTCCCGCGCCACGCCCGCACCCTCAGGTATGACACACGTCGCCAAGCGACAGATGAGTCGGTCGGCGCGCAGCAATAGACCCCTTTCGACACCCCTGCGCGACGGAAAGACGAGACCCGTGAAGGTGTGGATTCGACACGGGACACCGGCGAGACGTGCCGCAAGCATCGACAGAAGCCCGGCCTTGGGCGTCATCGAGTGGACGATGAGCGGCATCTCCCGACGAAACAGCTGGTACAGCCTCCAGAGGCTGGCAAGATCCGCCAGAGGACTCGGCCTGCGGCGCATCTCGACGGCCTCGACCCGAACGCCCTCGCGTCTTCCCACCGCAGCCATGACGTCCTTGCCCGAGCCTACGGCGAGAACATCGAAGTGACGAGACAGGAACGCGAGTTGCCCGGGAATGAGCAGCTGCAGCGAGAGGCCGACTGTGGCGGTTCGAATCAGTTCGGCCACGTGCCCCGCCTCGTCTTGAACATCGTCAGGGCCCACAGCGCCAGGCCGAACGGTGAAGCGAGAAGAGTCAGTGACTTCGAAGGCGAGTCCGCAAGCCACCTTTGGTCCCGCGAGAAAATGCACGACGAGACGTAGTGGATGGCTTCCACGAAGCGACGACTCCCCCTTGCGGAGTGCTTCATACTCTCCCGCCGGATGAACGCAAACCCTCTCGGGTTCGCTCGGTACTGACGCCACATGTTCATGCTCGACCCAGACGCCTGGTACTCGACCCATGCAAGTACTTGGTTCGTCGTTCGAAGCCGGAAGTCCCTGTCCACGAGCATGTACTTCCACCAAAGCCCAACGTATTTTTCCCCTTCGAAGATCGGATATTCGGGGTATCGCCGAATGACGTCCGTCCTGTAGACCAGCTTCTTGTCACCCCGCCCGCCTTTGGCGTAGAAGTCCGTGATCGTGGTCTCTTCGCTCTCGAAGCGCGTTCCAATCAACTTGCCGTCGAAGGTCGCATCGAGACCGATGATCCCCGCGAGCCGGGTGCGGTCCATGCAGCGCCAGATCTCTAGGATCGTCGCCACCGCGTTCGGCGGCATGGCGTCGTCGGAGTCGATACACATGTTCAGCTCCGTTTCGACAAGCCGGTACGCCGTGTTGTGCGCACCGTGCATGCCTTGGTTCGCCTGCCACTCGTACCGGATGAGGATTCGTCTCTCTGCCATCCAAGCGCGAACGAGCTCCTCCGTACCATCCCGTGACCCATCGTCGATCACCAGCCACTCGAAGTCCTTGTCGGTCTGAACACAGAGACTCTCGTAGAGCCGTGGCAGAAGATGTGCACGGTCGTACGTCGGCGTGAACACCGTCAAGGTTCTGCGAGATTCCTTCATGGCGCCCATCCCGGTACAAGAGGTCGCGTGTCCACACCGTTCACGCGAGCGAGAGGTAAAGGTCCGCGTAACGACGGGCGGTCTCCCTTACGTCGAACATCGCCGCTCTCGTGGCGCACTGCGCTGCGATTGCCTCCCGCTCTCCGGAATCATCGAGCAGTCTCACGAGACATTGCGCCAGTGCACCTGCGTCACCCTCCGCGAAGAGGACCCCGGCACCATCGACCAATTCGCGTAGCCCGGGCACCCGCGAAGCCACGAAGGGCCGACCCGACGCCATCCCCTCGATCGCGGAGAGCGGCAAGCCTTCGTAGTGCGATGAGAGAACCGCCACCTCCGACGCGGCGAGCAACCCGGGAACGTCGTCGCGCCCTCCCAGAAAGATGGCGCGCCCAGCGACCCCGAGCTCACGCGCGGTCCTCTCGCACGCGACTCGTGTGACGCCATCGCCGACGAACAACACCTTGACGTCTGCGGGGAGTCCCTGGAGCGCCCTCAAGACCGTGACCTGATCCTTCTGCGGTCGGAAGCCAGCGACGTGCGCTATCAGCCGATCGGAATCCGTAAGCCGCGACGAGATTTCGCCTCTGGACACAGGTCGGGCCCCACGGAACGCCTCGAGATCAATTCCGTTCGAGATCAGATGAATTCGGCCAGGATCAACGAGTGCGTGCCGGCGAAGAACCTCCACCACGTCTCCCGACACACAGCACACGGCGTCGTACTGCTGGTAGACCGCGCGATCGACGCGACGCGACCATGCCCGGCTCAACCGCCGATTCCAAGCCGCATGCTCGGTCACGACGAGCCGCCCGGACCCCGTCACCATCTTCGCGGCGGCCGCCCAATGCTGCGCAGGAAACAGGTGCGCGTGCACGATGTCATACCGCCTCAGTGCGTCGACAAGAAACGGGACGTGCCGGGGGTCGTAACGCCCAAGGCCAGCGAGGACCGTCAGGCTTCCCGGACAGGCTTCCTTGAGTGTCGCTGCAAACGTACCCGGGGCGGTGCCGTCCAAGACCACCACGTCAGCCCGTATGCCGATCGCGCGAAGCGCCGGGGTGAGATCCACCAAGAGCCGCTCGGCCCCTCCAATGCCAAGTCCGTTGATGACGTGTAGGACGCTCGTGGAGCCCAGTGTATTTCTTTCTCCCGGAGCCTCCGAGCGTGCCGAACCCGTGCGCCTGCCGCTCGCAGTCGAGATCATCACCCGTCGCGTCCCGCAGCAAGGACGATGTCGGCGTAGCTTCCCGCGCGGCCGATCGCACCGTTCACAACTTCGACGACCATGGAACATCCTTCCAACGTGGTCAGTCGATGCGCTACGAAGAGAAAGGTTACGTCCCTTCCCATGCGATCAAGAGCTGCAAGGACCGACATTTCCGTGTCTCCGTCCAGCGCGCTCGTGGCTTCATCGAGAACGATGACGCTCGCGTGCTTATAGAGGGCTCGCGCAATTCCGATGCGCTGACGCTGCCCACCCGACAGGCGGACACCCCGCTCCCCGATGTGGGTCTGGTACCCCAGGGGCCAGCCTTCGATTGTCCGCGCGATCTGCGCCTGTTCGGCCACAGCGTAGACCCTGTCCGAGTCGATCTCTTCCCGGGGAATCCCGAACGCTATGTTTTCGGCCACACTGGAGTCGGCGAGGAAGATCGCCTGTGGGACGTGGGCCACGTATGACTGCCAGGTGCGGACGTTCGCATCGGTCACACGGGTCCCGTCGACCAACATCTCTCCTGTCGTCGGCTTGAGCAGCCCCATCAGGACGTCGAGCAGGGTGCTCTTGCCTTCGCCCGTGGCACCGATGAAGCCAACCCGGGCACCCCGGGGGATGACCAGATCGATGTCCCGGAGCACGCAGGCGCCTTCTTCCGAGTAGCGGAACGATACGGCGCGGAGACGAATCTCCCGCTGGAACGGCAGTGTCGCCAACCCGTCATGCGAAGGGAGTGGCTGGTCGAGAAGTTCGAGTGCGTCTTCCAGCGAGGCTCGATAGGCGGCCAACGAGGCCCAGCCCGCATAGCCGCCCTGGAGGACCGGAAGCAGTCGCTGCCCGGACATTGCAAGTGCACCGAGAACGGGAATTGTAGCCGCCAACCCGGCCGCACGACTCGACTGCCAGAGCGCTATCCCTGCAATCAGCATCATGCCCACTGCCTCGATGACGTAGCGGGGACTGCCCGCTGCGACGAGCGTCAGCGCCTGCGCCCTCCGCAGGCGATGATCCGCCGCTTGAAACAGCCGAGTGTGCCACTCCTGGGCCCCATCGACCAGAATGTCACGAATCCCGCCGAGTCCCTCCCTTATCGACTTGATCACCTGAACCGACTCCCGAGAGATGTCCTCACCGCTCGACGACAGCAACCGCTTCACTGCGCGCGCAACCGCGAGATAGATCGCCCCGAAGCCCACGAGCAGGGCCCCGGCCATCATCGGGTCGATCGCCGCGAAGAACAGCATGACGGCCACGAGGAGAAGACCTCCGGAGACGATATTCAGAATCGGCGCAACCACCGAGCCCGGAATACCCCCTACCTTTGTCACGATTCCGCTGACGACCACGTTGCTGTTGCGGGAGACGTGGACCGAATACGGCTGATAAAGAGTGCGCCGGTAGGCGTCGACCGCCAGATCAGCTCCGATCCCAAGCGTCACGCGGGCATTGGCCCACAGCAGTAGGAGCCGAAGCACACCGGAACAGAATGCTGCGAACGCAAAAAGGGTCGCTACTCCACCGATGACTCCCCGGCCCCCCTCGACACCGAGATGGCTCAGCACCCTGCCGACGAGCGTTGTTCCGACCAGCGTACCGCCGGGGTCCATCAAGGAGTTGATCAGCGGGATGACCGCGCCGATCATCAGAACCTCCGCGGCCGAGGATAGCAGCATGAGCAGCAACAGCATCAGGAGTTGAAGACGTCGCCGCCTCTGCACCTTTTGCCAGAGATCCAGGAGAAGCCGCGGCAGGTCGCGATTCCGTCGGTTCATGGGTTCCACGAGCAGGCGCAGGACTCTCCTCCATTGATGGCGTCACGCCTAGCGTCGAGACTGTGCAAGGCGAGCGACTCGACTGCATGGGGAGCAACAACGATGTCCGGCACATGAGCACGGAGAGACGTCCGCCGTGCGGGGAAGCGACGCGGATGGAGACCTACGAGCGCGCCGAGGCTCGAAAGGTCAGGGCGATGACCAAGAAGCGATTGTTGCTCAAGGCGACCGAGGGAAATATGCACAATCATTCCAGTTCCTCATTAGCACCGCGAAGGGGCTGGGTGGTGCACAGCATTAGCGACAGGTGTCACGCCTAACACTATACCTTCCACAATTCGCTAGCGATTAAGCTTCAACCCGCCCGGTACTCCAGATCATCCTCACTGAATGCGCCTGTAGCTTGTCGAGTCCAGAAGGCGAGCCGCCTCAGGCCTTGCATTCAGGCCTGAACCAGACCAAGACCCGGTCAATCAATTCTCCCCCAGACACGAGAGAGGATATAAGAACCTGCGATCATTGATCCCTCAGGCGACAGGTGGTTCCGGTCGCGATAGTAACCGATCGGTGGATGCCTCTCCTCGTCGAAGGCAACGAACTTGCCCCCCCGACGAAAGACATCCTGAACCGGAACCACGTCGCCTCCCGCCTCGCGGCTGATCGACGCGAGGCGTATATTCAGCCCCCCTTGCAGCTTCTCGTACTGGGCGACAGTCAGAACCTCGTCGAATTCCGGTGGGACCTTCACTGGACGCACGATCTCGATCCGTGCTCGGAGATCCCCGGGTGACACACGCCACACCGGTGGATCGAGGACGACGTAAAGCTTCTTCCCGAGTGCTCGAACCTCAGACGCGAACTTACGGAGATTCTCGTCGATACCTACGTTTTCGTATTGCGAAGATGACCAGAATTGAGCCAAAAGGACAGTCGACGCATCCGGCCATTTTGCAATCCATTCCAGGGCTTTCTTCGCGCGGCCCCCATTTGGGTCGAACACGATCTCATTGTGCTTTGTGTAACTCTCGCCTCCCCGCTCACGCTTGCGAAGCCCACGATCCAGACCGTAGAGCAACGCATCCGCATGGCTGTCTCCGAGGATGAGGATGTCGGTTCGCTCCGGCACTCCGACATGCTGGGTACCTTCCACCAGCACCTCCAGCGGTAAAGCCGGCCACACTGCCAATTCCACACCCAGGAGCGCGCCGAGCCGGTAGAGCCCGTTTCTCAATATCGTCTCCACGAACTGGCCCTCGAATTCGTGATAAGCGAACCGGTTCGCATTGACATGCAGACTATTCGCCCAGCCCTTCGAGAACACACAGGAGAGCCCTACCGCGGTAACGCCAGTCATGCACACGGCTACGAGGCCGAAAGACTTTCGTTCACCCCACGCAGGTGATCGTCTGACGGGCTCCTCGACGAATCGCCATGATGCGGCTCCGAGGGCGAGCGCCACGAGGAGCATCTCGCATCGCTCCAACCATCCGACGTTGCCGAAGCACGCGTAGGTCCACAATACGAACACCGGCCAATGCCAGAGGTAAATCGAGTACGACATCCGACCAATCCAAACGAGTGGCCGGGCCGACAGCAGGCGAGAGACCGGCCCCTGCCCCCCGAAGCGAACCAAGAGAGCTGCCCCGACGACCGACGGCACGGCCGCCAGGCCAGGAAAGGGCGTGTCCGCAGACCACGCCACGTAGGGCAAGACGACCAGCAACAGTCCCCCCATGCCACCGACTCCACGCATCCAACTCGCCCGGGCCTCCTCTCCCCGTGCCATCGGATTGCTCTCCACAGCCGCGAGAAGAGCTCCCGCGAAGAGTTCCCAAGCTCGGTAAGGAAGCAGATAAAAGGCCCGAGTCGCCTCACCACTTGCGACAGCACGTATTGCGGCCGCAAGCGACAGCGCACAAAGTACCGACAGAACGGCCGGGATGCCGCGCGGCCAGAAGCGGCGCGCACCAATGCACACGAACGGCAGGAGCAGGTAGAACTGCTCCTCGACCCCGAGCGACCAGAGGTGGAGAAGAGGACTCTCCTGGACGCTCTGGCCGAAGTAGCTCCCGCCGATCTTGTAGAAATACACGTTCGCCGAGAACCACGTGGCCATGATGCTCGCATCGGCGAGGTGGACGAGCGGATCGCCATAGAACAGCGCGCAGCCCGCGATGAACACCACGATGACCAGAACGAAATACGCGGGTACGATTCGCCGGATCCGTCGATGATAAAAGCCGGACAGCCGGAAGGACCCTGCGTTCAGATCCGAAAGGACTCGCCGGGTGACCAGAAACCCCGAAAGCAGGAAGAACACGTCCACCCCGGCGAAGCCCCCCGGGCACGCTACGGGCAGGAGGTGGAAGAATACGACGGGAACCACCGCGAGGGCACGGATGCCATCGAGATGGCGCAGATACCGGTGATGCATACCCAACGCCGAAGCGGGGCTCGGCCCGTCAAGACTACCCACCCGCATGAGCCTGCGATCTACCCGAGGATTGGTCGGATCCAGCCACTGCGTAGGATCTGTCGATAAGTGGCGCAAGCACCAGGATCGGCATCACGGCGAACAGCGAGTAAATGTAGCGCAGTTCCGCGAAGATCGGCGTCGAGAGGAGCAGGCTCACCCAGACGGCGAAGACGGGCACGTAGCAGAGAAGGGCCGCGCGCTCGTGACGCGAGAATGCGTAACCCGCCATGAGAATGGCCACCCACACGTAGAGACCGATACTCCGGAGAACCGCGAACAGGGGCAGGAATTCGGAATACGCGGTCACCTTCGACACGAGCGCACACAGGGCGCCCCCAAGCAGTGGCCGGCGCGTCGCTCCGATTCTTGCACCCTCGAACGTCTGCCAGATGTTCGAGTAAGACACGTTGGGATACCAGTACCCGCAAGTCTGGTCCCGGTAAGCAGCAATGTAGGCACCGGGATAGCGGAGACCTAGGGCAAGCCACAGTCGAAGGTAGCGCGACCCGCCGGCCACGATGGCATCCGCTCGCTTCTCCGAGACCGCCTTCTTCATCGGGTCGACCATATGGCGATCGTAGAGGCGAATGATCTCCGCGACGGGTGCGATGCTCTCGACGTCCCCGATCTCCTCCACCGACAATTGCCCACCATCGACGAGTGTTCGCGCAACCTGCTGCACGGGAATACTGAGTCCCCGAAAGACGAGGTCACTCGACGGAACCACGCCCGCCCGGCGCGAACCCTCGTGCTCGATCACGACCGCCAGCAGCGGGACCGCGAGTGCCACAAAGGTCATACGAGAACGGCGCGGCGCACCCGCAAGGGCACAGCAGGCGACGAGAAGCCATGCGGCTGCACCGTTCTTCTGCAGTAGAACAACCAGACAACCGCAGATTGCGGTCTGCAAGAGCGCCCGACTGCATTCGCTGCTCGACCGGGAGCGACCGAGGTCCCACAGCGCCACCGTCAAGCCCACTGTCGCGCAAGCAAACGGAATGTTCTTCCACATCGTGATGGCGTACATGCCGTGGAGCGGGAGAAGCGCGTAGATGGCCCAGACTACCAGCAGGACCTCGCGGCGCACACGCTCGCCGTGAAGTCTCGCGATGACCCAGGCAAACGTTGCTCCCAGAAGGAGCATCTGAGCCACGGTGTAGGTGGCGATTCCCGCCTCCACCGAACCGAAGAGGCCCTGCCCCAGACGGTAGCAGGCTTGAATGAGGAGCGTGTGAAAGATCGGGTGAACATCCAGGTAAGCCGCAGCCCCTTGTGCCTGCATCAACTGATCCTGCGAATCCGGCGTGAGGATCCCGGGCCAATAGCAGAGGAGGAACGGTAGCCAAGACGTCACGATCGCTGCGAATGCCACCCACCACACCCGGACTCCAGACACCGGTTCCGCCTCGGAATCGACGACCCGGGCCCGGTCGAGCCAGTCGTCGGCCCACAGGATCGCACGGTGCAAGATCCCGGCGAGGCCAGCGGCCATCACGACGTAGATGGCGACATTGAGCCACACTGGCAGAATGGTGCGGTGAACGAGGTAGGTCACCCAGTTGCCGTCCTCCGACAGTTTCCCGGCCACGGCCCACGACCCGAAGACCAACGCAAGGACGCAGGGGATGACGCGTCCGCGGAAGCCCTTGCCGGCGGGCGCAAGCGTGTACAGTCTCGCAATCATCAAGAGAAGGACGATTGACACCGCACTCGTACTCTTCAGCTGGAGGTAGAGTATTGCGGATAGGGTCGAGACCAACACCACGGCGGCTAGTCTCGCGAGGTGCCAAACGGAGATTGTCCCGATCACGGGCTCACCTTCCTATGCGGTTGGTCCGGGCAAGACCGCATGGCCCTCGGCTCGCTTCTTCTCACAGTGCCTCCAACGAAGGGAACACATCGTCGACGGTGGCCTGCGCGAAATGTCGATTCGCCGCTCCGCCCGTCGATCGCCTCCCCGGAGAGTCCTCGCAACCGACCGGCGGCCCGCCGGCCTCCTGCACGTACCCGGGGGACAAGAGTCGGCCCTACTCCGCACGGCTCGGGTAGACGTACATCATCATCAGGTAAGTGAAGCCAACATTTGCCAGAAGGACACCTGCTAGAACGGTCCGTCGATGTGCATCCAGTCGGCGACCCGCCAAAGACGTCGGCACGAGCCGTCCTCCTAGAAACGGATAAACGATCAGCCATGGCTGGAGAGACCACGAGAGGTACGCGAAGCGGTTGGTGAACGCAGCCCTCATCAGGAGGAGCCAGCAGATGTTCAATGCCAGGTAGGTGTTCCGCAGGCGAAGCTGGAAGCGGTCCGCCTTTTCGATTCCGCCGGCGAGCCACTCGGTGAGCAGAACCGGAGCGATGCTGTACAGAATGAAGTCGGGCCTGAATGCGCCAGTCTCAGCGTCGTCGCCGAAGTAGAGTGAGGCCCGCTCGTCCCCGGCCAGCCATGGAAGCGCCCCGAGCGAGTTCGATATCGTGCTCCCGGCAACCGCCGAAAGAAGAAAGGCGGCAACCCACAAACGCATCCAGAAGCGTGGACTCGTCACTCGGCCCGTTGCGAGAAACGCAGCAACCGCGAGGAAAGCCGACTTGTGCATGCCCGTCGCCAGGACCATCAGGACGCCCATACGGAATCGGTCCTTCATGTTTGCGACGGCCGCTATGAAAAGCGAGGCGGCGAGCCCGCTGCGGATCCCGTTCACGCCGTAGGGAAAGAACGAGAATGATCCTAGGGTCACCAGGAGCCCCTCCAGCAGCGCTGCGGGGTGTCGCTTGCGAAAGGCGATCACGACCGGAAGGACATAGATCGCTGCACAGAGCAGAAAGAACCAGGAGAGAGTCGCTTGGCTTGCGCACAGCCTCATCAGGAATGCGAAGGCCCACTCGAACGACGTCTCATCGGCTGCACCTACTCTATCGAACTCGACGGCATAATTGACCGTGTCGCCGAATACCGGACTCACCGGCCGCAATCCGAGAAACAGAACGATGGCCATTCCAAGCATCCAGACTTGACCGTCATCCACAAGTCGGCGACTCTGCCGGCTGCGAAGCGCGATACACGCAAGGACGGTCATGCCGAGGATGGCATTGTAGAAGATCGGTTCGTAGTACTCCGCCGCCAACATGACTTCACCCCAGACGTACGTGGCTACGGAGGGAGACATCGCTTAGGCCGCTCGACCGAGCGAACGATATCCCGGACCCTGCAGACCCCTTCGTCGAGAGCATCTGCATTCGATCTCCGGTCCTCACCGCTTTCCCAGGATGCGGGCGGGAACTCCCACCGCGGTCACGGAAGGGGGAATCGAACCACGCACCACGGCACCCGCACCGATAGTGGCGCGCGCCCCGATCCGAGCACCCGGAATGGCGATCGCACCCGTACCGACGTGAGCAAACATGCCGACGGAGACGTCCCCACCCAGAACGACGCCAGGAGAGAGATGCGCGTGATCGCCGATCAGGCAATCATGCTCGACGATCACCCCCGTATTCAGAATGCAGTCGACGCCGACGGACGCGCCACTCTGCACGACGACTCGGGGCATGACGACGGTCCCGGCGCCGATCGTCGCAAACGGCGACACCCAGGCGGTTGGATGGATGCAGGTCGCCACCTCGAGACCGGCGGCGTTCGCCTCCGAATGACATCGCGCTCGCACCTCGTTCAGGCCGATGGCAACGACCAACTCCTTGAAACCGAGCCCGCGAAGCCGCTCGACGCCACCCGTGATCACCTCGACGCCTGAGACGACGCGACCCGGCTCCCCTGCGTCGTCGTAGAATGCGAGCGATTCGAAGCAATTCATCGCAGCCGCGACATCGAACACGACCCGGCCATGTCCACCGCTTCCCCACACGACGAGCCTTCGATCCGCACGGTTCGAATCTCTGGACCTCGTCATGGCGACGGACTCGCGCGGTTCAAACTGCCCCGGGCCACTGGACCGTCAAGATCGCTGCTCTCGGCGTCCGACTCCACCGAGAAAACCTCCCGTTCGATCTGCGACATGACAACCGAAGGCGAGTACCTTTCCAGCAAGGCCATGTGTTCCGTCTTCAGTGCGGCGCGAAGACCATCATCTCGAATCAGGTTCTCGACGCCGTCGGCGATGGCGACTGCACCCGGTTCCACTAGGATCGCATGCCGACGGTCCTCCAGGTACTCGACGGGGCCGGAGGAGCGAACCACCACGGCTGGAAGCCCTAGCGCGAGCGCCTCGAGGACGGTCAGCGCGAATGATTCGACTCTCGACGGATGCACCAGGATGTCTGCGCGCGCCATGATCGGATACGGATTCGCGACCGAGCCCAGCAGGAAGACGTGGCCGGCCAGGTCATGGGCGCCGATGGCCCGTTCGAGGCGGGCCCGCTCGTCTCCTGCTCCGACGAGATACCAACGAATGTGGTATCCTCTGTCCACCAGGAGCTTGCAGGCGCCGACGCAGTCGATCATGGACTTCTCCGGCGACAGGCGCCCTACCGACACGACCGTGAGCCCTTCGGCCCCGGGCATCTCTGCGGGCAGCGACGACTGGCCGGCTTTTTTCCGAATGTCGTCCGCCGAAATCACGTTCGGGATGACCACCATTTTGGCGTCTATGTCGAGATGCCGCCGGTGCAGCAGCGCGCGGGAGGATTCGGACACGACGACGACTCGGTCCATGTGCCTGAAGGTATCTCGCAGTCCGACCTCTCCAGCCGCGTCGAAGTTGAACTCGCCATGGTGCCACCAGGTCACCTTTCGATCCGCCCGGACCGCATATGCGAGAAAGTCGGCACAGAAGCCAGGGCGGAACGCGATCGCGCAATCGTACGAAGGTCGCAGAGCCACGATACTTCTCGCGAGTGCGAGGGCACGACTCCCGATGATACGCTCGAGTCCAACGATGAGCCGCATCGCGATCGAGAACCAATCGCGCCGCTTCAGATTTGCCCATAGGCTGGACAAGACCGGCCCGGAAGCCCGGGTCAGGTCGACGAGATGCAGGTTGACCTCGACCGGCAGCTCGTCGACGTATTCGCCGTAAGCTTCGAAGAGCAGTAAATCGACCTCGAAGCGCTCGTAGTCGAGGTGCCGCAGAATCTCTACGAGGGATCGCTCGACGCCGCCGGCCCGGAGGTGGCCGTTCAGAAAGAGAATCATTCGTTTCATTCATTCGACCCGAGAAGCCGGCGGGCCACGGCCTCGGGTGCGAAACTCCTCTCGGGTGCGACCCTGCGCGGAATCCTACCGTCGAGCACCTCGCGGACGAACGCTGCGATGTCGTCCTTCTGGTTACGGCAGAAGTGGAATCGCCCCAGCTCGGCAAAGTAGTCCCGGATGACTTCCTGCTCTCTGGCCGTGCCATCGAGGATCAGCAGTACCGGTTTCGACGTCGCGGCATCGTGGTAGAGTTTGCCGGGCAACTGTCCACCCCGGAGATTGCAGACCGCCACCAGCACATCCGTCGAGGCCTGAAGCCCCGACAGGACCCCAAGCGGTACTCGGCCGCGAACCCGAACCCGACCGGTCGGGGTGAGTTCGAGGTCGCTGTCACCACAGATGTCGGTTTCCACGTCGAGTGCGCAGGCCGCCTCGTAGAAAGGGACGAGGTTCCTCGTGTGTGAGTAGTAGTCCCCGAAATAGCCGAAGCTAGGACCTGCCCCTCGCCGCTCGGCCGGAGCCGACGGCATCGGGGTGAACGAAGGCAGGGGGATCAGCCGCATCTTGTGCGCCGACTCCGGGAAGTGGCCGCGCTGGTATTCGAGGGTGAGGGGGCTCACGTAGAAGACCTCGTCCGCTCGCCGAAGGAGATCGGCTTCCTCCCTCGCGATACGCGGGGCCTCACCCCGCCGATACACGTCATGGAACCAAGGGTCTTCCCACAACTGGATCCATCGGTCCGTCCTAACCCTGCGGCGGGAGATCAGCGTCGCGGCCAGGCGATGGCTGCTGGCCGGAGACGAATTCGAGACGACCAGGTGGTAGGGGCGACTCGAAGAGAAGCGACTCGCCCGCCTCAACCATGTGCGACTCAAGCGGTGTGGATCCCTCCGGGTGAGCCATGCGTTTGCCGAGGCAGCGAGCCACCTTGACGCACTGCGCAGCATGGCGCCTCGCTTCCTCGACCCCTCCGGCGGTGAAGCACCTGACCGCTCGTACGACGAAGAACCCACTGCTCCACTCGGTCCGTCGAGGAGGGCCTTGAGTTTTACCGCCATGGCGCTCCACGGCGGCTCCGACCGGACGAGGCGATACCGGGCCCCGGCAAACCGGGGCAAACCCGAATCCACAGGCCCAAAACTCACGTCGGGCATGATGACCTCGACCTCGCACTCGTTCTCCAGGAACCCCTGCACATAGGCGTTGTGGCTCATGTTGGCGGAGGTATTTCGAAACAGGCTGCTGCCGCAGACGTAGAGCACCCTGGTATTCATCGCGATTCCGAACTGCGGCGGCCCATCCTGCTTCACGGAGCCACCGGCCGCTCCGCCGGGCAACGCCCCGGCCCCGCTATTACCTCGCTGCTACCGTTACCATGTGCGATAGGTCGTCGGAAGCGGCGGCCATGTAGAACTCCGACCGCCCGGCCTACCGTGCGCCGCACGTCGCACATAGACTTCGTTGACTCGGAAGGTCTTTCCATCTACGAGGAACGTGCTGCGGCCATGCATACACCGACTCACAACCTCCGTCGGGTGACGGGAACCGCGGAGCCGAGCGTGGCGCGTGCCGTCGGGTGGCTTCGGCGGGCCCAGTACGAGTCCGGCTTCATCGTACGCTTCGCGACCGCGTTTCGTCGGATCGACGTCTATCCCGAGATCACCGGATACGCCATTTCGACCTTCACGAAGCTGTTTTCGAAATACGGGGACCCGGACTTCCTGGACCGCGCGCTGCGCGCAGCGAACGCTGCATGTCGAGTGATGCAGACCAACGGCGCCATCCCCTCCAATGTATCGACCGATGGGAGTTACGAAGACAAGGTCTACCTGTTCGACCAGGGCATCCTCGCGAAGGGCCTCCTCGACCTCGCAACGCATCTCGCGAACTCCGGTTCGCCCGAGGCTCCGCGACTCCTGGCTCAGGCACTCAAGGCGACCGACTTCATCTCGGACGCCATCGACGGCGCGGGTCCCTGCAACCAGTACCGCCTCGACGGAAGCCCACTCGATCGTTTTTCCTATGCGATCTTTGCGAAGTGCAATCTTGCCCTGCTCGCTGCGCACAAGCTGACGGCCGACGAGCGCCACTTTCGCACCGCGCAAGTCCTGACCCGTCTTGCAATCGATGGCTACCAAAGCTCCAACGGTGCATTCAGCGTCTCAGCCGGAAGTCCTTTCAACCGGACCCACTACCACTGTTATGCGCTCGAGGGCCTCGCAGAGTTCCACCGCGCGACCGGCGACGACGACTGCCTCGGCGCACTGGTCCGCGGCGCCGAATATCTCGCGACACACCAGCGAGCAGACGGGTCCTTTCCGAACATGGTCTTTCCGCAAGAAGATGACGGACTGGAGGACGTCCCGGTGCCGGCCCAGGCTGCAAACATCTGGCGATACCTCGACGGCCTCGGCGCAGGCGCCGACAGAACGCTCGAGATCTCCCGCGCGATCGGAGCGATCCGCAGGCGACAATACCGATCGCGATGGGGAACCCTGGACGGCGGCTTCCCGCTCATGGTACCGGGAAGCCTGGTCCGGAGACGATTGGCGTGTTCATGGGCCTGCATCTTCTACATCGATGCGGACGTCTACGACGCTTGACAATCCCCTGTCGGCTTCCCTGCACCCTCGCGACTTCCGGCCCGTCCGGCGAGTGCCAGCACTTCCCCAGCCGCGGCGATGTTCCCGTAGTCCCTTGACGCGGCCGTTGCCCCCAGACGGCGTCGCAACGCCGGATCTGCAACGAGCCTCCGGATTGCATCGACCAGACCGTGGGGACCAGGGTCGGCCATCATCCCGTCGATGCCGTCTTCGAGTTGACTCGATGCGGTGGGGTAGCGAGCGATGAGCACGGGGCGGCCGAGCATCTGCGCCTCCCGGACCGTGACCGCCTTGCCCTCGTAGCGAGACGGCTGCACGTAGAGGTCGCAGGCCGCGATGTAAGGATAGGGGTTGTCGCGCTTCCCGAGGATCAGAAACTGCCGCTCGACCCCGAGGCTGGAGATCAGCCTCCGCAGGGACTCCTCCTCCGGGCCGTATCCGATGAGATACCATCTCACGGGAACGCCCAGATCGACCAGCCGCCTGCAGGCCTCGACGGCGAGGTCGAACCCCTTTGCATGCGAAAATCGCCCCACCGAACAGAGGCGAAACTCCGACGGTCCCGCGACCATCTCGTGCGACACGTCCGTCGCTCGCGCTTGACCGCGAACGAAGGTCGGACTCAGCACGTTCTCGATGACCCGTATGCGCGATGCTTCGATGCCGAAAGCCTCCGAAAACGTCTCCGCCACTCCAGTCGACACTGCTGCGAGGCTGTCGAGTCGGGACCAAGTCTTCATTTCGAACCGACGATCCACACCCGTTTCAAGACGCGTGTAGTCGGTATGGATCCACCCCACCCGAAACCGCGCACGGACCCTGCGAAGGACCACATCGTGCGGAGCAAGAAAACTCACAGCGAGATCGTATTCTCCCGGAATCCAGGGAAGGCAGCCGATCGAGTAACGGACCGAGCGCGGCAGGAGAAATCCCCGGATTCCCAGGGCCCCCCGTGTCCGCGTGACAAGTTTTGCCGCCGCGCGAGCAACGCCAACCCTCCATTGCGCCGACAGAAGCACGCTGTAGAGGCTGCGGTCCAGCGCTGCATACTCCGGCATCTCGGGAAGGAGGTCCAATCCCCGGGGAATTTGGTCCACCCACTCGCCATCGTGGGAATGAAGGAACAACGTGAGGTCGCATTCTCTCGGAACGAGAGCATGGAGCAGCCCAAGGAGGCTTCTTTCGACACCGCCGATCCGGAGCCCGGGTGCGACGACGAGGATACGGGGTCTCACCATCTTACCGGTCGCCCATCATGCACGCGTCGCTACCGTTTCGGCTCACGCCGACATGCATGGACTGGGTTTCAGGTCGAGCCCTGTAAATCTGCTGCTCCTCGGGCGCCTAAGGGTGATCGCTCGGAGCGCTCTGCGTCGCCCCTCTTCAATCTCGTGTTCGCCTCTCCAGAGGAGGCACGAAACGTCGGGACGACATCCTGCAGAAGGCTCAAGACGCCAGAGACGTCCCCCGCCGAGACGAGGGTCTCGAACCGGGGGAGGAATACGTCGCTCGACACCCCCGCGACCTCGAGCCGTTCCAGCGATGAAATCCTCTCGATCGCCGTGGGTGCCATCCTCTCCCCCTCGTCCAGCAACTCCTCATGCAACTTCTCTCCAGCCCGGAGACCCGTGAACACGATCTCAATGTCCTCCCCGGGTGCAAAGCCCGACAACTCGATCATCTGGCGGGCCAAGTCCGTGATCCGAACCGGCTGCCCCATCTTCAGTACGAGCGTTTCCCCGCAACGACCGACCGTCGCGGCCTGGAGCACGAGTGCAACGGCCTCCGGGATCGTCATGAAGTAGCGGCTCACCTCGGGGTGGGTGACGGTCACCGGCCCGCCACGCGAGATCTGCTCTCGGAACAGCGGGACGACGCTGCCGTTGGAGCCGAGGACGTTTCCGAAACGAACAGTCACGTACCGTCCGCGATCTATTCCCATCTCCCGGACGATGATCTCCGCGATTCGCTTGGTCACTCCCATGACACTAGACGGGCGCACCGCCTTGTCGGTCGAAATCAGGACGAACTGCCCCACATCGTGCGCAATCGCGGACGCGACGACATTACGGGTTCCGAGGATGTTGTTGCGCACGGCCTCGACCACGTTGGCCTCGGCGAGCGGGACGTGCTTGTACGCGGCCGCGTGGAACACGATGTCCGGCCGGTGCTCGTGAAAGACCCGGTCCAACTGGTCACGAAGGAGGATGTCGCCAAGGACCGGTACGATCCGGACATTCGGATACTTCTGCCTCAGCTCGGATTCGAGCAGAAAGATCCCGTTCTCGTGGCGGTCGAAGATCACGACACGCTCGGGGCCATTTCGCGAGACTTGGCGGCAGAGTTCGGATCCGATCGACCCGGCAGCCCCCGTGACTACGACGCATCGGCTACTCAGGAGCGCTGCGGTCTGCGGGGACGAGATCCGGACCGGCACCCGCCCCAGGAGATCCTCCAGGGCGACCTCGCGCATCTGTGTGAAGATGAAGCGCCCGTCGACGAGGTCACCCAGGCTCGGGAGGATTCGCGAGCGGACCTTCGCCTCGCCGCACAACTGCGTGACGCGCCGTATCAACGCAGATCCGGCCGACGGGATCGCCACCAGGACCTCGCTGACCTCGTGGGCTGCGACGATCTCGGGGATGCCCGCGATGGGACCGAGGACGGGCATGCCGCAGATGCGCATTCCCTGCTTCTCCGGGTCGTCGTCGATGAAGCCGACGAGCGCAGTGCGACCCCCCTTCCGGATCTGGAGTTCCTCCATGAGCCTGATTCCAGCGGAACCCGCGCCCACGATGAGCGCTACGCTGTCGACGCGATGCGCCTCGGCCTGCATCGCACCGTGCTCGCGAAAGAGACGAACCGCAATCCTGCTACCCGCAACGAGCGCCGTGCAGAGCAGGAAGTCGGTCAGGAAGACCGCGCGGGGAAAACCCACAGTCCCCTGCGAAAGCACGATCGTTGCAAGGAACAACCCGGAGCCGACGAGATTCGCCTTCAGAATGGCTTCCGTGTCGCGCACGCTCACGTGGCGCCACCAACCCGTGAACAAGCCGAACACCCAGAAGCCCGTCAGCTTGCAGATACAGAGAAGCGGAAGAGTCTGGAGCGCCAGATACACGTAACGCTCCGGAACGACGAGATCGAACCGCAACGCGAACGCGGCGAGGTAGGCTACGGCCGCGAACAGGACGTTGAGAAGTATCGAGGCACCGACTCGGTACCGCACGAGGAAGGAAGGCAGTGAAGGTTTCGTGGGGGGCAAAGTGGTCATTGCAATGAGGCCCCCGATGACCGACCGCGCGTGATGTCCAGAAGCGCTTCGCACACTCGGTCGATCTGTGATTGTTGCATGGCCGGAAAGAACGGGAGAGCCAGGCACCGGTCTCCTGCCTCTTCGGCCACCGGGAAGGCGCCCCGCCGGTATCCGAATCGCTCTCGATAGAACTGCTGCAGGTGGATGGGAGGGAAATACGCCCGCGCGGGGATCCCTCGCGACGCGAGTTCCCGGATCGCCCCATTTCGTTCCGCCGCAGAACCCAGGCGAACTACGTACACGAACCAGCTCGCGCGGGTCGTCCATGGGGCGTGTTTGGGGATCTGGACCCCCTCCGCGCCGCCTAGTCGCTCGTCGTACCAACGGGCTACTCGCTCCCTCGCGTCGAGTAATTCGTCGAGTCTCCGCAACTGCACGACCCCCAGAGCGGCGCTCATCTCGTCGAGTCTGTAGTTGTACCCCAACCTCGAGTGCTCGAGCCACCCGTCGAAGACGTCACGGCCCTGGTTGCGGAGGCTGCGAAAGAGGTCGGCCCACTCGGCGTCGTCGGTCACCAGCATCCCGCCCTCGCCGGTCGTCATCTGCTTGTTCGGATAGAACGCGAAGACGCCTGCGTGGCCGAGGGCACCGACCGGCCTGTCCTTGTACGTACCGCCGATCGCCTCGCAGGCGTCCTCGATCACGGCCAACCCGTGCCTTTCGGCCAGGTCGACGATGGGATCCATGTCGCACGGCTGGCCGAAGACGTGCACGGGAAGAATTGCCTTCATGGGCACGCCTTCCGCCGCGAGCTTCTCGATTCGCTGCTCGAGCGCCCCGACGTCGATCGTCAGGGTGTCCGGTTCGATGTCGACGAATTCAGGCCGACCGCCCACATAGAGAACGCAGTTTGCCGAGGCGACGAAACTGAAGGGCGTGGTGAGAACGACGTCGCCTGGGCCGACTCCGGCCGCAATCATCGCCAGATGAAGTCCCGAAGTGCCACTGTTCACCCCGATGCCGTGGCGAGCACCACATCGAGCGGCCAGGTTCTTCTCGAATTCGACGAGTTTCGGCCCCAATGCGAGGCTGGGCGATGCGAGCACCTCGAGCACGGCTTCGCGCTCGGCATCGGTGATGTCGGGCATGCACATGGGAAGGGCCGCGAGCTCATGCGTCATCGACTGCTCCCGCCACCCGCGTTGGGTCGCACGCCCGCAGCCGTCCGGCTCCCGGTCTCCGCCCGTGCCTCGCCCCGAAACTCCGGCATCGTCGCATGACCCTCCGCATTCACTCCCGCGCGCGTGAGCACCGCGGCCACGGTTCGCGCGAGAATCTGGAGATCCAATCTCGTACTCCTGTGATCGACATACCAGCAATCGAGTTCGAACTTGCGCTCCCAGGAGATGGAGTTCCGCCCCTCGATCTGGGCCAGCCCCGTGATCCCGGGCAGCACTTCGTGCCGTCTTGCCTGCTCCTGAGTATAGCGGGCCAGGTACTCCGGCAGAAGGGGGCGGGGCCCGACGAGAGCCATGTCGCCACGCAAAACGTTCCAGAGTTGGGGGAGTTCGTCCAGCGAGAGAGTCCGAAGTGTGCGACCGATCGGCGTCATGCGGGAGGAATCCGACTCTCCGACGGCACCTTGTCGCATGGTGCGGAATTTATAAAGAAGGAACGGGCGGTTGTGTCGACCGATGCGCCGGTGACGGAAGAGAACCGGGCTTCCCATCGAGAGGAACACGGCGAAGGCGACCACGGCCGCCGGCACGAGCGCCACCAGCGCAAGAGGCAACGTGATCACCACTTCCATCCATCGTTTCATACCTTCCGAACCCTCGACCCTCGAATCCCCGCGTGAGGTGCCACGCAGTCTTCACACTCGATACGGTCCGGGCGCTCCACTCAAGGCTCCATTTCCGCGTCGTTGCCTTTTCGGCCGTTCCCATCGGTCCCACTCCGTACCTTCTCTTTCTGAACCACGGGGGACACATGAGGTCGATCGAGCCGTGCCCACTCGGCGGACTTCCGCAGATTCAGGAGTTCGCTCATGCTCCGGTGCAGGGGCAGCAGGTCCGCTGCGTTGCGGCGGCCCGCATCAAGGACGGAGTCGGCTCTGTCGTACTCCCCGAGGGGAGCATAGACCTGTGTTGCGAGACTCGTGTAGATGGTCGCCTGGTCGGGAGCGAGCAACATCGCCGCGAGAAGCGCCCTCTCCGCCGACGCATAATCCTTGACCGAAAGGTGGTCGGCCGCCGCCCGACGGAGGAATGGCACATCCTGGATCGCCCGCCCCTGCTCAAGCAGGAGATCCCCCGCCCGACCCGCCTCGCCCCTGGTCTCGAGAAACTGCGCGAGTTCCTCGGTGATCTTCGGCCGCGAGCGGATCCCCACCGATGGTTCGTCCATGGCACGGCGAAGACCCTGCTCAAGCGACTCCGCCACCTGAGGATCGATGGAGGCGATTCTGCTCTGCATCGTGACCGGCTGGTCGAGTCGGCGCAACGCCTGACTCAAGTCGATGTCCGTCGAACGATCAGGCTGCACGGCCAGAGAAAGGTAGCCGTGCATGACGAGATAGGGGTAGCGGAACATCGACTCGCCGAGTTCCCTCGCGCCCCCCTCGATGTCACCCTCCTCCAGCAACCTTACTCCGAGGGCATCGCGTCGCTCGACGGCCCACGGCTGGAGGAGCACCGCCCGCTTGAGGCTCCCCACTCCCTCGGAGCCTGGCCCGAGCGCCTCCGCCATCATCTCGTGCGCCTCGATGCACGCCGGCGCCGCATCGACGGCCTTGCGCGCAAGGGACACGGCACGATCGTAGCCCCCCTCGGGATCCTCGGAGACGAGATAGTCGGCGCGCTCGATCTGGTCACGGGGCGAAATCGGATCACGATCCAGGTAGACCAGAAACGCGTTGACGGCGGGCGGAATCGCTGCGGCCAGCAAGCACGAAAAAAGCACTCCGACGGCTGCCACACGACCAGGTCGAAGAGACCCGGCTGAGAGGACCATCATGGCGACGAGAACCATGAGAAGGAGCAGATTGGCCGGCATCCGTAGGGCGAACTCGACCAAGCAGTGCACGAGGATGGCGACCACCCCGCCGGCAAGGCCCCAACGGATCAAGTGATGATGGCGAATCGCCCGACGCCACTCGGGTATCTCGAAACCGTCGGGTCGGTGAGCCGCACGGGAGGTTCCCCGGCCACCTTCTCCACGAAGGGCGAGGCCTTGGTCATGCACCGCGCCCCGTCGAAGGCGCCAGACCGCGACCGCCACCGAGCAGACGAACCAGAAGGCGATCGCCATGCCGACCGCGCCTGTCTCTGCGGCAAGTTCGAGATAGTCGTTGTGTGCGTGGTCGAGAATGCCGGTCTCCAGCGGGGGCGCCTGGTAGGGTCTGAAGGCATCGAGCCACGATCCCAGCCCGGTTCCAAAAATCGGAAAGTCGCGGAGAATCCCCACCCCGAGCCGATAGGCCGCGACCCGGGCCGCGAGGCTGAGGTCCACCGAGCCTTCGAGACCCATTTCCGCCACCCGGGTGTCCGCCCGCCACCACGCGGCCGCGATCGTCAGCGCAAACAGCGCGAAGAGCACCGGGAGCACCGTCGGCAGCCATTTCCTCAGACCGAAGCGTTCCGACGGTTCGATGAGGTGGCGCGTCAGGCCGGCCCCGGTCACGGCGAGTCCGAAAAGCAGGGCGATGTTGCCACCTCGCGAATCGGTGGCCCCGTGGACTCCCAGCATGACGAGGAACCCGACCGCGACCACGATTGGCGGCCAGAGACTCTCCTGGTGGGCCACCAGCGCGGCGATCCAGATCCGGCGCGACCTCACACCGAGTCCGCGGCTCGACCTCGCCGTGCCCTCGATTCGCCGGCGGAGCCGTGTGACTAGGGTGAGCGCATACGCCATCGCCAGGGGCATGACCATCTCCAGCCAGGCTGCGAGATGGTTCGGGTTCACGAAGGGACCGGAGACGCGCTTCTCGTCGGCCGGCTCTTCGGTGATCCACATGACCCAGCCGTTGCCGAACACTTCCTGCGCGATCGCGAGGAGGGCCATGCCGACGCCGCCGAGAATGAGGGTCATGATGAGTCGATCGAGGACGACAAGTCTCGGTTCGTCCTCGCCATCGCTCGTCCGCCAAGGGAACGCCACGAGAACCGCGAAGGCACCCAGGCCGATGGAAAAGCGGCTCAGAGTGCCGGCGACGTCGTAGGCCGAGAAGGCCAGCGGACGCCAGACCGACCAGCCACCGCCGCCAGGCCATCCGTCGAGAACCTCGCGGTACAAGCGAGCGGTCGCTGGCGAGAGTCGTTCGATCAGCGCCGGCGGCAGCGGCGCCGCCATGAACAACGCCAGCGCGGCGAACGCGGCGAGCGCGGTCAGCCCCGGAACCGAGGTCCCGCCGTGACGCCGCCACCTCTCCCGAATCGTGATGGCAAGCAGGCAGAGGACGGCGAAACAACCCATCGCCACGCCGATGGTCTGCCGCCCTCCGAGAAAAAGCGGCAGCAGGAGGACGAGTCCCTGCAGGGTGCCAAGAACCCACCTGTCGGTCCCCCTCACCCCGCAGTCTCCTCGGCGTCATCGCGGCCCGATTCCAGACCCGCGGCCGACGAGTAGTAGTACCCGTAGTAGCCACCGTACTGGTAGGACCCCACGTCGACGTTGTTCATGACGGCGCCGAGCATGTGTGCATTGGCGACGCGGAGCAGATCACGGGCCCGGATCACCATCTCGCGCGACGTGTCCTGTGCCTTGACCACCAGGATGACACCGTCGGAGTACCGCGACAGAACGACGCCATCGGTGACCGGAAGAAGCGCCGGGGAATCGATGATGATGAAGTCGTACTCGTCGCGGAGCCGGGCCAGTGCCTCCTGCATCCTCGTGGAGCCGACGAGTTCGGCTGGATTCGGCGGGTGGGGCCCGGCCGATATGAACGAGAGCCGCGGCGCATCGATCTTACGGATCACTTCCTCGATGGGACGCCCGGTGAGAAAGGTGGAAAGCCCGACCTCGTTCGTCACGCCGATGTGCGGATGGCAACTTGCGTGCCGCATGTCGGCATCGATGAGGAGCACGCGGGCGCCCGACTCCGCGAGCGTCGCAGCCAGATTCGTCGAGATGACCGTCTTTCCCTCGCTCATGCCGGCACTCGCCAACATGATCACCTTGGGAGGGGCGCCTGCGGTCGAGAAGAGGATGTTCGTGCGCAACCCGCGAAACGCCTCGGCGATCACCGACATCGGTTCGTGATGGACCACGAGAAGCGGCCCCGGCCCCGACGAAGGGCTCCCGGATTCCGTTCGGGCCTCCGGCACGGCCACCGCAGGAGCCTGGAGCCGGCCCCGGCGACGCGCAGACACCCGCCGCGCGATCGCGAAGTTCGGAATCGTCGCAAGGGCGGCCAACTGGAGCAACCCCTCGATGTCCTTGGTCGTCTTCACCGAGTTGTCGAAGTGGTCTGCGACCAGAATGGCCGCCAGAGCCGCCGCCAGCCCCATGAGGAATCCGTAGTTCAGGTTGGACCTCACGTTCGGCTTGGCGGCCGAGCGAGGAACCTCGGCACGCTCCACGACGCGGGCCGGCGTCGTATCGAGTTGGGAGCGGACCATCGTACTCGTCTGCTGCTTGAGCAGAGCATCGTGCATCGTACGCGCGTTGTCGGCGTCGGACTTGAGCATGGCATACTGGGCGCCCAGCCGTTGGAGTTCCATGGAGGACTGCTCGACGCGCCCGAGCGCTTCGCGAGCACGCTCCTCCTTGCCCTTCGCCGCGTCGAGACGGGTCCGGACCGACGAGATCTCGCGCTGCAGTTCCTGTGCAAGCTGCTGCTTCGTCTCGTCCTCCCGACGCGTCAACTCGACCATCTGCGGGTGGTTCGGCCCGAGTCGACCGGCGAGCGACGATTTCTGGATGCCGATGTCGACCAGCGCATCGTGCAGTTTCGCGGTACCCGGCGAACCTTCGCGACCCGCGAAATAGAAAAAGGGATCGATCCCCTTCCGGGTGAGAAAGTCGTGCTGGCTCTGGAGGTCGATCCGCTCCGCTTCGGCGTCGCCCAGAACCTTCGCATACTGCGAGAGCCGGTCTCCGAACTCCTTGTACTCTTCGTTCATGGCCACCTTCGGGTGGTCCAAGCGAAAGGTGTTGAGCAGGGAATCGGTCCGATCGACCTGATCTCGGGCTCGGCGGATCTGTCGATCCAGGAAGCCGCGGGCCTCCACGTCCGTTTCCATCTTCATTTCCGCCGCGGACTCGAGATAGGCCTGGGAGTGCGCGGCCGAGAGCATCGCCGACAAAGTCGGGTTCGGCGTCGAAAAGCTCACTTCGACGAGATCCGTGCCTTTGACCTCGGCGATGGAGAGGTAGCCGACGTAGCGGTCGATGATCCCGGGATCGGCCTCGGCGCCGCCGGTGCGCTCCCCCTCGGCCAAGGCGATCTTCTTGTTCGGCAAGCCGCGGGGACGAACGTCACCGATCAACTCCGATCCGACTTCCAGGACCCCACCGCGTTCCTTCGTCGGATTCAGGAAGGTCTCGTTCTCGTCGAGTCGCTGCTTGCGGATGACTCGTTCGGCCAGGTCCCGGCTGCGGAGGATGGCGAGTTGGGTCGAAAAAAACCTGGGCCCCTTGGTGCCCTTGTCGTCGAGATTGAGGACGTCGTCCTTGAGGCGCAACTGGATCGGCGCCTCGTTCGAAATTTCGAGTTTGGTCGAGGCGACGTAGATCCGCGTCGCCATGAGCGTCTGAAGGACCGCTACGGCGAGCACCGAGGCAAAGGCCGCAGCCGCGAGCCAGCGGTACTTGGCAACGAGTTCGAGGTACTCGCGCAGGGGCCGGCCAGGAGATTCGGTAAACTCCGCGTCCACATAGTCGGCCTGAGCGGTCCCCGCCTGCCCGGTGGAAGCACCCCGAATCGCCGGGACCGTCCCCGGACCCTCGGCTCTGCTGACTGATCTCGACAGCTCCACGGAGCGCCTCAGAAGAGCGGGATGTTTCCGCCGACGTTGACGACGTTCTTACCCACTGAGTAGAGGCTGTAGGGAATGAATTTGCCTTTATGAAGTGGCACGGTGACGACGTCCCCGTCGGTGAGCGGAAAGTCGGGCGTCCGCCCCTCCGTGACGTCATCCACGTCGATCGTGTAGGTCTGCTGCTGCCCAGGGGAGAGCGTCCTGCGTACATTGACGGATCCCAGGTCGGCCGCGTACTGGGGCCCGGCCGCGGCGAGGACGCCCGTGAGGGTGAGCGTGGACGACGCAGGGAAGGCTCCCGGCTTGTCGACCCAGCCATCCACCTCGACCGTTCCCTGCCCCGAAAGGCGGATCACGTCTCCCGGATAGGCGATGGGATTGAGATCCGGATTGGTCGGTCCTGAATGAAGAAGGACCTCCAGGTCGACGCGGATCGGATGGCCGGTTTCAGGATTTCGCGAAACGCTGCTTCTACCCGAAGCCGGGGGCTGAGAACCGACCGGGCGGGCCGTATCCGCCGAGTCGGCGGGCGTGAACTGGACGATCCGGCCAGCCGACTCGGTCGGCCCGCCCGCCGATAGGATCATGTCGAGAACGGTCGCCCCCGGTTTCGAAAGGGGATAGGTGCCGGGCTTGGTCACGCTACCCATGACGGTCACGGCCCGACCACGGTACTCGGTGATCTCGATGATGACTTCGGGCTTCCTGAGGATACCGCGCGCAACGAGTTGCCTTGCGATGTCCGACTCGAACTCGGCCACCGTCCGCCCTTCCGCGTGCACTTCGCCGAGCACCGGGATTTCGATGTCGCCTCGGTTCGACACGCGAACCCCTCGGTCGGCCGACGGAGCCGTGGTCGCCGGCTGGGCGTTATCCCGCGTTCCCCCTGCGGCGCCAGCCTGACCTTCGTGGAGGTCGGGAATCTTGATATCGAGGACATCCTCCGGGCTGATCCGGTAATCCAGAGGCTGCTCCTCGGCGGCCCGACCGCGGGCGAGCGAGGCGAGACGCCCGAGGTCTGCCGGGCTCATCAATTGACCCGCCAACTGACGCCCGTCGCTAGGACCAGCGACGCTGATCCCAGCGACGCTAGGACCAGCGACCTCATTCGCCGGGGCAGTTCTTTGTGCAGCACAAGATGCAAACACAAGTGCCAGCCCCGCGAACCAGCAACACGGCCGCCGCGTGCGCAATCCCGGCTCTGACCGTGTCAGGACCGGGAGAGCGTCTTGCAGGACGGGAACGGCTTGCACTTTGTCCGGCCGTTGGTCGTGCCGGTGCAGCAGATGCGCGAAACGGTGTGCGCGGGCGAGTCCGGCCCGGGAGGACATTGCTTGGTCTCGATGAAAGTGGGCGCGCCGGAACCCGCGGGGCAAATCAGTCGAGAACACACAGCTCGACAAGCACAAGTGAGGCTTTGGGAGTTCGCAGGGTAGCCGCTGCACGCGGGCTCACAGCCCGTCTGCGCCTTGGCCGGAGAGGAACCGATCAGCAAAACTGCGGCAAACATGGCGATAAAGACGGACTTGGGCCAGCCATTTATCGGAGATCTACGACCATAATTCATCAAGGCTCCTTTGGATGACCAAAACCCCTCGCTCAGGACCGGGATTCGCCTACTAGCGCGACTTTCTCCCCACATAGCACCTCCGCCCTAGCTATGTCAAACCCAGACACCTCGGCAAAGTCGCCTACTGCGCCAACAAGCTCCGCGCGATCACCTTGAGCTCCAGGATCGGCTTCACACCCTCGAAGATCGGCAGCACCAGGGCATCCACCACGTACCGGCAGATCGGGAACTCCTCGGCAAAACCCCAGCCCCCGTGCAGCAGCTGGGCCTCCTGGGTCGCCTTTACCGCCACGTCGCAGGTGAAGAGCTTCGCCATAGCCGGTTCGAGCGAGCGCGACTCGTCCTCGTCGAACACCCGCGCAGCGTGGTAGGTCAGTTGACGCGATGCGGCAATCTCAGCCGCCATGCGGCCCAGCTTGTTCCGGGTGAGCTGGTACGAGCCGATCGGCTGCCCGAACTGCGAGCGCTCGTTCGAGTAGACGGCCGCCGCTTCGAGCGCCGCCTGAGCGAGCCCGGTCGCGCGACCGCCGGTCTGCAGGCGACCCGCCGCGAAACCGCTCATCTGCAGATAGAAGCCCTGCCCCTCCTTGCCGACCAGGTTGTCCTGCGGCACGAAGTAGCGGTCGATCTGCAGCGTGTACGAGTGCATGCCGCGATAGCCGGGCGTGCGATCCGCCTTGCCCTCGATCACGCCGCCGCCGGGCTGTCGCATCGCGAACTCGTGCCCGTCGAAGGCGTCCTTCGGCACGATGAAGAGCGAGAGCCCGCGCGCGCCCTTGGCCGGATCGGCGTCGGTCCGGGTCAGCATCGCGATCACGTTGGCGCGTCCCGCGAACGTGCACCACGCCTTGGCACCCGAGATGAACCAGCCGGGCTGCCCGCCCTGCTCGCCCTTCTCCGCGCGTACCTTGACCGAGGCGACGTCGGAGCCCGTATCGGGTTCGGTCACCGAGACCGCGACCATCGTGTCGCCGGCGGCGATCTTCGGCAGCCACGCCTGCTTCTGCGCCTCGGTGCCGCCCGCGAGCAGCGCCTTGGTCAGGATCTCCGGGCGGGTGATCAGGCTGCCGGCCGCCGCGAGCGAGGCCTTCGAGAGTTCCTCGGTGGTGAGGATCATGGCGACGTTGCCCATGCCCTGGCCGCCGTAGATCTCCGGGATCGCCATCCCGAAGAAGCCGAGTTCCGACATCTTGCGGATGATCGACTCGGGGACGAGATCGTCGTTCAGGTGGATGTGCTGCGCGAGCGGCGCCACCTCCTCCTGCGCGAAGGCGCGCACCGCCTCGCGGGTCGCCCGGTCCACGTCGCCTTCTAGGTACGAATCCGAGGTGCCGCGCAGCGCGACCACCTTGCCGCCGAGGGCTTCGACGTGCCTGTCGTTCAGCGCGGCGCGCACGAAGGCGCGAGCCTCGGGCGATTCGACCGTCTCGTCGAGCATCGCACTCGAAACGCCGAAGGCTTCGGCGTGCTCACCGAGGGCCGTGCGCGCGCGGGAGGTGACGAGTCCGGTGAAGATCGCGGCACACTCCGCCGCGAGCGGATCCCGACCACCGGCCTCGCGCGCGTAGGCGATCAGGGACTCGGCGGCGAGCGCCTCGGTCGCCATGCAGGCGAGCCGCTCCGCGTGCGCCTGGTGGTCGTCGATCGCCTTGCCGCCGTCGGTCAGTTTGCGGCCATGGGCGAGTGCCCCGTCTACGGCCTTGCGCAGGCGCTCGGCCGTGCGCGCCGCCGCCCCGACCGCATCGGCCGCCGTCGCGGTCCCGCCCTGAAGTTCTTGGATTCCAGCCATGGCACAAATGCCTCCAAGTGGGGATAAAATCACATCGTGCGAATCGGGAAAGGGCCGGGCCCGGTCGGTCCGGCCACCTCGCGCGTCAGGTCGCGCGGCGCGCCGCCACCTCGGCCATGTCGGCGACGATGCCGAGGATATCGTAGTCCTTGGGCGTGTAGACCCGGGCGACGCCCTGCGAGCGCAAGCGGTCGGCGTCGTCGTCGGGAACGATCCCGCCCAAGACGACCGGGATCTCCCCCGCGCCCCCCCGCCGCAGTCCCTCGAGCACCTCGGGGACGAGCGTCAGATGCGAGCCCGAGAGGATGCTCAATCCCACGAGATCCACCGACTCGTCGCAGGCCGTCGCGACGATCTCGGCCGGGGTGAGCCGGATCCCGCCGTAGATCACCTCCATGCCCGCGTTGGCGCACGCCAGCGCGATCTGCTCCGCGCCGTTGGAGTGGCCGTCGAGCCCGGGCTTGCCGATCAGCACCTTGATCGGGTGGCCGATGCGGCCCGCGGAGGCGCGTACCCGGGCCCGCACCTCGTCGAGCCGAGGGTCGCTGCCCGCCCCGGTCTGGCCGGTGGCTCCGATCCCGGTCGGCGCCCGGTAGGCGCCGAAGATCTCGCGCAGCACACCGGCCCACTCGCCCGTCGTGACACCGGCATGCGCGCAGCGGATCGAGGCCGGCATCACGTTCGTGCCCGAGGTCGCGGCGTCGCTCAGCGCCTGCAAGGCCGCCTTCGCATCGGCATCGTTGCGCGCGGCGCGGAAGGCTTTCAGGGAATCGACCTGCGCATGCTCGGCCGAGGCGTCCACCTTCAGGATGGCGGCGCCGCCCGCGACGACCAGCGGGGAGTCCGCGGTCTCGGTGAACTTGTTCAGACCCACGACCGTCTGCTCGCCGGTCTCGATACGGCGCAGCCGCTCGAACTGCGAGCGCACCAGGCGCTGCTTCACCCAGCCCGACTCGATCGCCGGCACGATGCCGCCTTGCGAGAGAACCTCGTCGAGTTCCTTGCGGGCGGCGGCCTCGATCTCGGCGACCTTGGCCTCGATTACCCGGCTGCCGTCGAAGATGTCCTCGTACTCGAGTACGTCGGTCTCGAAGGCGAGGATCTGCTGGATGCGCAGGCTCCACTGCTGGTCCCAGGGGCGCGGCAGGCCGAGCGCCTCGTTCCATGCCGGGAGCTGAAGGGCGCGGCAGCGGGCACCCTGCGAGAGCGTCACACCGAGCGCCTCCAGCACGATACGCGGGATGTTGTTCTCGGGCTGCGCCTCGGTGAGCCCGAGGGAATTCACCTGGACCCCGTAGCGGAAGCGACGCGCCTTGGGGTCCTTCACTCCGTAGCGCTCGCGGGTGATCTCGTCCCAGAGTCGCCCGAACGCGCGCGTCTTGCAGATCTCCTCGACGAAACGGATGCCGGCGTTCAGGAAGAAGCTGATCCGTGCGACCGTTTCGGCGATCTCTGCCTCGGTCAGATCGCCCGAAGCGCGCACCGTGTCGAGCACAGCGATCGCCGTCGCGAGCGCATAGGCGACCTCCTGCACCGGCGTCGCCCCGGCCTCCTGCAGGTGGTAACTGCAGATGTTCGTCGGGTTCCACTTCGGCACGTGCTTGACCGTGTAGGAAATCACGTCCGCGGTGAGCCGCATGCTCGGCTCGGGCGGGAAGATGTAGGTCCCGCGCGAGAGGTACTCCTTCACGATGTCGTTCTGTGTCGTCCCCTGGAGCACCCGTGGATCCATGCCCTGGCGCTCGGCGGTCGCGATGTAGAGGGCGAGCAGCCAGGCCGCCGGCCCGTTGATCGTCATGGACGTGTTCATCTCGCCGAGCGGGATCCCGCCGAAGAGCGTCTCCATGTCCCCGATATGCCCGATCGGCACGCCGACCTTGCCGACCTCGCCGGCGGCGAGCGGATGGTCGCTGTCGTAACCGGTCTGCGTGGGCAGGTCGAAGGCGACCGAGAGCCCGGTCTGCCCCTTCGAGAGGTTCAGACGATAGAGTTCGTTGCTCGCCCGGGCGCTCGAGTGGCCCGAGTAGGTGCGCATGACCCACGGCTTTTCGCGTTTCACGAGGCTTCCCGTAGCAAGGCGCGGCGGCCGAGGGGAGTCCACACCGCCATCGCGGACGCGAAGTAATCGCGACGCTCGCCACCGCGGACTCCGGTGCGTCCGCGCGGTTGACCGGGAATGCCGGCGACCCCTATAAATCGCCGGCCCGACCGGCGCAGCAGCGTTCCCATTCCGGCCATCACCGCCGGGCGAATTATCCCCAAGCGAGGTTTCGCCAGATGTTCGTCATTGATGGAGGCAAGAGGCTCGTCGTCCCCCGCACGGAGATGGCCTACCCGGGCCACAACCCCAAGATGCACCGCAACGCGGCTGACCCGGTGAAGTCGCCGGTCGATCACGTGATGGCCGATTTCGAGGACGCCTGCCCCTACGAGTTCAAGGGCCAGAAGAGCCGCGAGGTCGTCGTCGAGGCGCTCAACACCCTCGACTTCGGCGTGAAGGTCGTGACGGTCCGTCCGAACAACGTCCGTTCGAAGTTCTTCATCGGCGACCTCGAGGCGATCGTGAACGGCGCACCGAACCGCTTTCACGGCATCGTCCTGCCCAAGGTTTCCGGGCCCGACGACATCGTCCACGTAGCCCGCCTGCTCGACACGATGGAGCGAGAGGCCGGCTGGAGGAACCCGCTGCAGATCGAGGCACTCATCGAGACTCCGCGCGCCCTGCTGCGCGCCTACGACATCGCTTCCGCCTCGCCGCGCATGGTGGGCCTCATCTTCGGCATCGCCGACTTCGCCGCGACGCTCGGGATCCGCGACTTCGTCGAGGACCAGAACCAGAACTTCCTCTATGCCAAGCAGGCGATCGTCGTCGCTGCGAAGGCCGCCGGCCTGCACGCGATCGACAACGTGTACACGCGCCTGTCGCGCCCGGCCGACCCGGCCGGGAAGGTGGCCGAGGTCGAGGCGGGCCTGCGTCGCAAGAACACCGGCGCCGCGAAGCTCGGCATGGACGGCACCTGGGTGATCCACCCGCAGCAGGCCGTGATCGCCAACGAGTGCTATTCGCCGGGCGAGGCCGACATCGCCAACGCCAAGCGCATCGTCGCGCTCTACCATGAGCGTGGTGGCGGCTCGATGGCCGATCCCGAGACCGGCGAGATGATCGACGAGGCGACCGTGCAGGTCGCGATCGCCGACCTCGCCAAGGGAGTTCAGTCCGGCGCCGTCACCGCCGCGTTTCTCGCCGAGCAGGCGGCCAAATCCCGCCAGATCACCGGCTACGACATCCTCGACCAGCTGCGCCGCATGTGAGCGGACCGGCCAACCAGAGCAAGGGGGCAACCATGGCGAACTCGATCAAGACCGTCGGCATACTCGGCGCAGGACAGATGGGACTCGGCATCGCGCAGGTCGCGGCGCGCGCGGGCCTGAAGACGGTGCTCGTCAAGGCGACCCCGGGCGCCGTGGACGGCGTCCGCAAGAAGATCGACGGCGGGCTCGCCAAGGAAGTCGAGAAGGGCAAGCTCACGGCCGAGGCGCACAAGGCGACGATGGACAACCTGATCACGACGAGCGACTTTGCGGCCCTCGCCCCCTGCGACGTCGTGATCGAGTCGATCATCGAGGACATGGCGACCAAGCACGACGCTTTCGCGAAGCTGGAGTCGCTTTGCGGCGAGAACACGATCTTCGCGAGCAACACCTCCACGCTCGGCATCACCGAGATGGCGGTCAAGACCAAGCGCCCCGACCGCTTCATCGGCCTCCACTTCTTCAATCCCGCCCCGGCGATGAAGCTCGTCGAGGTCGTGAAGACGCTTGCGACGAAGCCCGAGGTCATGGAGACGGCGACCGCCTTCGTCTCGGCGCTCGGCAAGACGCCGGTGGTCCTGCCCGACACGACCGGTTTCGTCGTGAACCGCCTGCTCGTCCCGTACATGCTCGACGCGATGCGCATCTGGCAGGAGGGCACGGGCTCGATCGCCGACATCGATACCGCGATGATGCAGGGTGCGGCTCACCCGATGGGTCCGTTCTCGCTCGCCGACTTCATCGGACTCGACGTCGTCTTCCACATGGCGAACAACCTCCTCGACGAATACCGCGAGTCGCGCTTCGCGCCGCCGCCGGTCCTGCGGCGCATGATGCTCAACGGCCAGCTGGGCCGGAAGTCGGGCAAGGGCTTCTACGACTACTCGTCGCGGCCGCCCGTCCCGAACACGGCCTTGGTGCGCTGAGGCGCCGAGCGGTGACGGAGTCCTTGACCGGGGGTTGGATCGCTCTCGGAAGGGAGACGGTCGGCGGGCTGCCCGACCGCCCCGGTGTCTTCGTGCTCGGCACGATGGTGCGCAGCGTGCTCCTCGTCGGGGTCGCCGAGGAGCGCGGGCTGCGGGCGACCGTGGCCGAGGCGATTGCGAGGGGGCCGCTCGCGACACGGGCCAGGTGCATTCGAATCGAACTCCGTGACGACCCGAGGCCGCGGCAGGCGGAACTCGTCGAGGAATATCGCGCCAGCCACGCCGGCGCCCTGCCGCCGGAGCAGCCACCGGTGCGCAACCTTCAGCTGGCTCCGCGCAAGACCCCTTCGAAAACCCGCCCGGATCCCTTCGCCTCACAGGATCTCGTCTCCCAACAACCGGCCCGGACCGGAGTCGCCTCCGGCTGAAAGAGGCAAACCACCCCTTGCCATGGGTCGAGGCACCGGCCTAAGCTTTGCGGGCGCGGCAAGGGACACCCGGACGCGCCTCGATCATGCCGATCCGCCCACTACCTTCCGTCAGCACGACCCCTGCACGGTGGTTGGCTGCGCTCGCGGTCGCCGTCGCGCTCACCACAGGAGGGGCCGAGGCCTCGGTCGGCTCATGGTCGTCGACCGGACCATCGGCGGCCACCGTCAGAGCCGTCGCCTTCGACCCTTCGAGTACACAGCGGGTCTACCTCGCGGTGGCGACGCGGGCTGCCGATTCGAGCGGACTCGTCTACAAGAGCGCCGACGGCGGCACGAGTTGGGTTGCATCCAATCAGGGGTTGCCCGACGTTGCGATCCAGGCGATCGCGATCGACCCGAAGACGCCGACGACCGTCTGGGTAGGTACCGATGGCGCGGGCATCTACCGCAGCACCGACGCCGGCGCTTCCTGGACCTCGCGCTCGACCGGGCTCGACGTGCCGTTCGTCCGCGGAATCGCGATCGATCCGGTCACCACGACGACGCTCTGGGCCGCCACCGATTTGAGCGCCTACAAGTCCACCGATGGAGGCGCATCCTGGAGCGTAGCCGCCGACGCATCCGACGGCCTCCTGCTCGAACTCGAGGTGAACGCGATCGTCGTGAACCCGTCGAGCCCTTCGACCGTTTACGCCGGTACCGGCGAGGGCGTCTACAAGACCGCCAACGGCGGATCGTCATGGGCCCTCATGGCGAACACCGATCTCAAAAACATCACCTCGCTGGCGATCGACCCCGCGACTCCGACAACCCTCTACTCGACGGACGACAACGGGAACGTCTACCGCATCAAGCAGGGCAGCAACTGGGCGCAGAAGAACAGTGGCTTCGGATCCTACCCGGGAGCAAACGTCATCGTTCTCGATCCGTCGAATCCGAGTACCGCGTACGTCGGATCCGACGATGGAGTCTGGAAGGCGACCGATGCGGCTGGCTCGCTCACCTGGGTTTCCGTGAAATCGGGCTTCCCGAACGCCACCAACCTGAGTGCGGTCGCCGTTCAGCCCGGCGGACAGGTCATCCTGGCGGGGGACAACTTCGGCGACGGTGTCTTCCGCAGCACAAACGCCTCGACTTCGTGGGTCCGTTCGAACTCGGGACTGAACGCAACCGACATCGGCACCGTCGCGATCGACCCTGCCGCACCCTCGGGGGTCGGCGGCGCGGTGGCGAGTACGTTCTTCGCGGGTGTCTTTGGCTCTCAGGATGCCGGAAACTCCTGGACCCGGAACCAGGTCGCGCACTACGTGAAGCCCCTCGCGATCGCGATCGACCCGACGAATACCGGGGTCCGTTACGCCGGCCTCGACTTCCAGAACGGCGTCTGGAAATCGACTGATTCAGGCGTCACGTGGACCACCACGGGATTCACCTGGTCGCCGGTTCGCGCGATGGCGATCGACCCCGCCGCACACACGACGATCTATGCCGGCACCGACGCCGGCGTCCAGAAAACGACCGATGGCGGCACGACCTGGGCGGCCGTGAACTCCGGCCTCACCGGCCTCGACGTACGCGCGCTGGTCGCTCACCCCACGTTGGCCAACACCCTCTATGCCGGCACGACCGTCGGCGTCTTCGCGACGAGCAACGGCGGGACTTCGTGGTCGGCGCTCGGCACGGGGCTGTCGAGCACCGACGTGCGAGCGCTTCTCCTCGACACCCGCTCGAACCCCGCAGTTCTCTGGGCGGGTTCCACGGGCGGCCTCGCCCGCCTGAGTCTCGGGTCCTCCTCCTGGAGCGACGCCTCGAGCGGCCTCTCCTTTCCCGACGTACGCGCGCTCGCCCTCGACCGCAGCGGGACCATCTACGCCGGGACCTTCGGCGGCGGCGTGTTCCAGCGGGCAACGTCCTCCTCGACCTGGTCCGCGATGAACACCGGCCTGCCGGTCCTCCGGGTCACCTCGCTCGCCTGGGACCCGCGCGGTGCGGGCACGCTCTACGCGGGCACGCAGGGCCGCGGCGTCCAGACGATCACGATTCCCCAGTCCGCGTGTGGCGATGGCACGCTGCAGGCCGGCGAGCAGTGCGACGACGGCAACACGACCAGCGGCGACTGCTGCTCGGCCACCTGCGCGATCGAGGCATCGGGCACGATCTGTCGCGCGGCGGCCGGGACCTGCGACGTCGCGGAGACGTGCAACGGCACTTCCGGAACTTGTCCGGCCGACGTCCTCGTGGCTGCGGGCACCACCTGCCGTATCGCGGCCGGCGTCTGCGACGCGGTCGAGTCCTGCGACGGATCGGCTAAGACTTGCCCCAGCGACTCGAAGCTCGCGGCCGGAACGCAGTGCCGCACCGCGGCCGGCGTCTGCGATCTCGCGGAATCCTGCACGGGATCGAGCAACGACTGCCCGGTCGATGCCTTCGCCAACGCTGCCACCCAGTGCCGCGCCGCCAACGGCGCCTGCGACATCGCCGAATCCTGCACCGGGAACTCCGCAACTTGCCCGACCGACGCCGTCGCCACGGCCGGCACGACCTGCCGCGCCGCCGCCGGCCTCTGCGACGCGGTCGAGTCCTGCGACGGATCGGCCAAGACCTGCCCCAGCGACTCGAAGCTCGCGGCCGGAACGCAGTGCCGCGCCGCGGCCGGCGTCTGCGATCTCGCGGAATCCTGTACGGGATCGAGCAACGACTGCCCCGTCGATGCCTTCGCCAACGCTGCCACCCAGTGCCGTGCCGCCAACGGCACCTGCGACATCGCCGAATCCTGCACCGGGAACTCCGCAACTTGCCCGACCGACGCCGCTGCCACCGCAGGCACGACCTGCCGCGCCGCCGCCGGCCTCTGCGACGCGGTCGAGTCCTGCGACGGATCGGCCAAGACCTGCCCAACCGACGCGAAACTCGGCGCCGGAACGCAGTGCCGCGCCGCGGCGAGCCTCTGCGACATAGCCGAGACCTGCACCGGCTCCGGCAACGACTGCCCGGTCGACGCCTTCGCCCCAGGTGGTACGACCTGCCGTGCCGCCAACGGCGCCTGTGACATCGCCGAATCCTGCACCGGGAACTCCGCAACTTGCCCGACCGACGCCGCTGCCACCGCAGGCACGACCTGCCGCGCCGCCGCCGGCCTCTGCGACGCGGTCGAGTCCTGCAACGGATCGGCCAAGACCTGCCCAACCGACGCGAAACTCGGTGCTGGAACGCAGTGCCGCACCGCGGCGAGCCTCTGCGACATAGCCGAGACCTGCACCGGCTCCGGCAACGACTGCCCGGTCGACGCCTTCGCCAACGCTGCCACCCAGTGCCGTGCCGCCAACGGCGCCTGTGACATCGCCGAATCCTGCACCGGGAACTCCGCAACTTGCCCGACCGACGCCGCTGCCGCCGCCGGCACGACCTGCCGCGCCGCCGCCGGCGCCTGCGACGCGGTCGAGTCCTGCGACGGATCAGCGAAGACTTGCCCGACCGACCTGAAACTCGGCGCCGGAACGCAGTGCCGCGCCGCGGCGAGCCTCTGCGACATAGCCGAGACCTGCACCGGCTCCGGCAACGACTGCCCGGTCGACGCCTTCGCCCCAGGTGGTACGACCTGCCGTGCCGCCAACGGCGCCTGTGAC
>CAMBZJ010000003.1 GCA_945872365.1 Klebsiella pneumoniae
GGGCGCCGCCGCCGCCGCCCCGCGGCGCGGCGGGCGGCGACCGGCGCGCTCCCGCGCGTCCCCGCCCGCTCCGTAGGCAAAGCCGGATCGCCTGTTATAAGACGGCGGGCCGCAGAGGGCGGCTCGATCGATCCAGACAAGACCCGGGTGCCCCCCGGGCGACGAGAGGCCGTGAAGTCCACGCGACCCAAAGAAGCCCCCGCACCGTCCGGCCGGGCGTCGATCGTCCCGACGCTCGACGATCCGCTGGCCCCTGCCGCGGCACCCAGGGCGGCCGACGCGCCACCGCCGGGCCCCTACGACCTGGCCATGCAGTCGGGCCTGGAACTTCGCGAGCGCCCGTTCGCCGCGTCGGGAACGCTCCCCCGCCTGCGCCAGCATTCCAAGGACCGGATGACGGTCTGGGAGCGGATCGAGGTCCTGAAGGATCCCGGCTCGACCCCGACCATCCTCTGGCAGAACTGGGGCAAGAACCTCGACGGCGCCTCGCTCGTGACCGCGGTGGTCCCGATCCGCGGGCGCGAGGTCGCGCTCTACGGCCACGACTTCACCGTCCGCGCCGGGTCGATGGATGCGACCAACGGCCGCAAACTCGCCAACCTGATCTACCTCGCCGGCGACCGCGGCATGCCGCTCATCGGCATGAACGACAGCGCCGGGGCCTACGTTCCCGCCGGCGTCGGCGGGCTCGACGGCTACGCCGAGGCCTTCACCGCGTTGCGCCGCATCTCCGGCCTCGCACCGAGCATCATGTGCATGTTCGGCTTCAACGCCGGCGGCGGCTCCTACCTGCCGCGCCAGGGCAGCTTCGTCATCCAGCCGGCCGACACCTTCTTCGGACTCACCGGCCCGGGCGTCATCAAGAGCGTGCTCGGCGAGGACGTCACCCCCGACGATCTCGGCGGGCCCAAGGTGCACGGTGCGAGCGGCGTCGCCGACGTGACGGTGCCCGACGAGGTGGCGGCGCTGCGCACCGCCTCGCGGCTGCTCTCCTACCTGCCCGGCTCGAACAAGGTCATGGCGCCCTTCGAGCCGACCTCCGATCCGGTCGACCGGCCGACCCGCGAGATCGACGTCCTCCTGCGCAAGGCGTTCAACTCGCCGAGCGGCATGAACACGCCGATCGACGTGACGATCCTCATCGAGCGGATCTGCGACCACGGCGACTACTTCGAGCTGCAACCCGATCGCGCCCGCAACGCCGTCACCGCGTTCGGCCGGGTCGGCGGCCACGTCGTCGGCTTCGTCGCCAACAACAGCGCGGCCGCGAGCGGCCAGATCGACGTGGACGCCGCCTACAAGATCGCGCGCTTCGTCCGCTTCTGCAGCATCTACAACATCCCGACGATCTTCATGGAGGACACGACCGGCTTCCTGCCGGGGCGCGACCAGGAGAGCCGGGGCATCGTCCAGGCCGGCCGCGCGATGCTCGACGCGATCATCGACCTGCGCACGCCGCGCATCCTGCTCATCCTGCGCAACGCCTTCGGCGGCGCCTACGCGGCCTTCAACAGCTACGCGACCGGCGCGAGCATGGTTCTCGCGCTGCCGACGACCCGCCTGGCCGTCATGGGCACGGCGGGCAAGGAATTCGTCTACAAGCAGGAACTCAAGCAGGTGCGCGCCGAGGCGGCCGGGCGCCGCCAGGAAGTGCTCGCCCGCCGCAACGCCGAGGGAGCCTCGGCCGAGGACGCGCGACGCGACGCGGAGAAGGAAGCCACCGACTGGCTGCGTGCCCGCGAGGCGGAGTTCAACAACCGCTACGAGCGCGAGCTCATGAATCCGCGCGAGGCTCTCAGCCTGGGTTCGATCTCCGAGATCGTGCTGCCGTCCGAATTGCGCTCGGTGCTCGCCCGCAACCTCGACTTCCTGCTCCGCCACTACACGCCGGGTCCGATGGACTCGGTGCAGAGGGAGTTCCACTGATGGCCGCCCTGCCGTCGGACGAGCCGAGGCCCGTCCGGGGAAACCCGCTCGTCCACCGCGAACGCCGCCTCGCGCAGTCCGCTTCGTCCTGGGTACGGTCCTTCTCCTGCGAGGACATGGGCGTCCTGATCGTCTGCCGTGGTCCGATCCGCAAGGAGGCGATCGACGTCTTCCGCGAGATGGGCATTCCGCGCATCGGGATTCTGCTCTCGGAGAAGGACAGCATCGTCTACTCGCGCGCCCTCGCACCCGAACTCCGCATGATGGACCCGTCGCGGGTGCACGCGGTGCCCGACTACACCGGCGCCACCAGGGAGGAGCGGGTCGCGCGCATCGGCGACATCGTCCGGATCTGCCGCGAGAACGACTACGGCTTCGTCTTCGCCGGCTACGGCTTCATGGCCGAGGACGCGAGCTTCGTGCGCGCCATCGAAGAAGCGGGTCTCTCCTTCGTCGGGCCCTGCTCGGGGACGCAGACCGCGGCTGGCGCGAAGGACCAGGCCAAGCGCACGGCGATCGCCCACCAGGTTTCGGTCACCCCCGGCATCAACGACGCGACCGTGCGCACGCTGCTCGCCCGTCACCCCGATCGCGCGGCGCTCGACAAGCTCGCCGGCGAGCACCGACTCGACGTGCCCGCGCTCGCCGATGCCAAGGCGGATCTCGCCGACCTGGCCGCGGCCGTCCTCGAGGCGTCCTATGCGCGACAACTCGACCTGTTCTCGATCGAGGACCTCGCGGCCCAACTCCAGGAGGAGGCGCGCAAGCTCCTCGTCGAGAATCCCGGGCGGCGCTTCCGCCTGAAGGCGATCGGCGGCGGCGGCGGCAAGGGCCAGCGCATCTTCTCCGACGCCGAGGTCGTCCCCGGGCTCGTGCGCGAAGTCCTGAGCGAGGTCAAGGCGACCGGCACCGGCGACAACCGCAACATGCTGCTCGAACTCAACGTCGAGAGCACGCGGCACAACGAGATCCAGCTGCTCGGCAACGGCCGTTGGTGCATCGCCCTCGGCGGACGCGACTGCTCGCTGCAGATGCACGAGCAGAAGCTGGTCGAGGTCTCGATCACCCAGGAAGGGCTCCAGGGAGAGATCGCGCGCTGCCGCGCGGCCGGCGAGACCCGCAAGGCCAAGGCGCTCGAAGCGGACCTTGGCGTGCTGCGCAAGATGGAGGCCGAGGCGGAGCGCTTCGGCGCCGCCGTCGGGCTCGACTCGGCGTCGACCTTCGAGTGCATCGTCGAGGGCGACCGTCACTTCTTCATGGAGGTGAATACCCGCATCCAGGTCGAGCACCGGGTTTCCGAACTCTGCTACGCGCTGCGCTTCGCCAACCCCGAGGACCGTGCCGACGCCTTCGTCGTGCACTCGCTCGTCGAGGCGATGGCCATCGTCGCACGCCACAAGGGCCGGCTCCCCAAGCCCGAGCGCATCCGCCGCGAGGGGGCCGCGATCGAGGTGCGGGTGAACGCGACCGACCGCGCACTCGCACCGAGCGCGGGCGGAGTGATCGTGTCGTGGTCGGACCCGGTCGACGGCGAGATCCGCGACGACCAGGGGATCTCGATGAAGAACCCGGACACCGGGCTCTTCATGCGCTACCGGCTCGCGGGGGCCTACGACTCGAACATCGCGCTCCTGCTCGCGACCGGCCACGACCGCGCCGAGAGCTGGAACGCGCTCACCGAAGTGCTGCGCCGCACCGCGATCCGCGGCATGGATCTCGCGACCAACCGCGAGTTCCTCTACGGCATGATGATCTGGTTCGGCTGCCGAGACCCCTGGGCGAAGCCGACCACGAAGTTTGTCGTCCCCTACCTGACGCTGGTCGGCGAACTCGCCCGCGAGACCGACGCGATCGACCTCGACTGGATTCTCGCCGAGATCACGCGGCGCCTCGCCGCGCAGGCGGCCCCCGGCGAAGCGCTCGTGGCGACCCGCGCCACGCTGGCGCTGAAGGAGACGCTCGCCGCGCGTCCGCTGGCGATGCTGCTCGCGGAACCGCACCATCTCTCGGCGTGGCTCTCCCGCCACCGCCCGGATTACCGCGTCGAGGGCGAGCGGATCGCCTGGCAACGCAACCCGCTCGAAGTGCTGGCGGAAACCTACCGCCTCCTCGCGCTCGACGATCCCGAGGGAGCCGCCGCGCACCGCATCTGGGACCACGACCACGACCTGATCGAGCGGGGACTCGGCTTCTACCGCCGCCTCGCCGAGCGGGCCGGCGGCGCGCTCGCCTGGCCGGAACTCGATCGCCGACTCGGCGACGAGGCGCCCGCCTTCGGGATCGACCCCGACATCTGGGCCCGGGTCCGCGCCGCCCACCTCGGCCACCAGGCGGGGCTCGAAGCGCTCGCGCTGCCGGCACTGCTCGGCGTCCGCGTCGGCTTCGAGGAACTCCGGCTCGACGAGGACCTCGGCGTCGTCATCCCCGAGCGCCTGCTCGACCCCGCCCATCAGGAGGCGATGCGGCGGGTACTCGTTCCGCCGCCGGCGACGCGCGCCGACGAGATCGTCGCAGCCATGGGGGGAACCTTTTATGCGCGCGAGGCACCAGGCCTCCCGTCCTTCGTCGAGAAGGGTGCGCACTTCGGGAAGGGCCAGCCGATCTACATCATCGAAGTGATGAAGATGTTCAACAAGATCACTGCACCCTTCGCCGGCACGATCGACCAGGTGCTCATGCCCGACGACGGCGTCGTCGTGCGCAAAGGCCAACCGCTCTTCAAGGTCACGCCCGACGAGCGGGTGGTCGAGGTCGACCCCGCCGAACGACGGGCGAGCCTGCGTCGTAACTCCGACGACCTGCTGTCCCGCATCCTGCCCGCCACGTCCGCCTGATCGCGCCGCTGCGGGCCGCGCCGACTCGCCTGCCCGGCCGGGGCGAGGCGACGGGCGGACCGCGGATCGGCGCAATGCCTCCCGCGCGCATCGCCCGGGACGGAGGAGACCATGCCGCACGATCCGATCGCCAGCGCGACGCGCAGTCTCGGCTCCGCCCGAGAACCCGCCTTCCTCCACCCCGCCCAGGAAGCCGTCGCGCAGGGCCGGATCGAGGAGTTCCGCGCCCGCTCCGGCGGCCGGCGGCCGAACGTGCTCTTCGTCCTCATGGACGACGTCGGCTGGGGCGACTTCGGCTGCTACGGCGGCGGGGTCGCGGTGGGCGCCCCCACGCCGCGGATCGACCGGCTCGCGGCGGGCGGCCTGCGGCTCACCTCCTGTTACTCCGAGCCCTCCTGCACACCGTCGCGCGCCTCGCTGCTGACCGGGCGCCTGCCGATGCGCCACGGGCTCCAGCGCCCGCCGATGTACGGCGAGAAGGGTGGGCTCGACGGCGAGATCACGCTCGCCTCGCTGCTCGCCGAGGCGGGCTACGCGACGCAGGCGGTCGGCAAGTGGCACCTCGGGGAGAACGAGGGGTCGCAGCCGCAGAACGTCGGCTTCGACGACTTCTACGGCTTCCTCTCGGTGTCCGACATGTACACCGAGTGGCGCGACCCCTACTTCTTCCCCGAGATCGTCTACAGCGAGGAGCGCACGCGCTGGATCGAAAACCTGCCGTTCAACAAGTGCTTCGTGCACGGCACCCGGGGCGGCGCCCTCGAGAACGTCGAGGAGGTGACGATCCCCGTCCTCTCGCTGCTCGACGACAAGTGGGCCACCTACTCGCTCGATTTCATCCGCCGCATGAAGGACGACTCGCGGCCCTGGTTCCTCTATCACTGCACGCGCGGCGCCCACTTCGACAACTATCCCCACCAGCGCTTCCTCGGGAAGTCGCCGGCACGCCACCCCTACAAGGACACGCTGGTCGAGCTCGACGACATCGTCGGGCGGCTGGTGGACGAGTTGCGCGCGACCGGGCAGCTCGAGAACACGCTCGTCTTCGTCTCCTCCGACAACGGGCCGGAGATGGAGACCTGGCCCGATGCCGCCTACTCGCCCTTCCGCTGCGCCAAGGGCTCGACCTGGGAGGGCGGCCAGCGGGTCCCCGGGATTCTCTCCTGGCCGGGCACGATCGCGCCCGGGCGGGCTTCCGACGGCCTGTTCTCGCAGACGGACCTCTTCCCGACGGTGCTCGAGCTCGCCGGGGCGGGTGACAGGATCCCCGCCGACCGCTTCGTGGACGGCGTCGACCAGCGCTCCTTCCTGCTCGCCGACGACCAGGGGCTCTCCAACCGCAAGTACGTCTACTACTGGCTCGGCAAGCAGTTCTCGGCGCTGCGCGTCGGCGAGTACAAGATGATGGTCGCCTCGATCTCCGACGACGACCGCGACGTGCACAACCCCGGTGGCTTCACCGGGTCGCTGCAGAAGTATCCCTACGGTCGCCTCTACAACCTCTACCTCGACCCCAAGGAGACGCGCAGCTACCTGATCCGCAAGCTCGCCTACCTCGACGCGATGCAGAACGGGATCCGCAACCACCTCATGACCTTCGCCGCCTACCCGCCCAAGAGCATCGTGGGACTCTGAGCATGGTCGCGCATCCACCGGCGCGCTGCGGGGCCGCGCACGAGGGCCGCCGGACATGAGCGCAAAGAAGCCCGCCCTGCCCGAGTGGCGCGAGACGGTCGACGCGAGCCGCGAGATCCTGCAGGCCGAGTTCGGACGCCCGGCCGTCTACCGCATCTCCGACCCGCACCTCGGACGCGCACAGGTCGACGCCCTGCGCGCGCTCAAGCGGCACTTCGACCCGCACGGCATCCTGAACCCGGGCGGCACGCTCGGCCTCGACGACGCCGCGCCGGGGCCCGGCCCCGGACGCGACGGCGCCTGAATCGGACCCGGCGAAGCCGCGCACATGGAACCCCGGACGCAGACCCCCTCGGGAAGGACGGGCGACCAACTCGTGCTCGCGGTCGACGTCGGCACGCAGTCCACCCGCGCAGCCCTCGTCGACCTGCGCGGAGAGGTGCTCCACCTCGTCAGGACGCCGATCGAGCCCTATTTCTCCGAACGCCCGGGCTGGGCCGAACAGCGCCCGGAGATCTACTGGGAGGTCCTGCGACGCAGCTGTCGCGAACTCCTCCACCTCTCCGGCCCGCTCGTCGAGCGGGTGGCCGCCGTGGCTCTCGCGACGCAGCGCGGGACCTACGTCAACGTGGACCGCGATGGCACTCCACTGCGGCCCGCGATCGTCTGGCTCGACCAGCGCAAGGCGAGCACCGCGGGAGTCATCCCTTCGCTCGCCGTGCCGGCCCTCAAGGCCGCGCGGCTCTGGGGCTTCCTCGAGTACGCCACCCGGTACTGCCGCTCCAACTGGATCCGCCAGAACCAGCCGGAGATCTGGGAGCGCACCCACAAGTTCCTGTGCCTCTCGGGTTTCCTCGCGCACCGCTTGACCGGGGAGTTCCGCGACTCCTCGGGGAACATCGTCGGCACCATGCCGATCGACTCGAAGCGCGCGCGCTGGGCGACGCGGACCGACCCCAAGTGGTGGCTCTTCCACGTCGAGCCGGAGAAGCTTCCCGAGTTGGTCGCGCCCGGCGAGACGATCGGGCGCATCACCGCGCAAGCCGCCGCCGAGACCGGAATCCCCGCCGGCCTGCCGCTGGTCGCCGCCTCGAACGACAAGGCCTGCGAAATCCTCGGCGCCGGCTGCCTCGTGCCGGAGACGGCCTGCATCAGCTTCGGGACGACCGCGACGATCAACACCCACAATCACCGCTACGTCGAGGTGCAGCGGCTCATGCCGCCCTACCCCTCGGCCGTCCCCGGGCACTTCTACTCGGAGATCGGCATCCTGCGCGGGCTCTGGATGGTCTCCTGGTTCAAGGAGGAGTTCGGGCACCCCGAGCGGCTGCGTGCGGCCGAGGAGAACGTGGCGCCGGAGACGCTCTTCGACGATCTCCTGCGCCGCGTGCCACCGGGTGCGATGGGACTCGTGCTGCAGCCCTACTGGACGCCCGGGCCCGACCTCGCGTCCTACGCCAAGGGTTCGATCATCGGCTTCGGCGACATCCACACCCGGGCGCACCTCTACCGCGCGATCATCGAGGGGCTCGTGTTCGCCCTGAAGGAAGGTGCGGAACTCACCGAGAAGCGGAACCGGGTGCCGATCCAACGCATCCGGGTCGCCGGCGGCGGCTCGCAGAGCGACGGCATCGTGCAGATCACGGCCGACGTCTTCGGACTCCCCGTCGAGCGACCCCACACCCACGAGACCTCGGTCGTCGGTGCGGCGATCGACGCGGCGGTGGGACTCGGACTGCATCCCGACTTCGAGCGGGCCGTCGCCGAGATGACCCGCGTGAGCCGGGTCTTCGAACCGGATGCGGCCCATGCGGCGATCTACCGCGATCTCTACGGGCGCGTGTATCGCAAGATGTACGACCGCCTGCTGCCCCTGTTCCGCGAGATCCGGGAGATCACCGGCTATCCCGAGTGAATCCGTGGCGGTGCGCGGGCCGATGGCCGTCGCGAGCCCGGACGAGGAGGACGACATGAAGCGACCCTGGGCCCTGGTGACCGGTGCCTCCGACGGTATCGGCATCGAGTTCTGCAAGGACCTCGCCGCGCGCGGCCACGACCTGGTGCTGGTGGCGCGGCGCGAACCGCAGCTGAGGGAGACGGCCGCCCTGGTCGAGAAAGCCCACGGCGGCGCCACCCGGACGATCCCCTGCGACCTTTCGCTTCCGCGCGCGGCGGAAGGCCTCCACCGCAGCGTCGTCGAGGCCGGGATCGAGGTCGACTTCCTCGTGAACAACGCGGGCCTGCTGTGCAACGGCTACTTCGACGAGATCGACCTCGGCAGGCAGGAGGCGATGCTCGCCGTGAACGTGGTGGCGCTCACCTCGCTCACCCATCTCTTCCTGCGCGACATGCTCGCGCGCGGACGGGGACACATCCTGAACGTCGCCTCGGCCGCGGCCTGGCTCGGGCTTCCCCAGCAGAACGTCTACGCAGCCTCGAAGGCCTACGTCGCGTCGTTCACGCTGGCGCTCGACGACGAGGTGCGCGCGAAGCGCCGCGGCGTCGGCGTGACCGTGCTCTGCCCGAGCTACACGCGCACGAAGATGCTCGACAACCCCGAGCAGGGCAGGAAGCTGCGGGTCCCCGAGGCGATGATCCTCGACCCCGGGGTCGTCGCCCGCGAGGGCATCGAGGGCTGCCTGCGCGGCAAGGCGATCGTCATGCCGGGGCTCTCCAACCGGGTCGGGATGTCGCTGCTGCAGGCCCTGCCGCGCACCCTCGTCACCCGGCTCGCGGGCACGCTCTACCGCCGGGGCCAGGCGTGAGCCCCGGCGGCGGACCGGTCCTGATCACCGGCGCCGGCGGCTTCATCGGCGGGGCGCTCGCGCGCCACCTCGCCGGGCGCGGCGTCGAGGTCCTCGGCGTCGACCTGCGCGGCGACGGCGAGCGAGTGCGTGCCGCCGACGTCGGCCGGCCCGCGGAGTTCGCTGACCTGCTCGGTCGCGCGCACACCGTCGTCCACGCCGCGGCCCTGGTGACCAACGCGCTCGACGACGACGAGATGTGGCGGGCGAACGTGCTCGCGACGCGCAACCTGGCCGCAGCGGCCGCCCGCCACGGCGTGCGCCGCTTCGTCCACGTCTCCTCGATCGTCGTCTACGGCAATGTCGCCCGGGGCGAACTCGACGAGGAATACCCGGTGCATGCCCACGGCGGCAGCTACGTGCTCACCAAGCTCGCCGCCGAGCACGCGGTGCTCGCCGCGCATGCAGCCCACGGCCTGGAGTTCGCGATCGTGCGCCCCGGTGACGTCTACGGTCCGGGCAGCCGGCCCTGGGTGGTCGAGCCGATCGGACTCGTGAAGAACCGCCAGTTCCTGCTGCCGGCCAACGGCGAGGGCTGCTTCCGCCCGATCTACGTCGACGATCTCGTGCGCGGCATCGCGGCCGCGGTGCTCTCGCCCGCGGCAGCCAACGGGATCTTCAACCTCTCCTGCGAGGGCTTCGTCACGACGCGCGAGTTCTTCGCCCACCACCACCGCTGGCTCGGTCGCTCGGGGCCGCTCTGCCTGCCGACGGCGGTCGCCTGGTCGCTCGCCGAGTCGACGTTCCGGGCGAAGCGCCTCGTCGGTCGCCGCAGCGAGGGCTCGGGCGCCTCGATCCTGCAGCTCACGAGCCGCGCCTGGTTCTCGATCCGCAAGGCGGGCGAACTCCTCGACTGGCGGCCGGAGATCGGCCTCGAGGACGGAATGCGCCGCTCCGAGAGCTGGGCGAGGGAGCAGGGACTGCTCTAGCGGGCCGCCTGCCGGCGCGTGCGGGAAGGCCCCGCGCGAAACGTGTCTGCCCCCGACCCCGACGGCAGCGAGGGAGGCCCGCCGCCCGGCCCGCGCTCCCCGCGGGAAAAGCCTTGACGCCGCCCGGCGGCACATGACAGCAAGACTGTCATGACAAAGACGAGAAGATCGCCCCGACGGCTCCCGCGATTCGTCGCGTTCTTCCTCCTCCTCCTCGGGTGCGGCGACGCCACGTCCGCGCTCGACACGCGCATCCAGAACCTCATGGGACGCGCCCCGTTCGGAGCGCTCAACTGGACCGAGGCGCGCCGCATCTTCACCACCTCGCCCGAAGAGGACAAGCCGTTCTTCATGGTGAACCTGATTCGCCACCGCGAGCACGCGACCTACCGCGACGGTCGACCGACCGACCTGACCGGCGCGGAGGCCGATGCGCTCTACGGCTCGCTCGTACTCCCGATCCTCGCTGACATCGGCGCCATGCCGGTCTTCGCCACCAGCGTGGACCGCGGTCTCATCGACGCCGACAGCGCCCGCTGGGACCAGGTGGCGGTCGTCCGCTACCCGAGCCGGGCCGCCTTCGTCGCCATGCTCGAGCGACCCGACTTCCGCGAGGCCGCCGTCCACAAGGTCGCCGGGATCGAGCGGTCGATCGTGCTGGTGACGGAGGTAGAGGAGATCCCGCTGCCCGACGGCTTCCGGAAGGTCGACCTCACGAAGGTCCCGTATCCTCCGGGCCTGGGCGACCCCACGGTCGCCGTGGTGAACGTCCTCGACTACCGCGACCACGCCGTCTACGCAGACGGACGCGAGACCGACCTGACGGGCCGCGAGGCGATGGGTCTCTACGAATCGGCCCGCGCGTCGCAGGCCCTCCCGCTCGGCGTGCGGCCAGGCCTCTGGCTCACGGTCGAGGCCGAGCTCTTCGGCGACGGGCAGGCTTGGGAAGAGGTGCGGATCAACAACTTCCCGAGCCGCACGACGCTCGAGAAGCTGATCACCAAGGAGGCGCTCGACGAGGTGGGCTACGACAATCGCGACGCCGGCATCGAGCGCACCTACGCCCTGACGGGCACGCCGCAGATCAACGCCTTCGGTTTCTCCCGGTGACCGGAAAACCGCGTCGTCGGCGCGGAGCGACGGGCTGCCCGGCATGAGGACGAGGGCAGTCGGCATGAGCCCGGAGGCCGCGCGGCGGCTCGGTCTCTGGCGCCTGGTCGGTTCGGAGATGTCGATGTTCACCGCAAAGGTGCGCCCGGCGTTCTCGCGCAAGGGCCTGCACTGGGTGGAACAGCTCGCGACCGACCCGCTCTGGCAGGAAGCGGAGGAGCGCACCGGAAACCGCATGATCCCGGTGGTCTTCACGCCCGAGGGCGAATGCATCCAGGACTCGAGCGTGATTCTCGATCTGCTCGAGGAGCGCCACCCCGAGATCCCGATCGAGTCGCCCGACCCGGTCGTCAAACTGCTCGGGCGCCTCTTCGAGATCTACCACGACGAGTTCATGCCCATGCTCGCGATCTACTACCGGTGGATCGAGCCGCGGGCGATCGAGGAGGGCAAGGCACGCGCGATCGCCATGACCGGGCTGCCCGACATGGGCGAGCGCGGGCTCGCGACGGTCGGCGGCTATGCGCCCCTGTTCGGCATCGAGGCGGCGACGATCCCCGCAATCGAGGCCCACTACCGCGATCTGCTCGACGCTCTCGAGGCGCATCTCGCGACGACCCCGTATGTACTCGGCGACGTGCCCTCGCTCGCCGACTTCTCGCTCTGCGGCGCCGGCCATGCGCACCTCTACCTCGACGAAGTACCGCACCGGATCATGTGGCAGCGTGCACCGTGCGTCACCCACTGGATGATGCGGGTGGTGAACGCAGACCCCTTCGCGAGCGGCGAGTGGCTCGACCCCACCTCCCCGCCCCCGGGCTTCGTCGACCTCCTGCGCACGGTCGGCCGCGCCGCCGGCGAGTACCTGGCCGACGTCGCACGCGCACTGGCGGAGCCGATGGCGGGTGTCGCGGTCGGCCGCGGGATGCCGCGCGCCCTCGGCGTGCACCGCACGCGGGTCTGTGGCGTGGCGACGAACCGGGTGACCACGCCCTACACCCTGTTCATGATCCAGCGCGTGCAGGACGTGCACCGATCCCTGGCCCCCGACGATCGCCGCCGGGCGGCGGCGCTGCTCGACGGGACCGGATGGGAGGCGCTGCTCGAGGTGCCGACACCGGGCCGCGTGGCCCTGGTGAAGCACAAGCTGGTCCGGGTCGAATCGTCGCCCGGTGCGACCGGCGCGACCGCCTGAGATCTGCCGCTCCCCTCGCACACCGGCCCGGCGTTCCGTTATCCTCGCGGGCATGGACGACATGGAAGAGATCCGCCGCCGCCAGGCGGCCTGGGAGTCGGGACCCGTGGCAAAACTCGTCGCGAAGTCCCCCGAACGCCGGGCCGACTTCAAGACGACCTCGAACATCCCGATCCGCCGCCTCTACGGACCGGCCGACCGCGCCGGGGCGAACTACCTCGAGGAACTCGGCCTGCCGGGCGAGTACCCCTTCACCCGCGGCGTCCAGCCCAACATGTACCGCGGTCGATTCTGGACCATGCGGCAGTACGCGGGCTTCGGCACGGCCGAGGAATCCAACACCCGCTACCGCTACCTGCTCGATCAGGGCCAGACCGGCCTCTCGGTCGCCTTCGACCTGCCCACCCAGATGGGCCGTGACTCCGACCACCTGCTCGCGCGCGGCGAGGTCGGCCGCGTCGGCGTGGCGATCGACTCGCTCGCCGACATGGAGACGATGCTCGCCGCGATCCCGCTCGACAAGGTGACGACGTCGATGACGATCAACGCGACCGCGTCGATCCTCCTCGCTCTCTATCTGGCGGTCGCCGAGAAGCAGAACGTGCCGTGGGCGAAGGTCGGCGGCACGATCCAGAACGACATCCTCAAGGAGTACGTCGCGCGCGGCACCTACATCTACCCGCCGCGACCGTCCCTGCGCATCATCACCGATATCTTCGCCTTCTGCGCGAAGGAAGTCCCCAACTGGAACACGATCTCGATCAGCGGCTATCACATCCGCGAGGCGGGCTCGAACGCCGCCCAGGAAGTCGCCTTCACCATCGCCAACGGCATCGCCTACGTCGAAGCGGCGCTGGCGGTGGGACTGAAGATCGACGAGTTCGCGCCGCGCCTGTCGTTCTTCTGGAACGTACACAACGACTTCTTCGAGGAGATCGCCAAGTTCCGCGTCGCGCGCCGGATCTGGGCGAAGATCGTCCGCGACCGCTTCGGGGCCAAGGATCCGCGCTCGCTGACCCTGCGCTGCCACGCCCAGACGGCCGGCAGTTCGCTCACCGCCCAGCAGGTGGACAACAACGTCGTCCGCGTCTCCCTGCAGGCGCTCGCGGCCGTGCTGGGCGGCACCCAGTCCCTGCACACCAACGGCAAGGATGAGGCGCTCGCGCTGCCGACCGAGGAGACCGCCCGCCTAGCGCTGCGGACCCAGCAGGTGATCGCCTATGAGAGCGGTGCGGCGGACACGGTCGACCCGCTGGCGGGCAGCTATTTCGTCGAGTCGCTCACCGACGAACTCGAGACGCACATCCGGGACTACCTCGAACAGATCGAAGCGATGGGCGGCGCCGTCTCATCCATCGAGCAGGGCTTCATGCAGCGCGAGATCCAGAACTCGGCCTTCCTCTACCAGCAGGAGATCGAGACCAAGGATCGGATCATCGTCGGCGTGAACTCCTTTACTCTCGACAAGGAGCCGATGCCCGACATCCTGCGCATCCAGCCGGAGCTCGAGGAGCGCCAGCGGGCGAAGGTGGCGCAGGTGCGTGCCGAGCGCTCGGCCGACGCGGCGGCGAAGGCGCTGGCGCGCGTCGAGTCGCTCGCCCGCGACGGCGGTAACCTGATGCCGGCGATCGTGGACGCGGTGCGCTCCTACTGCACGCTCGGCGAGATCTCCGACGCCATGCGGAAGGTCTTCGGCGAGTACCGCCCCGAGGTCATGCTCTGACGGATGGCGAGCCGAGCCGGTCGGCCGCGCCGTCGGCGCGGGGACCGGGTGGCACCTGCCGCCCGCGCTGAGGTATAAGGGCGCCGATGACCGCTTGGAAGATTCAGGATGCGATCGATCTGTACGAGGTCCACGGCTGGGGCTCGGGCTTCGTCTCGGTCAACGCGGCCGGCAGCGTCGAGATCCGCCCGCGGGGAACCGGTGGCCCGGCCATCGACCTGAAGGACCTGGTCGACGACCTCCAGGGGCGCGGGCTCCACGTGCCGGTGCTGGTCCGCTTCTCCGACATCCTCGCCGCCCGCATCCGCACGCTCTGCGAGTGCTTCTCCTCGGCGATCCAGGAGCACCAGTATCGGGGCCGTCACCGGGCGGTCTACCCGATCAAGGTGAACCAGCAGCGCCACGTCGTGGAGGAGGTCGTCGACTTCGGGCGGCCGTTCGGCGTCGGTCTCGAGGCCGGCAGCAAGCCCGAGTTGCTCGCGATCCTGCCGACCATGGACAACCCCGACGCGCTGATCGTCTGCAACGGCTACAAGGACCGTGCCTACATCGAGATCGCCCTGCTCGCCCAGAAGCTCGGCCGCACGCCGATCATCGTGATGGACCGCTTCCACGAACTCGACCTCGTCATCCGGGTCTCACAGGAACTCGGCATCCGGCCGCACATCGGCATCCGCGCCAAGCTGGCCGCCAAGGGCGCCGGGCGCTGGGTGGAGTCGGGCGGTGACCGCAGCAAGTTCGGCCTCACCGCCGACGAGATGGTCGCCGGGGTCGAGAAGCTGCGCGAGGCCGGGATGCTCGAGTGCCTCGAGCTGCTGCACTTCCACGTCGGCTCGCAGATCACGTCGATCCGCGCGATCAAAGACGCGGTCGGGGAGGCGACCCGGATCTACGTCGGGCTCGTCGAACTCGGCGCGAACCTCCACTATATGGACATCGGCGGCGGACTCGGCGTGGACTACGACGGCTCGCAGACGAACTTTCCCTCGTCGATGAACTATACGAACCAGGAGTACGCCCGCGACGTCGTCTCGACGATCCTCGATGGCTGCGACGAGAAGGGCATCCCGCACCCCGACATCGTCACCGAGACCGGGCGTGCCATGGTCGCCCACCACTCGGTGCTGATCTTCAACGTGCTCGGCGTGAATCAGGTCCTGAAGTCCGGCCAGCCCGAGGCCCCGCCGCCCGAGGCACACAAGGCGGTGCACTCGCTCTACGAGGTCCACCAGTCGATCACGCGCAAGAACCTGATCGAGTCCTTCCACGACGCGCAGGCGGCCAAGGAAGAGGCGATCCAGCTGTTCAACCTGGGCTTTCTCGACCTGCGCACCCGCGGCCACTGCGAGCGACTCTACTGGTCTTGCTGCGAGCGCATCCTGCGGCTCGCGCGCGAACTCGACGAGATGCCCGAGGAGCTCGAGGGGCTCGGCCGATCGATGGCCGACACCTACTATGGCAACTTCTCGGTCTTCCAGTCGGCTCCCGACCACTGGGCGGTGAAGCAGCTCTTCCCGACGATGCCGATCCACCGCCTGAACGAGCGCCCGAGCCGGCTCGGTGTCTTCGCCGACCTGACCTGCGACTCCGACGGCAAGATGGACCAGTTCATCGATCGCCGAGACGTGAAGCACGTCCTCGAACTTCACCCGCTCGTCCAGGGGGAGCCCTACTACATAGGGATCTTCTTGGTCGGCGCCTACCAGGAGATCCTGGGCGACCTGCACAACCTCTTCGGCGACACCGACGCGGTCCATGTGCGGCTCGGCGAGGGCGACCGTCTCGAGATCGAGCACCTCGTCGAGGGCGACTCCGTCGAGGAGGTCCTCGGCTACGTCCAGTACAGCAAGGCCGAACTCGTCGAGCGGGCGCGCCGGGCGATCGAGGTCGCGCTGCGCGAGAACCGCATCACCGTCGACGAGTCCGCCCGGCTGCGGCGCCGCTACGACCAGGGACTCAGTGGCTACACCTACCTGGAGGTGATGGATGCAAGCCCCGAGATCGGCTCCGCGACCAAGCCGCCGCACGCTGCGATCGGCTGAGTCCGGGTCGATCCGCTCCTCCTCCCGATCGACGCTCGGCCCGCGGATCGCCTGGCGAAGCGCCGCCCGGGTGGCGCTCGTCGTCGGCGCGATCGCGGCACGGGGCGCCGCCCCGGCGCGAGCGGATCTGGCCGAACGGCGTACCCCGGTCGTGCGCGCGGTCGAGCGGACCGGACCAGCGGTGGTCAACATATCGACCGAGCAGGTCATCGAGCTGCGTCCCGATCCGTTCTTCGACCAGTTCTACCGCGACTTCTTCGACGCCCGCCCGCCGGGACGGCGCATGACGCAGACGAGTCTGGGCTCCGGCGTCATCTTCCGGTCCGATGGCCACGTGGTCACCAATGCCCACGTCGTGGCGCGCGGCTCGAAGATCCGCATCTCGCTCGCCGACGAACGCGAGTTCGAGGCGAAACTCGTCGGCTCCGACCCGACCGCCGACATTGCCGTCCTGAAGATCGAAGGAGCCTCGCTACCGTCGGTGGAATTTGGCGATTCGAGCGACGTACTGATCGGGGAGACCGTGATCGCGATCGGAAATCCCTTCGGGTTCTCCCACACGGTCACGACCGGCGTCGTGAGCGCTGTCGGCCGCTCGCTGCGCACTGCAGGCCAGACCTTCCTCGATTTCATCCAGACCGACGCGTCGATCAACCCCGGCAACTCCGGTGGTGCCCTGCTCAACGTCGACGGCGCGCTCATCGGGATCAACACCGCGGTCTACAGCGGCGGGCAGAACATCGGCTTCGCGATCCCCGCGAACCGGGTGCGACGCGTCGTCGACGACCTGATCCGCTTCGGCAGCGTGCGGCGGGGCGACCTCGGGCTGCGGGTGCAGGAACTGACCCCGGATCTCGCGACCGCGCTCGGGACGAGTGCGCAGCGCGGGGTCATCGTGCGCGAGGTGGATCGCGGTGGGCCCGCCGAGCAGGCGGGCCTGCGCCGCGGCGACGTCCTCACCGCGCTCGACGGACGCGACTTGAAGGACCTCGCCGAGTTCGAGGGCCGCATGCGCATCCTCGCCCCGGAGGAGACGCTGCGCTTCGCCGTCGTCCGCGACGGTGCGACCCGCGAGGCCGTCGTGCAGGCCCGACCGCTGACCGAGGAGAAGATCGACGACCGGGCCTGGAGAGCTCTCGGCCTGCGGGTTCGCGCCCGGCGCGGGGGCGGCCTGGAGATCGTCGAGGTCAGGCCCGAGAGCCCGACGGCGCGGGCGGGCGTGCGGGCGGGCGACGCACTGGTCGCGCTCCGCGGCCGGGGGGTCGAGTCGCTGGCCGAATTCAGCGAGGCCGTCCGGACCCTGGGTGCCGGCCAGAGCATCGACATGGTGATCCAGCGCGGTCCTCGCCAGTACGGGCTCTCGCTGCCCGTCGAGGACTAGCCGGGCGGTCGGGAACGCCCTCGGGGACCGTGCATTTTTGTCGGCCGGAGGGTTTGTCCCCCGGCGACTTCGCTGATAGGGCTCGCCGAAGTCGAGCGGGCCGATCCCTCACACCGGAGCCCGCAGTAGAGCAACAGGAGCTTCGTATGCCGACTGGACGGGTCAAGTGGTTCAACAATTCCAAGGGTTATGGCTTCATCGTGCAGGAGGATGGACCCGAACTCTTCGTGCACTACTCCGCGGTCCAGGGCGACGGCTACAAGACCCTCGTCGAAGGTCAGGCCGTGCAGTTCGAGGTCACGGAGAGCGATAAGGGGCCGCAGGCGGCCAACGTCGTCAAAGTCGACTGATCATCGCCTCGGCCGACGCGCCGCGCGTGGCGGCGCGAACCGCCCCGGAAAGCGCCAGGTCTTGCGAATCGACGTCGCAGGGTGAGTCCTTGCCCCGGGGACCGCGGCGCGCCAGTCTCGAAAGGTGATGCCCATGCGCCGCGTTGAAGCGGCACTGTGGCACCGGGAGACGACGTCCATGGCCGTGAAGTCCGTCGAGAACTTCCGCTCCGAGATCCGCGACTGGCTCGGTACCCACCTCTCGCCCGAACTCGCCCCCGAGCACCTCTCGACGCTCGACGACGCGCGTCGCGTCGAACTGCTACGCCGCTGGCAGGCCGAGATGGCGGCGGATCGTTGGGTCGGAATCACTTGGCCGGAAGCCTGGGGCGGCCGTGCCGCGACGATCCCCCAGCAGATCGCCTACCTCGAGGAAATGAGCGACGCCGGCGCCCCGACGGCGATCGGCAGCCTCGGCATCGGCATCGCCGGGCCGCCGCTCATCGCCTACGGCAACGAGGAGCAGAAGCAGCGCTTCGCCCGCCGCATCCTCACCGCCGAGGATCTCTGGTGCTTCGGATTCTCCGAACCGGGGGCCGGCTCGGACCTCGCCTCGCTGCGCACGAGTGCCGTGCTCGACGGCGACAGCTTCGTCGTCAACGGGCAGAAGGTCTGGACAACGCTCGCCCACCATGCCGACTGGTGCATGCTCCTTTGTCGCACCGATCCGACGCGACCGCGCGCCAAGGGCATCTCCTGCCTGCTCGTCGACATGCGCAGCCCAGGGGTTACGGTGCGGCCGCTGCGCCAGATGACCGGCGACTCGGACTTCAACGAGATGTTCTTCGAGAACGTCCGGGTACCGCGCGAGAACCTGCTCGGCGAGATCAACGGCGGCTGGGAGATCGCGACCTCGGCCCTGCAGAACGAGCGCGGCATCCTCTACGTGGTCGAAATGCAGATCCAGCTGAAGCAGGCGCGCGACCGTCTGATCGCGCTTGCCCGGGAGCGCGGGGCTGCGTCCGACCCGCTGCGTCGACAGGAGGCGGCGCGCCTGTGGATGCATGCCGAGGTCTTCGGCCTGACCTGCCAGCGGACCCTCGACAAGCTGCTGCGGATGGGCATGCCCGGACCGGAGGCCTCGATCATCAAGATGCACTGGACCGAGATCACCCAGGCGATGCCCGAATTCGGGATGGGGCTGCTCGGCTGCGATGGCCTGCTCTACGAGACGCCGAGTCCGCCGTCCGGCCGCGCGGCGATCGAGCACGCGATGCAGCGCGCCTACCTGCAGTGCCGCGCCGCGAGCATCGCCTCGGGCACGAGCGAGATCATGAAGGGAATCATCGCGATGCAGGTACTGGGCCTGCCCCGCGGCTGAGCCGACGGAGCCGGCCTTGTCGCCGAGACCCGCGACGCCCCGCTCCGTGCCCGGCGACGCCCCCCGCGGACGTCCGCCGAGGCCGCCGGGGCGCGGACTGGCCCGCCGGCTGGCGACTCTCCTGGTCGCCGGCAGCCTTCTCTTCGCCGCGGCGTGGGGCTGGCTGTTGCCGGCGCTCCTACGTCCCCGGATCGAGGCGGCGATCGCGGCGGTGGTCGGCGGTCCGGTCTCGATCGGTTCGCTCTCGGTCGGGCCGCGGGCCGACCTCTTCCTGCGCGATCTGCGCCTGGGCGCCGGCGGCCGCGGTCCCCGGATCGAGCGTCTCGACATCGACCCGGACCTGCGCCGGGTGCTGCGTGGGGAGATCGTTCTGAACCGCGTCGCGGCCCGCGGCGTCGAGGCCGGCATCGAGTCCGGCACCTATGGCGATCGGGTGATCGACGGCTTGCCTTCCGGCGACGAGTGGTCGCTGCCCAACGGCTTCGACGTGCGCGAGTTCCTGATACGCGATGCGCGGATCGCGCTGCGGACTTCGGTGGGCGACGGGAAGCAGGACGTCGAGATCGATCGGCTCGTCGCCCGACAGGTTCCCACCCCCGCCACCGGGTCACGGATCCTCGCGCGGGCGGAGGGCCGCTTCGAGGGTGTGCCGCTCACCGGGGAGGCGGCGATCGAGTCGGCCGGCGGCGAGCGCCGGGTCGCGGTCTCGCTCGCCGCCGAGCCGATCCGGTTCATCGCGGGCACCCCGGAGATCGAGCCCTCGGACCGGCGACGGCTCGAAGGGATCCGCGCCCTGCTCGCGGCCCGACCGGACCTCGGGGCGATCGTCCGCCCCCGGGCGAGCGCCTCGGCCCCGGCTGCACACCTTTCCGACGCGGACCCGCTCGCGCGACGGCGGATCGACGCGGTGCGGGCGGCTCTCGATGTTCCGCGGGTCGCTCGCCCGGATGGGGCCGGGGGTCGGCCGGAGGCCCCGCTGCGACGAAGCGAGGCGGGCGCGGCAAGCGTGCCCGCCGTCGATGTCGAACTCCGCTCGATCCCCTGAACGTGCGGAGGGCGCCGCGACGGCGACACCCGCCGTCACCTGCCGCGGAGTTCGAGGGCCCGTCGATAGACGTTACGCCGCGCGAGTCCGGTCTCGGCCGCGACGGCGCGGGCGGCATCGGAGACCGATTCCCCGGCTCCGAGGTGCCGCAGCAGTCGTTCGTCGAGGGTCGGTGCAACCGCATTCGCCGCGTCGACTCGCGCGGCGTCCATCCCGTTCGACGGCTCCCCGTCGTCGGACACACCCGCGACGGCGATCGCGATCTCGCCCTTCAGCGAAGCCTTCTCCGCGCGCTCGGCGAAGCGCCGCGTGAGTTCGGAAAGGTCGCCACGCACGATCTCCTCAAACTTCTTGGTGAGTTCGCGCCCCACGACGGCGGCACGCGGGCCCAGGATCGCGGCCAGGTCGGCGAGTGCTGCGACCAGCCGGCGCGGGGACTCGAAGAAGACGAGCGTGTCGGTCCGGCCGGCGAGTGCCGCGATCTCGCGGCGCCGCGCCGCGCTGCGCGGGGGCAGGAATCCGACGAACGAGAAGCGTACGGTCGGCAGGCCCGAACAGGCGAGCAGCGCGAGCGGGGCCGACGCACCGGGCAGCGAGACGACGGCAACACCGGCCTCCGACGCCGCGCGCACCAGGCGGAATCCGGGGTCGGCGACCAGGGGCGTCCCGGCATCGCTCACCAGGGCGATCGACTCTCCGGCCAGCAGACGCCGCACGAGTTCTGGTGCGCGGGAACTCTCTACCGCGTCGTAGTAGGAGACCAGTCGCTTGTGGAGGCCGAGGTGGTCAAGCAGCAGTCGCGTGCGCCGGGTATCCTCGGCTGCCACCAGGTCGACCTCGCCGAGGACGCGGACCGCCCGAAGCGTCACGTCCTCCAGGTTGCCGATCGGCGTGGCGACCACATAGAGCGTGCCGGCCCTCGCCTCGCCCGGATCCGCCACCTCAGGGTGCGCAGCCGACCGCGTGGACGTTGCCGACGATCGTGCCGACGTAGAGCCGACCATCGTCGATGATCGGCGCCGCCCAGATCGGCGACTCGAAATCCCGCGTCCAGACCTCGTGGCCGTTCGCGCCCTCGAACGCGTAGAGCCGGTTCGAGATCGCCACGTAGACGTGGCCGGAAGCGTCGACGACCGGCGGCAGGTTGCGGAAGCGGCCGTTCACGACAGCCTTCTTCCACTTGAGCCGGCCATCGATTCCGATCGCGTAGAACGTGCTGTTGCGGCCGCGCGTCGCACCGAAGTAGAGGGTGCCCGTCGCGGCGTCGAGCGCGGGCGGGGCGAACAGGGAACGGTTGTCCGGGCGGGTGTCGAAGAGCAGTTTCTGGGTCGCGACGGGCGCGCCGGAGGACGGGTCGTTCCCCTCGGTGATCTCCCAGATCCCGTCGTCGAAGCCAACGTAGATCCGGCCGTTGGACGAGTTGTAGACCGGCGTGTAGTTCGACCCGCGCATGTTGTTGCGCTGGCTGTCGAGTTGGAGGCGCCAACGATCCGCACCCGTCGATGCGTCGTAGGATGCGACGAAGGCACCGTTCATCGTGACGTAGACCCGGGACTCGTCGGCGTTGAGCGTCGGCGAGACGTTCTTCAGGCCGCCACCCATCAGCCCCTGCGAGGTCATGCCGCCGCCGAGCGGATTCCGGCACCACTTCACCTGCTCGGCGCTGCCCGGGCACATGGCGAAGAGCGAGCCGGCCCCGAGCGAGTCGGAACCCATGTAGACGACGCCGTCCTTGCGGATCGTCGGCTGCGTCGTCACGTCGCCGTCGCTGCAGACCTTCTTGCGCCAGTCCACGGCCGGCACGGCGCCGGAGGACTGCGGGATCTCGATCGCCCACAGGTCGTTGTCGCGTGTGCCGATGTAGACGATGTCGTCCGCACTCACCGCGGGCGAGGAGTAGTCGGGCAGTTTTCCGGTGTCGGTCGTATCGCACCACAGGATCGTCCCGTCGACGGGGTCCATGGCGCAGACCGGATACTTGCCGGCCGCGACGAAGAGCGTGCCGAGTCCGGCGCCGTTGGCCGGGCCAGTGGCCATCTGGCTCAGGATCTTGCCGCTCAGCTTGCCGACCCAGAGATCCTCGCCGCAGGCGGGGCCCTGGAGGGAACTCTTGCCGGTGTGCTGGGCGTCGCGCTGGAACATCGGCCAACTGCTGTCGGCGGGTCCCGCGCCGGTAAGCGTCGGACAATTCGGGTTGGCGCCGTAGCAGAGATCCTCGTTGAGCAGGCCGGCGCAGCGCTCGGCGGCCGATGCGGCCTCGATGGACCCGAGCGCCAGGTACAGGGCGGCGAGCGAAACGAAGAGCGATTTAAGGGACTTCGACACCGTACTCTCCTCGTGACGGCGGGATCGCCGAGCCCCTACACTCGCTGCCGGGACGGCGCCGGTCAAGCCGAAAACGCAGCCGAATCGGCCGTCCGACCGGGCCCCGGTCGGTCCTCCCCGGGGGCCACGAGCGGCCCCGTCCGCCACCGCCCCTCGGCGCCCGGAGCGGACGCCGCCGAGCTCAGCCGACGAAGAAGCGGGCCGAGCGGTCGGCGAAGTCCATGAGCGGCGACCAGGCCAGCCCCAGCAGGACCGTCGCTGCGACGAGCACCCCGAGGAGCACCCCGTTGTGGGTGTCCACCGTCACCGCCCCCTCGCCGCCGATCGGCTGCTCGAGGAACATCGTGCGCACGATCTTCGCGTAGTAGAAGAGCGACAGCACGCTGTTGATGACCCCGACGAGGGCGAGGAAGTACATCTTCTTCTCGACGACCGCGGCGAACAGGTAGAACTTCCCGACGAAGCCGGCGAGCGGCGGCAAGCCGGTGAGCGAGAACAGGAAGATCGCCATCGCCACCGCCGGCCAGGCGCCCCCGCGCCAGGCAAGTCCCCGGAAACCCGCGAGGTCCTCGCGGCCGGTCGAGTTTGCGACCAGCATGACCACCAGGAACGCGCCCAGGTTCATGACGTAGTAGACGGCGAGATAGAAGAGCATCGCCTTCAACCCGTCGGTCGTGAGCACGACGAGGCCCATCAGCATGTAGCCGGCGTGCGCAATGCTCGAATAGGCGAGCAGTCGCTTCAGGTTCGACTGCTGGTTGAGGGCCGCGAGGTTCCCGAAGGTCATGGTCAGGACCGACAGGGCGAGAATCAGCTGGTCCCAGCTCACGCCGCCGACCAGCTCGTAGCTGCCCGTGCCAAGGTCGTGGGCGAGCGCCGTGTAGAAGAAGCGGATCAGCAGCGCGAACCCCGCCGCCTTCGAACCGACGGCGAGGAAGGCGCTGACCGGGATCGGCGCCCCCTCGTACACGTCCGGCGCCCATGCGTGGAACGGGAAGGCCGCGATCTTGTAGCCTAGCCCGGCGAGGGTCAGCAGCAGGGCGACGAAGAGGACCAGCGAGGTGCCCGACCCCCCGCCGGCGAGCGCGTCGTGGATCGTGCGGAAGTCGAGACTGCCGGCGAGCCCGTAGATCCAGCTCATGCCGTAGATCATCGCACCCGAGGCGACGCCGCCGTAGATGAGGTACTTGAGAGCGGCTTCGCCGGAGCGACGGCTGCCGCGCTGGTAGCCCGAGAGCACGTACGAGGTGAGGCTCACGAACTCGAGCGAGAGATAGGCCATGAGCAGGTTGCTCGAAGAGCCCATGAACATCATGCCGAGCGCGCTCGCGAGAAGGATGCCGTAGTACTCGCCCTGGTTCGTGTGGCGAACCTCGCGCGAGCCGAGCGACATCCAGATCGCGCCGAAGGCCGCGAGTTCCACGAGCAGCTTGAAATAGAGAGCGAAGCCGTCGAGCACGACCAAATTCTCGAACAGGCTGCGATCGCCGACCCAGAGGAGGCGGGTCGTCAGCACGACCGCGATCGCCACCACCCCGAGCGCGACGTCGCCGAGGCGTTCCTTGTTCTCGACGACCAGGTCCAGCAGGAACAGCGCGACCACGGCTAGCGCGAGCAGGATCTCCGGCAGGAGGTATCCGATGCTCGCGAGATTGCCGAGATGACTCGCGGCCGCCGACGCCGTTCCCATCGGGGCCTAGCGGATCACCGCGCCCGGCGCGGCGGCGGCGACGGCACCCGCCGCCTTGCCGGCGGCGAGGACGGTGCTGTTCAGGTGCTGCAGCGACGTGTCGATCAGGTCGAGGATCGCATGCGGGTAGACCCCGAGGACCACCACGATGATCCCGAGCGGGACGAGCATGGCGATCTCGCGCGGGTTGATGTCGGGCAGGTTCAGGTACTTCTCGTTGGGCTTGCCGAGCCAGACGCGCTGCATCGCCCAGAGCATGTAGCCAGCCGTGAGCACGACCGCGCTCGCGGCGACCGAGGTCAGCAACGGGTAGTTGCGCCAGCCGCCGAGCAGGACCAGCACCTCGGAGATGAAAGCCGAAAGCCCGGGCAGCCCCATGGCGGCGAAGAACGCCAGCGCGACCCACCCGGTGTAGATCGGCATGATCGAGGCGAGACCGCCGAAGCCGTCGATGTCGCGGTGGTGCGCCCGGTCGTAGATCACGCCGACCAGGAGGAAGAGCATCGCCGTCACCGTGCCGTGGTTGAACATCTGCAGGACCGCGCCATCGATGCCCTCGGCGGTGAGCGACGCCATGCCGAACATCACGTAGCCCATGTGACTGATCGAAGAGTAGGCGATGAGCTTCTTCAGGTCCTTCTGCGCCATCGCGCAGAGCGCCCCGTAGACGATGTTCCAGGCGCCGAGGGCCGCGAGCAGCCAGAAGGCGTACCTGAGCGTGCCCTGCGGCAGGATCGGGAAGTTGATGCGCAGGATGCCGTAGGTGCCCATCTTGAGGAGAACGCCGGCCAGGATGACGGAGATCGCCGTGGGCGCCTCGACGTGCGCGTCGGGCAGCCAGGTGTGGAACGGGAAGGCCGGGATCTTGATCGCGAAGCCGATGAAGAGCGCGAGCCACGCCACGTACTGGAAGGTCGTCGAGTAGGTGGACTGGTTCTCGGCCAGCTTCAGCAGGTCGAAGGTGTGTGGCTCGTTGTAGAAGTAGAGCGCCAGCATCACGATGAGCATCAGGACGCTGCCGACCATCGTGTAGAGGAAGAACTTGATCGCCGCGTACTCCCGACGCGGGCCTCCCCAGATGCCGATCAGGAAGTACATCGGCAGGAGCATGACCTCCCAGAAGACGAAGAACAGGAAGAAGTCGAGCGCACAGAACACGCCCATCATCGCGGCGACGAGCACCAGGAAGAGCGCGAAGTAGGCCTTCGGCGCCTTGTCGACCTCCCAGGAGGCGACGATGCAGATCGTCGAGATGAGCGCCGTCAGCAGGACCATCGTGATCGAAAGCCCGTCGATGCCGACGAAGTACTCGATGTTGAACGATGGGATCCACGGGATCTTCGTCACGAACTGCATCTTCGCCGTGGTGCGGTCGAAGTTCATGTAGAGCCACCACGCGAGCAGCAGCGGCGGAATCGTGAAGCCGAGCGCCACCCACCTGATCAGCCCGTGCTGATCGCGCGGCAGGCAGAGCACGACCGCCGCACCGAGGAGCGGCAGGAAGATCATCCACGTCAGCGGATTCGTCGGCATGGTGTCTCCGGTCAGAGGAGCCGGGCGAACATGACGACGACGACGCCGATCACGATCGCGTAAAGGTACGAGTAGATGTGCCCGGTCTGCAGCTCCCGCGCCCGATTGCCGAGCGCAAGGCTGGTCGACCCGACCAGGTTGACGAGGCCGTCGACCACGACCCGGTCGAAGGCGCCCTCGAAGACGGAAATCTGTCGGACGAGCCATCCCGCCCCGTTCACGAGGCCGTCGACCACGACCCGGTCGAAGGTCGAGAGCAGACGCGAGAGCGCCAGCGTGCCGCGCACGACCGTCGCATCGTACAGTTCGTCGACCCAGTACTTGTTGTAGACGGCGCGGTAGGGACCGCCGCCCCAGGCCTCGCTGAAGGTCGACGGGTCGATCGACTTGCGCCGGTACATGAGCCAGGCGAGCAGGATCCCGCCGAGGGCGACCGACACCGAGACGCCCATCAGGATGTACTCCCAGGGGTCGTGCTCGACGCCGTGCTCGAAGTTCTCGGCGTCGTGCGCCAGCGCCTCGGCGCCGCGCTCGAGGTCCTTCTCGCCGCGTTCGAGCGCAGCCTCGACGCCGTGGCCCGCGGCCGCACCCGGGCCCGCAGCCGCGCCATGCTCGACCTGGGCCTTCACGATCACCGGGGCGAGCCACTGGTCGAACAAGTGGTGTCCGCCGAGGGCGCCGGGCACGTTCAGGAAGCCGACGAGCACCGAGCCGAGTGCCAGCAGGACGAGTGGTATCGTCATGAGCGACGGGGACTCGTGCGGATCGCCGTGGTGGCCGTGGCCGGCGTCGTGCGCATGGGCCGCGTCGTGGCCGTGCGCCGCGTGACCGCCGCGGTAGTCGCCGTAGAACACGAGGAACACCTGCCGGAACATGTAGAAGGCGGTGAACCCGGCCGTGAGCGTGCCGATCGCCCAGAGAACCGGCGAGCCGAGCGGACTCGAGAAAGCCTTCCAGAGGATCTCGTCCTTCGAGAAGAAGCCGGCGAACGGCGGGATCCCGCAGAGCGCGAGCGTCGCGAGGAGGAAGGTCCAGAAGGTGATCGGCATGTACTTCTTCAGGCCGCCCATGTTGCGCATGTCCTGCTCGTGGTGGAGCGCGTGGATCACGCTGCCGGAGCCGAGGAACAGGCAGGCCTTGAAGAAGGCGTGGGTGAACAGGTGGAATACGCCGGTCGTGTAGGCGCCGACGCCCATCGCGAGGAACATGAAGCCGAGCTGGGAGACCGTCGAGTAGGCGAGGACCTTCTTAATGTCCCACTGCGCGACGCCGATGGTCGCCGCAAAGAACGCCGTCAGCGTCCCGACGGCCGCCACCACGTGGAGCGTGGTCGGTGCCATGTCGAAGAGGAAGTTCAGGCGACAGATCATGTAGACGCCAGCGGTCACCATGGTCGCGGCGTGGATGAGCGCCGAGACCGGCGTCGGACCGGCCATCGCGTCGGGCAGCCACACGTAGAGGGGGATCTGCGCCGACTTGCCGGTCGCACCGACGAACATCATGAGGGTGATGAACGTCGCAGCCGCCATGCCGGCGATCGTCTGGCCGTTGAGCAGGTGGACACGCTCGGCGAGTTCACGGAACACGAGCGTGCCCTGCCCGGTCTCGTCGAGCGCCCAGAAGAGCCCGAACATGCCGAGCACGAAGCCGAAGTCGCCCACGCGGTTGACGATGAACGCCTTCGATCCGGCCGAGGCGTTGGCCCACTCCTTGTGCCAGAAGCCGATCAGCGCGTAGGAGCAGAGCCCGACGCCCTCCCAGCCGACGAAGAGCGTGAGCAGGCTGTCGCCGAGGACGAGCGTGAGCATCGCCGCCGTGAAGAGGTTCAGGTAGGTGAAGTAGCGCCAGTAACTCGGCTCCTCGGACATGTAGCCGACCGAGTAGAGGTGGATCAGCCCGCCGATGCCGGTGATGACGAGGGTCATCATCGAGGAGAGGGGGTCGGACCAGAAGGCCATGTCGACCTTCAGGTGGCCGATGTGGATCCACTTCGACACCTGGTCGAGCAGGAAGCGGTGTTCCGGCTCGAGCCCGAGCAGTTGGCGAAAGGCGGTCAGCGCGAGGACGAAGGAGATCGCGATCGGAACGAGCGCGACCGCGGTCACCGCATGCTTGCCGAACCGCTTCTGGAGCCACGCGCCCGCCAGGCCGTTGATCGCCGCTCCGCAGAGCGGAGCGATCACGATCCAGCGCAGGTAGTCGACCAAGACCGGGTTCGTCACTTCGGAAGCCTCTTTCCGCCCCTCGAGAGGGGTCGTCAGCCGCGCAGGGAGTCGACCTCTTCGACGTCGATGGTCTTGAACTTGCGATAGATCCCGAGCACGATCGCGAGACCGATGGCGGCCTCGGCGGCCGCCAGCATGATCACGAAGATCGAGAAGATCTGGCCCTCGTACCCTCCGCTGCCGAAGCGCGAGAAGGCGATGTAGTTGATGTTCGCCGAGTTGAGCACCAGTTCGACCCCCATCAGCACGCCGATCGCGTTGCGACGCGTCAGTACCGTGAAGAGCCCCGCGAGAAAGACGAGGAGCCCGACGAGGAGGTAGTGGTTGAGACCGATCTCCATGTTCTGCCCGAAGCGCGAGGCGGCCGGGGCCGTCAGTCGCGCAGCTCCTTGCGCGAGAGGACGATCGCACCGACGAGCGCCGTGAGGAGGACGATCGACGCGAGCTCGAACGGCAAGAGGTACGGACCGAGGAAGCTGTCGCCGATCCCGTAGGTCGTGCCCTCGCCCGCCGCCCTCGCCGCCGTGCCCTCGCCGAGCTTCCACGGTGCACGCAGAAGAGCTGTCGCCATCCCGACGCCGACGAAACCGACCAGGCCGAGCGCCGGCCAGCGCCCCACGGCCCGGTTCGAGACCTCGACCTCCGAGATCTGGTGGGTCAGCATGATCGCGAAGAGGGTGAGGACAAGGATGCCGCCGACGTAGACCAGGAGCTGGACGGCGGCGACGAAGTCGGCAAGCAGGAAGACGTAGAGCCCGGCCGCGCCGAGCAGCGTCGCCATCAGGGCAAACGCCGAGTAGACCACGTTCTCGGAGAATGCCACGCCGAAGGCTCCCGCGACCGTGAACAAGGCCACGCCGTAGAAGAGGGCCGCGTAGATCACCGGCGCCTTCTCCCCGCGGGAGACCCGGCCCGGCCGACCGTTCGCCTGGGTTCGGTCCCGCTCATGACGCGTCGCCGGGGCTAGCAAACTCGTCGAGGTACCTCAATCCGCGCGCGAGAAGTGGCGCGATCTCGGGGTTGGTCTCCGGCCCCTTGATCGGCTTGTAGGCGACGACCGGCGCCTTCACGAATCGGCGGATCAGGCTCTCGAGCGAGTAGTCGGCGCCCTCGAACTCCGGGGTGTGGTGAATCGACCCGGTCGGACACGGCTCGGAGCACAGCCCGCAGAACATGCACTTGGCGAGGTCGATGTCGAAGCGCTTGAGCACCATCTCGCGGGTGTTCTTGTCCTTCTCCGCGTCGATCACGATGCAGTCGATCGGGCAGGCGCGCTCGCAGGCGAGGCAGCCGGTGCAGATCTCGAGGTCCACATCGAGGAGTCCGCGGTAGCGGAACGGGAGCGTGTCCTGGACGCGGACGTCTATGCGGTCCGGATACTGGATCGTGTACGGCTTGCGCACCATGTGGGAGGCGGTGATCGCCATGCCCTCGAAGATGGTGCGCACCGATTCCCGTATGTTGTCGAAATAACCCATCGGAGCCTCAGACGATCGGGCTGAAGTGCAGTTCGGGCTTCGCGCGGCGCAGGTGGAAGAGCACGCGGTTCAGGAAGTGAACCAGCAAGCCGAGTCCGAAGGCGAACATGCCGAGCCGGACGAAAATGCTGCCGTGCGGCAGGATCGCGAAGTAGAGTGCCGCGCAGATCATGTTCGCGAAGGCGATCGGCACCAGGTACTTCCAGCAGAGCGTCATCAGTTGGTCCACGCGCACCCGGGGCAGCGTCGCGCGGATCCACATCGCGACGAAGACCATGAAGTAGGCCTTGAGGAAGAAGGTCAGGAACTGCACGAGGCCGAGCACGAAGCCGTTTTCGGTGAAGTGTGGCACCTGCCAGCCGCCCAGAAAGAGCGACGTGCAGATCGCGCCGATCAGGTAGAGGTTGCCCCACTCGACGAGAAAGAAGAGCAGACTGCGCAGGCCGCTGTACTCGGTGAAGGCGCCGGCGACCAGTTCGGATTCAGCCTCGGGAAGGTCGAATGGCGTGCGGTTTCCCTCGGCGAGCGCCGAGATGAAGAACAGAAAGAAGGCAACGAAGGTAAACGGGTTGTCGAAAAGGAACCAGTTCCACGGCGCCCAGCCCTGTTCCCGGATGATCCCCTGCATGCTGAGCGTCCCGGTGAAAAGGACGATCGTCAGGATCGCGAGCGCCGCCGGGATCTCGTAGCTGATGATCTGGGCCGCCGAGCGGATGCCGCCGAGCAGCGCCCACTTGTTGTTCGAGGACCAGCCCGCCATCAGGATGCCGACGACCACCAGCGCGGTCACCGCCGAGACGTAAAGGACGCCGATGTTGATGTCGGCGACGATCATGTTCTCCGTAAAGGGAACGACGGCGAACGCCCCGAAGAAACCCATCATCGCGAGGTAGGGCGCACCCTTGAAGAGCGGCGCATCGGCCGCGAGCGGCACGATGTCCTCCTTCATGATGTTCTTGATCCCGTCGGCGAGCCACTGGAGCGCCCCCTGCGGGCCGACGCGATTGGGGCCCACGCGGCTCTGGATGCGGGCCCAGACGCGGCGTTCGAGCCAGCTCGTCACACCGGCCACCGTCATGATGAAGCTCAGCATCAGGAAGGCGAAGAAGGCGACGACGAGGACGTAACCGAGTTCGCGCGGCAGCCCACGCAGGAAGCCGTGATCGATCAGTCGGTCGGCAAGCTGTTGCATTGGTCGGCTCCGGCTCCCCGGGCGCCCTAGCGGTCCACTTCGGGGGCGACGATGTCGAGCGACGCGATCACCGCGACCAGGTCTGCGATCATGAGGCCCTGGCTCAGTTCCTCGATCGCAGCCATCGCCGCGAACGAACCGGTGCGGATGTGGACGCGCGCCGGGAAGGCGGTGCCGTCGCTCACGACGAACCAGCCCATGTCGCCACGCGAGCCCTCGACGCGCGTATAGACGGCGCCCGCCGCCGGCTTGAAGGTGCGCGGGACCTTCGCCACCACGGGACCCGGAGGGATTCCCTCGATGGCTTGGCGCAGGATCCGGCAGCACTCCTTCATCTCGCGCATGCGGACCATGTAGCGGTCGTAGCAGTCGCCGAGTGTGCCCCGTTCCCCGGTGCCGAACGGGATATCGAACTCGAAGTCCGGGTAGGCCGAGTAGGGCACGTCGCGACGCACGTCGTAGGGCAAGCCCGAGCCGCGCAGATTCGGTCCGACGAGGTTCCAGGCGATCGCCCTCTCCCGGGAGACCGGCGCCACGTTCGCCAGGCGCTCGACGTAGATCTTGTTGAACGAGATCAGTTCGTTGTACTCGTCGATCAACGGCTCGAAGCGGTCGAGGTAGGCGATTGCCCGCCTCGCGAAGCCCGGGGGGAGATCCCAGGCACAGCCGCCGATGCGCATGTAGTTGAACGTCAGGCGGGCGCCGCAGAGTTCCTCGAGGATGTCGTTGATGTACTCGCGCTCGCGGATCGCGTGCGTGAACGGCGTGATCGCCCCGATGTCCATGCTGGTCGCACCGACCGAAATCAGGTGGCTGGCGATGCGCCCGAACTCGCAGGCGATCACGCGGCAGTACTCGCCGCGACGCGGAACCTCGATGCCGGCGAGTTTCTCGCAGGCCATCGCCCATCCCTGATTGCACTGCATCGCCGAGACGTAGTCGACGCGGTCGGTGTAGGGCATGAATCCGTGATAGCCGACCTTCTCCGCGATCTTTTCGATCGAACGGTGGAGGTAGCCGATGTCGGGGATTGCGCGGCGCATGACCTCGCCGTCGGCCTTCACCACGAAGCGCAGCACACCGTGCGTGGATGGGTGCTGCGGCCCCATGTTGAGGGTCATCTCCTCGGTCTCGAGTCCGCCCGGTCCCTCGCGGTGGAGATCGATGTCGATCGCGGTGCTCATAGCTTCAGCAGGCTTTCACGACGGGTCGAGATCCCGTGGTACTCGTCGGGTTCGACGAAGTCCTTGCGCAGGGGGTGACCGACCCAGTCCTCCGGCATGAGCAGGCGGCGCAGGTCGGGGTGCTCGACGAAGCGCACGCCGAGGAGATCCCAGCACTCGCGCTCGAGCCAGTCGGCGATCGGCCAGAGATGCGAGACGGTCGGCAGGACCGGATCGGGACGCGGGGTCGTCGCGCGGAGCGCGATCTGGTGGCGCTTCCCGTAGGAGAAGAGGTGGTACCAGACCTCGATCAGGTCGTCGTTCTTGCGGTCGACCCCGGAGAGGTTCGACAGGCAGTCGAAGTCGAGCGAGGGGTCATCGCGAAGCAGGCGACCGATCCCGGCGAGGCTCGCGCCATCGACCGTCACGACAGGCCAGTCCCCCGCTCCGACGCCCTGCTCGATCGCGTTGCCGAACTTCTCGCGAAGCAGGCCGTGAATCCGTTCCGCCTCCATGATCAGGCGACCGCGACATCCGGCTTGCGGACCAGCCAGCGCTCCTGCTGGATCTTGTCCTGCAACTTGAGGAGCCCCTCGGTGAGAGCCTCGGGCCGCGGCGGGCAGCCCGGCACGTACACGTCGATCGGGATCACCTTGTCGACCCCGTCGCAGACCGAGTAGGCGAGTTGGAAAAGGCCGCCGCAGTTGGCGCAGCTGCCCATCGAGATCGCGTAGCGCGGCTCGGGCATCTGCTCGAAGAGCAACTTGGTGCGCAGCGCCATCTTCAGGGTGAGGGTGCCCGACACGATGATGAGGTCGGAGACCCGGGGCGTCGCGCGCGGGACCGCTCCGAAACGGTCGAGGTCGGACCGCGGACCGCCGGTCTGCATCATCTCGATCGCGCAGCAGGCGAGACCGAAGAGCATGTACCAGACCGAGGACTTGCGGGTCCAGTTGAGAAGGTCGTCGACCTTCGTCGTGAGCACCGTCTCCGGCACCGTGTTGATGAGCGACATCTTCAATCCTCTCGTGCTGCCCGGCTCAGGCCGGGCGCACCCGCTTCAGCCACTCCAGATCGCGCTTCACCCAGACGTAGACCAGCCCGACGAACAGGATCCCGATGAAGAGCAGGAGTTCGGCCAGCACCTGGAGTCCCCGTCCCTCCAGCACGTACTTCCGGAAGGCGACGGCAACCGGGTAGACGAACGCCACCTCGACGTCGAAGACGACGAAGATCAGGGCGATCAGGTAGAACCGGATGTTGAAATTGATCCAGGCGCTCCCCGAGGGGGGCTCGCCGCACTCGTAGGTCGAGAGCTTGCGGCGCTCCGGGTTCGACGGCCGCAGGAGCCACCCCAATCCGAGCATGAGCCCGGCCGTGATGGCGCCCAGGAGGATGTAGACCAGGACGTTGGCGAACTCGAAATTCACGCGTTCCTCGGGGCGGTGGGTTGATCTCTTGGGGTGTTACCATCGGGGAGCGGGGAGTCAACGAACGGCCGCGGAATCTCGTCGGCCCGAACCGGCCCGACTGCCATCGGAGGGGCACGTCCCCGGACCCGATCGGGACGTGCCACGACCCCGCGGGTCCGCCGAGGCGCCCGGGCCCCGGCCCCGCTGCGGTGGGGCCGCCGGCTAGTCGCCGCGCAGTCGTTCGCGGAACTCCCGGGAGAGCGGCAGAACCACGGTCTGCCCGGTCACGTCGTTGGGGGCGACGTACAACTCGGTCTCGTAGACCGCGCAGAGGCGCGCCCATGTCAGGACCTCGGCGGCCGAGCCGGCGGCGACGACTTCGCCCCGCGACAGCAGGAGCAGGCGGTCGCAGTACATGGACGCGAGATTCAGGTCGTGGACGACGAGCCCGACCGCGCGCCCCTCGCGCGCGAGGTCGCGCACCAGGTCGAGCAGCAGCACCGCGTGGCGCAGGTCGAGAAAAGCGGTCGGTTCGTCGAGCAGCAGGACCGGGGCCTGCTGCGCGAGGGCGCGTGCGAGGACCACGCGCTGGCGTTCGCCGCCGGAGAGCTGCTCGATCGGACGCTCGGCGAACTCGAGCGTCTCCGTGCGCCGCATCGCCTCGATCGCCGCCCGATGGTCCTCCGGCCCCTCCCAGCCGAAGGCGCCGGTATGCGGAGCGCGCCCGAGCAGGACGAGGTCGCGCGCCTCCATCGGGAAGGCGACGTGCGTCTCCTGGGGCACGACCGCGATCCGGCGGCCGCGCTCGCGCGCCGAGATGTCGAGCAGCGGGCGTCCGTCGACGCGAACCTCGCCCTCGTCGGGCGAGCGAACCCCCGCGAGCACGCGCAGCAGCGTCGACTTCCCCGATCCGTTGGGGCCGATGATGCCCAGGATCTCCCCGGGAGCGATCGCTGCGTCGACCCGGCGCAGCGCCTCGCGGAGGCCGTAGCGGACGGTGACGCCGCTCGCCTCGATCGCACTCAAGAGTCGGCCCACCCCGTCGAGCGCAGCGCCTGGCGGCGCAGCATCACGAGGAAGAAGGGGCCGCCGCAGAGCGCGGTGACCACGCCCACCGGGAGCTCGGCCGGGGCGAGCAGCGTGCGGGCGAGGGTGTCGGCGAGCACGAGGAAGGCGGCACCGGCCCACATCGAGCCCGGCAGCAGGAGCCGCTGGTCGCCTCCGACGGCAAGTCGCACCAGGTGGGGAACGATCAGACCGACGAAGCCGATCATGCCCGACGAAGGAACCGCCCCGGCCACCAGGAGCGCGACCGCGAGGTAGACGCGACGCCGCGCGCTCGCCACGTCGACGCCGAGGCTCGCCGCCCCCTCGTCCCCGAGCGAGAGCACGTTCAGGTCGCGGGCGCTCGACGAAAGCAGGAGAAGCCCCGCCGCGAGGGTGATCGCCGCGAGAGCGCTCCACGCGGCGCCGCGGACCGAGATGGCGCCGATCACCCAGGAGAGAATCCCGCTGCCGCGATCGACGTCGGAGAGCGCGTGCACGAAGGTGATGAGCGCGGCCGCGAACGAGTTGAACACGACGCCGGTGAGCAGCAGGCTGGTCGGGTTCACCGCACCGGCTGCGCCCGCGACACGCTGCACCAGCGCTGCCGTCGCGAGGGCACCGGCAAAGGCCGCCGCCGGCACGACCATGAGCGCCCCACGGCCCCCGAAGGCGGCCCCCGCAGCCCCGATCGGCACGAGCAGGGTTGCGGCGATGCCCGCGAGCGCGGCGCCACCGGAGATGCCGAGGACGTGCGGGCAGGCGAGCGGGTTGCGCAACAAGGCCTGCAGACCTGCTCCGGCGAGACCGAGCGCGCCGCCGACGAGCGCCGCGAGAAGGATGCGCGGGGCCCGCGCACCGACGAGGATGACGTGCGCGGGGTCGTCGGCCGGGGCCCGCCAGGCGGCGAGCGGGTCGATGCGCACCGGGCCCACCGAAAGCGCGGCGAGGATCACCGCCACGAGCACCAGCAGGCCGAGCAGGTGCAGGACCGCAGCGCGACCCGGACCGCGGCGCGCGACTGCCGACGAGTTCACGGGGCCCCCGCCCCGTGACCGCCGCCCGCTGCGGACGGCACCGCCGCCGTCGACTCCCGGGCCGGGGGTACAAAAGGAAGCGTGCCTTCCCACACCAGGGTCTCGATCTCGCGGGCCGATTCGCCGAGATGGGGCCCCGGGCGCAGCAGCGAGGCCGACCGGACCGGGCGGATCCGTTTCTCGCGGACGGCCGGCAGCGATTCGAAGGATTTCCACCAGGCGAACAGGGCCGAACCTCCCTCGGAACCCATCGCGCCGTCGAGGATGACGTCGGGCGCGCCGGCCACCACCGCTTCGAGGGACAGTCGGGGCCAGCGCTGGCCCGCCCCTGCGGCGACGTTGGTCGCACCCGTCGCGCGCAGCAACTCGTCGAGGAACGTTCCCTCGCCGACGACCAGCAGCGGATCGTGTCCGACCACGAAGAGTACGCGACGCGCCCCACGGTGCGCGCTGCGCACGCGCACCTCCTCGATCTCGCGGCGCAGGCGCTCGACCAGCGTGCGTGCCTCCGGCTCCCTTCCCACCCAGCGGCCGACCTCGATCATCGCGCGCCACGCATCTTCGAGCGTCGCCTCGCCGACCATCGCGACCGGCACGCCGAGCGTGCGCAGGCGCTCGACGGCGACGCGGTTGCTCGGGGTCGGCACGCCGAGAACGACGCCCGGTCGCAGGGAGAGGATCGTCTCGACCGAGGGTTCGAGATAACTGCCCGCGCGCGGCAACTCGCGCGCCCCGGGCGGGATCTCGCACTGGTCGGAAACGGCGACCAGGCGATCCTCGGCGCCGAGGGCGAAGATCGTCTCCGTGACCGACGGGGCGAGCGAGACGATGCGGCGGGCGCCATCGACCGGGGGAACCGGCTGGTCGACGAAAGGCGGCGGGAGCGGCGTGGCGGGAAGCGCCGGGGACCCATCCGCCGCAACCGCCGGCACGGGTGAACCAGCCGGGGGTGCTGCGGGAAGCGTCGACGCGGCACCCGTGGAGCCGGCAGACACGACGACCAAGGCGAGCAGAAGTGCCCGGCACGCCCCGCGCCGGTGGATCGTGCCCCCGCCCGGGCCGGGGCGCGACCTGCACCACGCCCCGGGATCGATGCCCCGTCGGCCCGCCACCTCTCGCGGGTACGGTTGCCGGGCGCGGGAAGCAAGACGGCCACGCGAGCGCGGCGGCTTCCCGTGCAGGAAGCCGCCGCCTGGAATCCGCGCCGACCGGTCGTGGCCGTCGACGTCGGAACGTTCGCTCAGAAGCTCAGGATCACGTCCATGCCGAAGATGCCCGTGTTCACCGGCAGGCCGGCCGGATTGTTCGCGCTCTCGGTCGAACCGGGCCCCCACTGGTAGCGACCCTCGGGGCGCAGCGTCAGGTTCGGCAGCGGCTTGATATTGAAGCCCGCGGTGACCTCGTAATAGTCGACCGACTGGTTGCGGTACCACTCCGCCCGGGCCCCCACGCCGAGTTCGTCCATGATCGAGTAGAGCAGGTAGTTCGTGATGCCGGCCGTATTGTAGTGGCCGTCGCCGTTGTCGATCTGGGTCAGGTCGCTCAACAGGACGTAGGAAAGGTTCTCGTACGGCTTGGTGTTGATCACGATGCTGTGGGTGTAGCCCGAACCGATCCAGCCGAGGTCGCCGGCCGTGAGCAGGTAGGTGGCCGACAGCCAGTCCCAGGGCGCGTAGCTCAGGCCGCCCACGAAGTTGTTGCCGCCCTTGTACTGGTCGAAGCCGGTATCCCAGCCCAGCGTGTAGCCGCCCCACAGCGTGAGTTTCTCGATGCCGGTGTAGCTCGCGAGAGCACCGGTGTGGGTGAAGGGCTCGCTCAGGTACATGGTCATCGCGTGGCTGAAGAAGAAGTTCCCGGTCGCGGGCACGACTTCGTAGCCTAGCGGCGTATAGAAGTGACCACCCTTTACGGAGACGTCCTTGTAGGCCGCTTCGAGGTAGGCCTGTGGAATCGCGAAGCCGTAGATGCCCTTGGTCATGCGGCCCGAGAAGTCGTACTTGCCGAAGCGGTTGCCGAAGGCCTGCGTGTCCTGAGCGTCGGTGCCGTAGACGAAGTCGACGCGGCCGCCGAGGTCGAAGCCGTTCTTGCCGTCGACCTTCTTCTCGGCGTAGAGCCAGCTCTGCTGATTGCGGAACCCGTTGGGGTGCTTGTCGAACAGGCCGTCGGAGTTGGTGTAGGTGCTCTGCTGTACCCATCCCCCGATGTCGTAGAGCGACTCGTCCCCGAACAGCGACTTGCCGAGGTCCCAGCCAGCGCCCTTGTTGCTGAGCGTCGAGATCACGGGGGCCTCGTAGTAGCCCGGGCCGAGGTTGCGGGACGGAGCGGCCTCCACGGGCGCGGCGCCCGGCTTCTGGTCGACGTCCTCCGCTTCTTCTGCCGCCCAGCCCAAGGCGGGAAACGCGAGGGCCGCACAGGCCAGCATTCCGATCACTCGTCTCGTCAAGGTCGATCTCATGATGGTTTCCTCCAGGTTCGTCGGCCGCCATGCTGCGCTCGGGGCGCGCAGCCTGACCCAGCAACGCACATGCCACCGCGAAGTCGGCCGGATCGGGCGGAAACCCACGCCGCGATGCCGCCCTTGCGGATGCGTGCCTGTTTAGCGGGCAGCAGTTGCCGCCGGAGTGGGCGGTCCTTCGTCCGGCAGCGGCGCATCCGGCCCCGCGGCAGGCACCCGCGCCGTTCGGCTCGCCCCGCTGCGCGCGGGCAAGCCCCGCCGCAGCGCCTACGACTTACCGGGGGAGCGACGACGGGTCTTCGGCGTCGGCGGCGCGGCGGCGCGCGGGCGCAGTCGCCGATTGGCCGGCTTGACCTTGGGCTTCGTCCCAGCGACGCCCCGCTCGTCCGGACCGGCCGGCTTCGCCGCAGCGAGCAGGGACCTCACGCGGCCCCCCAGGATCGCGCCGAGTCCGCCCCGCGCCGCCGACGGCCGAACATCCTCCGCGTCGTTCGGGCCGGTTTCGCCGGGCAGGAGGGCTGCGAGCGGCGGAAAGGACCCCAGCATCTCGAGCCAGGAGGACGGGGCCGGGGTGTCGCGTCCGGACCTGCCGCCCGGCGCGACGCCGCGAAACGCGTCTTCGGCCCACCGGGCCAGTTCGGCGTAGCCGTCGAGCGCACGCTCGGCGATGACCGCGATCTGCCCGCTCCTCTCGGTCGGTGCGCCCGCCTGCCGCTCCACTTCGGCGATGAGCGCGTCGAGACGGGCGAGATGGCCGCGGAAGACCTCCGGCAGGCGCTCGGGCGACCGGGCCTCCGCCGCGCCGGACGCGACCGGTCGACGACGCGCGCGCCGGCCGGTAGCGGGCGCGGCCCCGGTCGCCCGCGCGACGGCGGCAGGAGGCGACGTGTTCTTCGCCCGGGACTTCTCGGGCTTGCGCCGCCGGGGCGGCGTTTTGCGCCCGTCCTTTGCCATCTCCGCTCCCGATCGGCCCCTACCTGCCCGGCGGCCGCCGGTCAGACGGGTGCGTCGAGAAGTGCTGCCGCGATCTCGCGCAGCGCGGGCGCCTCTGGCGTGTAGCGGACGCACAGGCTCTGCGCCCGTTCGCTGTGGAAGCGCAGGCGGTGCTCGACGACGAAACCGGCCCCGCCGTGGAGGTGGTGCGCCGCCCAGCAGATCCGCTTGAACGCCTGTCCGACCCAGGCGACGGCACTCGTCATCTCCATGTCGCGCTCGCGACCCGAGGCGATCCGGGTGATCGCCTGCCAGGCGAGGTGGCGCGCCGCGGTGTGGGTGGTTCCCATGTCCGCGACCTGATGGCGAACGGCCTGGAAGATCGCGATCTTCTGGCCGAATTGCTCGCGCTGCTTCACGTACTCGACGGTCATGTCGAGCACCGCGCTCATGCCGCCGGTCATCTCGGCGAGTGCGAGCGCGGTCTGCACGCGCCACACCCGGTCGAGGACGTCCGCGCCGCCGCGCGCCGACGCGATCTCGCGCACCACCGCCGCGTCCCGGTAGTGGACGTGCGCCTGGCGGTCGCCCCCGAAGGTCCGCAAGGGCTGCAACGACACGCCGGCCGAGCGGCGGTCCACCACGACGAACACCGGCTGGCTTGCCGCGCGCGAAGCGACCAGGTGGAACTCCGCTTCCGCCGCGTCGGGCACGTAGGCCTTGCCGCCGCTCACGATGCGCGCCGCGGGCGATCCGCCGAGGCGCGTCGAGAAGCGCCCTGGGTCGCGATCCCGGATCTCGTCGATGGCGACCGCGAGGCGGCTCTCGCCGCGCCCGATCGGCCCGAGCAGCGGATCGTCCGGGGCGATGGCCGCGAGCACGTTGGCCGAACGGATCGCCCCGAGGAGCGGTCTGGGCAACAGTCCACGCGCGCACTCCTCGACCAGGCTCGCGACGTCCACCAGGTCGGCGCCGCCGCCGCCCGCGGCAGCCGGGAGTCCGAGGGCGATCCAGCCCAAGTCGGCGACCGTGCGCCCAAGGGCTGGATCGAAACCCGTCGCGTCGGACTCCCAGCGCAGGAGCTTGTCCGGGTCGACCTCGCGGGAGAGCACCTCGCGCGCGGCGGCCTGGAGTTCGCGCTGCTCCGTTGATGGTTCCGGCCTCATTTGCGCGGCAACCCGTAGCCGAGGAAGCCGATGATGTCGCGCTGCACCTCGTTCGTGCCTCCGCCGAAGGCGAGCATCGGCGCGATGCGATACAGCCACTGCATGCGTCCCTCGACGAGCGCGCTCGGCTCCTCGGGGTGCAACTGCCCGTCGAGACCGAGGATCTCGCAACCCGCGTCGGCGATGCGCTGCACCAGCTCGGAGACGAACACCTTCGCCATCGACGACTCGGCCGCCGGCATCCGCCCCTGCTCGAGCGCCCACGCGGTCTCCAGGCCCAGCATCCGCCCCGCCTCCAGGTCGACCTGCAGTCGGGCGAGCCGGTCGCGCACCCAGGGTTCGTCCTTCAGCGGACGGCCGTCCACCTCGCGCTCGCGCACCAGCTGCACCAGGTTGCGGAACATGCGTCGGCCCATGCCGACCGAGCCGATCGCCAGCCGCTCGAAGTTGAGCGCCATCGCCGCGTAGTAGAAGCCGGCACCGCGCTCGCCGACCAGGTAGCTGCGCGGCACGCGCACGTTGTCGAGGAAGAGTGCGTTGGTGCGCAGCCCCGGCCAGACCCAGATCGGCTGGACGCTCACGCCGGGCGCATCCATCGGCACGATCATCATGGAGATGCCCTTGTGCTTGGGGGCATCGGGCTCGGTGCGCACGGCGAGCCAGTTGTGGGTCGCCGTGTGGGCCATCGTGTTCCACATCTTCTGCCCGTTGACCACCCACTCGTCGCCGTCGAGGACCGCATGGGTGCGCAACGACGCCATGTCGGTGCCGGCCTCAGGCTCGGAGTAGCCGAGTGCGAAGTCGATCTCGCCGGCGTTGATGCGGGGCAGCCACTCGCGCTTCTGCTGTTCGTCGCCGACGCGCATGATCGTCGGCGCGACCGAGGTGACGGTCAACGGCAGCATCGGCGCCCCGGCCGATTCGATCTCGTCGATGAAGATCCACTGCTCGACCGCGCTCTTCTCGAGCCCGCCGTACTGCTTCGGCCAGGCGATGCCCCACCAGCCGGCGTCGCGGAGCGCGCGGTGAAAACGGAGCGCGAGAGGGCCGCGCCCCTCGTTGCCCTTGAGCCGCGTCTCGCTCGCGAGGCCCGGATCGACGTTCTCGCGAATGAAGGCCCGCACCTCGTCACGCCAGGCCGCTTCACCGACCGTGAGTTCGTAGTCCATGCGCGCAAGGGTGCCACGGCCTCCGTCGAATGCAAAACCCGCACCCGGCCAACCGAGCCGGCGGGGGAGGCAACGGCGGGCGAGCGTTGACGGCCTCTCGACCGTGCACTACGGACACGCGGTGGTCGGCGTGCGCCTCGTGATCGTCACCGGCAAGGGCGGCGTCGGCAAGACCACGGTGACCGCGGCGCTTGGACGGGCGGCCGCGCGACGCGGCCTGCGCACCCTGCTGGTCGAGATGGCTTCGCCGGGGCGGCTCGCCCACGTGCTCGCCGCGTCGAAACTCGGCCCCGAGCCGCAGCGCGTCTCGCAACGGCTCGACGCGGTGGCGCTCGACGCCGATCATGCACTCTCGGTGTTCGTCCACTCGATCATGCCGCTGCGCGCCCTCTCCGGCGCCCTGCTCGCGAGCGACACCTTCCGCATCGTCGCCGCCGCGGTACCCGGCATCGCCGAGGCGGCGATGCTGGCGCAGGTGCTCGACTGGCTCGAACCGCGCGGGTTCCGACGCGCGGGCTGGGACCGTATTATCCTCGACGCACCCGCGAGCGGGCACTCGGCACCACTCTTCGCGACGCCCGGGACCCTCGGCGGGATCGCCTCGGTCGGCCCCCTCGCACAGTCCCTGCAGCGGATCTCGAAGTGGCTGCACGACCCGGGACGCACGACCGCGATCGTCGTCGCGCTGCCCGAGGCCTGGGCGGTCGCGGAGGCGATCGAACTCCACCAGCGATTGCGCGACGAGGCCGGGGTGCCGCTCGCGCGCCCGGTCGTGAACGCGGTCTTCCCGCGACGCTTCACGAAGGCGGACGAGGAGCGGCTGCACGAGGCCGGGAGCGACCGTGTCGGCGCCCCGGGGCCGCTCGCGGCTGCGCGCTACTTCCTGCGGCGACGCGAGGACGAGCAGTCGCAGGTCCTCGCCCTGCGCCGCGGCACCGGCGAACCGCCGCTCGAGTTGCCGTTCCTCTTCGACCCCGAGATGCGGCTGGAACACCTCGACCCGATCGCCGACGCCCTCGACGAGGTCCTTCCATGAGTCGGACGAAACGCGGCGCGGGCGAACCGGCCGGCGGCCTCACCCCGGGCGACTGGCTCGGCGAGACGCGGGTGCTGGTCTGCCTCGGCTCGGGTGGCGTGGGCAAGACCACCACGGCGGCGGCGCTGGCGATCGCGGCCGCCATGGCGGGCCGCCGCACGGCCGTCCTGACAGTCGACCCGGCGGCCCGACTGAAGGATGCGCTCGAACTTCCCGACCGCCCCGGAGTTCTCCACCCGGTGCCGTTGCCGGCCACGGCGCGCGGCTCGCTCGACGCCGTACTGCTCGATGCGAAGGGATTGTTCGACAACCTCGTGCGGCGCCTCGCGACCGACGCCGCCCTCGCCGAGCGGATCGTGCGCAACCCGGTCTATCGCAACGTGGCCGGGGCCTTCGCCGGCTCCGACGCCTACATGGCCCTCGAACAGGTGCTCGACCTCGCCCGGAGTCCGGAGCACGACCTGGTGGTCGTCGACACGCCGCCGGCGAGCCATGCGCTCGAACTCTTCGATGCGCCCCAGAAGATCCTCGCCCTGCTTCAGTCGCGGGCACTCGAGTACCTCGAGGAACCCGGCCGGATCCTCGGCAACGCGACCTCGCGGCTCGCGCGCGGCCTGCTCGCCGGCGTCGTCGCGGCCCTCGAGCGACTCACCGGTCTCACGCTCATGCGCGACCTCTCCTCGCTCGCCTCGGACTTCTCGGAGGTGGCGCCGCGCTTTCGCGACCGGGCCGCCGCGATCCGCGACCTCCTGCACGCGCCGACGACGCGCTACGCGCTCGTGGCCGCGCCCGACCCGCACGCGGCCGACGACGTCCTCGCCTTCGCGGGCGAGGTCGATCGGCTCGGCATCCGCTGCGACGCCGTCGTCCTGAATCGCATGTTCTCGCTCGACGCCACGCCGCCGGCCGTACGCCCGCCCGGGCGGCGGCGTGCGTCGACGGCAGGCGAAGAGTGGCCGCCCGGGATCTCGCGGCGCGTCGCCGAGTGCGCCCGCAACCTAGAGACGATCGCCGAGGGCCAGCGGCGCGTGGTGGATCGCCTGCGCGACGGCCTTGACGACCTCGACCTGCGGCGCGGCGGCACGGCGCCGCGGCACTGGCTCGAGCTTCCGGCGCTGCGACCGGCTCCCGTCACGCTGGCCGAGATCACCGGGCTCGCCCTGCGCCTCGGCGCCGACCTGCGACCCAACGATCCCGCCGGCGGAGGGGCGAAGCGCCGTCGGCCCGCCGGGTGACCGCTCAGCGACGCGGCTTGGGCGTGGCGCGCGCGACCTGGCGGGGCCGGCGGCGGGGCGCCGCGCGGTCCGCGCCCGTCGCCTGCGGGGCCGGCGTGTTGGCCGCGATCAGGCGGTCGAGCTTGATGTTCAGGTTGACCAGGCTGCCCTGGAGCGCCTCGACCTTGGCATTCAACGCCGAGAGGTCCTGGCGGCTCGGGACGTTCAAGGTCGAGAGCAGCACCTGCATGTTGCGGTCGACCGTACCCTTCGTGCGCGCCGCCCGGTTGAGCGTGGCGCCCAGCGCCTCGGCGACCTGGGGGCTCGACAGGAGGTCGCCCAGCAGGCTGCCCATCCGATCCTCGCCCACGCCCAGCAGGCGCTGCCAGAGACTGTCCGCTGCCCTGCCTTTCGACATGATCGCTCCTCTCGAGGATCCATTCGCCCGACGGTCGGCCTTGCACTACAGTCGCGCCATGGGGTGGTCAAGGTGAGTGCGGTGACGAACTTGCTCGGCTGGTTGAGCGGGCTGCTCTTCGTCGCCCCGCAGTTGCGCGACGAGCCCACGGTGCTCGCCGCGACCGCGATCACCATGCAGATCACCTACGGCATCACCCTGCACTTCTTCGCGGCCATGACCGGCCGCGACCGACGCCTCTGGGGACTGGCCGGACTCTTCGGCGGCATCCCGGCGGTGGCAGCACTGCTCCTGCTCATGGAGACGTCGCCGGACTGAACCCGCCCGTCGCCGCCGCGGCCTAGTCCTCGGCGACGACGAAGGCGATCGCCGTCCCCGCCGCATGGGAGAGCGACAGGCACCAGCGCCGCACGCCGCGGACCCGCGCGGTCCCAAGCGCCCGGCCGGTCAACTCGAGGCGCGGCGGCCCGTCGGGGTCGCGCACGACCTCGATGTCGAGCCATCCGGCACCCTGGCCCCAGCCCACACCGAGCGCCTTCATCACCGCCTCCTTGGCCGCGAAACGGGCGGCGTAGCTCTCCACGCGACCCCGCCCCCGACCCTCGCAATAGCGGCGCTCCCGCGGCGTGAATACGCGCTCTCGAAAGCGCTCGCCGTGCGCTCCCGCGGTCGCGCGCTCGATCCGCGCGATCTCGACCAGGTCCACTCCGGTCCCGAGCACCATTTGCGTAGCTCGGCTCAGCAGGCGCCGCACGAGGTGCAGGTCGCCACGTCGCAGGGGTGGGTCTCGCGCTCGAGCAGCGCCTTGCGCCATTCCGAGAGCAGAAAGCGCTTGTCGACGCCGTGGTCGATGAAGTCCCACGGCAGGCGCTCCGCCGCATCCCAGCGACGGTGGACGAAGTGGTCCGGGTCGGGCAGTCCGTCGGCGCCGCGTGCGCGACGCGCCCCCTGTACGACCGGCCAGAAGCGCCCGCCCTCGCGGTGCGCCGCGAAGATCAGCGTGGCCACCGAGCGATCGCCGCGCGAGAGCAGCGTCTGCCAGAACGCGTCGCGCGGCGACTCGAAGTCGACCGTCGCGCCGGGAATCCGGGAGGCGGCCGATTGCAGGAGCCGCGCGCGGTCCCGCAGGACCCGGAGGTCCTCCATCGGCTCCCACTGCAGGGGTGTCCAGGGCTTGGGCACGAACGGATTGATCGACAGCGTGATGCGCCCGACGCCGCCCGGCAGCCGGGCGCGGATCAAGGCGGCGAGATCCGCGATCGCCGTCACGTCGGCGTCGGTCTCGGTCGGAAGCCCGATCATCGAGTAGAGCTTGAGCGCGCGCACGCCGCTGCCGGCGAGCAGCGTCGCCGCGCGCAGGATCTCCTCCTCGGTCAGGTTCTTGTTGATCACCCGCCGCATGCGCTCGCTGCCCGCCTCGGGAGCGATCGTCACCGAGCGCGTCTCGCCGCTGCCGAGGGCCGCCGCGAGTTCGGGGCCGACCAGGTCGGCCTTGAGCGACGAGGGCGAGGCGCGGCCGCCGCGCCGGGCGATCTCGCTGCAGAGCGCCGCGATGCCCGGTTGGCTCGCCATCTCCGCGCCGACCAGGCCGACCGTCCTGCGCTGCGGAAGCGCCTCCTCGATGACCGTCCTGCGCAGCGACTCCTCGCTGCGGTGGCGCACCGGCCGGTACATGAAGCCCGCGGCGCAGAAGCGACAGCCCCACTCGCAGCCGCGGCTCGCCTCGACGACGAACATGTCGCCGAAGACCGCCTCGGGGGTGAGGATGCGGGTCTGGGTCGGCGCATCGTCGAGGCGCGCGACGTAGCGGCGACGCACCCGCGGTGCGGTATCGTCCCCGGGGGTGCGACGATCCGGCAGGTAGGCGCCCCCGACGTCGGCCGAGGCCTCGAGCATCCCCGGTCGACCGACCGAGCGGCCGCCGCAGGCCCGCACCGCGCGGAGCCAGTCGACGAGCATCTCCTCGGCTTCGCCGATCAGGAACAGGTCGACGAAGGGCGCGATCGGCTCGGGGTTCAGGAAGGTCGCCGGACCACCCGCCATGACGAGCGGTGCGCGCTCGTCGCGTCCGGCGCGCCAGGGGTCGAGTCCGGCGCCGGCCAGGAGGTCGACCAGGTGGACGTAGTCGGACTCGAAGGAGATCGAGAAGGCGAGCACGTCGAACGAGGAGAGCGGGCGCCCGCTCTCGAGCGAACGCGCCCGCCGGGACGCTCCCGCATCCGGCAGGAACGCTCTTTCGACCGAGACGCCGTGGGCGGCGAGGATCGAGTAGACGGCCTGAAAGCCCAGGTTCGCCATCCCGACCGGGTAGACGTTCGGGTAGACGAGGCACACGTCGAGGTCGCCGCCGTGCACCGGACGCGGCCCCAGGTGCACCTCGCGGGCAAGACGGTCGCGATCCGACGGAACCAACGGCACGACCAAAGGAGTAGCCCCGCTGGCCGCGGCCGACAAGGCCGGTCGAAACTAGAAACTCCCGCGGAACGTGAGGTCGGAGTAGGCGACGAAGGGATTCCAGTGCCAGCGGCCCGAGGCGAGTCCGAACAGCGCCGAGACGACCGGGAAGCCGATCGCCACATCGCGCAGGGCGACCACCTCGCGGTCGAGCGGAAAGCGGGGCCCGCGCCCGATCGCGATGCGGACGATCACCGGGTCGCTCAGGCCACCGGCCACCTCCACCGACGCCACGTCGAAGTCGTCGCAACCCTCGAAGGCCTCCGCCATGGCCGCGACCGACGGCGCCGACCGGGGCTGCCCCAACTCGTGACGGCAGTATTCCCGGACCGCGCGCCTCAGCGCCTCGCGGTCCGCGCGCACCGAGTGCGCGAGCAGTCGCTGCCAGAGCAGCAGGATCGCGACCGCCAGGACGAGGGCGCGCAGCAGGCGCAGCACCCGTCGCCGCGGGACGGGCGCGTCACGCAAGGCCGCACCGGCCGGAGAGCGCTCTCACTTCTTCTCAGCCATGAGCGTGCGCCGCGCCCCGGCGAGTTCCTTGCGCTTGGCGTCGTCCACCTCCGGGTAGCGCAGGTCGAGCGAGGCCAACGCGTCGATCACGACCGCGGCGACCACGACGCGGGTGAACCACTTGTTGTCGGCCGGAACGACGAACCACGGCGACTCGGGCGTCGCCGTCGCTCGAATCGCCTCTTCGTAGGCGGCCATGTACTCCTTCCAGAGGCCGCGCTCCCGGACGTCGGCGCTCTCGAACTTCCAGTTCTTCTCCGGGAGGTCGATGCGCTCGAGAAAGCGCTTCTTCTGCTCCGCGCGCGAGACATTCAGGAAGATCTTGCGCACCAGGATGCCGTTGCGATCGAGGTAGCGCTCGTAGGCGCGGAGGTCCTCGAAGCGTTCCTTCCAGACGTTGCGCGACAGGCGCGTCGCGGGCAGTCGCTGGCGGGCGAGGAGGTCCTCGTGAACCCGCACCACGAGGACCTCCTCGTAGTAGGAGCGGTTGAAGATGCCGATACGCCCCCGCTCCGGGAGCTGCTTGTTGCAGCGCCAGAGGAAGTCGTGGTCGAGTTCCTCGTTCGAGGGGGCCTTGAAGGCGGCGACCTGGCAGCCCTGCGGGTTGACGCCCGACATGACGTGCTTGATCGCACCGTCCTTTCCGGCGGCGTCCATCGCCTGGAAGATCAGGAGCACGCCCCAGCGATTCTGCGCGTAGAGCTTGTCCTGCAGTTCCCGCATGGCGTCGATGCCGCGCTGAAGGGCCTCCTTCGCGCGCGGCTTGTCCTCCCGCTGAAGCGAGCCGGTATCGCCGGGATCGAAGTTCTCGAGCCGGAAGCGCTTGCCCGCCGTGACGCGGTAGGGGGCGGCGAACTTCCTGGCGATGGCGGCGATGTCCTCGATTTTCATCCTGGCTCCCTCCGGTCGTGCAGGCCCGTCGGCGACCGGACATGGTCGCGGGCGGCGACCCCGTCATGCCCGAGGAAGCACCGCGCCGGCAACCGACGGCCAACCGACGGGCCGTGTGGCCGGTCCGGCCTGGGGCACCCGCGTGCCCGGGCGCGCGCTGGCATTCGAGCCGACCGACGGACTAGGGTGCCAGGGGCCGAGCGGTTCCGCCGCCGACGCGGCAACGACGCGGCCCGTCACGAGAACGATCCCATGGGCACCCCCGTCCGTCCGGCGCACCAACCGATCACCGAGAGCGACGAGTTCATCGCCACGGCCCTGCGCAGCGCGAGCCTCCCCACCCTGATCGCGTCGCTCGTGCACGTGACCGGGGATCCGGCCCTGCTCCGCGGCCCGATCCGTCCCGGTCGGGCGGTGACGGGGGATTCCCAGGGCTCGTTCGACGAGGCGGCGAAGCAGGACGTGCGCCGGATCGCGCTCGAAGCCCTGCGCGCCTACCGCGACCGGGGCTGTACGCTGCCCCCGCCCCCGTCCGACGCGACCATCCGCGAGATGATGTCGTTCGTCGTGGGCGAAGACGTCCCCGAGGACTACGTCCCGATGATGCTCGAGGAGATGGCGCTCGACGGACGCGATGCCCGCGAGGTGCCGCTCGGCGTGGGCGTGCCCGGGGAGCGCAAGCGCGCCTTCCGCGTCCTCATCGTGGGAGCGGGGATGTCCGGCCTGCTCATGGCGATGCGACTCGGCGAGGCGGGCATCCCCCACGTGATCGTCGAGAAGAACGACGGCATCGGCGGCACCTGGTTCGAGAACACCTACCCGGGATGCCGGGTCGACGTGGCGAACCACTTCTACTGCTACTCCTTCGAGCCCAACCCGGACTGGAGCGAGTTCTTCTGCCGCCAGCCCGAGTTGCGCGCCTACTTCGAGGGCTGCGCCGACCGCCGCGGCCTCCGTCCGCACCTGCGGCTGCGCACCGAGGTCGTCTCCGCCAACTGGGACGACGCCGCCGCCCTCTGGCGCGTCGTCGTGCGCGGCCGCGACGGAGGCGAGGAAACGCTCGAGGCCAACGCGATCGTGAGCGCGGTCGGGCAGCTCAATCAGCCGAAGATCCCCGGATTCCCCGGCCTCGACGGATTCGCCGGACCCGCGTTTCATACCGCCGCATGGCGCCACGACTGCGATCTCCGGGGGCGGCGCGTCGCCGTCGTCGGCACCGGCGCCACCGCCCTACAGCTTGTCCCCGAACTCGCGCCGTCGGCCGCGCGGCTGCTCGTGTTCCAGCGCTCGCCCGCGTGGATGAGACCGAACCCGAATTATCACCGCCGGGTGAGCGAGGGCATGAAGTGGCTACTGCGCCACATGCCCTACTACGGCCGCTGGTACCGGTTTCTCTGCTTCTGGCCGGGGTCGGACGGCTTGATGCCCTCGCTCGAGATCGACCCCGCATGGCCCCATCCCGAGCGCGCGGTGAACGCGGCGAACGACGCGATGCGCGAGTTCTTCACCGAGTACCTACGGGCACAGGTCGGCGACGATCCCGAACTCTTCGCGAAAGTGCTGCCTACCTACCCCCCTTTCGGCAAGCGCATGCTGCAGGACGACGGCCGCTGGCTCGCGACGCTCAGGCGTCCGAACGTCGAACTCGTGACCACGGCGATCCGCGAGGTGACGCGCGACGCGATCTTCTGCGCGGACGGAACCCGCCACGAGGTGGACGCGATCGTCTTCGCGACCGGCTTCCACGCGACGCGTTTCCTCTTGCCGATGGAGATCACGGGTCGCCACGGCGTGCGCCTCGGCGCGCTCTGGGGCGACGATCCCAGGGCGCACCTCGGCATCACGGTTCCCGGCTTTCCGAATCTCTTCTGCCTCTACGGACCGGGCACGAACCTCGCGCATGCCGGCAGCATCGTCTTCCACTCGGAATGCCAGGTGCGCTACGTGAGCGGCTGCCTGCAGACGCTTCTCCAAAGCGGTGCCGGGGCGCTCGAATGCCGCGCGGAGGCCTGCGACGACTGGAACCGCCGCCTCGACGAGCGCATGGGCCGGACGGTGTGGTCCCACCCGGGAATGACGAGCTGGTACAAGAATTCCCGCGGGCGGGTGGTCACGACCTCCCCCTTCCGCCTGCTCGACTACTGGCGCTGGACCCGCCGGCCCGACCCCGCGGACTTCCGGCTTCGCTAGGCTAGGTGTTGCGACCGGGCCAGACGGAACGGCAGGCGGTGAACACGCACCGAGCCCGCGCCACGAGGCCCTCCGTCACCGCTGGCAGCACCAGCGGCACCGAGGGCCGGAGTCCCGGGACCGACTGTCGAGCAGGAAGGGTCCGCAGACCCCCGAGCAGGCGGCGGCTGGTGCCAGCCTCCAGCCGGCCCATGATCGGGACGGCCGCCGGCCACGCCGCATCGGCCCCGGCCGGTTTTTCCTCGCCGCCACAGTTTCCCTCTTGCGCGGGTAGAAAAAAGGGGATAGTTCCCATTTTCATGGAGAGATTCAGCAGACACGGGGACGAGGGAAGGGCCTGGAGCCCGATCCTCCCGGAACAGCTCCTGGGTTCCAGCGGGGAAGGCCACCCCATGCGCGGGGTGCGGGCCCTCATGATCGCGGTGCTCGAAAACGCCATCGCCTGCATGGAGGCGTCGCGACGCTCCCGCAACGTGAAGATGCGGCTGCGGGGCGCCCACGCCGAGTGCTGGATGCGTTCGAACGACACGTCCTACGCGTTCACCTTCCAGAGCATCTGTGATGCGCTGTCGCTCGACGGGGACATGGTGCGTCGCCGGATCTTCGCACGACTCGAGTCGGGGGAACGGGTCGGTCCCCGGCCGCCGAGTGCGCGGCGGATCGCCACGATGATCTCCAAGCTGACCACGCCCCGCAAGCGCATCCGCCCCTCGCGCCGCAAGGAGCGGCGGGTCGCGTGATCTCTTTCTGGACATCTACGGCTCCGGACCGCCGCGCGGCAGGATGGAGCGAACCGGCCGGGCGCGCCGCGGCCGCCGCGGGTGGGGCCGCGGTCGGACGCAGTGCGCTCCGGCGGGTCGCGACCGGTCGCCCGCCCGGAGCCGATGAACGCGCGCGAAACCCTCGGCACCCGCACCCGCGCGTGCGCTTCACCTCCCGTCGAGGGTTCTCGCCCCTCTGCGGCGGCGCCGTTGGCGTCGCCGCGGAGGGGCGGGAGGTTTCCGCCGAGTGACGTCATCCCCCATCCGTCACTCGGTTCGTTCCGCAACGGGCGGAACGGGAGCCGGCCGGCCGGCGTCGCGGGTCGCGCTTCCCCCATCGGGGGCAGCCCGGACGTCGGCCGGACCGGCTCGTCGGAACACGTGGCGAGCCGGTCCGGGAACCTGATAACGGACGTTACGACGGTCAATCCCATGCCGCCCCGCCTGCCACGCGAAAAACTCATCCCCTCGGTGCGCCGACTGTTGCGCCCCCTGGTCCGCCGACTCCTGCACTGGGAGATCACCTACCCGGTGCTCGACGACATCCTCCGTTCGCTCTTCGTCGAGGTGGCGGCGACCGACTTCGCGCTCCCGCACAAGCATCCGACCGACAGCCGCATCTCCCTGGTGACCGGGATCCACCGCAAGGAAGTCGCACGCCTGCGCGAACTCCCCGCGCTCGAGCGGGCCTCGCTTCGACTCGAGGAGACGATCGTCACCCGGGTGATCGGCCGCTGGATGGCGGGGCCTCCCTATGCCGACCGCCAGCACCGCGCGAAGCCGCTTCCTTACGAGGTGACCGGATCCCGCCAGTCGAGCTTCTCCCGTCTGGTCGGCGAGGCCGGCTTCGACGGCCCGGTGCGTTCGGTGCTCGACGAGATGCTGCGCAGCGGCGCGGTCGTCATGTCCGACGACGGTCGCGTGGAACTCGTCCGGGAGGCCAACATCTCGGTGCGCGGCGTCGAGGGCAAGCTCGAGTTGCTCGGAAGCGATCCGGGCGAGATCTTCGACACCATCGTCCACAACCTGGAGTCGCCGGGCGAACCCTGGTTCCACCGCAAGGTCGTCTACGACAACATCGGTGCCGACTCGCTCCCCGACCTGCGGCGCGACACCGGGGTCGCGGGCGAGTCGCTCATCCGGGAGGCCAACGCGCTGCTCGCCGCGCGCGACCGGGACCGCAACCCGGAAGCCCCGGGAGGCCGCCGCTCGCGCGTCGTCGTCGCCACCTACTACTTCGAGGAGCCGCTGGAGCCCGCCGCGCCCGGCGAAGCCGCCGCCACGACGGCGCCCGGGCGACTGCCGGGGCGCATCACGCGCGCCAGGGACGCCCTTCGGGGAGCGAAATGAGGACGCCCGCAACGAACCTGCTCGCACTCCTGCTCATGGTCGCCGCTGCGGACGGATGCGACGGCGGCCCGATCGGGACCGGAATCGTCGCGTCGGTGTCGGGAAACGTCGAGAGCGTGACCGGAGCAGCGGCGGGTACGCTCGACGCCGCGAGGAGCGACGGCGTGCGCGGCTTCGCCCCGGGGGCGGTGACGGTGTCCATCGAGGGCGTCCCCGGCGCGACCTCGCCCGTCGACGAGGCGGGAAACTTCGCGATCGTCGGCGAGTTCTCGGGGCGCGTCGCACTGCGCTTCGAGACGCCGGCATGGTCGGTCCGGCGCAAGGTCGAAGTCCCCTCGGGGGCGATCGTCGTCCTCTCCGACATCGTCCTCACGCCGGACGGGATCTGGGCCGACTCCGGTCGCGACGTGGGATTCCTCGGCAAGGTCCGGCTCGTCGATTGCGCGGCCGGCCGGATCGACGTCGAGGACGTCGACGGCCCGAGGCGCGCCCCGATCGGCGTGATCCTCGACGGGGACACGGCCGTCACTGGTGGCGACGGAAGCCCCGCCGACTGCGCCTCGATCGCGCCGGGCGCGCGCGTCGTCGTCGAGGGCCGCTTCGACGCGGAGACCGGCGACGGCGAGACCCTTCTCGCGCAGTCGATCGCGATCTCGGACCGGCGGCCGGGCAAGGCGGAGGTATTGAACGGCGTGCGCTTCGCAGGCTTCCTCGACTCGGTGAACTGCCCGGGTGGCGTCCTCGCCGTCTCCGACGAGGAGCAGCGCAGCCACGTCCGGATCGACGCCGCGACCGAGCTGCGCAGGAGCGACGGCCGGCGCATCGACTGCAGGGAACTCGCGCTCGGCGACCGCCTGCACGGAGCGGGGCGCCTGCGCGTGGACGACCCGGGGACGATCGCCGCTACCGACCTCGTCGCCGACGTGTCCAAGGTGGGCAAGGTCGACGTGCGCCTGACGGGACGGATCGACGCCGTCGACTGCGCGACCGGCCGCCTGCTGCTCGACGACCGCGGCACGCCGAGCACGGTCCAACTGCTCGCCGACACCGTGCTCGAACCCCGGGTCGCCTGCGAAGCGATCCCGCTCGGCGGATGGGCGCGCGGCCGCGGCCGCATCGACCGCGCAAGGCCGAACGACGCAATCCCGGCCCGCCGCCTCTCGCTCTGGAAGCCCGGCGCGCCCGACTGAAGTCGCGCCTCGATCAGCGCAGCGAAGGAGCCCGATCGACCTCCGCTCCGGCGGCGACGGCGTCGAAGACATCGCGGCGACGCGGTCGCGACGCGGGAACGCCGGCCAATTCCCCTTTCTCTGCACGCAGAAAGGGGCCTGCGACCGCGATCGCCGGCCCCTTTCTGCGTCTCCTGCCGCCCGGGAACGAGCCGCTCAGTCAGCCTGCTTCCGCAGGAACGTCGGGATGTCGTACTCCGACTCGTCCTCGACCATGCTCCCGCCGCGGGCCGTCGCCTCTTCCTCGGGGCTCTCGTCGGCCTTGCGGCGATGCCATACCGGGTTTTCGCCGTCGTCGACGATGGTGCCCATCTTTACCACCCGGCGCGGTCCGTACTCGCGACCGAGGCCGCGAGCCACCGTGCCCTGGACGATCGGGACCGGGCCGCGACGCGCATCGGCCGGCTGCGCCGCCTGCGCGGTCATGCGATCCGCCGGCGCCTGCACCTTCATGCGATCCGCCTCGCCGAACCCGGTCGCGATGACCGTGATCCGCAACTGGTCGCCCATCGACTCGTCGATCACCGCACCGAAGATGATGTTCGCATCGTCGTCGGCCTCCTCCTGGATGAGGGTCGCCGCCTCATTGACCTCGTGCAGCGTGAGGTCGGGGCCGCCGGTGATGTTGATCAGCACGCCGCGCGCGCCCTGGATCGAGATGTCGTCGAGCAGCGGCGAGGAGATCGCGCGCTGCGCTGCTTCGATGGCCCGGTTCTCGCCCGAGGCGATCGCGGCACCCATCATCGCCATGCCCATCTCGCTCATGATCGTTCGCACGTCGGCGAAGTCGAGGTTGATCAGGCCGTGCACGGTGATCAGGTCGGAGATGCCGCGCACCGCCTGGAGGAGCACGTCGTCGGCTTTCTTGAAGGTCTCCATGATCGGCATGTTGCGGCCGGAGACCGAGAGGAGGCGCTGGTTGGGAATCGTGATGAGCGTGTCCACGGTCCGCTTGAGTGCCTGGATGCCCTCCTCGGCCTGCATCATGCGGCGCTTGCCCTCGAAGATGAAGGGCTTCGTGACGACGCCCACGGTGAGGGCACCGAGTTCACGAGCGGTCTGCGCGATCACCGGTGCGCCACCGGTTCCGGTACCACCGCCCATGCCCGCGGTGACGAAGACCATGTCCGCGCCGAGCAGCAGGTCGCGGATCGTGTCCACGTCTTCGACCGCCGACTCGCGACCGACCGCCGGGTTCGCGCCTGCGCCGAGCCCCTTGGTGATCGACGTCCCGATCTGGAGTTTCACCGTCGCCAGGTTCGCGGCGAGCGCCTGCGCATCGGTGTTCGCGGCGATGAAATCCACCCCGGGCATGCCCGACTGGATCATCGTGTTCACGGCATTGCCGCCGCCACCACCCACGCCGACGACCTTGATGCGCGCTCCACCGTGTCCACCACCGCCGATCTTGTCCATCATCACCCCGCCTCCCCTCGTTGCCGTCCTTGCCTAGAAGAATTCGCGGATCCAGTCGGTCATCCGGCCCCTCACCTTGGAGAGGACTCCGGCGCCCGCTTGTCCCGCCGTGATGGGCGCGCTCGACGCGCGCGCTGCGATCATGAGCAATCCAACCCCGGCCGAAGCCGCAGGGCCGCCGGCGACGTCCGCCAGACCCGCGACGTGCGCTGGTCCTGCGATCCGGACCGGCGCATCGAAGACCCGCTCGGTCAGCCGGTCGATGCCGACGAGACCCGACGTGCCGCCGGTGAGCACGATGCCCGAGGCCAGGCTGCGCTCGGCCCCCGCGCGCAAGAGTTCCCGGGAAACCAGCGTCAGGATCTCCTCGATCCGCGGCTCGATGATCTCCGCCAGGATCTGGCGCGAGAGCACGCGCGGATCGCGGCCCCCGACGCTGGGCACCTCGATCGTCTCGTCGGAGGGAACCGAGGCCGCGATCGCCGCGCCGAAACGCTGCTTGAGCTTCTCAGCCTCGGCAGCCGGCGAGCGCAGCCCGGCGGCGATGTCGTTGGTCAACTGGCTGCCGGCAAGCCCCAGCACGGCGGTGTGTCGCACCGATCCACCGCGGTACACGATCACGTCGGTCGTGCCGCCGCCGATGTCGATGACGCAGGCGCCGAGGTCGCGCTCCTCGTCGGTGAGCACCGCCGTCGCCGAGGCGAGCGGCGAGACCACGACTTGGGAGACCGTGAGCCCGGCACGGTTGCAGCACTTGACGACGTTCGCCACCGCGGCGCTCGCGGCGGTGAGCACGTGCACGCGCGCCTCCAGTCGCACCCCGGACATGCCGAGCGGCTCGCTGATGCCGTCCTGCTCGTCGACGATGTATTCCTGCGGCAGGACGTGCAGCACCTCGCGATCGGCCGGGAGCGCCACCGCCCGCGCGGCGTCGAGCACGTGCTCGACGTCGGGGAGTCCGACCTCGCCGCTGCGCACCGGGACCATGCCGTGACTGTTGAAGCCGCGCACGTGGTTGCCGCTCAGCCCGACCACGACCGAGTGGATCTCGCAGTCCGCCATGGCCTCGGCCTCGCGGACGGCGCTCTCGATCGACTGCACGGTCGAGTCGATGTTGACGACGACGCCGCGGCGCAGACCCTGCGTCGGGGCGCTGCCGAAGCCGAGGACGCGCGGCGCGCCGTCCTCGATCGTCGCGACGAGGACGGCGGTCTTGTGGGTGCCGATGTCCAGCGCGACGTTGATTGCCTGTCTGCGCGCCATCGTCCCGGCCCCCCTCAGATGGTTCCGGCCGCGGCGGGCGCCGGGCTCCAGCGTGCGATGACCGAGTCCGGGTCGCGGACGTCGAGCATCCCGTCGAGCCGGACCGTGGCGGACTGCTGCGTGGCAGCGACGGGCGGCGGCGGGACCACTGCTTCCGGCTTCCGGCCGGACTTCGTCGAGTGCGCCCGCGCGAGGGCGGCGGCTCGATCCGCGGCCGCGCGCGCCGGCTCGGTGCGCAGCCACTCCGCGCGGTGGTGGAGCACGGCGCGTACCGCTTCGATCTTGCGCTGCCAGTCGCCCCAGCCGAGCCGGATCGTGAGACGACCGTCGCTCGAGTAGGCGATCAATTCGGGGCGACCGCTGCCGGGCGACTCCGATCGCAGCCCGATCTCGGAGACCGGAATGCCGGCCGCGCCGGCGTCGAGAAGGGTCGCCACGCGCACGGCCTGGCGGAGATCACCACGGGCCGGGAGCCACTCCGCGACGTCGCGCGCATCCTTGGCACCCGGACCGGCCCGATGCGCGGCGGGCGGCGGGGCGGGATGGTGCGCGGCCTTCCCGGGATCGCGGGCGTCCGGCTTCGCCGCGGCCGGCGACGTCGCGCCAGCCACCGACTCAGCCGGCAACGTCGCGCCGAGCGAGATGATCGGGAGGGCGACGTCGCGCAGCGGCTGCTCGTCGAAGACCACGCCCGAGCGATCGACGGGGAACGCATGCGAACCCTGCCGCAGCACCGCCCGCGGCGTCCGCTCGCGCACGAAGACGTGCAGGCGGTCCGGCCAGATGCGCCGGACGCTCGCGCGAGCGATGGCCGGTTTCTCCTCGAGTCGATGTTCCAGGACCCGTGGCGAAGCCGCCCAGATGCTACTTCCCTGCCCCATACCCAACCACACCAGCACCTGGGCCGTGTCGAGTCTCTCGAGGCCCTCCACCTCGATCTCGCGCACGGCGAAATAACGGTGACTCGTCAAGTAGCGCAAAACCGGCCCCGCTGTAAAGAAGATCGGGACCGCAGCGAGAAAAAAACCGACTGCACGACGCCGACGGGCGAGCGCCGCGGCCGCTTCGCTTGCCCCCGACCGGGCCCGGGTCCACCAGCCGACGCTCCTCCTCCTCCGGCCACGGGTCGACCGGGTGCGCGTCGCGCGGGCCCTCACCGAGGGCGTCACGCGACACCCCCGCGGCGGGTTTCCCGAACGTGCAGGTCGGCTCGGTCGAGGATCGTTTCGATCAGGTCGGGAAAGGCGATGCCGGCGTGCTGCGCCATCTTGGGGAACCAACCGAGTTCATGGAGCCCGGGCAGCGTATTGCACTCCAGCACGAAGGCCGCGCCGTCGTCGCGGACGCGCAGGTCGACGCGGCCGTAAGGCCCGGCCACGAGCGCCCGATGCGCCGCGAGCGCCACGTCCAGAGTCGCCTGGTAGCCGTCGCCGAGCGGCGCCGGCAGCCGGAATTCCTCCCGCCCGGGCGTGTACTTCACCTCGTAGGAGTGCATCTCGTCACCGAGCGGCACGACCTCCATCGCGGCGAGGGCGCGGTCGTCGAGGATGGCGACCGTCACCTCGCGTCCCGCGACATAGGCCTCGACGATGACGTCGTCGTCGAAGCGCCGCGCCTCGGCAGCCGCGGCGGCGGCCTCGTTTGCGTCGTGCGCGATCGAGACACCGTTGCTCGATCCCTCGCCGCGCGGCTTGAACACCAGCGGGTACGGAGCGGGGCGGACTCCCGGGTCGTCGTCGTGAGCAAGCAGTGCTGCGGCTGCGGTCGGGACGCCGCTCGCACGCAGCATCTGCTTGCTGGTCCACTTGTCCATCGCGACCGAACTGCCGAGCACGCCGGCCCCGGTGTACGGGATGGCCATCGTCTCGAGCAGTCCCTGGATGCAGCCGTCCTCGCCGTAGCGCCCGTGGAGTGCGTTGAAGGCGACCTCCACACGCGCCTCGCGCAAAGCGCGCGCGATGTCTCGGCCGACGTCGATCGCGGCGACGTCGTATCCTCGCGTGCGCAAGACCGCCTCGACGGCGCTCGCGCTGCGCAGCGAGATCTCCCTCTCGGAGGAGAGACCGCCTCTCAGGATTCCGATGCGACGGCCGCGATGGCGGCCGCTGACCCCGCTCTCCATCTCCTCACCACCCCCACACCCCCGACGGCACCCAGGCCACCCTCATACGACAGGACGGCCTCCAGTCCAAGATCCCCTGCCCCAATCTCCGACCAATTTCACCTCGGGCTGGAGAAAGACCCCCCGCCTCCGCCAGACGGCGTCCCGGACCCGCTCCATGAGTTCTCGAACCTCGGCCGCACGGGCCCCGCCGAGATTCAGGATGAAGTTGCCGTGCTTCGGAGCGATCTGGGCCTGGCCGATGCGCAGTCCGCGCAGCCCGACCAGTTGGATCAAGCGGCCCGCGAAGTCCCCGGGCGGGTTCTTGAAGACCGACCCCGCATTGGGGAACCCGACGGGCTGGTGGCGCCCGCGACGGCCACGAGACTCGGCCGCCCGGGCCGCAATCGCCGACGGGTCGCCCGGGACGAGGGCCATGTGGACGGCGGTGACGGCGAAGCCCGCCGGCAGCGCGAGCTTGCGGTAGGAGAAGGAGAGTTGGTCGCGCGACAGCCTGACCGCCGAACCCTCGCGATCGACTCCCTCGAGCGCCTCGACGACCCCGGAGATCTCGCCGCCGAAGGCGCCTGCGTTCATCAGGATCCCCCCGCCGACGGTTCCCGGGATGCCCTCGGCGAACTCGAGGCCCTCGAGTCCGCGTTCGATCGTCTCGAGGACCAGGCGCTTCAGGTTCGCGGCACCGCCGACCGCGATGCGTACCCGTCCGCCCTCCTCCGTCCAGCGGGTGGCGGCGAAACTGCGCCCGAGCTTGATCGTCACGCCGCGGACGCCGCGGTCGGAGACGACGAGATTGGTTCCGCCGCCGAGCAGGAAGACCGGCAGCCCGCGGCACCGCGCGAAGCGGATCCGCGCGGCGAGTTCGTCGGTGTTCTCGACCTCGAAGAACAGGTCCGCCGGCCCGCCGACCCGCATCGAGGTGTGCCGGGAAAGCGGTTCGTCGCGGCGCAGACCGCGCTCCTCGGCTGGCGGCCCGGCCTTCGAGAGCGCGCCGGCCGGAGTCACTTCACCCTGCGGACATGGTCCGGGCGCCCGCCGCGCAGCGCCGTCAGCAGTTCGGGACCGGTCTTGATGATGTCGCCGGCGCCGAGCAGCAGCACGACGTCGCCCTCGCGAGCCTCGTCGGCGAGGCGCTCGGCGAGCGCCGCTCGGTCGGGGACGAAGCGGACGTCGGCATGGCCCCGCGCCGCGAGGGCATGGGCGAGCGCCGCACCGGTCGCACCCTCGACGGGATCCTCCCCCGCAGCGTAGACCTCGGTCAGGAAGAGCACGTCGGCGTCGTCGAAGGCGTCGAGGAAGTCGTGGAAGAGGTCGCGCGTGCGGCTGAAGCGATGCGGCTGGAAGGCGACCAGGCGGCGGCGCGGCAGCGCCTCGCGCGCCGCGCGCAGCGTCACCCGGACCTCCTCGGGATGGTGGCCGTAGTCGTCGATGACAAGCACGCCCCGCACCTCGCCGCGCTGCTCGAAGCGGCGGTGGATGCCGGTAAAGCCGGCGAGCGCGCGCGCCGCGCTTGCGAACGGCACCCCCACCTCCGCACCAGCTGCGATCGTGGCGAGCGCGTTCTGCGCGACGTGCCGTCCGGGCATGCGGATCTCAACCGGGCCCAGTTCCTGTCCGCCGCGCAGCGCGGTGAAGCGGGTACTGAAGCCTTCGACGACCAGGTCCCGGGCGCTGACCTCGGCATCGGGCGAGAGCCCGTAGGTGACGTAGCGCTTGCGCACGCGGGGCAGCAGGGCCCGCACGCGCGGGCTGTCGATGCAGAGGATCGAGGCACCGTAGAACGGGACCCGGTTCACGAATTCGAGAAAAGCGTCGGCCGCCCGCTCGACGTCGCCGTAGTGGTCGAGGTGTTCGGCGTCGATATTCGTCACCACCGCGATCGTCGGCGACAGCAGGAGGAAGGTCCCGTCGCTCTCGTCGGCCTCGACGACCATGTAGTCGCCGAGTCCGAGCCGCGCGTTCGAGCCCAGCGAGAGCACCTTGCCACCGATGACGACGGTCGGATCGAGACCCCCGCCCGAGAGCACCGCGGCGAGCAGCGACGTCGTCGTCGTCTTGCCGTGCGTGCCGGCGACCGCGAGTCCGTATTTCACGCGCATGAGTTCGGCCAGCATCTCGGCCCGCGGGATGACCGGGATGTGCAGGTCGCGCGCGCGGGCGACTTCCGGATTCGAAAACTTGACCGCCGACGAGATCACGACGACGTCCACCGCCTCGCCGACGTGGCCCGGGTCGTGACCGTAAAAGATGCGGGCGCCGAGCCCCTGCAGCCGCTCGCTGGTCTCGCTGCGCGCGAGGTCCGAGCCGCTCACGGCATAGCCCATGCTGAGCAGGATCTCGGCAATGCCGCTCATGCCGATGCCGCCGATCCCGACGAAATGGATGTGGTGTCGTCCGCCGCGCACGGACGGCCTCATACCGCCCCGGGCGGCCTCCTGCACCCCGGCGTCCGGCCCGGACGTACCGCGCGCCGAGACCGGGCGGGACTAGGCGCGGCCGAGCACCCGCAGGCACTCGTCGGCGACGCGTGCCGCCGCGTCGGGGTGGCCGAGTTCGCGGGCGCGCCGACGCAGCTCGCCGGTCGCGACCGGATCGTCGATCGCCCGGCGCAGGAGCACCGCGAGCCCGTCCTCGTCGAGTTCTCGATCGAGGACCATCCACGCCGCGCCCGCATCGACGAGCGTCTGGCCGTTCAGGCGCTGGTGGTCGCCCGCCGCGAACGGGAAGGGCACCAGGATCGCCGCCTTGCCGAGGGCCGTGAGTTCGGAGATCGTCGTCGCGCCCGCGCGACAGACGACCAGGTCCGCGCGGCCGTAGGCCGATGACATGTCGTCGATGAACTCGCGCACGACGGCGTCGAGTCCCTTCGCGCGGTAGGCCTCCTCCACCGCCGCCCGATCGGTCTTGCCGGTCTGGTGTTCGATCGCGAGCGGTCGCCCGACGCGCGCGAGCGCCCCTGGCAGCACCGTGTTGAGCCGGTGCGCGCCCCCGCTGCCGCCGAACACGAGCACCCGGAATCGCCCATAGGCGTCGGGCGCGGCAGCCTCGGCACGTCCCGCCGTGGCCGCGAAATCACGCACCGGGTTCCCGGTGACGACGGCGCGGCGGCCGAGTCCGGCCGCGGTCGCGGGAAACGTGACGCACACCCGGCTCGCGAATGGCGCGAGCACCCGGGTCGCGAGTCCGGGCGCCGCATTCTGCTCCAGCAGCACGATCGGGATGCGGCTCGCAGCCGCCGCGGCGACCGCGGGGAAGGAGGCGTAGCCGCCGACGCCGACCACGAGGTCCGGCCGACGCGCTCGCAGCACCCGCCGGGCCCCGAGGAGACTCGACGCGACGCGACCGATCCCGCGGGCGATCTCCGCCGGGCCGCGACCGCGCAGCCCGCGCACCGGCAGGAGGTCCACCTCGAAGCCGGCGGCCGGCACCGCATGGCACTCGATCCCGTAGTCGCTGCCGACGAAGGACACCGCCGCATCGGTACGCCGGCGCAGTTCCTGGGCGACGGCGATCCCCGGGAACAGGTGCCCGCCCGTCCCCCCACCTGCGATCAGAACGCGCAGCACGTTCGACTCAGCGCGCATCCCGCGAGAGACCGAGCAGCAGCCCGACCGTGATCGTCGAAGCGATCAGCGAACTGCCGCCGTAGCTCACCAGCGGCAACGGCAGGCCCTTGGTCGGCAGCAGGCCGACGACGACCGCGATGTTCATCGCCGCCTCGACGACGAGGAGGAAGGTGAGGCCGAAGGCGACAAGTCGTGCGAAACCGTCGCTCGAGCGGGTGGCCACCCGGAAACCGCGCAGGGCGATCATCGCGAAGCAGCCGAGCACGACCAGGCCGCCGAGGAGTCCGAGTTCCTCGCCGATCAGGGCGAAGATGAAGTCGGTGTGCCCCTCGGGCAGGTAGAACATCTTCTGCTTGCCGTTGCCGAGGCCGGTGCCGCCGACGCCGCCACTGCCGAAGGCGAGTAGCGACTGAACGAGCTGGAACCCGCCGTTCTGCGGATCGCCCCACGGGTCGAGGAACGCGACCAGGCGCGCCCAGCGGTAGGGCTTGGTCCAGATGAGCGCCACCACGCCCGGCAGGGTCGCAAGACAGAGCGCGCCGAGGTGGATCGGTCGGGCTCCGGCCGCGAACATCATCGCGAAGGTGAGCGCGACCAGAACCATCGCCGCGCCGAAGTCGGGCTGCAGGAGTAGCAGCACCGCTGCGACGCCGAGTACCATCAGGTGAGGCAGCACGCCGAAGAGGAAGCTGTCCGTCTTGCCCTGCTTTTTTTGAAGGGAGCGCGCGAGGTACAGGGCAAACGCCGGCTTGAGCATCTCCGAGGGTTCGAAGGAAAGCACGACCAACGGGAGCCAGCGACGTGCGCCGTTGCGCACCTGCCCCACGTGCGGGACGAGCGTGAGCGCGACCAGCAACAGGCTGGCGAACGCGATCGGGTAGGCGACCCGTTCGAGGGTCCGGGTCTCGACCTGCATGACCCGGGAGCTCACCACGAGTCCGGCGGCGAGGAAGAACAGGTGGCGGCGCACGAGCGCATAGGGATTCCCGTAGCGCTCCTGCCCGATGAAGAAGCTCGCGTCGTAGACCATGACGATGCCGATGCCGATCAGGAGCAGCACGGCGCCCAGCATCCAGTGATCGACAGAGCGGTTGCGCAGGACCTTGGGACGCTGCGAGGCAATGGCGCGCGACGAGACGATCGATGGCGTGGCGATCATGGCTTCTGGCCCCTCACCTGGGCGGCGAAGGCATCCCCTCTCGCCGCGTAGTTCTCGAACTGGTCCATGCTGGCGCAGGCCGGGGACAGCAGGACGACGTCGCCGCTGCGCGCGGCGCGCGACGCCGCCGTGACCGCATCGGCGAAGCGCTCGAAACTGCTGGTCTCCGCCACGCCCGCCCAGGCGTCGCCGAGTTCCTCGCGGGCCGCTCCGTAGAGCGAGAGGACTCGAACCTTCCGCGCGAGAAGGTGGCGCGCCACCCCGTAGTCGCCGCCCTTCGACAGTCCGCCCGCGACGAGCACCACCGAGCCGTCGGCGTAGCCCTCGAGCGACTTGAGCAGCGCACCGACGTTGGTGCCCTTCGAGTCGTCGACGTAGGCGATCCCGTCGATCTCGGCCACCGCCTCGAGACGGTGGCGAAGGCCGGAGAAGTCCTCGATGGCCTCCTGCAGCACCGCGGCCGGAACGTCGAGCGCGCGCGCCGCGAGAAGCGCCGCCATCAGGTTCTCCCGGTTGTGCTGCCCGGCGAGTTTCACGCGCGCGAGCGGGAAGACGAGTCGTCCGCCGGTCTCCTCGAGGACGACGGCGTCGCCGTCGATCGTCGCGTGGATCCCCGCCGACGTCGCCGGGGGAACCGACCCGAACGTACGGACCTCGGACGCGATCCCCGGAGCGAAGCGTGCGACCCTCGGATCCTCGCGGTTCAGGATCGCGAAGTCGCCCGCGCCCTGCCGGGCGAAGATCCTCGCCTTGGTTTCCGCGTAGTGGTCGACGTCGCGGTAACGGTCGAGATGATCGTCGGTCACGTTGAGCAGGAGCGCCACGCGCGGGTGGAACTCGTCGACCCACTCGAGCTGGAAGCTCGAGACCTCGGCCACGACGACGTCGAAGCCGCCATCGACCGCATCGACGAGGGGCGTTCCGAGGTTGCCGCCGGTGAAGGTCCGTCGGCCGGCCCGCTCGAGCATCGCACCGATGAGTGACGTCGTCGTGCTCTTTCCGTTGGTGCCGGTGACGGCGACGATCGGGGCCTCGATCACGCGGGCGGCGACCTCGATCTCGCTCAGCACTGCGATCCCGCGGGCGACCGCCCCGGCGAGCACCGGGGAGTCGGCCGGAACCCCCGGACTCGGCACGACCACGTCCACGCCTTCGAGCAGCGCCGGGCCGTCCTCGCCCGCGATCCACTCGACCGACGCCAGGTCGGCCGGGCACTCGAGGCCGTCGCGCCGGTCGCAGGCGCGTACCGATGCGCCCCGGCGCATCGCCCAGCGCGCCATCGCTACCCCGGTTCGGCCGAGGCCGACGACGAGAACCCTCCGGCCCCCGAGCGGAAGCGGTGCATGCCGGATCGGGTCGCCCATTGCCCTCACCGCAGCTTGAGCGTCGAGAGGGAGAGCAGCGCGCAGATCACCGCGATGATCCAGAAGCGCACGATGATGAGCGGCTCCGGCCAGCCCAGGAGCTCGAAGTGATGGTGCACCGGCGCCATGCGGAAGATGCGCTTGCGGCGCAGCTTGAACGAGCCGACCTGGAAGATGACCGAGAACATCTCGGCGAAGAAGACGCCGCCGAGCAGCGGTAGGAGCAGGGCCTGCTTGCTCACCAGCATCATGACGGCGATCGCGGCACCGAGCGGGAGCGAGCCGACGTCGCCCATGAACACCTTCGCCGGGTACGCGTTGAACCAGAGAAAACCGAGCCCCGCGGCGACCAGCGCGCCGCCGAAGACGGCGAGTTCGCCGGCCCCGGGGACGTGGTCGATCTGCAGGTAGCGGGCGATCTCGGCGTGACCTGCGACGTAGGCGAAGACGGTGCAGGTGCCGGCGGCGATCGCGACCGGGACGATCGCGAGGCCGTCGAGACCGTCGGTCAGGTTCACGGCGTTGGAAGTGCCGACGATCAGCAGCGCGGCAAAGGGCACGTACCACCACCCGAGCGCCGGGTGGAGGTCCTTGAACACCGGGAACACGACCTCCGTACCGATCTCCGGCTGGAGGGCGAGAAACAGGGCTGCGGGAACCGCGATCGCGAACTGCAGCAACAGCTTGCCGCGCGCCGAGAGTCCGGCGGAACTGCGACCGCGCAGCTTGCGGTAGTCGTCGACGAAACCGATCGCGCCGAAGCCGAGCAGCACGAACAGGGTGAGCCAGACGTAGGGGTTGCCGAGATCGGCAAGGAGCAGTGTTGCGAGCGTGCTCGAGAAGAGGATGAGCGTGCCGCCCATCGTCGGCGTGCCGGCCTTGGCCTTGTGGCGCTCCGGACCGTCGTCGCGGATGTGCTGCCCTACGCGCAACTCAGAGAGCTTGCGGATGAGCGGCTTGCCGAGCCAGAGCGAGATCACGAGCGCCGTCAGGCTGGCGACCAGCGTGCGGAAGGAGATGTAGCGAAAGACGTTGAGCGCCGAGTAGGTCCGGTGCAGAGGATAGAGTAACTGGTAGAGCATCGCCCGCCTTCGAGTTCGCTTCGGTCCACTATGCCCGGTGGTCGGGCCAGGTCCGATTCGCGCGCCCGCTCGGACACGGCGACCCGGACCTGACCCCTACCACCATTCCGGACGCTTCCTCCGCAACCTCACCACCACCGACCTGCGCCCGGAGGCCTGTCCGCCACCCGCCTTCGTGCAGTGCATGCCGGAGTGACGAGACCACTCCCGCACCGCCCGCGAAGACGGCGGCCGCCGGATCTCCCGGCGGCCTCCTCCACCTGCCCACTTCCTCCACCACTCCCCCTTCGACGGGGGCGGACGAGTCCCGATCGGCTCAACCGTCGCGAGCCGCAACCTCCTCTTTTTTCCATCCCCGCGCCGCCAGCGCAGCGCGAGCCTCCTCGCGATCGTCGAGATGAAACTTCGTCGTCCCAACCACCTGGTAGTCCTCGTGACCCTTTCCGGCGACGAGGACCAGGTCGCCGTCGCGCGCGATCTCGATCGCGCGCCGAATCGCCGTGCGGCGCTCGGGCACCACCACAACTGCCTCCACCACACCTTGCCCGAGCACCGCCTCAGCAACGGGCGTGCGGCCTTCGCTGCGCACGCCCTCCTCGATGGCGGCAAGGATCGCCATCGGATTCTCCGTCCTCGGATTGTCCGAGGTCAGTATGACAACGTCGGAAAGCCGCGCGGCGATCGCTCCCATGAGCGGGCGCTTGCCCGCATCGCGATCGCCGCCGCAGCCGAAAACCGTGATGAGCCGGCCCGCACACAGGCTGCGCAGGCTGACCAGGACCCGTTCAAGCGCATCGGGCTTGTGAGCGTAATCGACCACGACCCGGAAGGGCTGGCCGGCCCGCACCGATTCCAGGCGCCCGGGCACCGCCGGCAGCGCCGCGATGCCGCGTACGATCGCCTCCGGGGGGACACCGAGGCGCCAGGCGGTCGCGGCCGCGGCCTCGATATTGGCGGCGTGCGGCGCACCCACGAGGCGGGTCGCGAAGGGAAACCGCACCCCGCCGAGATCGAGTTCGCCGCGGGTCCCGTCGAGGTCGGCGACCAGATCGGTGCAGTGCACGTCCCCGCCCGGCCCGAAGCCGACGCAGGGCACCGCCGAGCGTGCCGCGACCTTCTGCACCTCCGGATCGGAGGCGTTCATGACCGCGAAACTCGGCTTGCCTGAGGCGGGCAGCAATTCGAGGAAAAGGCGCGCCTTCGCCTCCCGGTAGTCGTCCATGTCCAGGTGGAAGTCGAGATGGTCGCGCGAGAGGTTCGTAAACACCGCGGCGTCGAAGGAAGTCGCCCGGAGGCGGTCGAGTGCGAGAGCGTGCGAGGACGCCTCGAGCGCCACATGGGTGACCCCGTCGCGGCGCATTCGCGCGAGCAGTCCCTGGAGCTCGACCGCGTCGGGCGTGGTGAGCGAAGCCGCCTTCTGCGAGCCGCCCCAGCGGTACTCGATCGTCCCGATGACGCCCGTCGCGTGCCCGGCGGCGACGAATATCGCCTCGAGGAGCCAGGTGGTCGTCGTCTTGCCGCTGGTCCCCGTCACCGCGACGACGGTCATCGCCCGGCTGGGGTGCCCGGCCATGGCGGCGGCTGCCTCGGCCACGAAGGCGCGCGGCGCCCTGCAGGCGACGAGCGCGCGATCCGACGGCGCCTCGACCGAGTCCGCGCGATCGTCCGCGAGCGCGACCGCCGCCGCCCCCCGCGCGAACGCTTCGCCCGCGTAACTCGCTCCATCGGCCTTCTCGCCGGGCAGGCCGACGAAGAGGTCGCCCGCGACGATGTCGCGCGAGTCGAGGACCACGCGCGCGATCCGCGTGCCCGGTTCGCCGGCGACCAGGCGCGCACCCGAGGGACAGTCCACGAGCAGGCGCGCGAGTTCCATGCCCCGGATTTCGGGCGCGCCGGCCGGCGACGGCGCGGCACCGCCGATGGCGGCTTCCGATGGCGCGTTCACAGGCTCGGCTCCAGCAGGAGGACGACGCTGTCCCCTGCGTAACGCGGCGTCCCCGCCGGCGGGTCCTGCGCCTTCACGAAGCCGCTGCCGCGCGCCTCCTCGATCGAGAGGCCGTCGGCGGCCGCGGTCTCGAGCGCCCGGCGGAGACTCATCCCGAGGAAGGCCGGAACGGTGCCACGCGGGTCGCCGTCGATGCCGGTCCACCCGGCCATCGAGGCTTGCTGCAGGGCGAGCCCGGGCTCGGGTCCGTCGCCGGGCCGGGGGCGAAGTCCCTTCGGGACGCGGCGCGTCGGCGTCGGCGCCTTCGCCGTCCTGGCCGCATGGGCTCCCTTGGCCGACTTCGGGTCGGCGGCGATGGCGGGGCGCTCGCCGAGCCGGTCGAGGGCACGCGACATGATCTCCCGGAACACGGGGGCCGCAACCAACCCTCCGTAGGTCTGCGTGCGCGGCGTGTCGATCATGACGAGCAGCACGTAGGCCGGGTCGTCGGCCGGCGCGAAGCCGACGAACGAGGCGAGTCGGTCGCGCGAGTAGCGACCGGTGTGCGGATCGACCTTCTGCGCGGTGCCGGTCTTGCCGGCGACCCGGACGCCTTCCATGCGAGCCTTGCCGCCCGTGCCGCCCTCGAACTCGACGACCCGCTCGAGCATCGAGGTCACGGCACGCGCGGTCTCCGGGGAGATCACCTGGCGCGTCGCCGTCTCCGCCTCCGCGTCCTCGCGGTCGAGCAACACCCGGCCACTGCGGTCGACGGCACGTCGCAACAGGTGCGGCTGGTGCAGTACGCCACCGTTGGCGAGCGCACCGTAGGCCGCCGCGAGCTGGATCGGCGTGACGGAGAGCCCCTGGCCGAAGCTGCCGGTCGCCAGGTCGATCGGCGCCCACGTCGAGAACGGGCGCACGATGCCGCCGATCTCGCCGGGCAGGTCGATCGACGTGCGGTGGCCGAAGCCGAAGCGCTCAAGGTAACGCCCGTAGCGCTCGCGTCCGAGGCCCGCCGCGATCTTGCTCACCCCGATGTTGCTCGAAAACTGGATCACCTCGGGCATCGTCAGGAGCCCGTAGGGATGGTGATCGTGGATGGTCCACTTGCCGATCCGGTACTGGCCGCGCTCGCAGAAGACCGAGTCGGTCGGTTTCATGGTGCGCTCCTCGAGCGCCGTCGCCATGAGGATGGCCTTGAGCGTCGAGCCCGGCTCGAAGGCGTCGGTCACGGCGCGGTTGCGCCGGGCTCCCATGATCGCGACGCCGGGCTTATTCGGGTCGTAGGTGGGGACGTTCGCGAGAGCGAGCACCTCGCCGCTCTTGGGATCGAGCAGCACCGCCGTGCCGGCCTGGGCACGCGCCTCCTCGACGCCGATCGCGAGTTCGCGCTCGACGAGCGCCTGCAGACCCGCGTCGATCGTGAGCGTGAGGGATGCTCCGGCCGCGAAGGGCCCCTCCTCGGCGTCACCCGGTTCGACGTCGTCGCCTTCGTCCTCGGCGATCATCAAGGCACGCCCGAGTCCGTCGCGCTGCATCCGCAGCACCGTCTCCGGGCCGCGCATCCAGCGGTCGTAGCGCAACTCGATTCCCTCGAGTCCGCGCAGGTCCGAACCCGAGAAGCCCACCACGTGGGCTCCGACGGGGCCCTGCGGATAGACCCGCCGCCCCTCGGTCACCGAGCCGACGCCGAGGATGGCGAGTTGCGAGACCGCGCGGGCCTCGTCGTGGGGGACGCGGCGCTTGAGCCAGACGAATCCGCGCGGCGCATCGAGCTTGCGGTCGAGCACCCGCGGGGAGATGCCGAGCGCCTTCGCCAGCGCGGGGCGCACCTCCGCAGCGACCGGGTATTTGCGCGGGCTCGCGTAGATCGACGAGGTGGCCATCGTCTCCGCGAAGACCTCGCCGAAGCGGTCGCGGATCGCGCCGCGCATCGCGGTGAGGCGCACTGTCTCGCGGTGCTGTCGACTCGCGCGGCGCGCGAGATCGGCATGGTCGAGGATCGTCAACTGGGCGACCCGGGCGCCGATGAGCACGAGAATGGCGACCATCGCCCCAGCGACGAGCGGGATCCGATCGCCCCGCGGGCCGGTCGACGGCGCGACGCTCACGGCACCACCACCTGTCCGGGGGCCGGCGCGTGCAGTCCCAGGCGGACAGCAGCGCGTTCGATGCGGGCCGGGGCCGTCGCGGCCGCGAGTTCGATCGTCAACTCGTGCACCTGTTGATCGAGTTTCTCCGTGACCTGCTGCGTCGCCCCGAGCGCGTAACCCACGCGGGCGGCCTCGATGCCGGTCCAGACATGGAAGATTCCGACGGCGAGCAGAAAGAGTCCCGCGACCACGTTGCGGCGCAGCGTGCGGGCGCGCTCGACCATGCCGATCTCGGCTCCGCTCGTCCGACGGGCAGCCGCAGGCAGCGCCGGAATCGGCACGCGGGGCTGCACGCGAGGGAGGGCGGGGGCACCGACGGCAAACGGAAAGGCCTGTTGCGGCGGGCGGTCGGCGGCCTTCGCGGGCTCGACGGCACGCCGCGCCCGGCGCGGAGCGCTCGTGCGTGCCGGAGCGATCGAATCGCTCTCCAGCAGCTCGACCGACCTCGCCTCAGCGACCACCGATCCACTCCAGTGCACGCAGGCGCGCGCTCCTCGCGCGCGGGTTGCGCGCTACTTCCCCGGGCCCCGACTGCACGGCGCCGCGGGCGAGCAGACGGGCACGCGCCACGCCCCCGCAGCGGCAGAGGAGCAACGACGGCGGGCAGGTGCAGGCGGCGCTCCACGCCCGGAAGGCGGTCTTCACGCGGCGATCCTCGAGCGAGTGGTACGAGAGGATCGCGACCCGGCCGCCGGCGGCGAGGCACCCCGGGAGTGCCGCGAGCAGCGCATCGAGTTCCTCGAGTTCGCGATTCACCGCGATGCGCAGGGCCTGGAAGGTGAGCGTCGCCGGATCCCGGTGGGCCGGACGGTGCCGGACCGCGCCGGCGACGCGTTCGCGCAGCTCGGTGGTGGTGCGGGGCCTCTCGCCACGGACGATCGCACGGGCGATGCGCCGCGCGTCGCGATCCTCGCCATACTCGTGGATCAGGTCGGCGATCTCCGATTCGCTGACCGTCGCGAGGATCTCGGCCGCGGTCGCGCCGCTGCCCGTATCCATCCGCATGTCGAGGTCGGCCGTCGCGCGGAATCCGAAACCGCGCGCCGTGTCGTCGAGTTGCATCGACGACACGCCCAGGTCGGCGACCACGAGGTCGACGCCCTGCCAGCCCGCCTCTGCGACCCGCTCGGCGATCGCGCCGAAGCGGCCGTGGACGAGGCGCACGCGTTCGCCGAACCGGGCGAGCCTGCGCTCCGCGATCCCGAGCGCCCGGGTGTCGCGATCGACCCCGACGAAGCTCGCATCGGCGGGGAGTGCCTCGAGCAGCGCCGTCGCATGTCCACCGAGGCCCACGGTGAGATCGAGAACCCGGAGCCCCGACCGCGGCGCCTCGGGCACCAGCAGCCGAACCACCTCGGCGCAGAGCACCGGTTCGTGCGCGAACTCCACCGTCTCCGGCATGGCCACGGCCCTTCCTCGCGGCCGGGACGCCGCGGCTCCCGGACGCATGCGAAACCGCACCCGTACCCCGGCCGCACCCGGCAGGACGATCCCGGACGCCCGGGCGGTTCGAGGCTCAGACGCCGAGATCACGGAACAGGTCCGGGTTGTCCCGCAGCATCGAGCGGTAGGCCGCGACCACCTTGTCGTAGCCGGCCGCACCGAAGATGCGGAATTTCCTGCCCACGCCTGCGAAGACGACGTCTTGCTCCATCTCCGCGTAGCGCCGCTGGGACTGTGGCAGCACGATGCGCCCCTGCTTGTCCGGCAGACAGGGCTGCGCGCTCCCGATGTAGGCCGACTCGAAGAGCAGCCGGTTCTGCGAGAAGGAGCCGATCTTCGACTGCAGTTCGTCGAGGAAGTCCTGCCAGCCCCGAGCCGGATAGGCCTCGAGGCAAGGCACCCCGGCGACCTCGAAGATGGTCAGCATGAGCTTGTCGTCCGAAGCCCCCGAGAGGGTCTCCCGGAAGCGGGCCGGAATCGCCACGCGCCCCTTGCCGTCGAGCGAGTTGGAATAGTTGCCGGAGAACATGGTCGTGGTCCGGGAAAGGACACCATCCAATCATCCACTCAACCCCACCTTTCCCCACCGCCCTCCTACGGCGATCGATGCTCTTCTGTCAATAGAAATATGGAGAAAATTCGATAGTTTTGCGATCCAGGCCGAAGTCCGGGGGTGCCGCGGCCTCGACCTCAGCAACGGTACCCATCCCCGATTTCACAGGTTTCACCTGTAAAATCACTAGGTTAAAAACCGAGATGGGCGAGGCCGATGGTGGGGAATCATCCCTGCCATGGTCGGAAACCATGGGCGGCGCAGCCTGGGAGCCGCGGACTCAGGACGCCGCGGCCGGATCTCCGGGCGGCCGACCGCCTGCGGATCCGGGGAAGGTGGAGCGGAGAGGGTCTGTAAGCCGGATTCTGTCCCCGGCGGTAGTCTCGCCGAGCGACGGTCATTCCTCTGGGCACGCGGTTGCCCACGTGCTCGTTGCGGCCGTACCCGGGGGCCTCGGACGGGCAGCCCATCCCCCAGCTTGGCCTTGCTCCGGGCGGGGTTTGCCAAGCGCCGCGGCTCTCACGCGCGGCCGGTGAGCTCTTACCTCACCATTTCACCCTGACCGGACCGGACTCACGCCCGGCCAGGCCGTCTCGTTTTCTGTGGCACTTTCCCCCGATCACTCGAGGCCGCCGTTAGCGGCCGCCCTGCCCTGCGGAGTCCGGACTTTCCTACCGGACGAAAACGCCCGATCGACCGTCCGACCCTCTCCACTCCGGCCTTGCGTGTAGTCGATCGGCCGCACCGACGCACGCGATCGACGTAGCCGGGAAAGTGGCTGCGGCAGTTGCCGGAACACGGCGCAGCGGCGGCGGGCACCGATCCCGGCCAGGCGACCATCGCGGCGAAGGGCCACGTTCGCCGCGCGGGGGAGCGCCGAGTCCCCCGGGCGAAACGGACGAGTTCAGTCCGCCTGCGCGGCCGTAGCGGGGTCGGGGCGCCAGACGAGGATACGCTGGCAGTTCGGGCAGGACTCGACTTCGGTGCGCCGCTGGATGCGGTTGTAAAGTTGCGGCGGGAGCGTGATGTTGCAGCCGCGGCAACTTCCGTCGCGCACCTCCACGACCGCGATGCCGTTGCGACGCTCGAACACCTGCTCGTAGCGGCGGCGCAGCGCCGCACCGAGCCGGCCCGCGAGCGTTTCGCGCTCGGCGCGGTCCGCCTGGATCTTCGACCGCAGGATTCGGGCGCGCCCTCCGCTGGCCTCGCCGAGGCGGGCGACGTTCGCTTCGATCGCCGCGACCTCCTCGTCGACGGCCTTCAGGTTGCCCTCGAGTGCCTCGGACTGCTCGATGAGGGTGAGCAGTTCCTCCTCGACCCGCCCATTGGTCTCTTTGGCGGACTCGATCTCGCGCTGGAGCGCGGCGGCCTCCTTGTCGTTGCGGAGGCGGCCGAGACGCATGCGCCGATCCTTCATCCGCTGCTCCTCGTCTTGGAGCTTCCCTTCGAGGTCTCGCTTGCGCGTGTTGATCTGCGCGAGTTCCTCGCGGGCGACCGACGCGTCGAGCTGCTTCGACTCGAGGAGCGTTCGCTGGCCCCCCGCCTCCTTCTCGATCTCAGCGAGTTCGAGCTCCCGCTCCCGGTTCCGCCGATCGATCGCCTGGAGTTCGGCTAGGTTCTCGATCACGCTGGCGTCCAAGCGGGTTCTCCCTTCGTGGGCAGGAGGCGGTACGAAACGTCGAGATACCATCCAAGCCCCTCGGTGCAAACACCGATCCGCGCCGCGGGGTGCCACGCCGCCGAGCGAATCTCGGGAAATCCGATCGGCCGGCCGTTGGCGGGCGGGCCAGCCCCCCGCTACCACCGGGCAAACGAGAGGAATCGACCATGGACCTGGAGTTGAACGACACCGAGCGCCTGTTGCGCGACACCTTCCGGGGCTGGTTCACGGCGGAACTCGCACCCGCCGTACCCGCCATGGAAGACGGGTCCGAACTGCCCTACGGCCTGATGCGCAGGATGCACCGCGCGCTCGGGCTCGACGCGATGCTGGCCCGGGTGGACCGCGGCGGAGCCGGGGACGCGACCGCCGAGCCGGGGGCGCCACCGGCCTCGGGCGGCGCCGCCCCCGGACTCGATGCCAACGCCGCGCGCTATGCCCGCACGACCTTCGCCGTCGAGATGGCGCGGGTCAGCCCGTCGTTCGCGCTCAGCTGGGGCGCGAGTACCGGGCTCTTCGGCGCCAACGTCGCGAACAAGGGAACGCCCGAGCAGGTGCGCGACTGGGCGTGGCCGGTGCTGCGCAGCGAGAAGATCGGGTCCTGGGGGCTTACCGAGCCGGGTGCGGGCAGCGACGCGCTCTCCGGCATGCGCACGACCGCGCGACGCGACGGCGACCAATGGGTGCTCGACGGCAGCAAGACCTTCATCACGAACGCCCCCTTCGCCGACGTCTTCCTGGTCTACGCCCGGGCGCACGGCGGCGACGTCGACGGCACGATCCAGCCCTTCCTCGTCGACCGCTCCGACGCGGGCGTCGCCACCGGGCCACCGATGAAGAAGATGGGCATGCGCGGCTCGCCCACCGGCGAGATCTTCCTCGACGGCGTGCGCATCCCGGCCGACCGCCTGCTCGGCGGCGGCGTCCGCCAGCGCGACCACGTGAAGTCGAGCCTCGTCGCCGAGCGCGGCGGCCTCTCGGTCCTGTCTTACGGGATCGCGGAGCGCTGCTTCGAGATCGCGCGCGACTACGCGAAGTCCCGCGTCCAGTTCGGCCGGCCGATCGCCGAGTTCCAGCTCGTGCAGCAGCGGCTCGCGCGCATGTGGGTCGCGGTCTCGAATTGCCGCCGGATCGTCTACGCCGACTGGCTCGCCGGCCGCCCAGTGCGCGAGTCGGCGGCCGACGTCTGCGCGGGCAAGCTCTACTGCGCGGAGATGGGCACGTTCGTCGCCTTCGAGGCGATCCACGTCCTGGCCGGCAACGGCTACATGGAGGAGTACGTCGTCGAGCGGCTCGCGCGCGACGCGAAGCTCATCGAACTCGGCGGCGGCACGACCGAGATCCAGATCCTGACGATCGCGCGCGAGATCCTCGGCTGAGGCCGCTGCGCGGGCGCGGGTGCGCGGGGTGGGCCGCAGGAGGGCTTCGGGGCGACCGCGCACGGAGAGACCGGGCGCTAGAACGTCGGCTCGGGGATCTCGAGCAGCCGGAATTCACCCGGGTGCGCATCGAGTTCTCGGCGCTCGAGTCTCGCGCGAACACGGTACCCGAGCGTCGGGCTCGGGCGTCCGACCGTGTAGAGGCAGCCATCGCCGACTTCGAGGGACTCGGCTTGCTCCACCGCGCGCCCGTCGGGCAGGCGCAGCACGCCGTGGTCCTCGATCCGGCCGCCGAGCGGGTCGATCGCCGCGAGCCGGATGCGCGGGCAGCGGACGATCCCGCTTCGCACCCACTCGCGGGCGAGGGCGAAGATGCGTCCGCGCCGCGGGCAGGACACAAGCCCCAGCGAAGCGCCGGCGCCGGCCCGGGCGGTCGTCGGAGAGTCCTTTCCCCGGCCTCGGCCCGAGATCGATCCGATCTCCTCGCAGCGTGCGCGCGCCGGGTCGAGGCGAAAGACCGTCGAAGAATCGTTCAGGATCCCCACGAAGGCTTCCGACTCCGGATGCCATGCGACGATGCGCCAGGGCTCGCCGCCGCGGCGATCGCCGAGCCGGGCGCCCGAAGTTCCGAGTCGCCCCGTGTCGGGATCGAGAAAGCAGCAGTCGCCGGATCGACGAGACCACCAGGCCCGGCCGTCGCGCGGATCCACCGCGATCGTCCTGCACACCGGCTCGCGCGGCCCGGGACCGATCTCGGCCCTGCCGCAGACGGGTCCGTGATTGACGAACCGGTTCGCGGCGAGGATCCCGCCTTTGCGCGCGAGGTCCACCTGCAGCAAGTGCCCCGACGGCCAGGTCAGGCCGAAGAGTCGATCCCGAAAGAGGTCCGCCGCCATCGCGATGATGCCCTGCTCCGAAGCCGCCCGCGCGATGGAGTCCACCCGCCCTGAGCGGGGATCGAAGGCGAAGAAGTGACCACCGCCGAAAGGTACGCGGCCGGGGATCCGCCCCGGCTGGGCCAGCCCGCGACGCCGCCGGTAGAACCCGACGTGGGTCGCCGCGAGCAGCAGGCCATCGCCGTCCTCGAACGGGCGCACGTGAATCTTGCCCTGCGCGATGCCGGCCGTCGCGTCCTCTCCGAGTGCGCGCCCCATGTCGATCCCGAGTCGCGCGAGGCCGGTGCGGGGATCGAGCGTCAGCCACCTCGCGGGCACGCCCGGATCGTGCGAGCTCATTGCCCAGTGGACTCGTCCGTCGCGGGTGCGGACGAGGCACTGGTAGTGGCAGTCGCCCGCGATCGGCTGGTCGGGGACCGGGGTCACCCGCACGTCAACCCCGGGCCCCGAGCCGGCGGGCGATCTCGCCCGCGCCATACAAGCCGACCTGCAGGAGACTCTCCGCGCCGAGCACGTGGCGGACGAAGGCGGGAAACGGCGGCACGACGCCGGCCGCCGGGTCGCTCCGCAACGCGCGGTGGCGGTCGCGCAGGTATGCCAGCTCGTCGAGGCCGCTCGCGACTCCCGGCGGCGCGGAGCGCCGGGCCCATGCACGCTCGTCGGCCGCCTCGACCGGCTCGGAGCGCAGGGCCTCGAGCACCTCGCGCGGAACGCCGACCGGAAATCGCGGCTCGAGCCACGTGAGCATGTCGCGCGCCGGCACGACGAGGCCGCGCCGGCGCGCGTCGGCGAGGAAGATCGGCCAAGACGGCGTGGACGTTCGGAGCAGGGAGACGACATCGGCCACCCACCGGATGGGCGGGATCGGGTTCCAGCGCGCGCCGTGGGCCAGCAGGAGCAGCAGGTGGTCGGCCGGGGACGGAGCGAGCGCCCACTCGCCGCCCAGGTCGAGCGGGTGCGCGCGCGCCCACGCCGCGTCGTCCGCGCCGCGGTCGCAGCAGCCCTGGAAGAGAGCCCAGTGGAGGTCGACGTCGAAGCCGTCGTCCGTGGCGAAGCCGTGTGCATGTCGCACGCCGAAGTAGGATTCGTCGAAGGCCTCCAGCGGTCGAGGTCCGACGGTCCAGCGTGCGGTCGCAGGCGAGCCCTCGACCATCGCGCCGGTGAGCGGCGTCACCCCGGGGCGCCACCCCGCCGCGACGAGCGTCTCGACCGCGCGGCGGGCCGAGACCCGCGGTACGACGAGATCGCCGTCGCCCATCGGCCGGACGCCGGCGTCGCGGTAGGCCTCGAGGGAGAGCGGAACGCCCTTCACCACCATCGCCGGGACGTCCGCCGCGCGGATCACCGCGACGAGCCTCGAGAGGCGCCCGATCGAGAGCCGGTTCGCGTACCAGGTGCGGCGGTAGACGCCCTTCAGCAGATCGCGCGACGGAAACTCGGAACCGAGATAGGGAAGGCGCTTCCAGAGCAGGGGCAGCAGGCGGTACGAGCCGGAGTCGAGTCGCCCGACGTCGGCGCGCCGCGACCATGCGTCGAGCGACTCCCTCGCACGCGCGAGGTCGTCGAGCAGGCAGGCCTCGAGGAGTAGCTGCTGCGTGTCGTCCGGACGCCAGGCGGTGTGCGGACTCACGAGGTCGGCTCGCGGCCCGCGGTTCGCCTGCGATCGAGCACGGACTTGAGGAACCGCATCCGGGTCGACGCGTCGCGCCCCTGCACGAGGCTCGTGTTGCGGCCGTGGATCCGCCGCCGCAGGACAACCTCGGGCACGACCCGGACGGCGAGCCCGGCGTCGATCGCCCGCGTGTACCAGTCGAGGGCCGCGAGGACGGGCATGCTCTCGTCGATCGGCCCGACGCGGGAGACGGAGGATGCGCGCAGGATCGACGTGCCCGAGAGATGCCCTCGCTGGGCATCCTCGGGGATCCTCACCCGCTGGCGGAGTTCGTCGGACGCGTCGGGACAAAGGAACGTCTCGAAGCAGCCGGTGACGAGGTCGATCGATGGGTCGGCGACGAGCATACCGGCGAGCTTCCCGATCGCACCCGGCACGACCAAGTCGTCCGCGTCGAGGTGGAGGTGGAGATCGCCCGTCGCCGCCGAGACGGCTGCGTTGCGCGCGGAAGCCTGCCCGAGCGGCGGGCGTCGGATGCATCGCACCGGCGGCCCGAACGACTCCGCGACCGCCGCCGAGCCGTCCGTCGAGCCGTCGTCGACCACCAGCACTTCGATCGGCTCCCACCCCTCCGCAAGCACGCTCCGGATCGCCTCCTCGAGGTAGCGCTCGCCGTCCCTTACCGGGACGAGGACGCTCAGCGACGGCCGTCCGGAATCACCCATCGGCGGGCTCGCGAAAGGACGAAAGGGGCGGCAGCGAGACCGCGACGCCACCGCGCGCACGGCGCCGATCCAGCGACCTCTTGAACATCATCATCTGGTAGCGCTTGCCGGCAGCGCGGTCGCGAGTGAGGTTGCCGCAGTGCAGGCGCTGTTCGAGGACGACGTGTCGATGCAGGAGCAGTGCGACCTCCGCCTCCCGCGCCCGCATGAACCAGTCCCAGTCGTCGCAGTGGAGCAGCGACTCGTCTAGCCACCCCACCCGGTCGAAGACCTCGCGCCGGAAGAGGGCCGTGCCGAGTTGCAGGGCGACGTGATCCTCCTCGATCACGGCGAAGCGGCGCTCCGACAGGCCGTCGTCGACCAGCGACAGGTAGCGGCTGCGCCCGATCACGACGTCGCGGTCGGGGTAGGACTCGAGACGCGCGAGTTGCAGGGCGAGCTTGTCCGGGGCGTACAGGTCGTCGGCGTCGAGGAACCCCAGAATCGACCCGCACGCGAGCCCGATCCCGCGGTTGCGTGCGGCCGGGGCTCCCGCATTCGCCTGGCGGAAGACCCGGACCGGGGCGCCTAGGGACTCGGCAATCGCGGCGCTGTCGTCGGTCGAGCCGTCATCGACCACGACGATCTCGATCGGGCGGTGCGCCTGGGCGAGGACGCTCCGGATGCCCTCGGCGAGGAATCCCGCGCCGTTGCGCACCGGGATGACGATGCTGACCAGCGGCGGCCCGCTCACGGGGCCACCTCGCCGCGAGCCACCCCCGCGAGCAGCAGCACCGCGTCCGCGGGGTCGGCGCCCAACTCGAGTTCGAAGCACGGCAGCCCGCGCACGAGCCTCGCTAGCCGATCCAGCGTCCCGGCGCGATCGCCCGGCAGCTGCATCATCGTGCTCGGCGCGAGAGCCCGCAGCGCGGCGACCGGGGCGATCGGCGAGAGCCGCGGCGTCGACGCTCCGAGCCGCGGGACGACCACCGCGCGCAGGGGCATCGAGGCGATCATCGCCGCCGGGAATTCCTGCGCGACCCCGATCACGGTCTTGCCCGCCACCCGGAGCGTGGATCGCTCGAAGGCCGACCGGATCCCCGGCAGTCGCTCGATCGAGCCGGCGTCCGCCTTCCCGGTGCCGTAGAGCGAGTGCACGCGACGCTCCCCGCCGGGCGAAACGAGGCAGTAGTCGTCGGCCGCGTAGCCGAGCCCCGAGCCGATGCAGGCGAGCGCGGTCGTCGACTTGCCCGAGCCGCCGCGACCGGCGAGCAGCACGCCACCGTCTGGCGTTCCCACGGCCGACGCGTGCACGAGCTGGCATCCGTGATCGGCGGCCCACCAGTGCAGGACGCGGCGCGCGGGCGCGGACCGCTCCCACGCCTCGACGTTCGAGGCATCGGGGAAGCGCACGAGCCCGAGGCGCCTCGCCGGGTCGTAGCCGGAGAGCGCTCTCCTCGACGGCTCCCATGCGAGCCGGACCGGACCGTCGACAAAGTCGAGGCCGACGCGACCGGGTGAGCCGGGGGGCTCGGGCGTCACGATCCCTGTCGAGGAGTCGTCCCAGAAGGCGATCGCGAGATCGGGCGACGCGACCTGCTCGCAGGCGAGGTGCGCGAACGCCGACCAGAGGATCTCTTCGAGCGCCGGCCCGCGAAAACGCAGGGCGACCGTGAACCCCGCCACGCGCAGAAATCGCTCCCGAAGGCCCGCCGAACGCTCAGCACGCGAGGACGCGTCGAGGAGGGCGTCGAAGAACCAGCCCCGCGGGGCGTCTTCCCCGGCATCGACGATGCCATGGGCATCCGTGTGGGCTCTCGCGACGTCGGCGGAAGGGCTCATCCCGCGATCAATCGCCCTTCGGCTTGAGCGGCCACCCCACCGGCTGCACCTCGTGAATCGGATCGACGAGCAGCAGCTCTTCCATGTCGGAGTAACGCTCCAGCGTCGGCGGCACGAAGGGCGAGAGTCCGTCGGCGGACGTCTCGCCCTCGGCGAGCGCCGCGATCGAGTCGCCGGAGGGTCCGTCCACGATTAGGTTCTCGGCCAGGAGTTTCCCGACGAAGCGGGCGACCGCGTCGGCAACGTCCTCGCGGCTCGCCCCGCCCGTCCGCGCGATACGCTCGACGATGGCCCCTTCGTCTAGCCCTCGCAGCAGCTCGGACCAGATCATCCCACCCGAGCCGGCGAGACTGTAAAAAATCCCGGTCGCGACGTTGACGATGATGACCTCGCCGTCGACGTTCTCCTGCGCGACGTCCGGCGTATTCAAGTGGTAGGGCATGCTCGAGCTCGGCGGGAGAGGGCCCCTGAGAGGCTACAGACGCCTCAGACGGTATTCGTCCGCCGTTGGCCTCGCAATCTGGAGAATGGCTCGACGAGGACGGGCAACCGGACTCGCGAGCGGCACTCGCGGACGGGCCCGCCCCCGGTCGAGTCGGACCGTGAGGCGTCGGGCGCGACCGCGTCTGCGTGACGCGACCCGACCCGACCCTCGCTTCCACCATGGCGCCGCCAGGCCTCGAACCTGGGACCAACCGGTTATGAGCCGGCCGCTCTGACCAACTGAGCAACGGGCCCGACGACCCGGACGCTCGCGCATCCCCGCCCTCGCCACAAGCGACCGCGCCGCGCGAACCGCTCCTCGGCTTCGCGCTGCATCTCCTCGGGCTTCGCCGCCGCGATCCGGCGCAGCAAGCGGTCGGCCATCGCGGGCGGCAGGTCGGCGAGCATCTCGCTCGCGTCGAAGTAGTCGGCAGTGCGACGGCGTCCGACGCCGGTTGAGGCGCCCCCCTAGAGCAGCAGGTCGCGGGCCATCGTGAGGGCGCCATTGTAGTAGCGCCCGTAGAACCCCGAACGGTAGAGCGTCGCCACCGGCCCCAGGCGCGCCCAGCGCGATCGCCCGCCGACGTCGCGGCGGTGGTGCGACACCGCGAGTACGGCGGCGAGCGCGTCCCGGATCGCCGGCGAGACCCGTTCGCCGAACCCGCGCGCGACCTCGGAGGCGATCGCGTAGCGCTCGGCGTAGAAGCCGTGGCCCTGCCTGCGCGCGACGCGCAGCGCGTCGCTCCACTCGGCGAGCGACGTCGCGTCGAAGCGCCGCGCGAACGAGTGATTTGAGGCGTGACGCCGGTAGAGAAGGAGGGGCTCGCGGATCGCGACCACCCCGCCGAGCGCATGCGCGAAGAGGGCGGCCCAGTGGTCATGGCCCCACCAGTTCGCGAACGAGGGGTCGGTGCGTGCGAAGAGATCGCGTGCGAAGTCGCCGTCGAGGCCCATCGTGCAGCCCTTCACGTCGGGATCGACGACGACCTCCATCGGGTCGCGCGACGCTCCGAGTTCGAGGCGTGCGTGCGCCCTCGTCCCGAAGATCGTGAGGCCCGTCGGCGCGAGCGCGGCGTCGACGATCCTGCCGTCGCCATATGCCATGCGCGTGCCGGGATGGTCGCGAAAGGCGGCTTCGGTCCGGGCGATCTTCGCCGGAAGCCAGTGGTCGTCCTGGTCGCAGAACGACACGATGTCGCCCGTGGTCGCCCGCAGGCCGCGGACAAAGGTCCCCTGCGGCCCGATGTTCCTCGCGTTTCGCTCGATGCGCACCGCGGTCGACGAAGGGGCCGCCCGCAGTGCACTCTCGACCACAGCGACCGTCGCGTCCGAGGATGCGTCGTCGACCACGACGATCTCCTCGGGGACGCGGGTTCCGGCGAGGATGCTCGCGACCTGCTCCCCGACGTGGCGCTCGCCGTCGAAGGTCGCCATCACCACCGAGACCTTCAACGATCGACTCCGGGTCGGGTGATCGAAAACACATATCCCAGGGTGATGAAGTCGCGGACGTAGGGAATGGCGCGCAGCGGAGCCAGTGCGTGCGTGAGGGCCATGTTCGGTCGGTACCATCGATTGGTCTCGAACAGCCGGTAGCGTCGCTCGAGGAGCCGAAACTCGCCCCCGGGACACTCCGCAAGGAACTCGGGCAGGTTTCCCTGCATGATCACGGTGCGATGCGTCCGGTCGAAGATGCCGCGTTCGTTGCGCCGCCAGCGGCGGCTCAGGAAGACCCAGAGCGTGTGCCAGTGGCCCCAATTGGGGACCGACACGACCAGGCGCCCCGCGGGCGCGAGGTGCCGGTAGAGGATGCCGGTCACGCGCTCGAAGCGGACCGTGTGCTCGAGCACGTCGCCGGCCACCACGTGGTCGAATACGAGGTCCCCGAGCGCCGCCTCGAGCGCCGCCGTGTCGTCCAGGTCGAGCGCCCAGCCCTGGTCGAGCTCCGGCAGGGCACGCGCGAGGGCCTCGGGGTTCACGTCGATGCCGCGGATCTCGACGCCGGGAAAGCGCGCTCGGAGCGCGCGGGCAAAGGCCCCCTCGTTGCAGCCGACGTCGAGGACGCTGCGCGGTTCGCTCAACCAGCGCAGCAGGTCGTGCCGCGGCCCTCGGTAGGAAGCGTGATCGTGCACGCCCGAGGGAGAAGCCCAATCGGCCGGCTGGATCAACCCGCAACGGCGAGCGCGGACTTGCACCGCCATGCGAGGGAGCGGTATCCCGGTGGCGGCCACGCGACCAAAACACTCCATGCTCGACCCATCGAATGGCGGAACCGCGGTAGACTCGGCGGCGGCCGGGCCATCCGGGGGCCTGGCGTCGGCGGTGCCGCGGCGTTCGGAGGGGTGGCGGGCGGACATCGACGGCTTGCGGGCGGTCGGCGTGCTCGCGGTAATCGTCTTCCACCTGCGCAAGCGCTGGCTTCCCGGCGGCTTCGCGGGCGTCGACGTGTTCTTCGTGATCTCGGGCTTCCTGATCACGCGGGCGATCGTCGAGGACCTCTCGGCCGGGGTGTTCTCGCGCACCGAGTTCTACCGGCGGCGGGTGAAGCGGATCTCGCTGCCGATGCTGGCGGTGGTGCTGGCGACCGTCGCGTTCGCGCAGGTCGCGCTACTGCCGAAGGACGCGCTGGCGACGGCCTGGTCGGGCGTCGCCGCCGTGCTCTCCGGCGCGAACGTCTACTTCTGGCGGGCGCTCGATCGAAGCTACTTCGCACCGGGCACCGACGAGGTGCCGCTGCTGCATCTCTGGTCGCTCGGGGTGGAGGAGCAGTTCTATCTGCTCTGGCCCTGGGTGGTACCGTGGATCCTCGGGCGGCGCGGGACCGCGCACGGGGGCGCGTCGGGCCTCGCCGCGCACGTCGACGATGAGTCGCCGCGACGGGATGCCGCGACGGCGTCGCTTCCGGCAGGGCGCATGGCGCTGATGGCGGCCGTGGCGCTTGCCTCGTTCCTGCTCGGCGACGCCCTGTTCGGGAGCGCGCCCTACTTCGCGTACTACATGCTGCCGACGCGGGTGGGCGAGTTGCTGGTCGGGGCGATCCTCGCCTTCGCGGTCGCGGGTGGAGCGCTACAGGCCCCGGGAAGCCTGCTCCGGGAGGCGGCGGGGGCGGCCGGCGCTCGTGCTGGGCTCGCTCGTGCTGCTGTCGGAAAGCAAGCCGTTCCCGGGATGGCGCGCGCTCGCGCCGACGGTCGGGGCGGCACTCTTGCTGCTCTCCGGACAAGGGATGCCGAGCGCCGTGTCTCGCGTGCTCTCCCTGCGACCGCTCGTCGCGGTCGGACGCGTATCGTACTCCGCCTACCTGTGGCATTGGCCGCTGATCGCGTTCTGGAAGTACGGCTTCCGGCAGGTCGGCGATCTCGCGGGCCTCGGGATCTTCGCGGCGACGTTCGCGCTTGCGGCGGCGAGCCATCGCTGGATCGAGCGCCCGGCGCGGCGGACGACGGCCTCGGCGGAGCGGGTTGCGGTCCTGCAGTGGTTCGTCCCGGGCGGGGTCGTCATGGCGGCGGCGCTGCTCGCGATCGCGACCCGTGGCCTCGGGCCACGCGCGCTCTCGGCGAGTTACGCGGGGCGGCTCGACGCGATGCACCGGGGCCTCCGGCCGGCCTACGGCTTCGAGTCCGTCTGCCAGGACCACCGGGTCGAATCGGAACGATTGTTTGAGCCGGTACGCTGCGTGAACGGGGCGGAGGGAGGCCCCGACGGTGTTCTGCTCTGGGGAGACTCGAACGCGGCCCACTATGTCGGCATGCTCGACGTCATCGCCCGGGCTGCCGGCTTCCGCTTTCGGAACTTCGAGGTCACCGCCTGCCCCCCGGTGCTGGAGGCACCGGGCCGACTCGCGCGGAACCCGCTGCGAAAGGGGCACTGCGAGGCTGCGAGCCGCCTCGTGAAGTCGCGCATCGGACGCTACCCGTTGGTCGTCCTCGCGGGCCGGTGGGACGGGTACACGCAGGACGGCCTCTTCGATGCGCTCGCCGGGACCGCCCGCGGGCTGGTCGCCGAGGGTCACCGGGTGATCCTGGTCGGCGAGATTCCCCGGCTGCCGGAGTTCTATGATCCCGACTGCGGAAGGCGGGCGCTCTCGTTTCCGGGACTCGACTGCCCGGCCCAGGTGACGGCACCCATCGCGCCGGAAGTCCGGGCGCTGAATGCGCGGCTCGCGGAGATCGCCGAGCGCACACCGGGGGTCGAATACTTCGACGCGAACCGCGAACTCTGTCCGGAGGGGCGCTGCTCGGCCTTCGCCGCCGACGGTACCGTGATCTATCGGGACTCGACCCATCTCACGATGCCCGGCTCGATACTTCTCGGCCAGGCGGTGCTGTCGGCTCGGGGCGTCCCACCGCCGTTCGACCAGGTGCCCGCATGGCTCGCCGAAGCCGGACGCGGCGCAGCCTCCCCGCCTCGCGACCGGGATCCCTCGTGAGGACCCGGGTCGGGCTCGATCCCCCCGATGGACCCGCGGCTCGACCCGTTTGCGAGCCGCCGTCGGATCAGCCAGCGTCTGCGCCGGACGGGCCCGTAGCTCAGTTGGTCAGAGCGGCCGGCTCATAACCGGTTGGTCCCAGGTTCGAGGCCTGGCGGGCCCATTGCGAAACCAGGGGGTGGGCGGGGCGACCCGCCGGCCCCCTGGCTCCGCGCGGCCGGCTTCGTCCACCACGCGATAGGCCATCGCTCGCGGCAACTCTCCGAGGAACGCATCGCGGCGCCCCAGTGCAGCAGAAGATGCCCCGGGCGGCCGAGGCTCAGCTGGGCCGGATGACCCCGGGGTCAGCACCCGGCGGCGCGCGATCGAGAGCGGGCGCCCCCGTCTCGCCACCCGGAACTCCGGTTGACCCCGCCGGGTCTTGAGTTCGTATTCGCAAATTAGGAACGCTTTAAATCAAATAAATGCTGCACTCCTCCGCGCACAGGGACGAACTGCAAATGCTTCGACCAAGCCTACACCGGCAGCCATCCGTTCGACGTGGCGATTGCTTCCGACGGGACGGCCTGTGTGACCTGCGGGGGCGACGACGGGAAGTGCCGCCGCGAGGATCATCCGGATCGACGGGCGTCGCGACCGGATCAGGTCGGCCATCCATGCGATTCCTCCCATCAGCACGGCGTCGGGCCTGGCCAGTACTGCCATTCCGATCAGAAAACCGGTGCGCTCCGGCCGATCCTGCCGCTCCCAACTCGCGCATACCCAGGCGCAAAGCAGCATCGCGAGCGGCGCATCGAGGCCTACCGACTTCCAGACCATCACGTTCGACACCGAGGCGATCACGAGCAACGTGCGCAGCCACGGGGGCTGGTGGCTAAGCAGTCGCGAGATCGCGGCACCGAGCAGCGCCACGACGATCACGTGTCCGACGATCAGCGCCCGATCGCCCGGCATGAGGAGCATGAGCGCGGCGACGACGAAGGTCCACAAGATCGAGGTTGAGGCGTTCACCGGATCCCCCCGGTTGAAGACGAAGCCGTGACCTTGGAGGATGTTCTCCGCGTAGCGTGCGGAGATGAATCCATCATCCACGACCCGGTCGCGGTAGAGCCATCCGAGGAGTAGGCTCAGGGCGACGACCGCCCGGGCTCAGGTGCGGTCGCCGGGGATTGACGAGCGCCATCGGCCCGATAGCGACGGGCTTCGGGCGGTCGCCGTACTGGCGGTCATCCTCTTCCACGTCGACGAGCGGCTCGTGCCGGGCGGTTTCGTTACGGCCGGGGAGGCCCCCGTTGAGGCGAGCCCCGCGCCGCCCCCCCGACCCGCGCCCGATCGCCTGCGACAAAAGCAGACGAGCGGGTGCCGCCTCCGCGACACCCGCTCCTCTGGCTCGCGAAGCGGTCGAGGATGCGGGGGCCGCCGCCCAGATCTCTCTCAGCCGTCACCGCGCGGCTCGCCCCCCCGGGGCACGCGCAGTGCCTCGAGGGTTGCGGCCACCTCGGCCTGGTCACCGCGCTGCTCGGCCTGACGCAGCCGCGAGATCAAGGCGCGCCGCCCGTCGCGCGAGCGCCGCTCTTCGCGATGCGCCAGCCATTCCTCGAATTCACGCCGCGTCTCCTCCGGGCGCGCAGAGGTGAGGCGACGCAGCACGCGATCGGCCATCGCGCGCGGCAACTCGCCGAGAAACTCGCTCGGGTCGAAGTAGCCCGAGGTGCGCCGGCGCTCCACGACGAGTTCGGCGAGCCGCCGCGTCTCGGGGTCGGCGATCTCGGCGAGCACGCCGTCGGCGACCGCGCGCGCGGCGAGGTCGGCATCGACGAGCAGGAGTTCGACGAGTTCGCTGTCGGCCGAGAAGTGGCGGCCCGGCGCTTGGCCTGGCGGCGGTGCGGAACGACGCTCGCCCGACGGCGCCGACGGCGCCGGCGCCGGTCGTGCCCGGCGCGCCGCATCGAGCAGCGCCTGCTCGGAGAGCCCAAGACGTCCGGCGGCTCCGCGCACCAGCTTGTCGCGCACGATCGGGTCGCGCGTGCGCGCGAGGATCTCGGCGAGGCGGGATGCCGCGCGTACCGTGCGGTCGGCACCGCCACCCGCGACCAGGTCGTCGAGCCAGAAGTCGAGCAACGTCACCTGTCGTTCGAGCAGCTTCGCGAAACCGGCCGCGCCCTCGCGCCGGACGAGACTGTCAGGGTCGTCGCCGGGCGGCAGGAACAGCGCACGCGGCCAGAGATCGACCTCGTCCACGTAGAGCGGGAAGGCGCGCAGCGCCGCGCGACGCCCCGCCTCGTCGCCGTCGAAGCAGACCACGACCTCCTCCGAGAAGCGCCGCGCGAGTTTCAACTGGTCGACTGTGAGCGCCGTGCCGAGGACCCCCGCGGCATTGTCGATCCCCGCCTGCGCCAGCGCGATCACGTCCACGTAGCCCTCGACGAGCAGCAGGCGCCCTTCCCTGCGCACCGCCTCGCGCGCCTGGCCGAGACCGTAGAGATGGTGGCCCTTGCGGTAGAGCGGCGACTCCGGGCTGTTCAGGTACTTCGGCCCGCGGCCACCGGCGGCGATCTCGCGGCCACCGAAGGCGATCACCCGTCCGCCTAGATCCTGGATCGGGAACACCAGTCGATCGCGGAAGAGCCCGTAGACGCCGCGCCCGCTGCGGCTGTCGCTCACCAGCCCGACCGCCTTCAGGTCGGCCTCGGTCACGCCGCGGCCGAGCAGTTTGGGGATCCAGCCGTCGGCCGGTGCGTAGCCGAGCTGAAAGCGGTGCGCGGTTTCCAGCGAGAGTCCGCGCCCCTCGAGGTAGGTGCGGGCCGACTCGGCGAGCCGGCTCTCATGCAGCACCACCGCGAAGAGTTCCGCGGCGAGCGCGTTGGCCCGCGCCAGCCGGTCGAGTCCCTCGCGCTCGCGCGACTCCGGGATCATCACCCCGGCGCGCGCCGCGAGCGCCTGCACGGCGTCGCGGAAGGTCACGCCGGTCACGCGCATCAAGAAGGTGAAGGCGGTGCCGCCGGCATTGCAGCCGAAGCAGTGGAAGATGCCACGCTCGGGGTCGACGTGGAACGACGGCGTCTTCTCGGCGTGGAACGGACAGAGCCCGACGAAGCCGCGCCCGCTGCGCTTGAGAGCGACGTGCTCCGAGATCAGCGCTGCGAGGTCGATGCGGCGCCGGATGTCGTCGAGCACCGGCTGGGGGATCTCTGCCATCGGGCTCCCGGGTCTCCCCGTCGATCCGGGGTCCGCGATCTGCTCAGGACGACCCGGCCGGCCGCATCATCGCCCCCTTTCGGGAGCGGGAGGCGGCCGGCTATGGGTCTCATCCCTGGCTTCGAACGGCGCGCCGCAGCGCACGCTTGCGCGCGGCCAGCGCTTTCTTCTTGCGCTTGACGCTGGGCTTCTCGTAGTGCTCGCGTTTGCGCAACTCCGAGAGGATCCCCGCCTTCTCGCACTGCTTCTTGAAGCGCCGGATGGCGCTCTCGATCGGCTCGTTATCCTTGACCCTGACTCCGGGCATGTAGAAAAGTCACCCCCCTCCGGGTGTCTTGCGGACCGCCTACTGTCGGCAATGCGGGGGCGCGCGTCAACCTGACCGCCCGCGCCGCCGGGACTCGGTCCGGCGGGACCCTATCCCGACGAACCCTCCCCGACGGGGTGACCGGTCACGGGGCGAGCAGGCGTGCGCGGGCTTCTAGGAGCCGGCCCGGGTGATCGCTGATGACGCCTGCGACGCCGAAGCCGACAAGCTGCAACATGCGATCGACGGAGTTCACGGTCCAGACATTGGTCGCGAGGCCGCGCGCCCGAGCCGTCCGCACGAGGGCCTCGTCCACGGCGCGATGGGGCGGATGGATCGCCTCGGCCGCAAGTTCGTCGGCATGGCGGAAGGCGTCGTCGAAGGGCGGATGAGCCCAGAGGACGCCGATCCGAGCTTCGGGCGAGGCCTCGCGCAACCGTTCGAGGACACCCATCTCGAACGACGAGAACAGGACCCGGTCGAGTGCGGCGCGCTGGGCCACGGTGCGCAGCACCGAGAGCGCGAGCAACCCCTCCGACCGCTCGCTCTTGAGTTCCAGGTTCAAGCCGACCCGCCCGGCCGTCAGGTCGAGCACCTCCTCGAGGGTCGGCACCGGCTCCCCGGCGAACCGCGGATCCTTCCACGACCCGGCGTCGAGACCGCGGATCGCCTCGAGCGCGGCGTCGCGCACGACACCGCGGCCGCTCGTCGTGCGCTCGAGCGACCAGTCGTGGAAGACGACGACGTGACCGTCGGCGGTGAGTTGCAGGTCGCACTCGATCATCGAGGCGCCAAGTTCCATCGCACGCCGGAAGGACGCGAGGGTGTTTTCCGGGCATTCCGCCGAGGCACCGCGGTGCGCGATGCGCTGGAAGTCCGCCGGCCGCGTCGCGCCGGAACGATGCGTCGCGCTCACGGCCTCTGGCTAGCAAGATGCCGCCGTGGTCGCCACGCGCCGGCGGCGAAGCTATCGTGCGGACGATGGCAGCGGAACGTTCGAAGGCCCCCTGGGCGAGGCTCCGGTTGCGCGTGCCGGAGGACGCGGCCGAGTCGCTCGGCGTGGCGTGCATCGAGCGCGGCGCGACCGGAACGATCACCGGCCAGCGCGACCTGCGCCGTGAACCGAGAGGCCGGCCGCGGAGTTCGACCACCCGCTTCGAGGCCTATTTCCCGCCGCGCAAGGCTCGCGCCGGCCTCGAAGCCGCCCTGCGCGCCGACGTGACCCGGCTTCGCGCGCAGCATCCGCGACTCGATCCCGCAGCCGTGCGCCTCGAGCCGTTCCCGCTGCCCGATTACCGACCGGTGCTGCGCGGGCACTTCCCCCCGGTCACCGTGGGCAAGCGCCTGCTCGTGTGTGCGCCGTGGGCAAGCCGCAGCGCCATCGAGGCGGCCGGCGGCCACGACCGGATCGTGCTGCGCGTCGAGCCCGGGCAAGCCTTCGGAACCGGGCACCATGCGACCACGCGGGGTTGCCTGGTCGCGATCGAACGGGCCCCGGCAACGTCGGCGTCTCGGGCCGGGGGGAGCATCCGCCGCACGCGCGGACTCGACCTCGGCTCAGGCTCCGGCGTCCTCGCGCTCGCCATGCGCGTCCTCGGAGTGCACGAGGTCGTCGCGGTCGACAACGATCCCCTCGCGCGCGACGCGACGCGCAAGACCGTGGCCGACGGCGGCGGCGGCATGATCCGCGTCGCGCGGGATCTCGCCGCCGTGCGCGGACGCTACGACCTCGTGGTCGCGAATCTCTTCGCCGACCTTCTCATCGAACTCGCGCCGCGGTTGGCCGCCTGCCTGGCGCCGCGGGGCAGGCTCATCGTCTCCGGCCTGCTCGCACGCCAGGAGGGCGCCGTGACGCGGGCTCTCGAGGTGCAGGGCCTGGTCGTCGCGCGCCGCACCAGTCGGGCCACCTGGGTGACGCTCGAACTCGACGCTGCGGCCGACGCACCGGCCCGATCGTCGCGGCCCGGGCGCGCGGAGCCTGCCCGGCCCGTAAAGGCCCCGACCGCCACGCGCGGGAGCGCGCGCACGGCGATCGCGCCAACCACGGCCGGAGCGTCTCGGCCGAAACGCTTGGCGGAGCCGCCCCGACGGCGCGGGGCGAATCGCTGATGCTGCGACTCTTCGGCGTGCGCGACGCCGCGGACCCCGGACTCGGGCGGCTCGATGCCGCCGGCGCGCGCCACCTGCGGGCGCGCCGCGTCGCGCCGGGCGAGCCCATCGTCCTGGTCCTCGGTCCCGCGACCGAGTACGAAGCGGTCGTCGAGCGGATCGCTCCGGGAGATGCGACCTGCCGCATCGGCGCCGCACGCCCCGCAAGCGCGGCCGACCCGGACGCTCCGGTCGTCCTGTGCGTCGGCCTCGGCGAGCCGACCCGTCTCGATCTCGTCGTCGAGAAGGCGACGGAACTCGGCGCGACGGCGATCGCCCCGTTCCGCGCGCGGCGCAGCCAGCGCGCCGCCGTCCCCGAATCCCGCGTCGAGCGCTGGCGCCGGATCGCGCTCGCCGCCTGCGAACAGTGCGGCCGCACCACGCCGCCGACGCTGGAGGTCGGCTGGGGTTTCGAGGACGTGCTGGCCTGCGTCGCGGAGTCGGCGCGCGCGCTCGTCTTCGTCGCACCGAGCGGCGATGTCGACGGGCGAGGAAGCGACGAGCCGCCTGCCGACCTGGCGTCCGCCACCGCGACTTCTCCCGAGCGGGTGCCCCGAGAGGCGACCGTCGCGCTGGCGAGCACACCCGCCCGCGGCACGGTCCTCGTGATCGGCCCCGAAGGCGGGCTCGACGAACAGGAAGTCGCGGCACTCCTTGCCGCGGGGGCGCGCCCCGCCGATCTCGGCCCGCGTACGCTGCGTTTCGAGACGGCTGCGATCGCCGCACTCGCCCGCTTCGCCGCGCCGGGCCGACCGGCGACGATTGGCGTTCCCGGCGGCCCTCTGGAATAGCCATGGCGATGCTGATCGAGGAAACCGAGCGCGATCCGGCAGGACTGCCCGTGCCAGCCCTCGCGTCCGCCGGCCCCGGCTCGATCGGGCCGGAGGATGCCCGGGCCTTCGGCGAGCCGGGCGCACCGCGCCGCGCGTCGTTCGCCGCACGTTGCGTCGCGATGGTTCTCGACCTGCTCGTCCTCGGACTCGTGCAGGCCCCGCTCGCGCGACTCGCGAACGCCGCTGTCACCGCGGCCGGCGCGATGCTTGGACGCCCCCTTCCCGACGCGGCGGACCTCTCATCGATTCTCGCCGGCGTGGGCGGCTTCGTGCTCCCTGCCGTCTACTTCGTCGGACTCCAGGCCGGGGAAGGCAGGACCATCGGCAAGGAGGCGATGCACCTGCGTGTCGCACGCCCCGACGGCCGTCCGATCGGGCTCGCGCGCGCCGCCATGCGCTGCGCCGGCTACTTCGCCTCCGCCATTCCGATGGGTCTCGGGTTCGCCGCCGCCATGGGCCCGCGGCGCCGTGCCCTGCACGACCTGCTCGCCGACACCGTCGTGCTGCAAGACAGCACGACCGAAACCGCGGGAGTACGCGCATGAGCGGACGAAGGCTGCGCATCGGCTTCGTGATGGATCCGCTGCCGCGGATCGCGATCGACAAGGACACGACCTTCGTCTTCATGCTCGAGGCGCAGGCCCGCGGGCACGAGATCCACTACCTCGACCCGCGCCAGCTCGCGATCCTGCGCGGCACGCCCGAGGCCCTGCTGCAGCCTGTCGAGGTGCGTCGCAAGGAGGGCGACCACTTCTCGCTCGGCGAGGCCCGCCGGGCCCGGATCGACGAACTCGACGTGGTCTTCCTGCGCAAGGACCCACCCTTCGACATGGCCTTCTTCTTCGACACCCATGTCGCCTCGCTGATCGACCGGCGGCGCACGCTCGTGATCAACGACCCGCGCGGGCTGCGCGAGGCCAACGAGAAGCTCTACGCACTCCACTTCCAGGACTTCATCCCGGAGAGCCTGGTCGCGAGCGACCCGCGGCGACTGAAGGACTTCCTCGCCGAGATGGGCGGGGAGATGATCGTCAAGCCGCTCGATGGATGCGGTGGAGCCGGGATCTTCCACGTGCACCAGCGCGACCGGAACCTGAACTCGATCCTGGAGTTCGCGACCGCCGAGGGCACGCGCCGCATCATGGCGCAACGCTATCTTCCCGAGGTGCGCGGCGGCGACAAGCGGATCGTGCTGATCGACGGCGAGCCGCAGGGAGCCGTCCTGCGCGTGCCCAACGACGAGGAGCACCGCTCGAACCTCCACGTCGGCGGAACGGCCAGGCGTGCCGAACTGACCCCGCGCGACCTGGAGATCTGCCGCGCGGTCGCACCCCGGCTGCGTGCCGACGGGCTCGTGTTCGTCGGACTCGACGTGATCGGCGACTGGCTGACGGAAATCAACGTGACGAGCCCGACGGGGGTTCAGGAAATCAACTTGCTCTCCGGCACGAAGATCGAGAGCCGCATGATCGACTGGGTCGAGCAGCGAGCCTCCGGCCTCGACCGCTGACCCCGAAGCCGAACCAGCGCCCGGTGCATCGCGCGCCTTCGGCCCGGCCGCGGCGCTTTTGACTCCCCCCGGGCGGTCCGTTATCGCTGCCCACGCGATACCGACGGTCTGGCCAGGTAGCTCAGTTGGTAGAGCAGCAGACTGAAAATTTGCGTGTCGGGTGTTCGATTCACCCCCTGGCCACTCACCCCCGCCCCCGAGGAGGGTTCATGAAGAGACGGACGACGACACTGCTGCTTCTCGCTCTTTCGGTCCTCGCCGCCGGCTGCGCGGCGATGCGTCAGGAAGAGATCCACCAGAAGGAAAACCTGCTGACCGCAGCCGGCTTCAAGATGAAGCTCGCCGACAACCCGCAGGCCCTGGCCCAGCTCCAGACGATGCCCCAGAACCGGATGATCGCCCGGACCGCGCCCGACGGCTCGCTCGTCTACACGTATGCGGACCTCAAGGGTTGCAACTGCATGTACAAGGGCCATGCGCCCGAGTACGAGCAGTACAAGCAGCTCGCGCTCGCCAAGCAGCTCTCCCAGGCCCAGGTCGAGGCGGCCGAGGCGAACGAAGCGGCTTCGATGGACTGGGGCTGGTGGGGCCCCTGGTGATCGGCGCGTGAACCGGGGCCGCCCCTAGCGGCCCCCGGTCGAGGGGCTGGAGGGCGCCGACGTGCGACCCACCATGGCGAGCGTGCCGTCAGCCTTCTCGCAGCGCACGATCCATTCGCGCCGATTCGATTCCTCGCCGGGCACAGCGGCGAATACCCGTGCGGTGACGGTATCGTCGACCCAGAGCGGGTTCACCATGTGGACATCGAGGCGGCCGCCCTCCTGCCAGGCTGAGCCGGCGACCTCGGTCATCAGTTCCGAGACGAAGCAGACCGGCATCATCCCGGAGACGACGACGTCGGGAAAGCCGCGGGCACGCGCGATCGCCCGGTCGTTGTTCATGTTGCGCGTCGGCCCCGAGAAGACGTCGCACATCTCCCGCGTGACCCGGCGCGACAAGGACGCGACCGGAGGATCCGCGGGACCGTCGGGGCGCTGGCCGCGCCGGAGGTCGACGATCGGCGGACGCTGGCCGTCGTCCATGAGGAAGGCCTGGTGCGTCCGCCCGCGCTGCAAGAGGTGTCCCTCGAGGTCGGTGACGACGATCTCGTTCACCACGTGGTCCCGATTGCGCTTCTGGTAGCGCTCCACGACGTTCGCGTGCGTGCAGACGCGTTCCCCGACCCGCAGCGGGCGCAGGTACTCCCACTCCTGGCGGGTCGTGACGCTGCCGACCAGGTTGGGCAGGAACCAGCCGGTTTCGAGGAACGCCTCCGAGTGGAGCAGGGCCGCCGGGGCGATCGCGCCCTCGGCCGGCGGGGCCGCGCCGGTCCACCCGATGCGATCGCCGCAGCCCTCCGCGTGCAGGCGCAGGGCCGCGACGGTGACCGGCAGCATGCGCGGGCCGCGTTCCCGGCCGACGAAGCCACCGCGGGCCGGGAGTGGAACGAGTTGCAGCGCGAGCAGGAACACCAGCTGCTCGAACCAGGCGAAGCTGCGTTCGAGTTCGGCGGAGTCCTGCCGGATGCGGTGCGCCATGAGGAGCCCGTCGAAGGTCGAAAGGACGAGCGCCGCGACCTCCTCGATGCCGTTGGGGCGCCGGCCCAGCGCGCGCGCCATCCCATCGGCGAGGGCGCTGCGCGCGCGATCCTGCACCCGCACCATCACGGCGCGGGTCGATTTGCTCAGGCGCGCGCGATCGAGAGCGAGCCCGTGGAGAACGCCGAGGAAGTCGGGGTGTTCGACGATCACCTCGCGCATGCCCGCGATCGTCCGGCGGAGTTGCTCGCGCGCATCGTCGGACTCGGCGACGCTCGCGACGATCCGGCCGATCCACTCCCCGGACACCTCGTCGAGGACCGCGCCGAGGAGCCCCTCCTTGCTCTCGAAGTGCCAGTAGACGGCGCTCTTGACGACCTTGGCCTCGCGACAGACCTCGTCCACGCTCGCGCCGGCGTAGCCGCGTTCCGCGAACAGCCTGGCCGCGGCACGCAGCAACTTCGCGCGGCTGCGCTCGCCCTGGGCGAGGCGCTTGTTCTGGGTCCGAGGGGCCTTCGTCATCCTGCGCTCCGGGCCGCGCGAACGTAGGTGGGCCGCCGGCACGGGTCAAGGAGAACCGCCGATGGACGAGTCGCGGCCTGGTCTTCACGACGTGCCTTGCGCGACCGACTGGATGCGGCCGCCCGAACGGCCCTACGATGCTCGGGGCCGCGCCTCGGCGCGTGCGGCCGGCGGGCGACAACTCGCGCGAGGAGCCGTGCCGGAGACGAAGACGAGCGTCGCGCGGGCCGCGCAGCCCGGCGCAAAACGCAGCCCGGTCGCTTCGTCCACCTCCGCCGTCTCCACCCCGTCGGGCGCAACGACCGCTTCGCCCGGCAGACCGGCGCGCGCGCCGTTCGCGATCGCAAAGCCGAGCGGCGCCGCGACCGCGGTTGCGGCATCGGGCATGGGCCGATCGTCGTCGAAGCCCACCCAGACGCCGAGGACGAGCGATGGCGTCCAGCCGACCCACCATGCGTCGCGCCCCCCCTCGCTCGCACCTCGCCACGAGGCAAGGTGGGCCGCGGACGTGGACCGCGAGGCGGCGACGTCCGCGAGCAAGGCGTGCGCGACATAGGCCGGGGCAGGATTCGCGATCCGAGCGGCGGCGCGGCCCGGACGCAGCAGGTCGCTCCCGCCCGGCGTCTTCACTGCCTCCACCCAGTGTGGCTGGGGCACCCGTCCGAGCGAGGGGAACACCGCGAACGAGGCGACGGCATCGAGCAGGGAAGCCTCGAAGGAACCGACGGCGGCAGCGACCCCCTCGGGCAGCGGTTCGCGGCCGAGGGGCAGCGAGCCGCCGAACTCCGCCAGGCGGCGTGCCCCGAGCGAGCGCGCCACCCGGACCTGCGGGGCGACGAGCGAGCCGGCCAGCGCCTCGCGTAGGCCCACCTCCCCCGTCGCGACCCGACCGGCATCCTCGATCCGCCACTCGCGGCCGCCATCGTCGAGAACCAGCGGCGCATCGGAGATGCGAGATGCGGGTGTGATGCCGGTCGATGGGTCGGCCAGGGCCGCTAGGTAGACGAACGGCTGGAAGAGCGTGCCCAGCGGGCGCCGGGTCTGCACGACGTGGTCGAGTTGGCTCAGGCGGTAGTCGCGGCCGCCGACGAGCGCTCGCACGGCTCCGTCGCGGGGGTCGATGCCGACGACGGCGACCTGCACGCCTCTGGCCCCGCGCGACCCGGCCTCGAGCCGACGCAGCATCGAGCCGACCTCGGCCTCGGCGGCGCGCTGCAGGCGCAAGTCGAGGGTCGTGAAGACCGCGCTGCCGCTCGCGAGTGACTCGGGGACGATCCGATCTGCGGCAAGGTCGCGGCGCATCTGCTGTACGAAGAACGCATCGTGCGGCGGCGGCTGCGGGGGCGGCTTGGCGAGCGGCTCCGCTCGCGCCGCCGCGGCCTGCGCCGCGTTGATCCAACCGTTGTCGAGCATCTGCCCGATCACCTGGTCGCGGCGCGCTGCGGCGCGCTGCGGATGGCGCAACGGCGAGAGCGTGTTCGGCGAGCGGATCATGCCGGCGAGCGTCGCCGACTCGCCCACGCTGAGTTGGGCCACCGGCTTCCCGAAATAGACCCGGGACGCCTCGGCGAGACCGTGGACGCCGACCACGCCGTCGTGTCCGAGGTAGACCGTCGCCAGGTAGCACTCGAGGATCTCGCGCTTCCCGAAGCGCCATTCCAGTGCGAGCGTCATGGGGATCTCGCGCAGTTTGCGCAGGAACGTCCGCTCCTGGCTGAGGAAGTGGTTCTTCACCACCTGCTGCGTGATCGTGCTGCCGCCCTGGCGCACGCCGCCCGCGGCCCAGTTCACGCGCAACGCCCGCAGAAGCGAGCCGATGTCGATGCCGGGATGGGCGAGGAAGCGTGCGTCCTCGGCCGCCAGCACCGCATCGACCGCATGGGTCGGTGCGTCGCGGATCCTGAACGGCTCGCGGGGACTCCAGTACTCGTCGAGGACGCCGTCGAGCGGGCGCGGATCGAACTCGACGGCGTCCGCCGCTCCCCCGTCGTCGCGGTCGATCGAAGCGACCCGCGTTCCGTGGAGGCGAAGCGAGACCCGGGCGGCCGGCCGACCGGCCCACACTCCGGGGCGCGGGGCGGCCCGGAGGAAGACGTCGATCCTTCGGGTGTCGCGCGCCCAGGTACCCGGGATCGACGGGGGGTCTTCGACCCGACGGTAGCCGAGTGCGGCCAGCTCCGCCTCGATCCCGAAGGCATCGACATCGGTCCCGACGGGCACCCGCAGCGGCGCCGCGTAGACGCGCACGCGATCGCGACAGCGGCCCGAGCCGAAGCCCTCGACAACCAGGCGATCGAGCTGGAAGGCGGCGACCCCGAGCCCCAACAGGACGAGGAGCCAGAGTCCGCGACCACGCCGACGACGCGGCGCCGGGAAGTCGTCGGACTCATCGCGCACGCGCATCAATCTAGCGGCGTCCGGCGGGCACCGCCAAACCCGCACCCGCCCCGCCGAACCGGCGCTCTCGGGAGAGCGCCCGGCGCTCGAAATGCACCCGGTGGCGGCGCCGGGGGCGGTGGCGTTCGGCGCACCGCCACGCGCCCCCCGGATCCCGTGCTCAGTTCAGCTGGTAGGTCGCCCGCAGCCAGATCTGGTCGCGATCGCGGAAGTAGCCGAGTCCGAGGAAGCCGTTGTTGATGCTGCCAAAGGTGTGGATGTTGACGTACTTGGTGTTGAGCAGGAACGAGTCGTTCACGCGGAAGGTGATCTCGGGCATGAAGGTGAGCGCGCCGACGCCGCTCGCGATCGTCGTGACGGCCGGCTTCAGGCGCCCGTGCATGTATTCGGTCTCGAGATGGGTCTGGACGAACCAGTCGAAGACCGGCTGGTTCACGAAGTCGCACTTGCCGGAGCCACCGTCGCAGCCCTCGTAGACCGAACCGGCCGGCAATCCGCCCTCCTTCTGGCGCCGGATCGCCGAGGGCTTGAGGATGCCCGAGGCGCGATAGTCCTTGGTCGAGGTCTCGTCGAGGTTTGCCGCGAAGACGAAAGCCGTGACCCAGATGAAACTGTTCGTCGGGTTCAGGGCGCGCAGGAAGATGTTGCGATCGACACCCAGTTCGCCGCGCAGGATGTTGATCTTGTCGAAGTAGGACGCCTGCTGGAGGCCGGTGACGAGGGGTGCAAAGTTCGTCGCGACGCGGAAGCCCGGCTCGCCGTTGAAGAGCTCGAGTTCGCCGCGGACGATCGAGTTGAGCGGCTCCGAGAAGAAAGTCGTCGCGGCGCCGATGACGTTGGCCAGGCGGTGCTGCAGGGCGACGCCGATCCGGCCCGAGGGACAGATCAGCTGCTGGCAGGCGAAGATCGGCACCGGCTGCGTCGGGAACGTCTTGTAGAACCAGACGCTCGTCGTGTAGTTGCGCGCGATGACGGTCTGAAAGCGAACGCCCCAGCGCGTGCTGCTGGTCGAGGCCTTGGGCAACTGGTCGAAGACCTCCTGGCCGCCGACACCACCCGCTCCCGCCGGCGGGGGCGCCGAGTAGGGGCTCGCGCTCTGCATCTGCAGGCGGCTGATCGTGTTGTCGATGCTGCCCGGGACCAAGTAGGAGTCCAGGAAGCCGCTCGAGAAGGGACCCAGGTTATTGAAGAGCTGGAACGTCCCGCGGGCGGTCCACAGCGGGATGCGCGCCTCGTCGAGATCCCAGAACACGCCCGGCACGATCGTCGTGTCGAAGGGGTTGTTCGTGTCGAGGAGCCCGATCGTGTCGGCCTCGCCCCAGGAGATCGCCTGGCGTCCGATGCGGAAGAACACGGGGCCCTTCGAGATGTTGACGTAGGCCTCGTTGACGCGGGCGCGCCGGCCGTAGATGTCGCGCGCACTGCGCTGGCTGCCCCCGCCGTAAGCGAGCTGCGCGAGCGAGTAGCCCTGGGTCTGGTAGGCCCCGTGCGGCCAGGGCGTACCGTTGGACTGCACGTGGAACTGCTGCTGCGCGGCTCGGTTCGCGTATTGCACGGGGCCGTAGTCGAGGTAGCCGTCGTAGAACATCCAGCCGGCGACGCGGAAGCTCAGGTCGTCCAGATAGTGGAAGCCCCAGTTGTTCAGGTAGGGGTTGAGTTTCCCGTCGAGTTCGGGGTTCATGAAGTTGCGTTGCGAGACGATCTGGCCGACACCCTTGCCGGGGTCGGTCGCGACCTCCGCGCCCTGCGTGGCCATCGAGCCCTGGGCGTAAGCGCGGAGCCGGAAGCTGAAGTTCCGATCGTCGTCGAAGTAAAAGGCTCCCGCCGGCCCGGCTGCGGAGAGCACGATCAGGAACAGGGCCAGTACGAGAACCCTGCGGCCCAGGACACCGCCAGAACGTCTGTCGAAGACCAGTCCCATGAGAGCCCCCTTCTCCCGCGCCGGGTCGCGCGGCCGATGCGGCGCCGGTGGCGGCGCGGCGCGACCCAATGACAGATCGCCGGGGAAGTCAACGAGACCGACGGGACCTCGTCGCGCGGCGCGTCACGGCGTCCGGCGCCTTGCCCGACCCGGCTCCCGGCTGCGATGGTCGGGGCGATGGCGATTCCCCTTCGCGCCGGCGACGCAGCCGTCCTCGTCGTCGAATTGCAGAACGACATGGTGCACGAGTCGCGCGCCGGGCAGCCCGGTCTTGGCGGATCACTCGCCGCCGCGGTCGAACGGCGTGGCGTCCTGCCGCGAGCAGCGCACCTGCTCGAGGTCGCGCGCACCTGCCGCACCCCGGTGCTCTACGTAAACGTCGCGAACAAGCCCGGGTTTCCCCGGCCGCGCGCGCGGATCTACGAGATCGCCGCGAAGCGCGGACCGCTGCTCGTCGAGGGCACGTGGGGTGCGGAGACGCACCCGCTCGTCGCGCCGCATCCGGGAGATCACGTCCTCCTGCGCACCTGCTCGATGGACGGATCCTACGGCAGCGGCCTCTACGCAGTGTTGCACCACCTGCGCCGCGAGCAGGTCGTCCTGCTCGGGGTCTCGACGACGCTCGCCGTCGAGGGCCTGGTCCGCGCATCGCTCAACCGCGGCTTCGAATGCTTCGTGGTCGAGGACTGCTGCGCCGGAGTGCCGCAGGAGTGGCACGACTGGTCGGTCGCGAACACGCTGCCGCTCATGGCGACGATCGCGGCGGCGGCGGCGGTCGAGGCCGCGCTCGTGGCGACGGGGAGCGGCACTCCCGACAGCGGCCAGCCCTGAGGAGAAGCGTGTTGGCCGAAGCGTTTCGCAGCGGCCAACACGCCCCCGGTCACTTCTTCGCGGCGCCCCGCGGCGTGAGATCGAGATCGGGCGGTGGCGAGTCGGGAAGCTTCCAGCGGATATAGGGCTTCTCCTTCAGGTCGTGGTACGCGTTCGCCTGGTCGACGGCATGGTGGAAGGCCGCCTCGAAGGCCGCGAAGTCCTTGGCCTCGATCGAGGCCTCGAGCGGCTTCCAGTCCTCCGCTACGTACTGGTTCAGCGCGTCCTCGTGCTTGGGCCGCATGAAGGCGCCGAGTTCCATCAGGCCCTTGATCTCCTTGTACTGGAACTTCGCCATCGGCCAGTTCTGGGCCTTGGCGGCGTAGAAGAGCTTCCATGTCCGGGCGCCGATCTCCGGCATGATCTGCGCGAGGCCGGGCTGCACCATGACCACGTCCTCGATGGTCATGGACTTCTTGCTGCCCCAGAAGGTGATTCCCTTGATCTTCGCTTCGAGTTCCTCGTCCGTCATCGGTTCCATCCCCTGTGGTTCGTCGTTGTCGGTACCGCACCGCGCGCCAGGCGCGTGCGGCGCCAGGCGAGATCTCCTATCGGAGGGCCGTCCCGGCTTCCAGCGCCTGCGGACCCCCGCCTGACCATTGCTCCGGCAGGCCGGGCCACCCCTGCGAGCACCCCGATGCCGGATTCGCCGGCCCCGGTCGCATGCTAAAGGGGCTGCCCATGGCCTACTCCAGCTGGTTTCAGTGCATCGAGCCGTCGTGCGGTCGACGCTACGACGTCTTCGACGTGATCTACCGGTGCCGCCGCTGCGGGGAACTCCTCGAAGTCGTCCACGACGAGGAGGAACTGCGCAAGACCAGTGCCGCCGAGTGGAAGGCGCGCTTCGACGATCGCATCCGCTCGAACGTCTGGCCGTTCGGCTCCGGGGTCTGGTGCCGCAAGGAAATGGTTCTGCCCCAACTCGACGACGAAAACGTCGTCAGCATGTTCGAGGGGGCTTCCAACCTGCTGTGGGCGGAGCGCTTCGGCAAGCAGCTCGGCCTCGACGAACTCTGGGTAAAGCAGTGCGGCAACTCGCACACCGGTTCGTTCAAGGACCTCGGCATGACGGTCCTCGTGAGCGTCGTGAAGCAGATGCGGGCCCACGGCCGGAACATCCCCGCCGTCGCCTGCGCCTCCACCGGCGACACCTCGGCGGCACTCGCCGCCTACTGCGCCGCCGCCGGCATCCCGGCGATCGTGCTGCTGCCCCGCAACAAGGTCTCGCTCGCCCAGCTCGTCCAGCCGATCTCGAACGGTGCGATCGTGCTCTCGCTCGACACCGACTTCGACGGCTGCATGCGGACGGTCCAGGAGCTGACCGAGCGCGAGAACATCTACCTCGCCAACTCGATGAACTCGCTGCGCATCGAGGGTCAGAAGACGGTCGGCATGGAGATCGTGCAGCAATTCGACTGGAGCGTGCCCGACACGATCATCATCCCGGGCGGCAACCTCGGCAACGTGAGCGCGCTCGGCAAGGGCTTCCTCCTCATGGAGAGCCTCGGCATGATCTCCAAGCGCCCGCGCATCGTCGTGGCGCAGGCGGAGAACGCGAATCCGCTCTACCTCGCCTACCGCAACGGCTTCCAATCCTTCGAGCCGGTACAGGCCAGGACGACGCTCGCGAGCGCGATCCAGATCGGCAACCCGGTGAGCTACCGCAAGGCGGTTCGCACGCTCCAGGAGTTCGAGGGGATCGTCGAGCAGGCGAGCGAGGAGGAGCTGGCCGACGCTTCGGCGCGCGCCGATCGCACCGGCATGTTCAACTGCCCGCATACCGGCGTGGCGCTCGCGGTTCTCGTCAAGTTGCGCGAGCGCGGCGTGATCGGCCCCCGGGAGCGAGTGGTCGTCGTCTCCACCGCGCACGGGCTCAAGTTCGCAGACCAGAAGGCGGCCTACCACCAGAAGAAGCTCGCCGGGATCGCCTCGCGCTTCGCGAACCAGCCGATCGAGTTGCCGAACGACCTCGGCCGGGTACGCGACGCGATGCTCTCGGCGATCGATGCGGTCGCAGCGGCAAACGCCGCGGACGAGGCCGGCAGGCCCGGCTCGGGAGCCGCGTCGTGAGCGAGGCCGGGGACCGCAGGAAGCACCGCAGCCTGCTCACCGACGCCATCCACGGCGGCGAGACCCGTCCGCGCGCGGGGCACTCGATCACCACCCCGATCTACCAGACGGCCACCTACGTCTTCCGCGACACCGCGGAGCTCGTCGATTACATGTCGGGCGGCGCCGAGCGCGAGGAGTACGGTCGCTACGGGAACCCGACCCAGCGCGTCGCCGAGGCGAAGTGCGCGGCCCTCGAGGGCGCCGAGGCCGGACTCGGCTTCGCGAGCGGCATGGCTGCGATCACCACCACGCTCTTCGCGGTACTGAGCCAGGGCCAGCACGTCGTCATGACCGACGACTGTTACCGGCGCACCCGGCAGTTCTGCGTGGGCATGTTGTCGCGCTTCGGCGTCGAAGTGACGATCGTGCCGACCGGCGACTACGCGGCCCTCGAGGACGCCATCGGGACCCGGACGCGCGTACTCATCAGCGAGTCGCCGACCAACCCCTACATGAAGGTCGTCGACCTCGACCGCATCGCCGAACTCGGGCGGCGCAAGCGCGTGCTCACGATCATCGACTCGACCTTCGCGACACCGGTGAACCAGCGGCCGATCGAGCACGGGATCGACCTCGTCCTGCACTCGGCAACCAAGTACCTGGCCGGCCACAACGACGTCCTCGGCGGCGTGATCCTCGGCCGCCGGGAGACCATCGAGGCGATCCGCCAGACCCAGGGTGTGCTCGGCGGCATCCTCGACCCGCATGCCGCCTACCTGCTCATCCGCGGCCTGAAGACCCTGGCACTGCGGGTCGAGCACCAAAACCGCAGCGCGCAACGCATCGCCGAGATGCTCGCCGGGCACCCGCGGGTCGAGCGCGTGCACTACTGCGGCCTCCCCTCCCACCCCGGACATGACGTTGCGCGGCGCCAGATGAGCGGCTTCGGCGGCGTGGTGAGTTTCGAGTTGCGGGGCGACCTCGACGCGACGTCGCGAGTGGTCGACGCGGTGCGAATCCCGCAGATCGCACCGTCGCTCGGCGGCGTCGAGAGCCTGATCGAGCAGCCGTCGCTGATGAGCTTCTTCGAACTCACCAGCGAGGACCGGCTCGCGGTGGGCATCAAGGATAATCTGGTCCGGCTCGCGGTGGGCCTAGAGGACACCGATGACCTGCTCGCCGATCTCGAGCAGGCCCTCGGCGTCCCCTGAGTCGACCCGGCGAAAGCGAGACTGCATGAAGCCCGGACAGGAGTTCTGGAACCTCTACAACCACGACCTCGCACGCGTAGCCGTCGCGGTGCCCGAGGTGCGGGTCGCCGATCCCCGCTTCAACGCCGAGGCGACGGTCACACTGCTGGAGCGCGCCTCGGACGCCCGCTGCGTGCTCGCGCTCTTCCCCGAACTCGGCCTCTCCGCCTACTCCTGCGACGACCTCTTCCACCAGCGCGCCCTGCTCGACGGTGCGGAGGAGGCCCTGCGCCGGGTGCTCGACGCGTCGACGACCCTCGACCTGGTCGCGGTGGTCGGCCTGCCGGTCTTCGCCGGCGGCCTCCTGTTCAACGCCGCCGCGGTAATCGAACGCGGACGCCTGCTCGGGCTCGTGCCGAAGACCTTCCTGCCGAACTACCGGGAGTTCTACGAAGCGCGCCAGTTCCAGCCGGCCGCGGCCGCCCCACGCGCGGTCGACTTCGCCGGACAGAACGGCGTGCCCTTTGGCAACGACCTGCTCTTCCCCTTCGACGACCTGCCCGGCTTCGTGCTCCACGTCGAGATCTGCGAGGACCTCTGGGTGCCGATCCCGCCCTCCTCGCGCGCGGCACTCGCCGGGGCGACGGTCCTCGCGAACCTGTCGGCCTCGAACATCACGGTCGGCAAGGCCGACTACCGGCGCGACCTCGTACGCAGCCAGTCGGCGCGCTGCCTCGCCGCCTATCTCTACTCCGCCGCCGGCCCCGGCGAGTCGACGACCGACCTTGCCTGGGACGGCCACGCCCTCGTCGCCGAGAACGGCCGCGTGCTCGCCGAGTCGGAGCGCTTCGCCGACCGCGCGCAAATCGTGACCGCGGAGATCGACCTCGAACGGCTCGCCCAAGAACGAATGCGGCAGAACACCTTCGGCGATTCGGTGCAGCAGGAGCGCTCCGCAGGCGCGACCTTCCGGCGCATCCCGGTCGGCTTCGAGATGCCGCGCCTCGAGCGACTGCTCCCCGAGCGCCGCTGGGAGCGCCTGCCCTACGTCCCTGCCGACGACGCCGCCCGCGACGAGCGCTGCGCGGAGGTGTTCCGCATCCAGGTGCAGGGTCTCGTGAAGCGCCTGCGCTTCGCCGGCCTGCGCAAGGTCGTCATCGGCGTCTCCGGCGGCCTCGATTCGACGCATGCGCTGCTCGTCTGCGCACAGGCGATGGACGTGCTCGGCCGTCCGCGCAAGGACATCCTCGCCTGGACGATGCCGGGCTTCGCGACCAGCGAGCGCACCCGGCAGCAGGCGCTCGAACTCATGCGGGCCGTCGGCTGCAGCGGGGGCGAGATCGACATCCGGCCGAGTTGCCTGCAGATGCTGCGCGACATCGGGCACCCTTACGCGGACGGCCAGCCCGTCCACGACGTCACCTTCGAGAACGTGCAGGCCGGCGAGCGGACGAGCCACCTCTTCCGTCTCGCAAACCTCCACGACGCGCTCGTCGTAGGCACGGGCGACCTCTCGGAGCTCGCGCTCGGCTGGTGCACCTACGGCGTCGGCGACCACATGTCGCACTACGCGGTGAACGCGAGCGTGCCCAAGACGCTCATCCGGCACGTGATCCGCTGGGTCGCGCGCCAGGGGCAGCTCGGTGCCGCCACACCCGTCCTCGGTCGCATCCTCGAGACCGAAATCAGTCCCGAGCTGGTGCCCGGCGACGGCGGCGACCAGCCGGCCCAGGGCACCGAGGCGGTGGTCGGGCCCTACGAGCTGCAGGACTTCCACCTCTACCAGGTGCTGCGCTTCGGCTTCGACCCGGCGCGGATCGCGTTTCTCGCCTGGTGCGCCTGGCACGAGAAGTACCCGGTCGGCGAGATCAAGCGGCACCTGCGCACCTTCCTCGACCGCTTCTTCGGCCGCAGCCAGTTCAAGCGCAGCGCGATCCCGAACGCGCCCAAGGTCGGCTCGGGCGGCTCGCTCTCGCCGCGCGGCGACTGGCGCGCGCCGAGCGACGGCGAGAGCGCGGCGTGGCTCGCACGGCTCGACCTCGTGCCCGACCGGGAGTGAGCCCGACGAGAGCCACCACCCGCCGTCCCCGCCGTCCCGGGGTGGGTCTCCGCGTCAGCCCGCGGACGGGCTCCCGGTGGCCGCGAATGTCGAGGCCGCCATCGCGACCAGCGCGATCCAGGAGAGGTCGGCGAGCAGGAGGTGCGCGATCTGCAACGGGATCGGCGCGAGCCACCAGACGTTCGCCACGCCGAGTACGAACTGCGACGCGAAGATCGCGGCGGCCGCGAGCGCGACGCGCCGGACGGCCGGCGCTGGACGGCTCCCGAGGACCGACGCGACAGCCCATGCGAGCAGGGCCCCGACCGCGAGCGCCAGGGTCGGATGCCAGATGCGCAACCGGACGAAGGCGTGCGCCGACGGCGAGAAGGTGAGCGCCTTGCCCTCAGCGATCGTCGAGACCGGGAAGAGCGTGTCGCCGAGCGCGGTGATGGCGCCGCTCACCCCGAGCATCAACATGCCGGCAACCGCCGCGGCGACCGCCGCACGTGCGCGTCCCGGCGAGGCGTCGTCGCGATTGCGCCCCGGCTCCGTCGCGACGGCGCCGGACGACGACCACCAGGCCGCGAGCGTGAGCGCCGCGACGAGCAGGTAGGTGTTCACGAGGTGGGCGCCTACCCACCAGCCGCGGGCAATCGACTTGTCGTCGGCGACGTGCTCGAGCAGGACGAGACCCGCACCGAGCAGCGCCTCGGTGAGGATGAGGAAGGCGGACCAGTGTGCCGCCGAGCGTGCGCGATCGCCCGGCGGAAACGCGCGCCGCGCGGCGACGACGAGGGCGGCGACCAGGAGGAGTGCCACCCCGCTCGTCAGGCGGTGGGTAAGCTCGACCACCGTCGCGAGCGCGGGCGAACGCGGCAGGACCTCCCCGTTGCAGAGCGGCCAATGACTGCCGCAGCCGGCGCCCGAGCCGCTCGCCCGGACGTAGGCGCCCCAAAGGATCACGGCCAGGTTCGCCGCCAGCACGAACCGCGCGAAGCGCCGGAAGCGGGACGGGGTCATTCCTCGCCCACCGTCGCCCAGTCGACCTCCCAGAACTCCGGAACCGGCGGCCGCAACTCGAAGTGCCCGCCGAAGCACTCGAAGCTCGGCCGGTGCCGCAGCCGGTCGTGCAGCAGGCGCAGGTACTCCTCGTGGGCTTGGCCCGCGGGCGGCGTACCGATTTCGAGTCGCTTCGTCCCGCCGCACTTGCGGCAGCGCACGTCCACTTTCATCGGTCCTCCGGGTAGTCGACGAACTCGAGGAACAGGCCGAGCGGCGGCGCAGGCGCGGGCGCGATGCTGCGGTCGCGGGCCGCGAGCAGCCGGGCGACGTCGCCCGGGTCGCGCCGGCCGAGGCCGATCTCGACGAGTTCACCCACGATGTTTCGTACCATATGTCGGACGAAGGCGTTCGCGACGATTGCCACCTCGATCCGCTCGGCGGCGCACTCGACCGAACAGCGCTCGACGCGGCGGATGCCCGATCGGGGCACGGTGTCGGCCCCCTGAAAGCTCGCAAAATCGTGCTCGCCGACGATCTGCGACGCCGCGGCCGCCATCGCCCGGGCGTCGAGTGCCTCGCGGACCCGCCAGGACGTGCGCTCCTCGAAGGGAGAGCGGATCGGCGAATTCAGGATCCGGTAGCGATAGCCGCGCCGCACGGCATCGCGGCGCGGTGCGAAATCGGCGCGGGTCGTCCGCAGGTCGCGCAGGACGATGCTCGACGGCAGCACGGCGTTGGCCGACCGGAGCAGCACGTCGAGCGGGGCGCGCCCGCTCGGATCGGCGACCGCCCCGGGCGCATGCGGCCCCCCCTCGACGTCGAAGGAGACCACCTGCCCGAGTGCGTGCACGCCGGCGTCGGTGCGGCCCGCGGCCGTCACGGTCACCGAATGGCGCAGGACAGTCGCGAGCGCCCGCTCGATCTCCTCCTGAAGGGTCGGGCCGCGACCCGCCTGGGACTGCCAGCCGAGGAAGTCAGTGCCGTCGTAGGCGATCGTCGCGCGCAGGCGCACCGGTAGAGTCCTCAGGCGTCCGGGGCGAGCACCGTCTCGAGGATCGAGACGAGGTTGCGGGCGACGCCGCGCCGCAACTCGTCGTAGGCGATCCACAGCGCGATCGCCGTCGGACGACGCGGATCGACCCGCACGCGGGACACGTGGACGAAGTCCGAGCCCGCGACCTCGACCGGGCCGGGCCCGGGATCGGCGGCTTCGAGCGAATCACCGTCGCGACCGTCACCGTCGCTGCCGTCGCCTTCGCCGTCGCCGTCGCCGCGACCGGCGCCCCGGAAGCGCGCGCCGTCGCCGTCGCCGCCGTGCCCTCCGCGATCGGCTCGCCACGCAGCGCGACCGTCACCGTCGTCCCCGTCCTCGTCGCGATCGTCAGCGGCGTCCTGCCTATCGAAGTCGAGTTCGGACGGGTCCTCCTCTTCGTCGCGTTCGCGGTCGCCGTCGAGATCGTCCTCCTCGCCGTCGTCCCCGACCTCCGCGCGATCCTCGTCCACCGTCCCCAAGTCCCGAGCGGCGCGGGCGCGGATCGCCCGGGCGATGGCATCCTCCGGGCTTCCCGCGACGAGCAGGCCCTGCCCCTCCCGGAGGGCGAGCACCACCTGCTCGGCGCCGACCTCCGCCTCGAGTTCGACGTCGAGCGCCATCGCCGTGCCGAAGAAGACGGGCGCGTGCACGATGGTCGCCGCGACGACCGTCTCGGGCGCCGCGAGCAATGCGGGCACGACGCGTCCGAGAGCTTCCTCGACATCGGACCAACCCGTCGCCGCCTCCCCGGTCTCGACTCGCAGGTTGAAGGCGAACTGCTCGGGGAATTCCACGCGGTCGAGCGGGCGCCCCTGCATGAGGGTGATCGTCTGGCGCGAGAGTTCCTCGACGCCATCGGCACCGCGACGCGACGCCGGCTCGAGCACCGTCGCCACTACGCGGCGCACGCCACCGAGTCGATGCAGCGGTGCGAGCACGAGGGCGAGCGCCACCGCGAAGGGGTCCGGGCTGCACACCACGGCCCCCGGCTCGAGTCCTTCGAGCAACTCGCCGTTCACCTCGGGAACGACCGCCGGAACGCTGGTGAGCCCGCGGGTCGCACCGGTCGCATCGAGCGACAGCGCGCCCGCGGCGTGCGCCTGCGGGATGAGGCGCGCCGCGAGACGGGGGTCGCCGCAGAAGACCGCGATCTCCACGTCGGCCAGCGAGTCGGACAGCGCAGCCCCGATCCGCAGCCGCCGTCCGGCGACCTCGACGACCTCGCCCACCGTGTTCTCGCCGCCGAGAAGGCGGAGCCGGTCGGCGACGAATCCGCGATCGACGAGCAGCGCCGCGAGTTCGGCCGCGAGTTCCGGTGTGGCCCCGACGATGGCGACGCGTGGCGAAGTCATCGCAGCGCCGCGCGCACCGCCTCCCCCATCTCCCTCGTGGAGACGGACTTCTCCCCCGGCATCGCCAGGTCCGCCGTGCGCAGCCCGCCGGCGATCACCTTCTCCACCGCCCCCTCGAGCGCTGCGGCCGCGGCCGGCTCCCCGAGCGAGAAGTGCAGCATCATCGCCGCAGAGAGGATGGCGGCGAGCGGGTTGGCCACGCCCTTGCCGGCGATGTCGGGCGCGCTGCCGTGGATCGGCTCGTAGAGCCCGAAGGTGACGTCGCGCTCCACGCCGTCCGAGGCGCGGCGCCGCCCGCGGCGGGTACCGAGCGAGGCCGAGGGCAGGAGTCCCATGGACCCGGGCAGCATTGCCGCCTCGTCGGTCAGGATATCGCCGAACAGGTTCTCGGTCACGATGACGTCGAAGTCGCGCGGGCGACGGATCAGATGCATCGCCATCGCGTCGACGAGGAGATCCTCGTAGGCGACGTCGGGGTAGCGGGCGGCCACCTCGTGGGCGACCTCTCGCCACAGGCGGGACGTCGAGAGGACGTTCGCCTTGTCGACCGAGGTGACCTTCTTGCGACGCAGGCGCGCAAGGTCGAAGGCCGCCTCGACGACGCGGCGCACTTCGGGCTCGGTGTAGACCATCGTGTCCACCGCCTCGCGGCCCGACGGCCCGTTGCGGCGCTCGCTCGGCTTGCCGAAGTAGATTCCGCCGGTGAGTTCTCGGATCACCAGGATGTCGACGCCGCGCACGACCTCGGGCTTGAGGGTGGACGCATCGAGCAGTGCGTCCATGGTCCGCACGGGGCGCAGGTTGGCGAAGAGTTCGAGGTGCTTGCGCACGCCGAGCAGCGCCTGCTCGGGGCGCACCGTCGACTTGGGGTCGTCCCACCTCGGACCGCCGACGGCACCGAGCAGCGCCCCGGCGGCGCGTTCGCCGAGGCGCAGCGCCTCGTCGGGAAGCGCCGTGCGACCACCGGTCGCGTCGATCGCGGCGCCGCCGATCATCGCCGACTCGAAGGCGAGGCCGAGTCCGAAGCGGGAGTCGAGGGTCTTCAGGCAGGCAACCGCCTCCTCGGTCACTTCGGGGCCGATTCCGTCGCCTGGGTAGAGTGCGATCGTAGCGCTCAAGGGAGTCTCCTCGGGGTTTCTTTGGGTCGGTTCCGGCAGGGATCGGCTCGGAGGTCGTCCCGCCGGTGGATCGCCGGTCAGGGGCCGCTTTCGGCCTCGCTCGGGCGGTGCGCCCGCAGGTACTCGAGCTTGTTCAGCGCCATCAGCCACGCGAGCGCACTCGCCATGATGATGTCGGTGTGGCTGCCCTGCCCGCTCGCGAGCACATCGCCGTCGCGCAGCAGGCAGGAGACCTCGCCCAGTGCGTCGGTCCCGCCGGTGATCGCCTTCACTGCGTAGCGGTCGAGTTGGGGCACCCGCCCGCCGAAACGGGTCACGACGGCGGAGAGCGCATTGTAGGTCGCATCGACGATGCCGTCGCCACCGGCCTCGGCCTCGGCGTCGGACTCCCCGATCCGCATCCGCACCTTTGCCCTCGGGGCGATCGCGCTCGAGGAACTCGCCTCCAGCGCAAGGAGCTCGTAGCGCCGCGGCACGCGCGTCGACTCCTCGGTGACGATCGCGACCAGATCCTCGTCGTAGACGTTCTTCTTGCGGTCGGCGAGCGCCTTGAAGGCGGTGAATGCGGTGTTCACGTCGAGTCGCGGGGCGAAGAGTCCGAGCGCCTTCAGGCGATCGACGAAGGCCGCCCGACCGGAGTGCTTGCCGAGCACGAGCGTATTCGACGGACGACCGATCTTCTCGGGTCGCATGATCTCGTAGGTCAGCTTGTACTTGAGCACGCCGTCCTGGTGGATCCCGGCTTCGTGCGCGAAGGCGTTCTCGCCCACGATCGGCTTGTTGATCGGCACGCCGATCCCGGTCACCTGCGTGAGCAGGCGGCTCGCGCGGTAGATCTGTTCCATGCGGATGCCCGTCTGCAAACCGAAGTAGTCGCGACGGGTGTCGAGCGCCATCACCACCTCCTCCATGGAGGTGTTTCCGGCGCGCTCACCGATGCCGTTGATCGTGCACTCGACCTGCCGCGCACCACCGCGCACCGCGGCGAGCGAGTTCGCGACTGCCATGCCGAGATCGTTGTGGTTGTGCGTGCTCCAGGTCACCCGCTCGCCCCCCGGCACGTTGGCCCGCAGCCAGGCGAAGAGGGCCTGCAATTGCTCGGGGATCGCGTAGCCGGTCGTGTCCGGGACGTTGCACACGGTGGCACCGGCGCGGATCGCCTCGGCGAAGACCTCGCGCAGGTAATCGCGGTCGCTGCGCGAGGCGTCCTCGGCCGAAAACTCGACGTGGCCGACGTGCTTGCGCGCGAGCTCGACCGCCCACCCCGCCGCCTCGACCACCTGGGCCCGGCTCATCATGAGCTTGTGCTGCAGGTGGATGTCGGAGGTCGCGATGAAGACGTGGAGGCCCGGGTTCGAAGCCTTCTCGACCGCCCGTGCGGCACGCAGGATGTCGGCCTCCTTGGTTCGGGCGAGCGAGAGCACGACGGGCCCGGAAACAGCTGCGGAGACCGCCTGGACCGCGGCGAAATCGCCGTCGCTCGAGGCCGCGAAACCGGCCTCGATGACGTCCACGCCGAGTTCCTCGAGCTGGCGGGCGAGCGCTAGCTTCTCCTCGACGTTCATCGTCGCACCGGGCGACTGCTCGCCGTCGCGCAGGGTGGTGTCGAAGATCCGTACCCGGTCGTCGGCTCGTGGGGCCTCCATGGCGTATTCTTTACCCGTCCGGGAGCGGGCTCTCCACCCTTGACGTGCGCCGAGGTGCGCGGATGGAGGGGGCCTGACTGCGTATCGCGGCCAGCCGTACGGTCTCGAGCTTGCCGGTTTTCGCCATGGCTGATAGGCGAAGGAGTCGTCCCGAGGGAGAGTCGACTGCGACCGGCATCAACCGGTTCCCGGCAGCGGCTCTCCGTGGGGCGCCCGCTGGAAGTAGCAGCGCTGATACGAAGCCTATGAGTGAATGACTCTGGAGCGCACCCCGCGGGGGCGCTAGATTCATAGAGGTCGGACGGTCTGGTCCGTCCCGGAACGAAGGAGATCGAACGTATGAAGATGGAACGGAAAGTCGCGCGGCACCTGACGGTCGGAGCCGCCATCCTGCTCTCGACCGGGCTCGTCGCCCCTGCCGTCCGCGCCGACGACGGCGGCAAGATCGCCGGCAAGGCCACCTTCGAGGGCACGCCGCCGGCCCCGATCAAGCTCAAGATGGACGCGGACCCGATCTGCGCCGGAAAGAACCCCGACGCGACCAGCGACGACGTGAAGGTCGGCGCCGGGGGCGGCCTCGAGGGCGTCTTTGTCCACGTGTCCGGCGGCCTGCCGGCCGGCAAGACCTATACCGCGTCCACCGAGCCGGTGACCATCGACCAGAACGGCTGCCACTACGTCCCACACGTGGTCGGCGTCATGGTCGGCCAGCCGGTGAAGATCCTCAACAACGACGGCACCCTGCACAACGTCCACGGCATGCCCAAGCTGAACGATCAGTTCAACTTCGCGATGCCGAAGTTCGTGAAGCAGAAGGAGACGAAGTTCGGGAAGGAAGAGATCATGATCGCGATGAAGTGCGACGTCCATCCCTGGATGAGCGGGTTCATCGGCGTGGTCGACAACCCGTACTTCGCGGTCACGGGTGCCGACGGCACCTTCACGATCAAGGACCTGCCCCCGGGCGAGTACACGATCGAGGCCTGGCACGAGAAGTTCGGCACCCAGACCGGCAAGGCCAAGGTCGACGGCACCGGAACCGCGACCGCCGACTTCAAGTTCAAGGCGTCCTGACGCCGAGCGCCGCCCGGTGCGGCATGACCAGCGCGGCGTGGCGGCGACCGGGACCGGTCGCCGCCCACCGCCCGCTCTCACGAGAAAGCGCCCCACTCGGCCATAGAACACCCGGAGCGCCGCGAGGTCGATGCGACCGATCGTCGCACCCCGGGGTGGTCCCCTCAGACTCGACCCGGCACCGACGCGGGTGGTCCATCGAGTTGCCGGCCCCGCGCGCGCCGCGCCGTTGCGGCCGACACCTCCGGGTGGCTAACGTCCGGGGCACGATGCGACTCCCCCGATCGACCCTGCGCTCGAGCGCGCTAGCCTGCCAAGGCGCAACCCGTTGAAACCGGCCGTCTTCTGGCTGGCCGGGACCGGCTTCTTCGCCTACCAGGCGATCGTGCTCGCGAGGCTCCTGGCCGAGCGCGGGCGCTCCGCCAACCCGGCCGAGGAGCAGGAGCGCGGCGTCGAGATGGTCTGGACCCTCGTGCCGGCCGCGCTCATCGCCGCCCTGGCGCTCATGTTGAGCGGCTTCACGGATGGAGCGTGGAGCCAGTCGCGCACCGGCGACACGCCCCTCGTCGGGCCGCGCGCCATCCGGATCGACGGGCCGTGAAGGTGCAGCGCGGTCTCGCGATCGCCGGTTCGCCGGCCCGCGTGGGCGAGTTCGTGGAACTCACCAAGCCACGCATCACCTTCATGGTGATGGTCACCGCGGCCGCCGGGTTCTACCTCGCCTCGATCGGCCGGCTCGATGCCGCGCTCTTCCTGCACACGATGCTCGGAACGGGACTGGTCGCCGCCGGGGCGAGCTGCCTGAACCAGATCGTAGAACGCGAGACGGACGCGCGCATGGACCGCACGCGGGCACGCCCCCTTCCGGCGGGACGGGTCGAACTCCTGCCGGCGACGGTGTTCGGCACGGCGCTCTCGTTGCTCGGCACGCTTGAGTTGCTGCTCGCGGTGAACCGGACCACCGCGCTCATCGGGCTCGCCACGCTGGCGCTCTACGTGGCCCTCTATACGCCGCTCAAGCGGCTCACCTCGCTGTGCACCGTGGTCGGTGCGATCCCGGGGGCACTTCCCCCGGTGATGGGCTGGACCGGCGCGAGCAACGCGCTGTCGGCCGAAGCCTGGGTCCTCTTCGCGATCCTCTTCCTGTGGCAGATGCCCCACTTTCTCGCGATCGCGGTGGCCTACCGGGACGACTACGCCCGGGGCGGCCACGCGATGCTGCCGGTCGTCGATCCCGGCGGGACACGAACCGCCCGCCAGACGATCCTCTACAGCGCAGCCCTGCTGCCGGTGAGCCTGCTGCCCTCGATCCTCCAGATGAGCGGCGACGCCTACTTCTGGGGCGCGCTCCTGCTCGGCGCCGTGTTCGTCGCCTTCGGGGTGGCGTCGGCCCGCGACCGGTCGGTTGCCTCGGCACGGCGACTCCTGCGCTACTCGGTCGTCTACCTGCCAGTGCTGCTCGCCCTCATGGCCCTCGACAAGGTGACGCCGTGAATCCGGACAACCGCAACCAACCGTCCGGTGACATCCTCGAAGTCGCCGACCTCTCGTTCTCCTACGGGGAGACGAAGGCGCTCGCCGGCCTCTCCTTCGCTGTGCACCGCGGCGAGATCTTCGGCCTGCTCGGGCCCAACGGCGGCGGAAAGACGACGCTCTTCCGCATCCTGGCGACGCTGCTCGCACCGGCGGGTGGCACGGCCCGCATCGCCGGCCACGACGTCGCCCGGGCGCCCCAGTCGGTGCGCGAGAACATCGGCGTGGTCTTCCAGTCGCCGAGCCTCGACGCAAAACTCACGGTGCGCGAGAACATGCGCCACCAGGGGCACCTCTACGGCATGAGCGGCGCCGCGCTCGAAGCGCGCATCGACCGGATGCTCGACCGGGTGGCCATGCGGCAGCGCGAGAACGACCGGGTGGAAGCGCTCTCGGGCGGCATGAAGCGGCGGGTCGATCTCGCCAAGGGACTGATGCACCGACCCGCCCTCGTCCTGCTCGACGAGCCGACGACTGGTCTCGACCCCGGCGCCCGCATCGACCTCTGGGACTACCTGTCCACGGCGCGGACCGAGGATGGCCTGTCCGTCCTGGTCACCACCCACCTGATGGAAGACGCCGATCGCTGCGACCGGCTGCTCATCATCGACCACGGGCGCATCGTCGCACTCGACACCCCCGAAGCGCTCCGCGACGGGATCGGCGGCGACGTGATCGTCGCGCGGACGCGTGACCCGCACGCGCTCGCCGACGCCGTGCGCAGCCGATTCTCCGAAGACGTGGAGGTCGTCGACCAGACGATCCGGATCCGCCGGGCCCGCGGGCACGAGTTCGTGCCCGCACTCGTCGACGCGTTTCCGGGGCAGATCGAGGCGATCAGCGTCGGTAAGCCCACGCTCGAGGACGTATTCATCCAGCGCACCGGGCACCGCCTGTGGTCCGGCGACGCCGCTTAGAGGGGAAACCGCGATGAACGAACTCCGCCAGCGGCTCCTGCTTCCCACCATGACACTGTGGTGGCGCGAGATCGTCCGCTTCTACCGGCAGCGCAGCCGCATCGTCGGCGCACTCGCGACCCCGATTCTCTTCTGGCTACTGCTCGGATCCGGCTTCTCGGCCTCGTTCCGCCCCGCCGGCATGCCGGAGGGGCTGCACTACTCGGAGTACTTCTTCCCCGGAACGATCGTCATGATCGTGCTCTTCACGGCGATCTTCTCGACGATCTCGGTCATCGAGGACCGCAAGGAGGGCTTCCTGCAGGCCGTCCTCGTCGCGCCCGTGTCGCGCGCGACGATCGTCCTCGGCAAGATTCTCGGCGGAACGACGCTCGCCCTCGGCCAGGCTCTGCTCGTCCTCCTTGCCGCACCGCTGGTCGGAATCTCGCTCGGTCCCGGGGACTTCCTCTTCGCCACGGCGATCCTCTTCGCGATCGCCTTTGGACTCACGACCCTAGGGTTCCTCATCGCCTGGAAGATGGAGTCGACGCAGGGGTTCCACGCGATCATGAACCTGCTGCTCCTCCCCATGTGGTTCCTCTCGGGGGCGTTCTTCCCCTCCGCAGGAGCGCCCGCCTGGCTGCGCTTCCTCATGGCGATCAACCCGCTGACCTACGGTCTCGCGGCGCTCCGTCGCGCACTCTACCCGGCGGTCACCCAGTTCGGGGCCGACGTCCCGGCGCTACCGCTGTCGATCGCCGTCACCTGTGCGTTCGCGGTTCTCTCCTTCCTCCTCGCCCGGGCGCTGGTCGCCCGCCCGCTCGACGTGAGCCTCGCGTGAAACACGACGAGTTGCCGGAGGGCGGGCTCGGCGGGCCCGGCGGCCGGGATCCTCGCCCCACGCCGGCGGCCGCCGAGCCGCGCGTGGCCCTGCGCCTGGCCGGCCTGTTCTCGCTGGTCGCGGCCGCTGCGGCCTTCGGCTGGTTCTCGATGCCCGGGCGCACGCCCGAACCTCTACCGGTGATCTCCGAGATCGCCGATTTCGAACTGGTCGACGCTTCGGGCAAGGCGATCGACCGCAAGGCACTCGCCGGCAGCCCTTGGGTCGCCGACCTCATCTTCACGAGTTGCGCGGGGATCTGCCCGGCGATGTCGCAGGAGATGCGACGCCTGCAGGACCAGACCTCGGATATCCCGAAGGTGCGTCTCGTTTCGATCAGCGTCGATCCGACGAACGACACGCCCGAGGCGCTCGAGCGCTACGCCGCCCGCTTCGGCGCCGACCGCTCGCGCTGGCTCTTCCTGACCGGCGACCCGCAGGTCCTCCGCCGCCTGGCCAACGAAGGCATGAAACTCCCCGCCGTCGATGGAGACCCTGCCAAGGGCGACGAGGCGATCGTCCACAGCCCGCGCTTCGCCCTGATCGACGGGCAGTCGCGGGTGCGCGGAACCTACGACATGCGGGATCCCGAGGCGATGTTGCGACTGCGAGGCGACCTGCGGGTGCTGGTGTCGCGGGAGAATCCGCCGGGCTGACTCCGCAGGACGTCGCCCCCGGGGCTGCGTCCGACCGCGCGCCCGTCCCACCGCGAACTCGCCCCGAGTTCGCGGTGGCGTCCTCGGCGAGCCTCAGACGCTTTGCAGGTGGCGGGGGACGGGTGTCGTCTCTCCCGCAAGAAGCGCGTCGCGCTCGGCGATTCGCGCTTCCTGGCGCTTGGTCGACCGGTAGATGGCGATCCCCGCACCGAGAAGGATGGCGGGGGGAAGCACCAGCATGACAGCGGTGCCGGCGAGGAAGGCCTTCGGCCAGTCGCTCTCCTCTCCGCCGAAGCAGACGGCGCACGCCCGGGCCAGTTCGGGCCGGGCGAGCAACCCGAGAGCGGCCGCGAATGCGGCCGAAAATAGCCTGCCGATATGCAAGTGGTGCATCATCGCCCTCAGTGGCCGGTGGCCGCAGTTTCGTGGGCTGCTGCTCCGATGGCGGCCGCCTCGACGCCGTGCTCCGGCCCCTCGCCGACATGGTGATAGATCGACGGCCGCTGGGCCGCCTCGATCCGCTCGATCTCCTCGGCCGGGTGAACGCCGAGGTCGGGCAGAACGAAGAGGATCAGAATCAGGACGAGCAGCAGGCAGGCAGCGAGCGAACCCTTGATCAGGTTCCCCTCGCTGCGCAGGTGCATGAAGAAGGTGGCGATCAGAAAGACCTTGAGCGCGGCGATGACGAGCGCGATCACGACCCCGGCCGCGTGCGGCAGGTTCATGTAGGCGACGCCCACGGTGAGAAGCGTGAGGACCGCGAGCGCCCTGAAGATCGTCAGGTAGGTGCGCACCTCGGCCGCCACGTCGTGTGCGGCGTGGGCGGCTTGCGCCGCATGGGGTGGGTTGGCGGAACCGGGATTCGAACTCATGCGACGTCCCTCTTCGGTCAGAGCAGGTAGAGAATCGGGAACAGGATCACCCACACCAAGTCGACGAAATGCCAGTACAGGCCCGCCGCCTCGACCCGGTCGTGGTGCTCGGCCGTGTAGGCACCGTTCAGCCCGGTCACCAGGATGTAGACCATCAGCAAGAGGCCGCCGATCACGTGAATTACATGGAGCCCGGTGAGCGTGTAGTAAAAGGAGCCGAACAAGTTGCTCGAGAGCGTGATGCCCTCGTGCCACTTGTGGTTGTACTCATAGGACTTGATGCAGAGGAAGAGGATCCCGCCGGCAATCGTCATGCCGATGTAGCGCGCGAACTTCGGGATGTCGTTCTCCTTGATCGCCGCGAGTGCGAGCACCATGGTCACCGAGCTCGTGATGAGCGCGAAGGTGTTCAGCGTGGCGAGGGGGACGCCCATCATCTCGCGGGGCGGGATGGCCATGTGCGCGCTCCCGCTGCGCAGGATCACGTAGGCGCTCACGAGTCCGCCGAAGAGCATGATCTCCGATGCGAGGAAGCTCCAGATCCCGAGCTTCGCGTGCGAGATGCCGGTACTGGTTTCCGCGACCTGGGTGCTCACATCGTTCTCCTGTCGTCCGAGGCCCGCGCTCAGGCCGCCTCGTCCTGCGGCCAATAGTCGGACTTGTGGCCGGGGACGCTATACTCGTAGGGGCCGCGGAAGACCTCCGGGGGCGTCTCGAAGTTCCCGTGTGGCGGCGGCGACGGGCACGCCCACTCCAGCGTGGTCGCATTCCAGGGGTTCTCGCCGGCGATCTCGCCGTGGCGGAGGCTCCAGAAGAAGTTCCACAGGAACGGGATCTGGCCGAGGAAGAGCACGATCGCCGCGAACAGCATCACGACGCTCCAGCCCTGCACCGGCAGATTGTGCCACTGCAGGGTCGGATCGGCGAGGCGCCGGTCCATTCCCCACATGCCCTGAAACAGCATGGGGAAGAAGATGAAGTTCATCGGGATGATCGTCATGTAGAAGTGGATCTTGCCGAGGGTCTCGTTCATCCTGCGGCCGACCATCTTCGGGAACCAGTAGTAGGTCCCGCCCATGAGGGCCGCAAGAGAGCCGGGGGCAACCACGTAGTGGAAGTGCCCGATCACGTAGTAGGTGTCGTGCAGGTGCAGGTCGGTCGGCGCGAAACCGAGCGGCAGCCCGGTGAGCCCGCCGATGCCGAACATCGGCAGGAAGGCCAGCGCGAAGAGCATCGGCGTGTTGAACCGGATCGCACCGCCGCGCAGGCTTAGGAGAAGGCAGCTCAGCACCGCCACCGAGGGCACCGAGATCGTGAGCGTCGTCGTGACGAACAGGTTCGCGAGGCTCGTGCGCATCCCGGAGAGGAACATGTGGTGGGCCCAGACGACGAAGCTCAGCACGCCGATCAGGATCAGCGATCCGACGATCTCGCGGTAGCCGAAGATGGGCTTGCGGGTGTTCGTCGCGATGATCTCGGCGACGATGCCCATGGCCGGAAGCAGGAGGACGTAGACCTCCGGGTGCGCGAGAAACCAGAACAGGTGCTGCCAGAGGATCGGGTTGCCGCCGCCCGCCGCCGGGAAGACCGTCGAGCCGTACATCATGTCCTTCGGGATGTAGAAGCTCGTGCCGGCGACCCGATCGAGGAGCTGCAGCAGGGCGCCCGCCTCGAGGACCGGGAAGGCGAGCAGGAGCAGCACCGCGGTCACCAACTGCGCCCAAACGAACACCGGCATGCGCCCGAGGGTCATGCCCTTGGCGCGCATGTTGAGCGTCGTCACGATGAAGTTGATCGAACCGAGGAGCGACGAGGTGATGATGATCAGCATCGCGATGCACCAGACGGTCTGTCCCGGCGGCGCAACGATCGAGAGCGGCGCGTAGGAGGTCCATCCGGACTGCGGGAAGCCATCGGGGGCGAAGTAGCTCGACATCATGACGATGCCGCCCACGAGGTAGATCCAGTAGGACGCCATGTTCAGGCGGGGGAACGCCATGTCGGGGGCGCCGATCTGCAGCGGCAGGACGAAGTTGCCGAAGGCCGCGACGCCGAGGGGCACGACCCCGAGAAAGATCATGATCGTGCCGTGCATCGCGCCGAGCTGGTTGTAGAAGTCCGGCCGCATGAAGCCGTACTCCATCTTGTCGCCGAAGATCTTCGCGATGGTGCTGCGGAGGAGCGACATCTTCTCGGGATCGAAATCGTCCGGCGGCGAAGGCCAGGCCAGCTGGTAGCGCATCAGCATCATCATGCTGAAACCGACCAGCAGGAATAGGAAGGAGGTGATCAGGTACTGGATCCCGATCACCTTGTGGTCGACCGAGAACACGTACTTGCGCCAGAAGGACGTCGGCTCACCGTGGCCGTCGCCATGACCCGCTGCATCGTGACCGTGAGAGTCTTTCACCGCTCGTCTCCTGCTCGGAATTCGGTTTGCGCCATGGCCCGCCTCGGGGCGACGGGCTTCAGGATTTCCCCTCGGCCGCTGGAGCGACACTCCCGGCGGAGGCCGTTCCGGCCTTCTCGGCTACCTGGCTCTTCTGCCACGAATCGAATTCCTCGGGCGTCTTCACGAAGACGTTACCCACCATCTGTGTGTGACCGAGGCCGCACAACTGGGCGCAGGCGATCTCGAACTTCCCGGTCTTCGTGGGATCGAACCATAGGGTGGTGTTCAGGCCGGGGACGACGTCCTGCTTGTTGCGGAAATTCGACACCCAGAAGTCGTGGATCACGTCCTTCGAAGTCATCTGGAGGATCGTCGGCTTGCCCAGCGGAACCTGCATCTGGTTGATCGTGACGATGTCGTCCTTCGACACGGGATCCTGCTCGTCGAGACCGATGGAGTTCGACGCCGACACCAGTTTCAGGTCGCGGCGGCCGAACTTCCCGTCGGGTCCCGGGTAGTGGATGTTCCAGGCGAATTGCTGGGCAATGATGTGGATATTGTTCGACTCCGCCGGAGGCGGCGTCGACTGCTTCACCGAGGCCCAGATGGGAATCCCGAAGGCCAGAATGAGCCACATCTCGAAGGCGACGATCAGGCCGTCGGGGATGAACGAGGCCTTCTCGCCCGTCTGGTGGTAGGTACCCGTGCGCCCTTCGCGGGCCCGGTACGCCACCAGACAGTAGATGAAGTATGTCCCCCAGACCACGAAGATACCGATCATCACCGTGTGCAGCACGTACATCAGCCAGTCGATGTTCGGCGCATACGACGAGGCCGCCTCGGGCAGCCCGGTCTCGAAGCCCCAGTCTTCCTTGATCACGCTGTCACCTCAGGAGCTTGAGAAACCCGTTTTGCCTTCGCGAGTCAAGAGCGCAGCACATGAGGAACCCTAATCCGGTGCATGCAACGGCTCGGATGGTCCGTCCGTCGCGGCGGCCGCGTCGGGGCGTGGCAGCGAGCCGACATCGCGGGCGCAGAGTGCGCAGCTCGACAGGCCGCGCGCCCGGGCCGCCGGATCGAGCACCTCGCGCGCCCAACGTCGGAAGCGACGATAGTTCGCGACTACATCCTCGGGCTTCGAGCCGAGTGCGCCGAGGCGGAAGTGCGGCGCCGGGTTCTCGACCGCGAACGGACATGCGTGGAACTCGCCCGTCGAGCGCAGCACCGGCTGACACAGCAGGCATCCACCGTCGTGTCCGTGGAAGGCGCTCTCGCGATCGGCGTCGAGCACGGCATCAACGGCGGCACCCGCGCGATAGAGCGGCTTGTAGCCGGAGAAGATCCGCATCGGGTGCGCGACCGACCATGCTTCGAGCATCTCGCGCGCATGATCGGGAAGTGGCTCGGCGTCGCGCCCCGAGTAGATCGAGTAGTTGAGCACCGCCTCGCTGCGCGGATCGGACTCGAGCAATTCGACCAGGCGGCCAGCACGCACGCCGTTCGAGTAGATCGTGAAGAGGCCGGCGAATCCGCGGTCCCGCATGCGCCGCATGGCGCGGTGCAGGGATTCCGCGTGCAGCGTCGGCTCGCCCCCGTAGAACTTCACGTTGCCGTCGGGCGCCACGTGCCGGACGGCCTCATCGAGAAGTTCGTCCCCGTAGGCGACGTGCCAGCCACGTGGCGAGCCGAAGACCGTGCACCAGGAGCAGTCGCGATTGCAGAAATTCCCGTCGTAGAGGTGGATCTCGCGCAGGCGCGCATCCCCCTCATGGAAGGACTCGACGCTCTCGTGAAACGTGATCGGACGCAGGTGCGGATCACGCTGCGAGTCGTTCAAGCCCCAGTCGTAGGTGTTGTAGACGACTTCGAGGCGGCGCAGTTCCCCGAGAGGCTCGCCGGTGTGCTCCGCGATGAATCGCAGCACGCTCTCGCGGTACTCCTCGGTCGAAGCCGCCTCGCCGGCGAAATCCTCGGCATAGGTCTTGAAGAGCCGCGACACGAAGATGCGACCCGCCACCCGGTCGATCCGGCAGTTCCACTCGCTGGCGAGGAAGTGCCGCGTGGCCTCGGCGAGCGTCTCGTCGAGACCGGCGGGCTCCCAGGCCTTCGGTCGCATCGGCGGGCAGCCATTCGAGGCGCAGTTGATCGCGAAGTGGATCCGGGGCTCCCGCATGCGCCCGCGCAGGATGCGGTGCTCGATGTCGTCGAGGCTGCGCGTCCTGCCGCCGGCGACATGCCTCTCGCGCTGGAAGAATCGCCCGTCGCGAACCTTCCAGACCGAGCGGATCGGGTACTCCTCGATCACCGCGGCGAGCACGAAGGCGTTGTAGGCGTTGATCCAGTAGGCGAGCGCGTCCTCGTTCGTCGGAAAACGCTCCGGCGACGAGTCGGGACTCGCCGCGGCGAGTCCCGCGAGCACGCCTTCGAGCAGGTCGCGGCGGGTGGCCAGGATCGAGTAGTCGACCCGCCCGTCGGCGGTCACGACGGCGCCGAGGAGCTCGCTCCAGGGCGACCAGTCGAAGCCGCCCTCAGGCACCGGCACCGCGGAAGGTCCCGCGCCCGTTTCCGTCGCCAGCCGCTTCGCGCCGTCGTTGCCGCGCCGCCAGGCGACGCTGGCGGCGCACCAGCGACACGGCGAGGTTCACCGGACCCGACCCGACATAGGCGAGCAATACGCCGAAGAGCATGATCTGCGGCTCCGCCAGCACGAACTTCACGACGAAGATCGTCGCGACGAGTGCGTAGAACGGCTGCTGGGCGCGGAGGTCGAGGTTCTTGAAACTCGCGTAGGGAACGCTGCTCACCATGAGGAGCGCGAGAGCGTACACCATGAAGAGCACGATCGGGCGCTGGGCCGTCGGCCCCGGCCCGGCGAGGAATTCCTGGAGCAGCACGGAGGCCGCGATCATGTTTGCCGCGGCCGGAATGGGCAGGCCGACGAACGTGCGCTTGGAGGCGTGCGTCGACTGCACGTTGAATCGCGCGAGCCGGAGCGCACCGCAGGTCGCGAAGAGCGAGGCCGCGAGCCAGCCCCAGTGGCCCCACGGTTCGAGCCCCCAGCGATAGGCGAGAATGCCCGGGGCCACGCCGAAGGAGACCATGTCGGCGAGCGAGTCGTACTCCATGCCGAAGAGGCTCGTGGTGTTCGTCATGCGCGCGATGCGTCCGTCGAGCCCGTCGCAGACGTGTGCGGCCACGATGCAAACCGCGGCGATGAAGAAGTCGCTACGGCTGCTCGCGAGGATCGAGTAGAAGCCGAGGAAGAGTCCGCCGGTCGTGAACAGGTTCGGCAGGACGTAAACGCCCTTGTGCAGCGGGAGCCGGGTCGGCCGGCCCGGCAGGGCGTGGATGCGGCCGGGCGAACGCCCGCGTCGGCCGGGAGGATGGGGGTAGGACGGTTCGTTCATGCGAGTTCCCCGAGGACGGTCTCACCCGCCCGGACCCGATCGCCGGCCGCGACCCGAAGGCGGACCGCCCCGGGAATCCAGACGTCGACCCGCGAGCCGAGCTTGATCATGCCGACGCGTTCGCCGCGGCGCACGCGATCACCCGGCCGCACGCGGCAGACGATGCGGCGGGCGAGAAATCCCGCGATCTGGATGAAGAGGATACGCCGTCCGTCCGCGGCGCGCAGCACGATCGCATTCTGTTCGTTCTCGAGCGAGGCCTTGTCGGAGTAGGCGGCAAAGTACTCGCCCGGATTGTAGTGGACGGCCTCGATCTCGCCGTCGAGCGGTGCGCGGTTCACGTGCACGTCGAGCGGCGACATGAAAATGCTCACCATGGCCGCGCGACCGCGCAGGAAGCGCGGCTCGTCGACCTCGGGTTCGACGAAGAGGATCTTGCCGTCCGCGGGCGACACGAGCAGTTGGTCGCCGGATGGCGGCGTGCGGCGCGGGTCCCGGAAGAAGTTGACGAAGAAGAGCCCGGCGAGGATCAGCCCCCACGCGAGCCAGCCCAGCGACGTCGCGACCGGACCCGGGGACAGAGTCGCCGATGCGGCCCAAGCCAGCGCGGCAGCGCCGAAGACGACGCCGATCGTCGCATGGCCGTCCGCCGCCAGCGGGATGACGGGCTCGCCTTCCACTCAGTTCTTCGACTTGTCGACTAGGCGGCGCTCCGCCATCCAGGGCATGAGCCCGCGCAGTCGCCCGCCCACCGCCTCGATCGGGTGGTGCTCGGCTTCGCGGCGCAGTTCGCGGAAGTGCGGCGAGCCGCAGCGATGCTCGGTCATCCACTCGTCGGCGAACTTGCCCGACTGGATCTCGGCGAGGATCTCCTTCATCGCCTTGCGCGCCTCGGGCCCGACCACGCGCTTGCCGCGCGTCATGTCGCCGTACTCGGCGGTGTTACTGATCGAGTAGCGCATGTTGGCGATGCCACCCTCGTAGATCAGGTCCACGATGAGCTTCACCTCGTGCAGGCACTCGAAGTAGGCCATCTCAGGGTTGTACCCGGCCTCGACGAGGGTCTCGTAACCGGCGCGGATCAACTCGGTCAGACCGCCGCACAGGACGGCCTGCTCGCCGAAGAGATCGGTCTCGGTCTCCTCGCGGAACGTCGTCTCGATCACTGCCGCGCGACCGCCGCCGATGGCGCTGGCGTAGGCGAGCGCCGTGCCCTTGGCCTGACCCGAGGGATCCTGACCCACGGCGATCAGGCACGGGACACCGCGCCCGTTCGCATACTCGCTGCGGACCAAGTGGCCGGGGCCCTTGGGGGCGACCATGAAGACGTCGACGTCGGCGGGCGGCACGATCTTCTTGAAGTGGAAGTTGAAGCCGTGGCCGAAGGCGAGCGCCTTGCCCTTGCGCAGGCCGGACTTCACCTCCGCCTCGTAGATCTCCGATCCCATCTCGTCGGGGACGAGCATCATCGCAATGTCGGACCAGGCGGCGGCCTCGGCGGTGTCGAGCACCTTCAGCCCGGCCCCCTCGGCCTTCGCCCAAGACGGACTCGAGCGGCGCAGGCCCACGGCCACGTCGACCTTCGAGTCGCGCAGGTTCAGGGCATGGGCGTGCCCCTGGCTGCCGTAGCCGATGACGGCCACCTTCTTGCCGGCGAGCAGCGCCGGATTCGCATCCTTGTCGGTGTAGACGTTCAGAGCCATTCGCGTTGTCCTCTCGTTCGTCTCAGACGAAATCCGATTCCGATCCCTCGCGCGCGACGCGCCCCTCGACTCCCGGCTCGACCGAGACCGTCGGCTTCTCGTCCCGGGCGTGCGGCGCGAGCACCGCCGATCCACGGTACATGGCGACGATCCCGGTGCGCACCACCTCGAGCAGCCCGAACGGCCGCATCAGGTCGATCACCGCGTCGATCTTGTCGCTGTCGCCGGTGACCTCCACCACGTAGGAGCCCTCCGCCACGTCGACCACCTTGCCGCGGAAGATGTTGGCGATGCTCGCCACTTCCCCGCGTGTGCGCTCGTTGGCGGCGACCTTCACCAGAACCAGTTCGCGCCCGACGTGACGCGCCTCCTTGAAGTCGCAGACGCGGATCACGTTGACCAGCTTGTTCAGGTGACGCGTGATCTGCTCGAGCACCCGATCGTCACCGCTCGTGACCAGGGTGATGCGGGATACGGTCGGGTCTGGAGACTCCGCCACGCAGAGGCTCTCGATATTGAAGCCGCGCCCGCTGAACAGTCCGGAGATCTTCGCCAGCACCCCGAACTCGTTCTCCACCAGGACGGAGATGATGTGCCGCATCCCCGGCGTCTAACCGTTGCGGGTCGCGAACGCCATTTCGCCGGGCTCCGGGCGCTGCCGGGCCGGCCGACGGGCAGCCCCGCCCGGGCAACCGGCGGTTCCCGCCGGGGCGCCGGGGCAGGCCGGAGGGGAGATCAGGTTCGGTCGGCGCGAGCGGCCGCGTAGCGGGTCTTCAGGATGCCGACCATGCGATCCCGGCCGGCGAGCTTGAGCTTCTGGAGGCGCTTGCGCTCGACCTCCTCGGCAGGGCTCCGGTGGGCCTTTCCTTTGAGCCTATCGATCTGCTGCTCGAGGCGTCCGTGTTGCTCGTACTGCTTTCGCAACTCGAAATCGTCGTCGACGAGCGACCGGATGAGTTCTTCGTCGCGCTTGTCCATCGAGTCCACCTCCGCCGTACGCTTCTCGTCGAGGGCGACCGCACACCCTCGCGGCGAACGGATCGTCAGGGCGAGATGCTGTTCCCGACCGGCCGCCTTGTCAACGACGCGGCGCGATCAGCCGGCCGCATCGGCCGCGCGCTTGCGCTCGGCCTCCGACGCCCGGACGTAGACCGGGGCGAGCCCCGCGGCATCCCCCGGAGAGCCGCCGCCCCGAGCGCCGATCAGGGCGACCGCGGCGCCGCTCGGAGCACCGAGGGCGCGCCCGAGGATCTCCGCGCGGTCGCCGAGCGACGCCCGCAGGAGCGCGTCGTGGCGTTGCGCCCCGTCGCCGAATACGAACACCCTGCCCCCGCCCGCGCGCGCCTGCGCCAGGACCACGTCGGCGAATTCCTCGGGACGCCAGGCCCCCGGCGGCTCGGTCTCACGGAGACGCCCTTCCGAGACCAGCGAGGCTTCCGACGCCTGCCCGACCGCGAAACAGGCCCCGTAGACCTCGCCACGCCGCGCATCGAGACACGGGCAGAGGAGGACGGGCGTCGCACCCGGGCCGGCCGCCGCCAAGCGAGACAGCGCCGCCTCGGCGAGAGCATGCAGCGTCGGCACGCCGACCAGACGCGTGCGCGTCCCGAGCACCAGCCCCTTGCCGGTCGCGAGCGCCACGCGCAGGCCCGTGAAGGAACCCGGCCCGATCGCGACCGCAACCGCCCCGAGGCCGTCGAAGTCGACGCCGGCGCGATCGAGTGCCTCGTCGATCAGGCCGAGGAGCGACGCGCCGTGCTGCAAGCCGGAGTCGCGCGAGACCTCGGTGAGCACCCGGGGATTCTCTCCCGCGAGAGCTTCCCCGGGCGCCTCGACCACGCCGACGCTGCCGATAACGGTCGAGGTCTCGATCCCCAGGACGAGCAAGAATCGCCCGCTGGGATCAGCCGACCACGAGGCGGTGGATGTCGTTGTAGAGGGCGAATCCCATGAGCGAGAGCAGCAGGAACATGCCGACCTGCTGCGCCATCTCGCGATAGCGGATTTCGAGCGGGTGCCCGAGCAGCTTCTCGATTCCCATGAACAGGAGGTGTCCGCCGTCGAGGATCGGGATCGGCAGCAGGTTCAGGACGCCGAGGTTGATGCTCAGGATCGCCATGAAGAAGAGCAGCGAGGACAGTCCCTGGTGCGCCTGCTCGCCGGCCATCTTCATGATCATGATCGGACCACCGAGATTCGAGGCGGGGACGATCGCCTGGAAGAGCTTCACCAGCGTCATGAACGTGAGCCAGGAGAGCTCGACGGTCTTGGCGAGGCCCTGCCAGATCGCCATGATCGGGTTACTGCGCTCGGTGACCACCTGTTCCGAGGGCCCGACGCCGATCACGTAGATGGGCATCGGCTCGCCGAAGATGGTCTTGCCCTCGGTGCGCTCCGGCTTGACCTGGACCTTGCGCTCGACGCCGTCGCGCTTGTAGGTGACTTCGACGTCGCGGCCGTCGCTCTCGCGGACCGCGGCCGAGAGGCTCTCCCAGCGATCGATCGCCTTGCCGTTGATGGCCGTGATCTCGTCACCGGTCACCAGCCCGGCGGCCGCCGCCGGCATTCCCTGCTTCACCTCGCCGATGCGGGAGGTCGCCACCGGCACCCCTGTCGCGAACAACAGGGAGAAGAGCAGTGCCGCGAAGAGCAGGTTGAACACTGGCCCGGCCGCGACGATCAGCGCCCTCGCCCAAAGCGGCTTCACGGCGAAGGAGTTCTCCTGGCTGGCCGTGGCAGGATCGGGCTCGCTGCCGTCGTCCTCCTGCCCGACCATCTTCACGTAGCCGCCGAGGGGGATCGCGGAGAGGGCGTACTCGGTCTCCCCGATTGTCTTTTTGACCACCACCGGGCCGAAACCCAGCGAGAAACGCAGGACTCCGACGCCGACGCGCTTGGCCGCGAGGAAATGTCCCATCTCGTGGACGAAGATCAGCAATCCGAGGACGACGATGGCAGCAACGGTACTCATAAGCATGGCTTCAGGCTCCCCTTCCGGAGGGACTTCACGTCCACAAGTCCAGACTTGCCTTAAGATAATACGCGAAGACCAGAGGCAGGACTAGACTGTCTGTGCGATCCAGCACCCCTCCATGTCCGGGGATGATCCACCCGGAGTCCTTTGTGCCATAAGCACGCTTCAGCATGCTTTCCACCAGGTCGCCGAGTTGGGCGAGAATCGCCACCAGAAGACCGAGGAGCCCGGCCGAGCGCAGGCCCAGGCCTGTGGGTGGCAACACCTTCATCACGAAGACCGCCGCCAGGACGGCCCCGAGCAGGGCACCCACGGCCCCCTCGACCGTCTTGTTCGGACTCACCCGCGGAAAGAGCTTGTGGCGGCCGCGGAAGCGCCCGGCGAAATACCCCCCGGTATCCGCGCCCATCGCGCAGGCGATCGTGAAGAAGACCCAACGCTCGCCCCCCGGCAGCAGCCGCAGGCTCACCACGTGGGGCAGCAGGAACCCGCCGTAGAGAGCCGCGAAAATGCCGTTGGCCAGGCGCGAGGCGGCGCCGGGCATGTCAGGGTCGGCCAGCGAGAGGATCATCCCCAGCCCGAGGACCAGGAGCAGCACCAGGCCCAGTGAATCGGGTCCCCGCACGATGACGGCGCAGGCAAAGGCGAGGCCGGCGAGGATGCACAGCGCCTGCCCCAGGCGGTGTCCGGGCAGGGCCATCGCCGCGAACTCGCCGAGTCCGACCGCGGTCATGGCGAGGATGAAGCCCGAGAACACCCAGGCTGGACTTGCCAGGATGAGCCAGACGAGGGTCGGGATCGCAACCGCGGCGGTCGCGAGCCTAGTGCGCAGCACGCAGCGGAGTCCCGTCCGCGGGCGCTTCGGGGAGGCCGCCGAAGCGGCGCTCGCGCGCCTGAAACTCGCGCAGCGCCTCGAGGAATTCCCGCTCGCGGAAGTCGGGCCAAAGGGTCTCGGTGATGTAGATCTCGGTGTAGGCGACCTGCCAGAGCAGGAAGTTGGAGAGCCGCACCTCGCCGCTCGTCCGGATCAGCAGGTCGGGATCGGGAATCCCGGCGGTCCCGAGGCTCTGGGCGATCGTATCCTCGCCGATGTTCTCCGGATCGAGGTCGCCGCGCCTCACGCGCCGGGCGATGGCGCGCATCGCTCCGACGATCTCCTCGCGCGCGCTGTAGGACAGGGCGAGGATGACCGTCAGGCCGTCGTTGTCCCTGGTCTTCTCGACGCTGTGGCGGAGCGCCTGCTGGACGTCGCGCGGCAGGCGGCGCGGGTTACCGATCACCATCAGCCGAACCCGATCCTTCATCATCCGGTCGAGTTCGGTCGTCAGGTAGTGCTTTAGCAGGCGCATGAGCCCGCTCACCTCGTCGGTCGGGCGGCTCCAGTTCTCCGAGGAGAAGGCGTAGAGCGAGAGGTAGCGGATGCCGAGCTTCCGCGAGAGCTGCACGATCGCCCGAACGGAGGTTTTCCCACGCCGGTGGCCGTGCAGCCGGTTCAGCCCCCGGCTCTGCGCCCAGCGACCGTTCCCGTCCATGATGATGGCCACGTGCTGGGGCAGACGCGCCGGGTCTATGCCCTGCGCCGCCAGATCGCGAATGGCCGGTTGCGCCGTCACCCTCATCCCCACCTCACACGGTCATGATCTCGTCTTCCTTGGCCTTCAGGATCTGCTCGACGCGCTCGATTCCCCCGTCGGTGAGGGTTTGCACCTTGTCGTGGCCGTGGCGATGGTCGTCCTCGCCGATCTCCTTGTCCTTCAGGAGTTCCTTCAGCATCTCGTTGGCGTCGCGGCGGTGATTGCGCATCGAGACCCGGTATTCCTCGCCGATCTTGCGGACGTGCTTCACGAGGTCGCGACGTCGCTCCTCGGTCAGCTCGGGGATCGGGATCCGGATGATCTTGCCGTCGTTCTGCGGGTTCAGTCCCAGGTCCGAGCCCTTGATGGCCCGCTCGATCTCGCCCATCGCGCCCTTGTCATAGGGCGTGACGACGATCAGCCGGGGCTCGGGGACGTTCACCGACGAGAGTTGGTTCAGGTGAGTCCTCGCCCCGTAGTAGTCGACCATGATCCCGTCGAGCAGGGCCGCCGAGGCGCGCCCGGTGCGCAACTTGGCGAGATCCTTCTTGAGGCGACCCGTGGTCTCCTCGATCTCCCGCTTGAGTTCCCCAAGTACGTCCTCGATCACGAGGCGCCCCCCCGGACCAGCGTCCCGATCGGCTCGCCGAACATGACTCGCTTCAGGTTGCCGGGCTCCAGGAAGTTGAAGACCAGGACCGGCAGGTGGTTGTCCATGCAGAGCGAGATGGCGGTCGAATCCATCACTCCAAGCTTCTGGCTCAGGACGTCCAGGTACGTCAACTCCGTGTAACGACGCGCCCCGGGGTTCTTGACCGGATCAGAGTCGTAGATGCCGTCCACCTTGGTCGCCTTCACGAGGATCGCGGCTCCGATCTCCACCGCGCGCAGGCTCGCCGCGGTGTCGGTCGTGAAGAACGGATTACCGGTTCCCGCGGCAAAGATCACGATCCGGCCCTTCTCCAGATGACGCGTCGCGCGACGCCGGATGTAGGGCTCGGCGACCTCCTTCATCTCGAGTGCGGAGAGCACCCGGGTCTGGATGCCGGCGGCCTCGACGGCCGCCTGGAGGGCGAGTGCGTTGAGCATGGTTGCGAGCATGCCCATGTAGTCGGCGGTCGCCCGCTCGATGCCGTGCGTCGCCCCCGAGAGGCCCCGGAAGATGTTGCCGCCGCCGATCACGATGGCCAACTCCCCGCCGAGGGCGTGGACCTCGCTGATCTCGCGCGCGAAGGTGCGCAGGATCGCGTCGTCGATGCCGTAGCCGGAGGGGCCCGCGAGGGCCTCGCCGCTTATCTTCAGGAGAACCCGGCGGTACGCGAGACCTTCCGCCACGGCAGCCCCCCGTCCCGTCAGGCCTCGCCCGACGACTCGCCGAGTTGGAGGCGGACGAAGCGGACGAGTTCGATCGGCGCACCGATCTTCTTGGCCTTTTCCGCGACGAGCTTGCCCACGGTGAGCTGCGAATCGCGAATGTACTCCTGCTCGACGAGGCAGAAATCGGAGAAGAACTTCTCGATCTTGCCGTCGATGATCTTCTCGACGACCTGCGGTGGCTTGCCCGACTGGGCCGCTTGGATGCGGTAGATCTCGCGCTCGCGCGCGATCTCTTCCGCGGCGACCTCCTCGCGACGGGCGCAGCGCGGATTCGTCGCCGCGACCTGCATCGCGACGTCGCGCAGCAGAACCGACACCTCCTCGGCCGCCGCGCCGGTCGCCGCGGTCTTCGCCTCGACCAGTACGCCGATCTTGCCGCCGGCATGGACGTAGGTCCCGACGAGTCCCTGGCCCGGTGCGCAAGCGAGGCGTGCGACACGCCGCGCCACGATACTCTCCCCCATCGAGGCGATGCTCTCGGCGATGGCGTCCGCCACGCTCTTACCCGAGGCGAGCTTCGCAGCGTCGAGGTCAGCCTCGGCCGCCGCCCGCACGCCATCGACCGCGGAGTTCCCGGAGAGCGTGTCGAGCACCGACCGGGCGAGTTCCTGAAAGGGCTCGGTCTTGGCGACGAAGTCGGTCTCGCAATTGAGCTCGAGCAGCAGGCCCTCGGAGGGCGAAACGAGTCTGGAGGCGACCATGCCCTCCGCGGCGACCTTCCCCGCGCGCTTGGCAGCGGTGGCGAGGCCCTTCTCGCGGAGGTGCTTGATCGCGCCCTCCATTTCCCCGCCGGAGGCGGCGAGTGCGGTCTTGCAATCCATCATCCCCGCGCCCGTCTTCTCGCGCAGGGTCTTCACTTGGGCTGCCGTGATCTCCACTGGGCCTCGACCTTCGTGCTTGGAGACGGCGTGCCGCAGGGGCTCGCCGTCATCGTTCCTAGCGTTCGCGCCGTCCCGACCGGCCGCTGTTTCAGCGACCGCCGCGCGCGGTGATGATTTGCCGGTCGCCGGGGGCCTTCAGGCACCCGCGGGCGGAGCCGTCTCCTCGGCCGCCGCCGCGGCGCGATCCGCCTCTTCGAGCGGCGCCTCGTCGCCGGCCTTCATCTTCGCCTCGAGCTCGCCCTTGCCCTCGATGATCGCGTCGGCGATCGACAGGCAGAACAGCCGGATGGCGCGGATGGCGTCGTCGTTGCCCGGGATCTTGTAGTCCACGACGTCGGGGTCGCAGTTGGTGTCCACCACCGCGACCACCGGGATGCCGAGCTTGTTGGCCTCCTGGACCGCGATCTCCTCCTTCTTGGAGTCGATCACGAAGATCGCGTCGGGCAGCTTGCGCATGTTCTTGATGCCACCGATCGAGCTGAGGAGCTTGTCCTTCTCCCGGGTGTGGGTGAGGATTTCCTTCTTCGTGTACTTGTTGATCGTCGCCGGATCGTCGAGAAGTTCCTCGAGCTTCTTCAGGCGGTCGATCGAGGCCTTGATCGTCTGGAAGTTCGTAAGCATGCCGCCGAGCCAGCGGTTGGTCACGTGGAACATGCCGCAGCGCTCAGCCTCTTCCCGGATCGCGTCCTGGGCCTGCTTTTTCGTGCCGACGAAGAGGACCACGCCGCCCGAAGCCGCGAGTTCGCGAACCTGACCGTAGACCTCGCGGAACATCTTCACGGTCTGCTGCAGGTCGATGATGTAGATACCGTTGCGGGCGCCAAAGATGTAGCGCTTCATCTTCGGGTTCCACCGGCTGGTCTGGTGCCCGAAGTGGACACCGGCCTCCAGCAGCTGCTTCATCGTCGGCTCGGGCATGATGACTCCCTGTTCGGATCGGGGCGACGCGGGAACCCGGCCCGGGAGGGCCGGCACGGTGCACGATCCGAAGGGGCTACCAGAGGCCCCCCGGGGGCGCAACGAATCCGCCAATGCAGCCGTCCGACGGACCTGGCGGCAAGCCGATGCCGGGCGCGCGCCCCGGCCCGACGGTCCGGCTCGCCCCCTCCTAATGGCTCATCGAGGAGATGAAGTCGGCATTGGTCGGCGACTGCCCGAGCTTGTCGAGGAGGAACTCCATCGCCTCGACGGGATTCAGCTGCGAGAGCAGCCGGCGCAGGATGACCGTCCGGTTCAGGGTCTCGCGCGACAGGAGGAGTTCCTCCTTGCGGGTGCCGGAGCGGTTGATGTCGATCGCCGGGAAAGTGCGCTTGTCGATCAGTCGGCGGTCGAGGTGGACCTCGAGGTTCCCGGTCCCCTTGAACTCCTCGAAGATGACCTCGTCCATGCGACTGCCGGTGTCGATGAGCGCCGTGCCGATGATGGTCAGCGAACCGCCGTCCTCGATGTTGCGCGCCGCCCCGAAGAACTTCTTGGGCTTGTGAAGCGCATTCGAGTCGACGCCGCCGGAGAGGATCTTGCCCGAGGGCGGCACCACCGTGTTGTAGGCGCGCGCGAGGCGGGTGATCGAGTCGAGCAGGACGACGACGTCCTTGCCGTGCTCGACGAGGCGCTTCGCCTTCTCGATCACCATCTCGGCGACCTGCACGTGGCGTGTAGGCGGTTCGTCGAAGGTCGAACTCACGACCTCGCCCTTCACCGAGCGCTGCATGTCGGTCACCTCCTCGGGCCGCTCGTCGACGAGCAGCACGATGAGGATCACGTCGGGATGGTTGCGCGTGATGCCGTGCGCGATGTTCTGCAGCATGACGGTCTTGCCGGTGCGCGGCGGCGCCACGATGAGGCCTCGCTGGCCCTTCCCGATCGGCGTCATCAGGTCGAGAACCCGAGTGGTCGGCTCCTCGGCGCTGTGCTCGAGCACGAGGTGTTCGTCGGGGTAGAGGGGCGTCAGGTTGTCGAAGAGGATCTTCTCGCGCGCGCGGTCGGGCTCCTCGTAGTTGATCTGCGAGACGCGGAGCAGAGCGAAGTAGCGCTCGCCCTCCTTGGGCGGGCGGATCTGACCGGCGACGACGTCGCCGGTCCGGAGGTGGAAGCGCTTCACCTGCGCCGGGGAGATGTAGATGTCGTCGGGCCCGGGCAGGTAGTTGTAGTCCGGCGCCCGCAGGAACCCGAAGCCGTCGGCCAGGATCTCGAGCACGCCCTCGGCAAAGATGGATCCGGAGCGCGCCGTCTGCGCCTGGAGGATGCCGAAGATCAGTTCCTGCTTGCGCATGGTCGAGGCGCCCTCGACGTGAAACTCGCGTGCCATCTGGGCCAGTTCGTGGATCTGCTTGCGCTTCATCTCCTTGAGGTCGACCGGCGGGACCGACGACGAGAGCGCGACCTCCTCCTCCACCTCCTCGTCGACCGAGGGCAGCCCCTCGTGCCCGGGCGCGGGCTGGGCGGCGACCTCGCGCTCCTCGTCGCGGACGCGCGGCTTCGACGCCGCCTTCTCGCGAGGAGCCTTCTGCGCTGCGGCGGATTCGCGTGCTGTCATGGGAACCCCTGTTGGAAAGGCGGACCGGAGCAGTCGGAGGGTTGCGCGTGCGTCGGGCGAACCGGGTGAAACGGGATTGCCGTCGCCGGGGGAGGCTCGCGTCTGCCTAGAGCAACGCGGCGGGGGGAGTCAATAGGAGAGTCTCGAATCGAACGACCGCCCCTCAGGCGCGGCGCTGCGGAGCTGCGCGCAATTCCCCCAACAAGCCGGCCATGTCCGGAGGCAGCGGTGCTGCGAACTCGATCCAGCGCCCGTCGCCGGGATGGCGCAGGCGCAGGCGGGCTGCGTGCAGGGCCTGGCGCGGGAAGTCGTCGAGCAGCCGACGCTCCCCGGCCGGCGGACCGTGCGATTCGCCCGCGTAGAGCGAGTCGCCGACGAGCGGGTGACCGATGCTCGCGAGGTGTACGCGGACCTGATGGGTGCGGCCGGTGTGCGGCGTCGCCAGGACGAGTGCGGCCACCGGCAGCTGCCCGAAGCGTTCGACCACCCGGAAACCGGTGCGCGCCTCGCGACGCTGGCCGACCCGCGCCTGCATGCGATGGCGCGCGACCGGGTCGCGCCCGATCGCGAGGTCGATCTCGCCCTCGTCATCGCGCGGGGCGCCGCGCACGATCGCGAGGTAGGTCTTCGCGACTGTGCGTGCGGCGAACTGGCGCGCGAGGGCATGCAGCGCAAGCGGCGTCTTTGCGACGACCATCACGCCGGTCGTGTCCTTGTCCAGCCGGTGCACGATCCCCGGACGCTGCGGATCGGGCCACTCGCCGCGCATCGACCAGCGGTAGAGCAGTGCAGCAACCAGCGTGCCCCGCCGCGTGCCGGGTGCAGGATGCGACGCCATTCCCGCGGGCTTGTCGACGACGACGATGCTCTCGTCCTCGTAGAGCACGTCGAGGTCGATCGCCTCGGGCTCGACCCCCGAGGGCTCCTCGGCGGGCAGCACGACGGCGATCGTCTCGCCTGGCGACACGGCGAAGCTCGCCTTGCGCACGACACCGTCCACCCGGACGAGGTTCGCCCGCACCAGCGCCGCAACCCGCGAGCGCGTCGGGAGGAATCCGCGCGACGCGAGCAGCCGGTCGAGGCGCATGCCAGCCTCGTCGGGGCGGACTTCGGTGCGAAGTTCCTCCGCCGGTTTCGCGGCGCTCCGCCCGTCGCTCACCGCGCGGCGCCGAGCCGGCTTCGCGCCTCGGCCGCGTCGGCGCGGATCCGGGCGACGAGCTCCTCGACCGAGCCGAACTTGGTCTCGCCGCGCAGGCGCTCGACGAGTGCGACCTCGATGCGGTGGCCGTAGATGTCCCCGTCGAAGTCGAAGAGGTGCGTCTCGAGACGCCGGGCGTTCGCGCCGAAGGTCGGGTTCGAGCCCAGGTTGGCCACCCCCGGACGCAGCGGCGGCTCTCCGTCGAGACCGACGCGCACCGCGTAGACGCCGTCGGGTGGCAGCAGACCGCCCCTCGGCAGCAGGTTCGCGGTCGGAAAGCCGATCCGGGCGCCGCGGTGGTCGCCATGTCGGACGAGACCCAGCAGCGAATGCGGTCGTCCGAGCAGGCGGTTCGCTCCCGCGACGTCACCGGCGTCGATCCGCCGGCGCACCTCGCTGCTGCTCGCAGCGATCTCGCCGACCTCGACCGGCGAGACGATTTCGACGTCGAAGCCGAACTCGGCGCCGAGTTCGGCGAGCCGGGCCGGGGTACCTCGCCGTTCGTGACCGAAGGTCACGTTGTAGCCGACGACGACCGCCGCGACCCCGAGCCCGCGGACGAACCAGTCGCGGACGAACTCCTCGGGCGCGAGTGCTGCGAAGCGACGCGTGAACCGCTGGACGAAGACGCCGTCGAGCCCGACCGAGCGCAGCACCGCGAGCCGCCTCGCGAGCGAGGTGATCATGCGCGGGGCGTGATCCGGTGCGAGCACCGCGATCGGGTGCGGCCAGAAGGTGAAAGCGACCGCCTCGGAGTCGCGCTGCGCAGCGAGCGAGCGCGTCCGCTCGAAGATCGTGCGGTGCCCCAGGTGGACGCCGTCGAAGCTTCCGAGCGCCACCACCGGCCGGCGGAAGGGCCGGCTCCCCGGCGTCAGGTGGCGGACGACGCGCATTTCGGGCGGACGGTGGGTGGGGCGCCGCGGACCCGCGACGCCGGAAAGTCGGCGTCGCGCCCTCCGGCGCGGCATCGCGCGGGAGGGGCGAGGACCTCAGGAACCGAGCGTGAGGAGCTTGCGCTTGGCACTCGCGGCTTCCTCCGAGCCCGGGTGATCCGAGATCAGCTTCTGCAGGATCAGTCGCGCGTCGATCTTGTCGCCGAGTTCCGCGAAGGCGCTCGCCTGGCGCAGCAGCGCTGCGGGGGCACGCTCGGACTTCGGCGCACCGACGAGGATCTCGTTGTAGGAGAGGATCGCCTCGTTGTAGCGGCGCTGCGCGAAATACGACTCGCCGATCCAGTATCGGGCCACCGGCACCAGGTCGCTCTTGGGGTCCTTCGTCGCGAAACCGCGCAGCGACTGGATCGCCTTCGGATAGTCGCCGCGCTGGTAGGCGTCGAGACCGGTGCGGTATTCCGCCGAGCCGCCGCGGGCGAGATCTTTCTGGATGTCCACGTCGCGCGGTACGTCGTCGGAGGTCGGGGGCGCAAAGGGCGAGCCGTCGGACGCGGGCGGCTCCGACGCCGGTGGCGTCTCGACCTGGCGGTCCTGCGGCCACACCGGCGGCGGAGGTGTCGCGTCGACGGGTGGCGGGGGTGCAACCGGACGGGGCGGCGGTGGGGCCGCCGATTCGAGCGGTCGCAGGCGAGAATCCATGTCGGGCGTGGCGACGGCAGCCGAGCGCGACGGGCGAGTCCCGCTCCCCAGGTCGTCGACCCGCCCCTGCAGCCGACTCACGGCGACGCGCAGGCTCTCGAGGTCGGCGCGGGTGTCGGCGAGGCGTCGCGAGAGGACCCGCTGCTCGCGGCGCATGTCGCCGATGTCGGCCTGCGCGGCACAGCCCGCCGCGACTGCGGCAAGAGCCGCGAGGAGAAAAGCCTGCGGGCGCTGGATGTTCATGGCGGATCTCTTTGGGCTACTTGCTCAAGATCACGAAGTGGGCGCGTCGGTTCTGGGCCCAGCAACTCTCGCTCTCGTCCTGGCAGAGCGGGAGTTCCTTGCCGTAGCTGATCGTGGTGATGCGCTCAGCCGGGACACCGAGGCTCACGAGGTAGTCGCGCACGGCCGTCGCGCGCTTGGCGCCAAGTGCGAGGTTGTACTCGACCGTGCCGCGGCTGTCCGTATGGCCCTCGATCTCGATCTTCGCGCCGCCGTTCGAGCGCAGCCAGTCCCCGTTGATGCGGAGCAATTCGCGGGCGCTTTCCCCGAGTTCGAAAGAGTCGTAGCCGAAGTGCACGTCCTGGAGTGGACCCGGCTGCCCGGACGAACCGAGCGTGCCGCGGCGGAACTCGTCCATGCTCGAACCGGACCCGGCACCACCCGTGCCCGGCGCGCCTGCGCCGTAGGAGCCGTTGCCGCCCGGGGCCGCGCTCCCGTCGAGCGTCCCCTCGGTGAGCCCGGTGGCGGCTCCTTCGGTCGTGTCCGCCGGCTTCTGCTTGCTGCAGGCACCGAGCGTCGCGACGCAGACGAACGCGAGAATTCCGAAACCGACACGCCGCCGAACTCGCCGGGCCGCGTGATCCACTCGCCCGGCGAACCGGGTCATCCCCTCGACCATCTCCACCTCCGCACTCACTCGCCGTGGGCCGTCCCGATTCCCCTCGACCCGACCGCACGATTCGTCTCGCGCGACGCCGCGGGCTCCTCGCCCGCGATCCCCGGAGGTGCCGCCCGCCGCCGTCGGGCCGCACATGACGCGGCCTTTTTCAGGCGCCGCGAGGTCACTCGCCGAGCCAAGTCGACCAAGCCGGAGCGCTATCACCGGTGGCCCCGTGAAGCAATTGCCGTTGCTTCAGGCCGAGTTCGTCCATGACGAAGAGAGCGGGCGCACCGTCGCGTGTCGAACTGAACAGCAGGTACCTGCCGTCGGGCGACCAGGCCGGGTCGGTGTTGTCGCCACCGCTCGTCGTGAGTTGGCGCGGCTCGCCGCCGGACGCCGGCACGACGAAGACCTGGAAGCGCCCGCCGACGCGGCCGGTGTAGGCGATCTTGTCGCCCTTGGGCGACCAGGCCGGCGAGGTGTTGTAGGATCCCGCGAAGGTCACGCGGCGGGCGGAACCGCTACCCGCATCGCCGACGAAGATCTGTGGCGAACCGGCGCGCGTCGAGCACCAGGCGAGCCGCCGGCCGTCGGGCGACCAGGCGGGGGAAACGTCGATCCCCGCCCCCGAGGTGACGCGGCTCGACACGCCGCCGGCGCGACCGATGACCACGATCTCGGAGTCGCCGCGGGACTCCTCGCGCGAAACCGCGATCCGGTTGCCGTCGGGTGAGAAGCGTCCGCCGTTGGTCAGGCCGGGCCCCTGGAGAATCATGCGGCTCTGCCCGCTCGCGACGTCCATCGCGAAGAGGCGCGGCGGACCGTCCTTGTACGACGTGAACAGGAGTTCGCGGCGATCCGGCGCCCACGACGGCGAGAGATTGATCGTGCCGTTGCGGGTGAGCGCACGGGCGTCCTCGCCGTCGAAGCCCATCTCCCAGATCTCCTTCGCGCGACCGCCGCGGGTGGAGACGAAGGCGATGCGGGAGTCGAACGGGCCGCGCTCACCGGTCACGAGGCGCATGACCTCGTCGGCGAAGCGATGCGCCATGCGGCGCAACTCGCGCCGGCCGCCCGTGTAACGCTTGCCACCGAGTTGGCGCCGCTCGCCGAGGTCGAAGAGTCGAGCCTCGATCGTCACCTGCTCGCCCGCACCCTCGCAGGTGCCCTTCACCAGCAGTCGTACGCCGGAGGCGGACCACGCGCCGAAGTCGACGGTCTCGGGCGTGCTCCCGTCTTTCACCGCCGGCAGCGCTCCACCCGACGTGACCCGGAAGAGGCCCGAGAGGTCGAGGTCGCGCGCCACCGTCTCGCTGAACTTCTGCGAGCAGAGTTCTCCGCCGGAGCCCGAGAGGCGCGCGACCGCGAGCGGGAAGGCGCTCTCTCCCGGACCGAAGATCGTGCCGCGCACCTGCGCCCCGGCGCCGGTCGCGCCGAGCCCGAGCAGGGCCGCGACGACCGCCAGGCAAGGGACCGGACGGCGGCCACCTCGGAGCATCTTCTTCGCGCGCGAGTTTCCTTGCCCGTCTCTCCGCTGTTTCTCCATCGCCTGCATCCTCCTTCGCCCTCCTCGCAACCTCACGGACTCTTCAGGTCCGCGGGCTGGAACGTCAACTCCACGTCGGAGAAGTCCGCGCGATGGGCCGCCGGCGGTGGCCCGAGCGGACTGACCGCGCGCACCGCACGCAGCACCGATGCATCGTAGGATTCGTCGCCCGAGGCCCTGGTCAGCCGAAGATCCGAGATCGTGCCGTCCTCGGCGATCCGGCAGTGAACCTTCACCGCGAGTCGATTATTCGTACCCGGCCAGGCCCATGCCGCCCGGATCCGGGCGATCATCTGGTTGTAATAGAGCAGGAACTCGACCCCGCGGACGCGACCGGCACCTCCGGCGCCGCCGCCGAGGCCGACGCCGCGACCGACCTCGGGCGCATCGCCACCACCCACGCCACCGCCGCCGGTTCCCCGACCCGAACCGCCACCGCGCGTCGACGTGCCCGAGGATTCGCCGTCGGGACTCCCGGCGCGACCCGATCCTGCGCGCGCTCCAGGCGAAGCGCCGCCCGATCCATCGGACCCGGAGCCGGCTCCCGTTCCGGCCGCCGCACCGCGTGCAGATGCGCGATCACCCGCACCCGCGGTGCGCGAGGTGGACCCCGAACCTTCGATGCTCTTCTGCACGCGGGCGAGCGCCGCAGCGATCTGCGCGTCGCGCGAAGCGTCGGCCCCTCGACTCGCGGAAGAGGGCGTGACCACCTCGGGTGCGTCCCGGCCGGTCGTCTGCGCCGAGTCGTCGGAGCGCGGGTGCGCGGCGGCGGTCGTTTCGGCTCGGGTCGCAGTCGCCTTCGGCGCGGGCGGCGCTTTCGGCGCGGGCGTCGCTTTCGGCGCGGGCGTCGCCTTCGGCGCGGACGTCGCCTTCGGCGCGGACGTCGCCTTCGGCGCGGGCGTCGCCTTCGGCGCGGGCGTCGCCTTCGGTGCGGGCGTCGCCTTCGGTGCGGACGTCGCCTTCGGTGCGGGCGTCGCCTTCGGTGCGGGCGTCGCCGTTGCCAACGCGCGCATCACCGCGGTCGGCGTCGCTTTCGGCACCGGGACCGGCGTCGGCGTGGCGCGCGGCACGGGCGGCGGCGTCGGACGCGGCTTCGGCGTGGGCGTCGCGCTCGGGCGCGGCGTCGGGGTCGCCGAGGCGCTCACGATCACCGTATCGCCCTCGGTGCGTGGTTCGGGCTCGGGCCGATGCTCCTCTGCACGAACCTCGGGCGGCGGCGCTGCGTCCGCCTCCGGAGCAGGCTCCGGTTCCGGTGGCACCTGCGTATCGGGCGCGGGTGCGTTCTCCGGTTCGGGCTCGGGCTCGGGTGCGGGTGCGGGTGCGGGTGCGGCCGGCGCGGGCGGCGGCGCGGGCAAGGACGCTCGCGCCGACGCCCCCGCCGCAGCGGTGTCGCCCTTGCGGGCTCGACCGGGCGGACCGACGTCCAGCACGGGCAGGCCGGCGGGCAGATGTCCGCCGAGGTCGCCACTGTCGACCACCTCGACCGTGTAGGTCTCGCCCGGAGTATCGGGGCGCAGGCGAAACCCGCCGAAGAGCGTCGCTGCGGCGATCGCGAGCAGGTGCAGCAGAGCCGCGAGGAGCACCATCGCCGCCAGCCGGCGATTGAAGCCCCGCTCGCTCAGAATGCGCGGTCGCGGGCGGTTCACCCGATGCGATTCCCCCGCACCCACCCGCGACCGGGTCGAGCGCGATCGGTGCGGCGCCCGAGGCGCCGGTCCCCGGTCACGACGCGCCGGGGACCTGCGTCACCATGCCGACGCGACGGATGCCCGCCGCCTTGATCGCAGCCATGACGCGGACCACTTCGCCGTAGGGCACCGATTGGTCGGCGCGGACCAAGACCTGCCCGTCGGGCTTGGCTGCGGCGAGTGCGCGCAACCTCGCGCCGAGGTCGGCCTGCGCCATCCGCGCCTCGTTCACGTAGATTTCGCCCGCCTTGGTCACCGAGACCACGACCGGCGTGTCCTTCTCCGAGAGCGCTCCCGCCTGCGCGCGCGGAAGGTCCACGCTCACACCCTGCTGCAGGATCGGTGCGGTCACCATGAAGATCACCAGCAGCACCAGCATGACGTCGACGAGCGGTGTCACGTTGATCTGCGACATCGATCCGCCGCCCCGCCCAGAGTCGAATGCCATCTCCGCCCCCGCGTCCTTCGGTCACTTGAGGAAGTGCCGCTCGGCGATGTTCAGGAACTCCGCCGAGAAGTTCTCCATATCGGAGTGCAGCACGCGCACCTCGTGCGAGAAGTGATTGTAGGCGACGACGGCCGGGATCGCGGCGGCAAGACCGACGGCCGTCGCGACGAGCGCCTCGGAGATGCCCGGTGCCACCGCCTGAATGCTCGAACTCTGCGCCGTCGAGAGCCCGCGGAACGCATCCATGATGCCCCAGACCGTGCCGAAGAGCCCGATGAAGGGCGCGGTCGCAGCGGTCGTCGCGAGGAAGGTGAGCGCGCCTTCGAGGCGCGTGACCTCCTGGTTCGCCGCGCGGCGCAGGGCGCGCTCGACGTTGGCGGCACCGCCGAGTTCCATCTCGCCCTCGCCCTCGTCCTGTCGGCGCGACCGCGTGAGGCGATTCAATTCCTGGTAGCCGGCACGGAACACCTGGGCGACCGGGCTCTGCTTGTAGTCGAGGCTCTGGGTGTGGATCTGGCCGAGACTCTTCGACTCCCAGAACACCTCTTCGAACCTCTCGGACTGCTTGCGCGCCCGGCGCAACTGGCCGAGCTTGTAGAAGATGATGCCCCAGCTAGCGGCGGAGCAGGCGATCAGGGTCCAAAGGACCGCCATGACCACCGGGCCAGTGCCGTGGAACAGGTGCTCGATCATCTCGCCAACCCCGCAAACCTCCCCAACATGGCGTAAACTAAAGCGATCCCGCTGGCGGAGGTCAAACCCGGGGCGCCGTCGGCGCGCCCGACGGTGCCCCGCCGTGCCCGCCGCACCGTGATCCGGTCCGAGCCCCGGTGCTATCGTCCCCCGGGTCGGCCCGGGCGGTTCGGGCCGGGCGGCCCGACGCGGCGGCCGACCAGTTGGAGGGAGCCTCGGACATGAAGGTCGTCGACCAGTTGGATCTGCGGGGGAAGCGGGTGTTCGTGCGGGTGGACTTCAACGTCCCCCTCGAAGGCGACGGAAAGGGAGGCCAGCGCATCACCGACGACGCCCGCATCCGCGCGAGCCTGCCGACCATCCGGCTCGTCGCCGAGTGCGGCGCGAAGGTGATCATTGCGGCGCACCTCGGTCGACCGAAGGGCAAGCCCGATCCCGCGCAGAGCCTCGCGCCGACCGCACATCGCCTCTCCGAACTGCTCGGGCGACCGGTCGCGCTCGCATCGGACTGCGTCGGCCCCGCAGCGGAGGCCGCCGTGGCGAAGCTCGCACCGGGGGACGTGCTGCTGCTCGAGAACCTGCGCTTCCACGCCGAGGAGGAGAAGAACGACCCGGCGTTCGCCGCACAACTGGCACGCCTCGCCGACGTCTGGGTGAACGACGCCTTCGGGGCGGCGCACCGCGCACATGCCTCGACGGCGGGCATGGCGCCGCTCGTCGCCGAGCGCGCGAGCGGGTTTCTCATGCGCGACGAGATGAAGCACCTCGGCCGCCTGCTCGCCGGGGCGGACCGGCCCTTCGTCGCGATCCTCGGCGGATCGAAGGTGTCCGACAAGATCGGTGTGGTCGAGCAGTTGCTCTCGCGCATCGACGCGCTGCTCGTCGGCGGCGCCATGGCCTACACCTTCCTCGTCGCCAAGGGCATCGCCGTCGGCGGATCGCGCATCGAGTCCGACAAGGTCGACCTCGCGCGCGAGACGCTCGCCGCCGCCCAGGCGCGCGGCGTGCGCGTGTTCCTTCCGACCGACCATGTCGCCGCGCGCAAACCCGAGGCCGGCTCGGAGACGACGATCTGCGGCCCCGGCATCGCCGCCGGCTGGCTCGGCGTGGATATCGGGCCCGCGACCCGCGAGGCCTATGCGAAGGAGATCTCCGCCGCCCGGACCGTGCTGTGGAACGGACCGATGGGCATCTTCGAGATCCCGGCCTTCGCCGAGGGGACGCTCGCGGTGGCGCGTGCGCTCGCCGCGGCGCGGCAGGCGACCACCGTGGTCGGCGGCGGAGATTCCGTCGCGGCGATCGGGGTGGCCGGCGTCACCGAGCGGATCACCCACGTGTCGACCGGCGGCGGCGCGTCGCTCGAATTCCTCGAAGGCAGGACGCTGCCGGGCATTGCGGCTCTCGAGAGCTGAGGCGGGAGAAGGGCCGGGGGACGCTCGGGCGAGCGTTTTCCGGGTTTCCTCAGGTTCCGCAGAAGGTCTCGCGCACGACCTCGTCGGGACGCGGTGGATCCGCGAGCGTCGCGCTCCCGGGCTGTTCGTCGAAGGGCCGTCGAAGCACCTCGCACAGCGTCGAGAACGGCGCAAGATCGCCAACCTGCGCGGCCCGGATCGCCTGCTCGACGCGGTGGTTGCGCGGGATGAAGAGCGGGTTCACCCGCCGCATCGCGGCGACCCGCTCCGGCGGCGCCTGCGGATCGCGCGCGAGCCTCGACCGCCACGCGGCGAGCCATGCGTCGATCTCCTGCGGGCCGGCGAAGAGTTCGCGCAGCGCGGCCTCTCCGCGGTCACCCTCGGCGGCATCGGCGAGACGGCGGAACGCGAGCGTCCAGTCGGCCGAGGAGGCCTGCATGGCGCCGAGGAGCGCGCCGACGAGCGCACGGTCGCCCTCCTCTTCTTCCCCCGCAAGTCCGACCTTCGCCCGCAGCCCGCCCTGCCACTCGCGCTCGAAGACGGCTGGGAACTTCTCCAACACCGCCACCGACGCCGCGATCGCCCGGTCCGTGTCTTCGTCGACGAGCGGCAGCAACGTCTCCGCGAGCCGTGCCAGGTTCCAGCGCGCAATCGACGGCTGGTTCGCGAAGGCGTAGCGACCGCCGTGGTCGATCGAGCTGAATACCTTGCCGGGATCGTAGCCGTCGAGGAAGGCGCACGGGCCGTAGTCGATGGTCTCGCCCGAGACCGCCATGTTGTCGGTGTTCATGACGCCGTGGATGAATCCGGCGCAGAGCCAGCGGGCCACGAGCGCGGCCTGGCGCGACGCCACCGCCTCGAGAAACGCGAGCGCAGGCCGCTCCGCGCCGACGAGGTCGGGGTCGTGTCGGCCGATGGCGTGGTCGAGCAGCAGCGCGAGCGCCTCCACGTCGCCGCGCGCCGCGAAGTACTGGAAGGTGCCGACGCGCAGGTGGCTCGCGGCGACCCGCGTCAGCACGGCGCCCGGCAGCGGGCCGTCGCGGTGCACGACCTCGCCGGTGGCGACGGCGGCGAGCGAGCGCGTCGTCGGGATCCCGAGCGCATGCATCGCCTCGCTCACGACGTATTCCCGCAGGACCGGCCCGAGCGCCGCCCGGCCGTCCCCGCGCCGGGAAAAGGGGGTGGGCCCGGCACCCTTCAACTGGACGTCGCGACGGCGGCCACGCGGGTCGACGATCTCGCCGAGGAGCAGCGCGCGACCGTCGCCCAGGCTGGGCACGAAGTGTCCGAACTGGTGCCCGGCATAGGCGAGCGCGATCGGCGCGGCGTCCCGGGCAAGGGAATTGCCCGAAAACATCTCGGCCGCCAGCGGCTCGACGATCGCCGGGTCGAGCCCCAGGTCCTCGGCGAGCGGCCGGTTGAAGGCGAGGAGACGCGGGGCCGGGGCGCGCGCCGGGGGCTGCGCCGCGTGGAAGCGCTCCGGCAGGCGCCGGTAGGAGTGGTCGAATCCGAGGTGAATCATGGTCGTTCCGGGGGCGGCTCGGCAGGTCGGGGGGTCGTGCCGGAGCCCGGTGCCGTGCTGGCTGGCCCGCCGCCCTTCTGCTTATAGACCGCGATCCGGATTTCGACCATGGCCCGTACACCCATCCTCGCCGGCAACTGGAAGATGCACGGCACGATCGCCGAGGCGACCGCGCTCGCGGGCGGCCTCGCCGCGCAGGTCGGCCGGGTCGAGGGCCGAAGGGTCATTCTCGCCCCGCCCTTCACGGCGCTCGGAGCCGTGCGCCGGGCGATCGAGGGGACGAACATCGAACTTGCCGCCCAGAACATGCACGACCAGGCGAAGGGCGCCCTCACCGGCGAGGTATCGCCGGTCATGCTGCGCGACGCCGGGGCGACGTCCGTGATCCTCGGTCACTCCGAGCGGCGCGCGCTCTTCGGCGAGACCGACGAGGTGGTGCGCCGCAAGATCGAGAGCGCCCTCGGACACGGGCTCGCACCGATCGTCTGCGTCGGCGAGACCCTCGACCAGCGCGACGACGGCCGCACGCTCGCCGTCGTCGGCTCACAGGTCGAAGCCGCCCTGCGCGGCCTCGACGCCGCGAGCGCGCGCAGGATCGTCGTCGCGTACGAGCCCGTATGGGCGATCGGTACCGGGCGCGTCGCGACGCGCGCGCAGGCGCAGGAAGTGCACGGCCAGATACGCTCGCTGCTGCGGGCCATCGGCCTGCCTGCCGACGACGTGCCGCTTCTCTACGGCGGCAGCGTTAAACCCGACAACATCGACGGGCTCATGGCCGAACCCGACATCGACGGCGCGCTCGTCGGCGGGGCGAGTCTCGAGGTCGAGGGCTTCGCCCGCATCGTGGAATACCGGGCCTGAACGGGCCGCCCCCGGCCGACCGCATCGAACAGCATCCGAAAGGCAGAGCCAGCCATGATCATCCTCGTCACCGTCCTGCACGTCATCGCGTGCCTCTTCCTGATCGTGGTCGTGCTGCTGCAGACCGGAAAGGGCGCCGACGTCGGCGCGGTCTTCGGCGGGTCGAGCCAGACGATCTTCGGTTCGAGCGGCGCCGGGAACCTGCTCACCCGTCTCACGACGTGGACCGCAGCGGCCTTCATGCTGACGTCGCTCTTCCTCACCTGGAACGCGACGCACGGACTGACCAAGTCGGTCGTCGACACGATCCCGGTCGAGCCGCCGCCGATCGCGGCTCCGGCCGCTCCCGTGGCCCCAGCGGCCGACGCGGCAAAGAGCACCGGCGAGTCGGTCGGCCAGGCGGTGGATGCGGCGAAGGACGCCGCCGGGGCCGCCGTCGACAAGGCCGCGGGCACGGTCGCGGCCGGCAGCGACGCCGCCAAGGCGACGGCGGGTGCGGCCGCCGAGGGCGCTGCGGCCACCGCGGCCAAGGCCGGCGAAGCCGTCGGCGCAGCGAAGGCTGCCGCGGGGACTGCTGCCGAGAGTGCCGCCGCCAAGGCCGCGAAGGTGGGCGCCGCCGCGAAGAGCGCGGCGAGTGACGCCGCCGCCAAGACCGTCGAGGCCGGCAAGGCCGCCGCCAAGACTGCGTCGGATGCCGCGGGCCGCGCCGGATCTGCCGCGAAAGGCGCGATCGGCACCGCTCCTGCGACGAGCGGTGCAGCGATCGGAACACCTCCGAAGATCGATGCCGCGCGCAGCGACGCCGAAGCGGCCGCCGGCAAGGCGGCGGGCCCGATTCCCGTGAAGTGACGCGGCGCGAACCCTCTACGCGATCGACGGTGCGCCGCGCGTCCTTGAGACGCGCGGCGGTGGAAGCTAAACGTCCCACCGTCCGGTCGACACGGCGATGCGGGCGCACCCGTGCGAGGGTGGCGGAATGGCAGACGCGCTAGTTTGAGGGGCTAGTGGGGTAACACCCGTGGGGGTTCAAGTCCCCCTCCTCGCACTTTACGAATACTGGTCCGTCGTGGTGGCGACGGACCGACGACGCTTGCGCGCCACAGCCGATCCCCGCGCCGGCGCCCGAAATCATGCAAGCTCGTACTGTCCTCCTGACCGGCGGCAACTCGGGCATCGGCTTGGAGTGCACCCGAGTCCTGGTGCGCGAAGGATGCCGGGTCCTGATCGCAAGCCGGGACCGGCCCGCCTCGGAAGCGGTCGCGCGCGACCTCGGCGCTCGACACGGCCCCGGGTGCGCGGAGGCGCTGACGCTCGACCTTTCCGATTCGACCTCGGTGCGGACGCTCGCACGCGATATCGAGCGGCGTGGCCTGTCCCTCGACGCGCTCGTCTGCAACGCCGGCCTGCAGTTCGCGCGCGGCCCGGTGCGCAACCGCGACGGCTTCGAGGCCACCTTCGCGGTGAACCACCTCGGCCACTTCTTGCTGACCAACCTGCTACTAGAAGGACTCGTCGCGGACGCCCCCGCCCGGATCGTCGTCGTCTCCTCCGCCGTACACGATCCGCGGCGATTCACCGGCATGCCGCACGCCCGGATCGACGGCATCGACGACCTGGCCCGGGAGGGGGGCACGACGCGCGGCCGCTTCGACGGACGGCGCGCCTACGTGAACAGCAAGCTCTGCAACCTGTGGTTCGCCTACGAACTCGCGCGCCGCATCGAGGCCGCGGGGCTCGCGCGTGCGGACCGCCCGATCGCGGTCAACGCCTTCGACCCGGGGCTCGTCCCCGGTTCGGGGCTCGCACGCGACTACCCAACCACCCTGCGTACCGCATGGAACCACGTGCTTCCCGTCGCCACCGCACCACTGCGACCCTTCTTCTCCACGATCAGCACGCTCGCCCGCTCGGGTGCGGAACTCGCCCGACTCGTCCTCGATCCGGGACGCGGCGACGCCGGGGCGCGCTACTACGCCTCCCACACCCGCTGGCGAGAGTCGGTCTCGTCGCGCCTTTCCTACGACGGCGCTCGGGCGGCCGAATTGTGGAAGGCAAGCGTCCGGCTTTCGGGCCTCGAACCGCGGGAGTCGCCGTTCGCAACGTGAAATGAGGGTCGACGGCGGCAACCGTTTCCGGGTAGACTCCGCTCTGGCGGGTACGCGTACAGACGCGCTTCCCGAACACCGAAGGACCCCCGAAGATGCTGCCGACCGACGATCGTTCCTGCCCATCCGATCGCGACCGCCGAAGACC
>CAMBZJ010000004.1 GCA_945872365.1 Klebsiella pneumoniae
CCCTTCGGGACGCCGCTTGCGGCGGAGGTGGATCTGGGAAGCGCGGGCGGCGCCTTCCTCGGCGTGACGGAGACCTGCCGACTCTCGCACAACGGCGACCGCTACACCTGCAACGGAGAGGGAGTCGCGCCGACGCCGGCTCCTGCGACGCCGACGCCGGCTCCCGCGACACCCACGCCGACGCCGGCTCCCACGCCGACGCCGACGCCCGCGGGCTGCGGCGCGAGCGGCACCTACACCGACAACTGCGACGGTACGGTGACCGACAGCACAAGCGGGCTGATCTGGGAGAAGAAGACCGACGACGGGTCGATCCACGACAAGTACAACACCTACTCGTGGACCGCCGTCGATGCGTCCCCGTGGCCCTTCGACGGCACGGCTGCGTCGGTATTTCTCGCGACGCTCAACACGGTGCCGTGCTTTGCCGGCTTCTGCGACTGGCGCCTGCCGACGATCGAGGAACTCTCGGGCCGGTCAGATGGAGGCTACGCCACCGGCGGCATAGTCGATCTGACCGTGTCGGGCTGCGGCTCGGGCACACCGTGCATCAACGCGATCTTCGGGCCGACGGTTTCCAGCTATTACTGGTCGTCGTCTACGTCCCAGTTCTTTCCGAGCTACGCGTGGGGCGTGTTCTTCGACGATGGCGAAGCCAGCTACGGCGGTAAGACGGCTGGCACCTATGTGCGTGCTGTTCGCGGCGGCTTGTGACTTGACCCTTTGGTCATTGGACCCTTGACCCTTTGACTCCGTCTTCCGGTGCCGCTGGTGCTGCCAGCGGTGCCGGAGGGCCTACCACCGCTCGGACGGAAACCGGATCTTTGCCGCAGCCGCCGCGATGGTAGCCTCGGGCCGGACGTCGTAGCGCTGCGTCGTTTTCACGGAGGCGTGGCCGAGCACCTTCGCGACGGTGGAGATGTCTTCGCCGCGCGTCAGCATCTCGCCGGCCACCGTGCGGCGGAGATCGTGCGGCCGGATCGGCGCGTCGATCCCGGCCTCCTTGGCGCGACGCTCGAGGATCTCGACGATCGTGCCGCCGGAGAGCCGCTCGAGAGAGACGTCGTACTGGCGTCCTGGTCGACGGCGGAGCCTAGTGAAGAGCGGTCCCGGCTCGCGGCCGCGCACGTCCACCCAGGCGCTCGTGGCATCCAGCGCACCATTCGCGATGAACACGACGCGCTCCTTGTTGCCCTTGCCACGGACGACGCATCGGCCGGTGACGAGGTCGACATCGGCCAGGTTGAGGCCGGCGAGCTCGGAGGCGCACCTGCCATGCGTGCTCGGCGAGCGAGCGGCTCGCGGCCAGCGTCAGGTTCACCGAGGCCGGCGAGAGGCCGCGCTCCAGAAGCTGCTCGCGGATGGCGTCGACCGCTGCCGGCTGAGTTTCGCCCAGTCGACCTCCTCGACATGCTCCTTGCCCAGGGCCAGCCGTCGCTGCCGGGCACGCCCGGCTCGCCAGCTTGGCGCTATCGAGCCCGGTCGCCTCGACGCGCTAGACGACCCCAGGAGAGGTAAGCCCGGGACGGGCATGGCCTCAGGCCGGATGTACCGCACCTGCAGCGCGGCTCCGACCATGTCGGTGGTCTGGGTCGACCACTTGCGGATCATGGACTTCGCCGGCCATAAGACCCGGTCGATGTTCGACCGGTACAACAGCCGAGACTTGGCCTCGCTGGAGGCGGCGGCGCGAATGTTCAGCACGCATCCTCAACACACCTCAGAAGGAAAGGCAGCAAAAGCCCGGTGAATTCGTTTTATGGAGGGGTGGCCGAGTGGTTGATGGCACCGGTCTTGAAAACCGGCGGGGCCTTCACGGGCCCTCGTGGGTTCGAATCCCACCCCCTCCGCTTTGCCGTTGCCGCCCCCGTTGCTAATCGACAGTCGTCTCGAGTGGGCCCCCGAGGGCACTTAGGTGGAGAACCATGGACAGCGCGAAGGACGACGACCTGAAGGTGGGCGACTTGGTGGTCGGAATGGCCGAGCCCGGCCCCTTCACCGTTGTTGAGATCCACTTCCCGAACGTCGTCATCGAGACCGCGAGCGGCCAGCGTAAGACCATGCACGCCGGCGCCCTGCGCCGGGTCAGCGGCGACGCACCCGTCGCCCGTTGAGATCCGCGCCGCATACGGCTTGAACGGCGGTCGTAACGGCTGACTGGCTTCGGGGTCGTCGGTGCGCTCGGAGGTGGGGGAGCGGAGAGAGAGGGATTCGAACCCTCGATACGGTGTTACCCGTATACACGCTTAGCAGGCGCGCGCCTTCGACCACTCGGCCATCTCTCCCGGCCCGGGTGGACTACTCTGCGGGACAGCGTGCTTCAAGGGGCCGACTCGAACCCTTCGATCGTCCCGGCGGCAGGGCGCCCGATGACTGGACAGGCGCGGACGCGACGGTTACGAATCGGCCACCGAGCTGCACGCGCCCTTAGCTCAGCTGGATAGAGCGTCTGACTACGGATCAGAAGGTCGGGAGTTCGAATCTCTCAGGGCGCGCTACTGGAACCCCCCGAAAAACGGGGGGTTTTTTCGTACGGGGGGCGATGCGCTAAGAGCGGGGTCGCCTTGACATCACCTTCTGACATCGACGGGGCCCCGGCGGGTCCTTACGAAGGATCGAAGCGCGGGGCCTCGCTGCACTTCTCCGCGAGCCGTGGCGGCATCTCGATGCAGGCTACCGATCGGCTCGTACCGTGGCTGCTCCTCGCGGTCGCGGCGCTTGCCATGGCGCTGCGGGCTCCCATCTACCTGCTCGAGCCGAATTTCTGAGCCGAGGAGGGTGCGCTGTTCTTCGCGGTGGCGTGGGCGGCACCCGTGCAGGTCGGCCTCACCTATCGCTCGACCGAATACCTGCAGTGGTGGAGCAATCTGGCGACGACCACGGCCGCGACGCTGGTGCACGCGGGGCTCGTGCCGCTCGCGCGCGCGCCGTTGGTCACGGTTCTCTTTGCCTTGGCAGTGGCGGCCTGGCAGGTGGATGCGCGCCACCCTCTGCGGATCTGGCCGCCGCCCTGGACCGTCATGCTCGCGCCCTGAAACTCCTTCGCTCGAAGGACGCCCGCGCGGTCGCGGGGTCGCGCGTGGACCTCATTCCTTCGGCCAGTCCCGGGGGATGGCGAGGCTCCAGCGGGGCGATCGCCGCTCCAGGAAGGCCATGACACCTTCGAGCGCGTCGGGACGTCCCATCGTCAGGTGGTGATACGCCGTCTCCCGGTGGCCGACCTCGTCGCGAGACAGGGCCTCGCCGTCCCACAGCAGGCGCTTGGAAAGTGCAACCGAGAGCGGGGCGGTGTGGGTCGCGATGTCGCGCGCGGTCGCCATCGCCTCAACGAGCACTTCTTCGGTCGGCAGGGCCCGCGAAACCAGGCCCATGGCGGCCGCGTCCTCTCCGGTGAAGGTGCGACCGGTCAGGAAGAGTTCGGCCGCGCGCGCGAAGCCGATCGCTCGTGGAACCGTCCAGTGGGAGTGCGCATCGGGCAGCACGCCGCGTCGAACGTGGGCGAAGGCGAGTCGCGCACCGTTCGCCACGAAGCGAATGTCGCACTGGAGTGCCAGGGTGAGCCCGATTCCCACGGCGTGTCCGTTGATCGCCGCGATCACGGGCTTGCGGACCTCCCATGGCGGGAACGCGATCGGGTCGGCGCTGAACCCGTCGCCGTCCTGTAGCGCAAAGGTGTCCGCGCCGATCGACATGTCGGCACCCACGCAGAACGCGGACCCGGCACCGGTGAGGATCACGGCCCGGACGTCGTCACGGCCGTCGCACTCGCGGTAGGCATCGGAAAGCGACGTGCCCATCGGCCCGGAGAAGGCATTGCGCTGCTCCGGGCGGTCGAGCGTCAGGATCGCGATCCCGTCTTCCACGGACATGCGGAGATGCTCGAGCGCCATCATTCCCCCTTGAAGCCCCGGACCAGGTCGCCGACCGCGTCGGGGTCGGTCTCGTTGTAGAGCACCGGGGTGGTTCGGTTCGCCCACGGGCGGTTGCGCTCGCGAAGCTTTCGGCCCGCCTCGGCCGGGCGCCCGCTCACGCCGAATGTGTCGAGCATGTCGTCGCTCACCAGGCGCAGCATCTCCATCCAGCGCCCATCCTTGGACAGGCGGTTCAATTCCGGCTGGAGTTCGCCCCACCCGTGGTGCTCCAGGACGACCCGGTAGGCGGGCGTCGAACCGTAGAAGGCGACCTGGCCTCGCGCCTTGTCGCGCGCCGCGGCGATCTCGGCGTCGTTCGACCCGATCATCGTGATCGTCTGGCAGGAGATCTCGATCGCCGTCGCGGGCCGTGCGGCGCGTGCGGCGCCCTCGGCCAGGGCGGGCAGGGCGATGTCGCGCACATAGGCTGTCGAGTTCAGCGGGTGCACGATCCAGCGATCGGCGACCTCGCCGGCCACCCGGATCATCGCCGGGCCGAATCCCGCGAGCGCGATCCGCGGCGGGCCGTGCGGATTGGGGCCCGGACTGAGGAACGGCGTCATGAGCGTGTGGGTGTAGAATTCCCCGCGGTGGGCCAATCTTTCGCCGGTCTCCCAGGAGTGCCAGATGGCCCGGATCGCCTGCACGAACTCCCGCATGCGGGCGTTGGGCTTCGACCACGGCTGGCTGAAGCGCTTCTCGATGTGCGGGCGGATCTGGGTGCCGAGTCCGAGGACGAAGCGTCCGCGCGACACGAGTTGCAGGTCGTTGGCGACGTAGGCGCAGACCATCGGGTTGCGCGCGAACGCGATCGCGACGGCGGTCATGAGTTCGAGCCGCTCGGTATGCGCCGCCGCGAGCACCAGCGGCACGAACGGATCGTGGTTTCCCTCGAAGGAAATCGCGCCGTCGAAACCGAGCGACTCGAGCCTGCGCGCGGCTTCCCCGGCGCGTTCGAGTTCCATGAGCGCCGCGTCCAGCTTGGCCATGGGCGTGGTTCTCCCTCGTTGCCGCGGCGGAGGCAACTGCCGCGCGATCTTGCCGAAGGGCGCGGGCGACGCGCCGTCGGGCGGTTCAGCGCTCGATGCGGAACTTTCCGAAGGGTGCGCCGAGGATCAGTCGGCCCGCCTGGTCGAGGGCGACGCCGGAGAAGAATCCGTTGAAGCGGCTGCCGCCGAGGACGTAGTGAAAGGCGGAGGCACCCGTCGTCCAGTCGAGAGCTTCGAGCGTCCAGAGCCCGTCGCGGACGCCCCCGGTGTAGAGGAGGTTCGCCGGCGTGCTCACGAAAGGAACCGTGCTGGGCGACGCTACCTCGGTGTTTGCCCAGGCTTCCCGGAACGTCCGTCGCGCCGGGTCCCACTCGAACTTCTGGAGTCCGTGCGGCGTGAAGGCGGGATCGTCGCCAAGGTAGCTCACCAGCAGGCGGGAGGCGGCGGGCGGGAATCCCGGCGGGATCGAGGCAGCCTCGTTGTTCACGACGAGGGCACCGTAGCCGCTCACCACGACCGACTGTTCCGACTGGATCGCGGTGCGCGTGGGATCGCCCATGGTCGCGGGAAGCTGTCCCGCGATCCTGGGCGTGGGCGCACCGGCCGGTGCACGCCAGCCCGCGGGAGCCTGGTCGCGCCAGTAGATCACGACGTTCATGAGGCGGTCGCCGTCGGTGATCACGACGAAGCGATCGGCCTTGCCGAACCCCATCAGCGTGGGCGTCGCGCCCGATCCGTTTCCGCCGCCGTTCGAGTAGGGCTCGCTCCAGGCGCTATCGCCCGCGTCGGCGGAGAGCCGGGATCCGGTCCAGATCATCTTGTGCATGTGCTGGAGCGAGGCGACGTAGATCCCGCCGTCGTCGCCCACGGCCATGCTGTTGCGGACCCAGCCGTTTCCGCCGCGGCCGGTCTCCGCCCGTTTGCGGGCGCTGTAGCCGACGGCGCCCTCCTCCCGGGCGTAGGGAAGCTCGAGCGCCTGGTAGGCCGAGAAGTCTCGCTCGACGACGACGACCCAGCCGTCCTCGGTCGCCAGGACGAGGCGACCGTCGAAGGTCATGTTCACGCCGACGAATTCACCGGTGATCCCGTCCGGACGACTCCAGCGGCCGAGTTCGACGATGGGCGAGGCGGGGTCGGCGCGATCGGCGTCGCCATACTTCACGATCTCCTTTGCGCCGCCGACGAAGAGCTGGTTGTCACGGTCGAGGACGTAGTAGACACCCGCGAGCCCGCTCAGGAAGCGCGCGGCAAGCGTGATCGCGTAAGCCTGCCGCGGCGCACCTTCCAGGGTGTCGAGCTGCGCGAGCGCCCCGTCCATCTCCGCTACCGGGGTCTGGGGCATCCCCGGGATCGGGTACTGGTCGAGCACCGCGAACGTCTCATGGTCGAGCTTCACGATCTTCTCCCGGCCGTTACTCCAGATCACGCGCCGTCCGTCGGGGTAGGGCGAGGACACGCCGAGACCGAAGTGACCGGGTCCGATCGGCTGGTAGCTGATGTCGGCCGGCAGGAGCGTTTCGCTCGGGCCGCGTGGTCCGGCGATCGGCGAGGAATCCTGTTGCGCCGACTCCGCGTGGCCGATTGAGTAGTCGCTGTCGGCGAGGAACGGGTTGCGCGGTGGGGAGTTCGGCCCAGCCGCGAGCCCGGGTCCGGAGTCCGAACAGGCAAGCAGCGCGAGCATGGCGATCGCCGGGAGCGCCTTGAACAATGCGATTGGTCTCATCGGGCACCTCGAGAGGCGACATTCCCACTGTCGTCTTCGCAAATCAATCGCGGCTGCCACGTTCGAGTTGCGGTCGCCCCGCCGCCGGTCCATCGTGCCAGAGGTCCGCTAGGGACCGAGGAGACTCCATGGCGTTGTGCGCACCGAGAAGCCCGACGGCACGGCTCGTCCTCGCGATGGTCGTTCTCGCTTGTTCGGCCGGGTCGGTGGCCGCCGCCCAGCGACGCATGGCGATCCGACTCGAACTCGGCGCGCAGCCGGCCCTGTGTGCGGTCGTCGCCTCGAAGAGCTACGGCACGCCTTTTCCGGCGATAAGCGACCACGCCGGGCGTTTCGACGGGGTGAAGGGCGCGCCGGCGCCCGTGCAATGCCCCGACGTTCCCTGAACGCCCGGAGTCAAACCGGAGACGGACGAGAGAATCACGATGATCGATTTCGAACTCACCGACGAGCAGCGCGCCCTGATCGAGACCGCGCAGAAGTTCACGCGCGACCGGATCATCCCGATCGCAGCCGAGTGCGATCGCGATGAGAAGTTCCCCGACGACGTCTTCAAGGCCGCATGGGAGAACGGACTCGCCAACCCGACCCTGCCGACGGAGTACGGCGGCCTGGGGCTGGGCGACATCGACGGAACGCTCATCAACGAGGAACTCGCCTACGGCTGTACCGGGATCGCGACGAGCATCATGGCGAATACGCTCGGCATGACCCCGATCAAGCTCGCGGGCAGCGAGGCCCAGAAGAAGAAGTACCTCGGCTGGCTTGCGAACGAGCCGGTCATGGTGAGCTATGCGACGAGCGAGCCTGCCGCCGGCAGCGACGTCGCCGGCCTCCAGTGCCGAGCACGGCGCATGCCCGACGGTTCCTGGGTACTCAACGGCACCAAGGCCTGGATCACCAACGCCGGCCTTGCGAGCTTCTACGTGATCTTCGCCACCGAGAATCCCGAGGCGCGACACAAGGGTATCGGCGCCTTCATCCTGGGCCGCGACAACCCGGGTCTGAAGACCGGCAAGCGCGAGGACAAGCTCGGCCAGCGCGCGAGCGACACCCGCCAGGTCATGCTCGAGGACGCGGTGGTGCCACCCGAGGACGTGCTCGTCGAGCCCGGTCTCGGCTTCAAGCTGGCGATGGAGACCTTCAACCAGACGCGCCCCGACATCGGCGCGCTCGCGACCGGCCTCATGCGGCGCGCCCTCGACGAGTCGCTTGCCTATGCCAAGCAGCGGGTCGCGTTCGGCCGGCCGATCGCCGAGCAGCAACTCGTGCAGCAGATGCTCGCAGAGATGGCGATCCGGATCGAGGCGACCGGCCTCCTCGTGCGCAAGGCCGCCTGGAACCTGGAGCGCGGCATTCGCAACCCGATCGTCTCGGCCTACGCGAAGGCCTACGGCGCGGACGCGGCGATGCAGAGTGCCCTCGACGCGGTGCAGATCTTCGGCGGCAACGGCTATGTGAAGGAGTACCCGGTCGAGAAGCTCATGCGGGATGCAAAGCTCCTGCAGATCTACGAGGGCACGGCACAGATCCAACGCGTCGTGATCGCGCGGCATCTGATCGGGGGTTGAGGGTCGGCCGGCGGAACCATCGAAGATGCCCGCATCCGCCACACCCGCCTTCGAGAATCGCCCGTATTCCTGGGTCGGCCCCGGCCCGGGAGGCAAGGGCGTGCGCCTGAGGATCCGGGCCGTCCCCGGGGCGAGGCGTGACGCGATTTCCGGCCGCCACGGCGATGCGCTCCGGGTTGCGGTGCGGGCTCCCGCCGATCGGGGCCGGGCCAACGCGGCGCTCGTCGAATTCCTCGCGCGGGCGCTTGGGGTCGCGCGGCGTTCGGTCGGAGTCGTCGCAGGGCACACCGGCCGCGACAAGATCGTCGTCGTCGAGGGACTCGACGAGGTCGTCGCACGCGAACGCCTGGAGGCGCTTCTCCCGGCCGTCCCGGGGGAGGATCTGGGCGGGAGCCTGCCGTGACGACGACGGATCCGCCCTGTTCCGCGTGTGGCAGCGGCTCCACTCCGGGAGCCTTGTTCTGCCGTCACTGCGGCATGCCCCTCGAGGCCCACCCGCGTCCTGCTTCGCCGGGCGTCGCGGGGGGGTCGCCGATCGCGGAAGTAGTTCGTGAGCGGAAGCCGCCAAGCACGGAGGCTCCCGCGGGCGAACTCAAGCAGGTGACGGTGATGTTCGCCGACGTCCAGGGATCGGTCGCGCTTTCCGAGCAGACGGACGCGGAGGAATGGCACGCCATCCTCTCGCGGTTCTTCGCCCTCCTGGCGGGAGCCGCGCGGCGCTACGGTGGCGTCGTGAGCCGTTTCACCGGTGACGGGATCATGGCGCTCTTCGGCGCACCGGTCGCACAGGAGGACCACGCGCAACGCGCCTGCCATGCAGCGATCCATGCCCGCGACGCGCTTTCGGATTATGCCGCCGAGCTGCGGCGCGCCAAGGGCCTGTCGCTTTCGGTCCGGATCGGGCTCCACTCCGGCCCCGTCGTCGCGGCCTGGATCGGAGAGGCCGGTGCGAGCGGTTACACGGCCCTCGGGCCCACGGTGAGCGTGGCGGAACGGATGGAGCGCCTCGCCGAACCCGGTCACATCTACCTGACGGAGTCGACCGCGCTGCTCGCCGGCGGGTTCTTCGAACTCCGGGATCTCGGAAGATTCGACCTCCGACTGTCGCAGGACCCGATGCGCGTGTTCGAACTCGAGCGCCGTGGGCAGCAGCGGACCCGGCTCGAATTCGCGCCCCAGCGCGGCCTCTCACAATTCGTCGGCAGGGACGACGAGATCGCGACGCTCGAAGCCGTCCTCGAGAGCGCAAGCCGGGGCGAAGGTCAGGTGGTCGAGATCGTCGGGGACGCCGGGGTCGGGAAGAGCCGGATATGCGCGGAATTCACCGCGGAGGCGCGCCATCGGGGCGTCTCCGTCGTCGAGATCCACGGCTTTGCGCACCTCGCGTCGATGTCCTACCTGACGCTGATCGAGGATCTGCGTTCTGCAGCCCAAATCGATCCGCGCGATCCAGATCAGGTTGCGCGCGAGAAGATCGACGCATTTCTGCTCGCATGGGATCCGGACATGTCCGCGGATCTCGCGCTCTTCCACGGGATCCTCGGCCTCGCCGCGGACGGTGCGAGCGGGCTTCCCCGGGATCCCGGTTCCCAGGCCCATGCGCTCGCCTCGGTGATCGAACGCATGGCGGCTGCCACCACCCGGACCGGCCCGGTCGTCCTGCTGGTGGAGGACGCACAGTGGCTCGACCCCGGCTCGGCGGGCCTGCTCGAGGCGTTGCTGTGGACGGTGCCCGCGACGCGCCTCCTGGTCCTGCTGACGTTCCGCCCGGGGTACCGGCCGCCTCGGTTGCCCTCGGTTCACGTCGAGCGCATCGAACTTGCGCCCCTCGGCACCGCCGCGGCCGACGAGATGCTGCACACCCTGCTCGGCGACAACCCATCGGTCGCGCCACTCGCCACCCGGATCCGGGATCGCGCGCGGGGCAATCCGTTCTACCTCGAGGAGATCGTATGGTCGCTTTCCGACGGGGGCTTTCTCGACGGGGAGCGGGGTCGCTTCCGGTTGACCCGGCCGGCGCAAGGCGTTCCCCTGCCGGCTACCCTGCAAGCCACTCTCGGTGCGCGCATCGACCAGTTGCCGGCCGAACAGAAGCGGGTTCTGCAGGTTGCCTCGGTCATCGGCCTCGAGTTCGACGCGGCACTTCTTCGGCGCGTCCTCGGCGAGGACCCGCCACGGCTCGCTTCGAGCCTGACCGGTCTGACCCGCGGCGGCTTCCTCGACCGCTCGGATCTCGACGAGCAGGAGCGCTACCGGTTCTCGCACCCGCTCATGCACGAGGAGGTGTACTTCTCCCAACTCGGCGACGTGCGGATGCGATCGCACGCCATGGTCGCCCTGGCGCTCGCCGAGATCGATTCGAGCCAGATCGACGCGCGCGCCGGCCTGCTGGCCCACCACTGGGAGAACGCCGGGGAGGCGCTTCAGGCGGCGCGCTGGATGGCACGCGCGGCCGGCTGGGTGTCGTCGCGCAAGGTCGCGGAAGGGCTGCGTTCATGGACCAGGGTCCGCGACCTGGTCGAGGGTCTCCCGCGCGAGGAAGCCCTGCAACTCGCGGTCGATGCACGGGTCCAGATGCTCGTCCACGGGGCTCGTATCGGGCTGTCGGAGGCGGACTCTGCGCGGATCTTCGCGGAAGGCGAGGTCCTCGCGAGTCGCCTCGGCGACCGTCGGCGCTTGAGCGCATTGTTCGGGGCCCGCTCGCAGGTGCTCGGCCTTGCGGGGGATGCGCAGGGTTCGCTCGAACTCGGCCGGCGCGCCCTCGCACTCGTCGAGGGTGAGGGCGACCGTGCGTTGACTCGCGACCGCCGTGCGGAACTGATGTTCGGCCTGTTCAGCTGCGGGCGGTTCCGGGAGGTCTGCGAACTCGCGGAGTCGACGCTCGTTCCGTGGCCCGATGGCGGCGAGCAGGTGGTCCTCGAAGATCCGCACGACGTCTGGATCCTGCTGTTCCATGCGATGTCGGCCGTCGACATGGGCAAGGTCGTCGAGGCCCGGCGCGAGATCGACATCGTGATCGAGGCGGCACAGCGCATCGGCGCCCTGGAAACCCTGTGCGTCGCCTGGGGATTCAGCCCGGTCGTGGCGCAGATCGCAGGCGACCGCGCGGACATCGAACTCGCCCGGGCCCGGCGTGCCCTTCAACTCGCCGAGGGCCTCGAGAGCCCGCTTTCGTCGTATTTCGCGCGCTGGGGACTTGGCATCGCCCAGCTCTCGGCGGAGAACTGGGAGGAAGCCGAGCGCCTGCTCCGGTCGAGCCTCGCGGGAGCACGCGAATCGGGCGTGGGCCTGCAGGGTGAGGCCGGGATGATGTCGAACCTTGCCGAGGCGATCGCGGGGCAGGGCGATCTCGAGGGAGCGGTAGCGCTCGCCCGCGAGGCCATCTCGGTCGGCCGCCGCCGTGGAACCTCGCTCTTCGAGTGCTTGGCGCTGCTCACCTTCGCAAGGTTCCAGCTCATGGCCGGTGACGCAGCGGTGGTCGCCGAGGTCGAGGGCTGCATCGAGCGAGCCGACGAGATCATCGAGGCCGACGGCCTCGCGAGCATGAAGCCGCTTGTCCACGTGCTCCGGGCTTTCCTCGCGGCGGGGTCGGGCGCGGCCGACCGGACCGAGAAGGAGTTGCGGGTCGCGCAGGCGCTCTTCCTGCGCATGGGGGCGCCCGGCAACGCCGAGCGGGTGGCGGCTCTCCTGCCCGGGCTGGTCGCGCCATGACGCCGCAACCCGGGGCCGGGCGCCTCGACGACCGGGGTCGCCTGCGCCTGCTCTACGAACTCGGGATCGGGTTCCTCACCCGCACCGACGTCGCCGAGATCGCGGAACTGGTCGTCGGAAAGTGTCGCGAGGTGTTTGACGCCGAGGGCGCGGCGGTCCTGCTCGTCGATCCCGTCCAGGGGGACCTCTACTTCCCATGGGTTGCCCAGGCGAACCCGGAGGTCGCCCGGCGCCTGCGCGACGCCCGTGTCCCCGCGGGTCGCGGCATCGCGGGTGCCGTCCTGCGCACCGGGCGTGCGATGCGGGTCGACGACGTCGGGAAACAGCCGGAGTTCTACCGTGCGGTGGACTACGAGACCCGGTTCGAGACGCGCACCATGCTGGCGGCTCCCCTGGTTTCGGCATCCGGGCCGATCGGGGTCGTCGAGGTGGTGAACCGCCACGGCGGACCCTTCGACGAGGAGGATCTTCAATTCCTCGAGGCGCTCTCGCTGAGCATCGCGGTCGCGATGGACAATGCGCGCCTATACGCCCGTCTACGCGACGCGGAGGCGCAGCTCCGCGACGAGGTCGGCGTACTGCGTCGCGACCTCGCGAGTCGAAGCCGCTTCGAGGAGATGGTCGGCTTCGCACCGGCGATGGAGGAGGTCTTCGGGTTGATGGAGAGCGCCGCCTCTTCGCCGATCACCGTTCTGATCGAGGGCGAGACGGGAACCGGCAAGGAACTCGCGGCACGGGCGATCCACCGCCAGAGTTCGCGCGGGCAGGGCCCTTTCGTCGCTGTGAACTGCGCAGCACTACCGGAGACACTGCTCGAGAGCGAGCTCTTCGGCCACAGACGGGGCGCCTTCACCGGCGCCGACCGCGATCGACGGGGACTCTTCGAGACGGCTTCGGGGGGGACCGTATTCCTCGACGAAGTCGGCGAAATGCCGCTCGCGATGCAGGCGAAGCTGCTGCGGGTTCTCCAGGAGTCGGAGGTCATTCCGCTCGGCGACTCGCGCCCCCGGCGCGTCGACGTCCGGATCCTGTCGGCGACCAACCGGAACCTGCGCGACGAGGTGGGCCACCATCGATTCCGGGACGATCTCTACTATCGACTGGCGGCATTCCCGATCCGGCTGCCGCCCCTCCGGGAGCGTCGGGAGGACATCCCGCCGCTCGTCGACCACTTCCTCGGTCGGGCCGCGGTCCGGCACGGCAAGTCGATCGACGCGATCGACACGGCGGCTCTCGACCGGCTCATGCGCTTCGACTGGCCCGGCAACGCGCGCGAACTCCAGAACGAGATCGAGCGCGCGGTGGCGCTTGCCAGTTCGGGCGAACGCATCGCGGTGCGCCATCTGTCCGATCGAGTGCGCGGGTTCGCGGCGGGGGCCACTCCCACGGCACCGCCGAATCGCACGGAGGCGCCGAGGGCGGCGAGTGACTCGTCCGCGCCGGTCCTGGTCGACGCGGGAAGCCTGCGCGAGGCGCGCGAGGCCTTCGAGGCGGACTTCATTCGCCGGATGCTCGATCGTCACGGGGGGAACGTCTCGCAGACAGCCCGGGCTCTCGGGCTCTCTCGCGCGATGCTGCACAAGAAGATCCGCAGCCTCGGCCTGCGCGGGGTCAGCGGCCCAGGCGGAGCCAGGCCGAGAGGAGCCACTTCGCGGTCGGGGTGAGCCGGGTGCGCTGGTAGGCATCGGCGGCCTTCCGCACGATCTCGGCCCGGGTCGGGTAGGCGTGCACGGTCTCGGCGATGCGGCCGAGCCCGACCCCGGCGTTCATCGCGAGCACGACGACCGCGAGCGTCTCGCCGGCCTGGCGACCGACCATCGTCGCACCGAGGATCCGGTCGGTGCCGCGCCGCAGGTGAACCCGGAGCCAGCCTTCGGACTCGCCGTCGAGGACGGCGCGATCGACCTCGCGCATCGCCACCTCGATGGAGTCGAGCGCGATTCCCCGGCGCAGCGCTGCGGCGGGATCGAGGCCGACGTGTGCGACTTCGGGGTCGGTGAAGGTGCAGCGCGGCACGAGCAGGTCGGAGACGCGTCGGCGGCCGGCGAAGAGCGCGTTGCGCAATACGAGGCGTGACGCGGCATCGGCGGCATGGGTGAACTTGTCGCCGAGGCAGACGTCGCCCGAGGCGAAGACGCGGCGGTTGGTCGTGCGGAGATGGTCGTCCACCTCGATGCCGCCGGGGCCATGCCCGATGCCGGCCTGCTCCAGGCCGAGGCCTTCCACGTTCGCGGTTCGACCCGTGGCGACCAGGATCGCGTCGCAGGCGGTTGCGCCGTCGCCGCCCGGCGCGGTCCAGTGCAGGATCGACTCGCCGTCGGCGGCCCCGACGCGCAGCGGTTGCGCCGCGAGATGCACCTCCACCCCATCGGCGACGAGCGCCGCGCGGAGGATCTCGGCAGCGTCGGGGTTCTCGCGGGGCAGGATCCGATCCGCGCGCGAGAGGAGCGTTACCTTGCTGCCCAGGCGGGCGAAGGCCTGTCCGAGTTCACAGCCGATCGGTCCGGCGCCGATCACCGCAAGCCGCCGCGGACGTTCGAGGAGTCCGAAGACGGACTCGCTGGTGAGGAACCCGCTGCGCTCGAGGCCGGGCAGGGTCGGCACCGAGGGACGCGCACCGGTCGCGATCAACGCGCGTCGAAAGCGGAGGATCGCCTCGCCGACGGCGATCGCTTCATCGGAGACGAAGCGCCCCTCGCCGAAGAAGACGTCGACCCCGAGGTCGCGCAGGCGCATCGCCGAGTCGTGGCCGGAGAGTTCCGCCCGCAGTCGTCGCAGGCGGGTCATCACGGCGGGGAAGTCGATCGCGACATCCCCGACTCCGACCCCGAAGGCGGGGGCGAGGCGCGCCTCCGCCGCGGCACGGGCCGAGCGCAGGAGGGCCTTCGACGGGACGCAGCCGGTATTCAGGCAGTCGCCGCCCATGCGGTCCCGCTCGATCAGGGCGACGCGGGCGCCGAGTCCGGCGGCGCCGGCCGCCGCGACCAGGCCCGCGGTGCCGGCGCCGAGGACGACCAGGTCGTAGCGCGCGGCCGGCGCCGGGGACGACCACCCGGCGGGGCGCACGCGAGCGTCGAGGAGCGCGTCGAACGGGTCCGGCGCTCGCGGATCGGGTGCAGATCGGTCGCTCATCGCGCCACCGCCGGTTCCTTCCTTGAAATGAGGGGGCGATCCTGCCACCGATGGGGTCGGGACACGTTTCCTCCGTCGCTGCGCGGTCCGCCGGTCCGCGTCGGTGCACCGGGGGTGGGCGGTTCAGGCTGGTTGCCACGGGGCCAGCGGGCATGCAACCGGAATCATCCTCGACCCGAAGCGTCGGGCCGTGCAACAGCGGGGAGAAGCGATGGGCAACCCTCTCGTCGAGGTCCAGAAGTTCGGCCAGAGCATCTGGTACGACAACATCCGCCGGGGCATCATCACCTCCGGACAACTCCAGTCGATGATCGACGAGGACGGGCTGCTCGGCATCACCTCGAACCCGGCCATCTTCGAGAAGGCGATCAACGAGAGCCGCGACTACGACCAGGCGATCCGCGCGGAGGTCGCGCGCGGCGGTGGCGCCCCGATGGACGTCTACGAGAGTCTCGCCATGGACGACATCCGCTGGGCGGCCGATCTGCTTCATCCGGTCTGGGAGCGGACCGATGGACGCGACGGCTGGGTGAGTTTCGAGGTCGCCCCGGCGCTCGCGAACGACACCGACGGCACCGTGCAGTACGCGAAGCGGGTCCACGCGGCGATCGCGCGCGACAACGTGCTGATCAAGGTCCCGGCCACCCCGGCCGGCATGCCGGCGATCGCGGCGCTCATCGGGGAGGGCATCAGCGTCAACGTGACGCTGCTCTTCGCGGTCGAGGCCTACGAGAACTGCGCGAACGCCTATATGGACGGGCTCGAGCGCCATGCGGCGCGTGGCGGCGACGTTTCGCGCGTGGCGAGTGTGGCGAGCTTCTTCGTGAGCCGCATCGACAGCCTGGTCGACGACGAACTCGCCAAGCTCGCGGCACAAGAGAAGGACCCGGCCCGCAAGGCGAGGATCGAGGGGCTTGCCGGCAAGATCGCGATCGCCAACGCGAAGATCGCCTACGACCTCTACCTCCAGTTGATCGCCCGGCCCCGCTGGCAGGCCCTCGCGGCGAAGGGTGCGCGCACGCAACGGGTCCTGTGGGCATCGACGAGCACGAAGAACCCGAGCTACCCGAAGACGCTCTACGTCGATTCGCTCATCGGACGCGATACCGTGAACACCATCCCGGAGGAGACGTTCGTCGAGTACCGCAGGAGCGGCCGCCCGCACGCCGCCCTGCAGGAGAACTGGCCCGCGCAACTCGCCGAGGCCAGGGCGCAGGTGCAGGAAATGGAGAGTTTCGGCCTGCCGATGAAGTCGGTCACCGACCGGCTACTCGTCGAAGGCGTGCGCAAGTTCGTGGAGCCGATGGACAAGTTGCTCGCGGCGATCGGAAAGAAGCGCGCCTCGCTCGAAGCGGCCTGAACGCAAGACGCCCCCGGTCGCGACCGCCGGGAAATCACCCCAGGACGAGGAGAGAAAGCAGCATGGCGGCAGGAGGGGATCAGGATTTCGACCGGAAGTGCATCGACACGATTCGCACCCTGGCGATGGACGCGGTGCAGTCGGCGAACTCGGGCCACCCCGGTACGCCCATGGCCCTGGCACCGCTCGGCTACACTCTCTGGCAGGACTACCTTCGCTACGATCCCGCCGACCCGACCTGGCCCGACCGGGACCGTTTTGTCCTGTCCAACGGCCATGCCTCGATGCTGCTCTACTCGCTGATCTTTCTCTCGGGCATCGAGGCGGTGGGGGCGCGCGGCGAGCCGCTCGGTCGCCCGAGCCTGACCCTCGACGAGATCAAGCGCTTCCGGCAACTCGAGAGCCTGACGCCGGGGCACCCGGAATACCACCACGCGGCCGGCGTGGAGACGACCACCGGGCCGCTTGGCCAGGGGCTTGCGAATTCCGTCGGCATGGCGATGGCGGGGGCCTGGCTGGCGGCGCGCTACAACCGCCCGGGCTTCGAGCTCATTGGCTTCGACGTCTACGCGGTCTGCGGCGACGGCTGCATGATGGAGGGCATCTCGAACGAGGCCGCCTCGCTCGCGGCACACCAGAAGCTCTCGAAGCTCTGCTGGTTCTACGACGACAACCACATCACGATCGAGGGCAAGACCGACCTCGCGTTCAGCGAGGACGTCGGCGGTCGTTTCGCGGCACTCGGCTGGAACGTGCTGCACGTTGCCGACGCGAACGACCGGGCCGAGATCTCGCGCGCCATCGAAGCGTTCCGCGCGACGACCGACCGGCCGACCCTGGTCGTGGTCCGCAGCCACATCGGGTGGGGCGCCCCCAACAGGCAGGACACCGCCGCCGCGCATGGCGAACCGCTCGGCGAAGAGGAAATCCGCCTCGCCAAGCGCGCCTACGGTTGGCCGGAGGACGCGAAATTCCTGGTTCCCGACGGCGTGCGCGAGCACTTCGCGGCCGGGATGGGGGTGCGCGGTCGCGGGTTGCGCGACGGCTGGCAAGCGCGCCTCGCCGAGTACCGCAAGCAGTTCCCCGAGCCGGCGGCGGAGCTCGATTGCCTGCTTGCCGGGGACCTGCCGGCGGGCTGGGATCGCGATCTGCCGCAGTTTCCCGCCGATCCGAAGGGGCTTGCCAGCCGGGAGTCCTCGGGCAAGGTCCTGAACGCGATCGGGAAGAACGTGCCCTGGTTGCTCGGCGGCGCCGCCGACCTCGCACCCTCGACGAAGACGCTGCTCGTTTTCGAGGGTGCCGGACAGTTTCAGGCGGGAAGCCACGGCGGACGCAACTTCCACTTCGGCATCCGCGAACACGCCATGTCGGCGATCCTCAATGGGCTTGCGCTCTCGAAGCTGCGGCCCTACGGCGCCGGATTCCTCATCTTCTCCGATTACGCCCGCGGCGCGATGCGCCTCTCGGCGCTCATGCAACTGCCGGTGATCTACATCTTCACCCACGACTCGATCGGCGTCGGGGAGGACGGGCCGACCCACCAGCCGATCGAGCAGCTTGCCGGCTTGCGTGCGGTCCCGGGAATGACGGTCATCCGACCGGCCGATGCGAACGAGGTCGTCGCGGCCTGGAAGGTGATCATGCAGCACGATCACGGGCCGGTCTGCCTCGTCCTGAGCCGCCAGGCCCTGCCGACGCTCGACCGCACCCGCTTCGCCCCGGCCGACGGGCTTGCTCGCGGCGGCTACGTGCTGGCCGACGGGGGAGGAGTTCCCGAGGTCATCCTGATCGGAACCGGGAGCGAGGTGTCGCTCTGCGTCTCCGCCCACGAGGTTCTCGTCAAGCGTGGCGTGCGATCGCGGGTCGTGAGTCTGCCCTCCTGGGAGATCTTCTCGGCCCAGGAGGCCTCCTACCGGGACACGGTCCTGCCGCCCGCCGTGCGGGCGCGGGTGGCGGTCGAGCAGGCCGCGACCTTCGGCTGGGAGCGCTGGGTCGGCCTCGACGGTGCGGTGATCGGAATGACTTCTTTCGGCGCCTCGGCGCCCGTCAAGGATCTGCTCGGCCACTTCGGCTTCACCTCCGAGGCGATCGTGCAGGCGGCGCTCGCCCGGATCGGGCGCCCCGCCTGAGCCCGCGCCGGGAGGCGTGACTTCGGGACGGGATCGAGGGTCATCGACTTGGCAGCAGAGGAGGCCAGCCTCGACGGAATCGCCGCGCGGGCACTCGATTGGGTTCGACCGGGCGAGGTCCTCGGACTCGGGACCGGCCGGGCCGCGTCGAGCTTCGTGCGCATGCTCGGCGAGCGCGTGCGGGCGGGACTCGCCGTGCGTGGCGTACCCACGTCGGTAGTGACGGCGGCACTGGCCCGGGAGGTCGGGATCCCGCTGCTCGAACTCGCGGCGGTGGACGAGATCGCGACCACCTTCGACGGGGCCGACGAGGTCGATCCGCATCTCGACCTGATCAAGGGCTACGGTGGCGCGCTGGTCCGCGAGAAGATCGTCGCCGCATCTTCGCGGCACCTGGTGATCCTCGTCGGGTCCGAGAAGATGGTCGGTCGGCTCGGCGAGCGCGGACGGCTGCCGATCGAGATCGTGCCGTTCGGGCTCCCGCTGTGCCGACGGCGGCTCGCGGAGATGGGACTCGCACCCGTGCTGCGCGGCGGCGAGGCCGAGCCCTGGCGGACCGACAACGGGAATCTCGTGCTCGACGCGACAGTCGGGCCGATCGCCGAGCCGGCCGATTTCGAGCGACGCCTGCTGGCCATCCCGGGCGTGGTCGGCACGGGCCTCTTCGTCGGCATGGCCGATGTCGTCCTGGTGCAGCGCGGAGCCGAGGTGCTGGTCCTCGAGCGTGGCGGGCAGGGCAGCGGAGCCTGAACTCGGAGCGCGACGGCGGAGCCGCCGTCGGGAGCGAAGTGGCGATGGCAGAGAACGAAAACCCCCTCCAGGCCGGGCAGGACTCGGGTCCGGTGGCCCAGCCCTGCACGCTCGTGATCTTCGGCGCGGCTGGCGACTTGGCGCGACGCAAGCTCGTCCCCGCCGTCTATAACCTCGCGCTCGACGGCGTGCTGCCGGCGAACTTCGCAGTCGTCGGATTCGCGCGTCGCGAGTTGAGCGACGAGGAGTTCCGCGCCTCGGGCCGCGAAGGCGTCGACCGCTTCTCTCGCCGCATCAGCGAGAGCGCCCGGTGGTCCGAGTTCGAACGCGGGCTCTTCTACGTTCCCGGTTCCTTCGAGGATCCCGCGGCCTACGCCGCGTTGAAGAAGCGCATCGAGGAGGTCGAGCCCGGCTTCGGCATCCCGGGCAACCGGGTGTTCTACCTGTCGGTCCCGCCGAGCGAAATCGTTCCCTGCGTGAGGCAGCTCGAAGCGGCCGGGCTGCTCGGCCGCGACGAACCGGGCAAGCCCTTCTCGCGGGTGATCGTCGAGAAGCCGATCGGACACGACTTGGCGAGTGCGCGGGAGATCGACGGGGCGGTCTCGTCGGTCTGCGACGAGAAGCAGATCTTCCGCATCGACCACTACCTCGGCAAAGAGACGGTGCAGAGCCTGCTCGTCATGCGGTTCGCCAACTCGATCTTCGAGCCGCTCTGGAACCAGAAGTACATCGACCACGTGCAGATCACGGTCGCCGAGGAGGAGGGTGTGGGCACCCGGGCCAACTACTACGAGGGCGCCGGGGCGCTGCGGGACATGGTGCAGAACCACATCCTGCAACTCCTCTGCCTGGTGGCGATGGAGCCCCCCTTCGAGATGACGGCCGACGTGGTCCGCGACCACAAGGTCGCCGTGCTCAAGTGCCTGCGCCCGATCCCGCTCGGCGACGAGATGGATCGCCACGTCGTCCGTGCCCAGTACGCGGCGGGGTTCCACCGCGGGGTGGAGGTTCCGGGCTATCGGCGCGAGGATCGCGTGAAGGCCGACTCGACGACGGAGACCTACGTCGCCATCAAGGCCTTCGTCGACAACTGGCGCTGGGCGGGGGTCCCATTCTACCTGCGCACCGGCAAGCGACTGCCGAAGCGCGCGAGCGAGATCGCCGTTCAGTTCAAGGACGTTCCGCAGATGCTGTTCAACGCCTCGGGAACGCCGCTCGAGCCCAACGTGCTTGCGATCCGCATCCAGCCCGACGAGGGGCTCTCCCTGCGCATCGCGACCAAGCTGCCGGGGACGCGCGTGCGGATCTACCCGGTGAAGATGGACTTCCGCTACGGCTCGACCTTCGGCGACCAGTCGCCGGAGGCCTACGAACGCCTGTTGCTCGACGTGATGGCGGGGGATGCGACCCTGTTCATGCGGCGCGATGCGGTCGAGGCCTCCTGGGCCTGGGTGACCGCGATCCTCGACGGCTGGCAGGCCCGCGGCACTCGCTACCTGCCGGAGTACCCGGCCGGCACCTGGGGGCCGATCGAGGCTGATCGGCTCATCGAGGCCGATCGGCGCGCCTGGCGCGTCCTTTGAGCGGGGATCTCGCCACCCCGGCAGGGTCGGGCTGGAGCGAGGCGCGACCGGTCGACATCGATGGGATCGAGCGCGAACTCGAAGGGCTGCTGCGCTCGCCGCAGGCCGAGGGCGAACCCGTCGTCTCGCGCGCCTGCATGTCGAACCTGATGGTTTTCGCCCGCGGCGCGGACCAGGCCGCCGAGGTCGCCTCGGAGATCGCGGCAATCGCCGAACATCACCCTTCGCGGGTGCTGCTGCTGGTCGACGAACCCGGGAGCGACCCCGGGCCCCATGCCTGGGTCTCCACCCTCTGTCACCTCGGCGAGGGCGGACGGCGGATCTGCTCCGAGCAGGTGTCGATCCGGGCCGGTGGCGAGGCGCTGCGCCGCCTGCCTTCGATCGCGCGACCGCTGCTCGTCGGAGACCTGCCGACGGCGCTTTGGTGGGCCGCCGCGATGCCACCGCCGCTTGGCGGGGATCTTTTCTTCGAACTCGCCGCAATGGCCCGGCGGGTGATCTGGGACAGCGCCGCCTGGGAGCAGGAGGCGCAAGGGCTCGCTTGCGTGGGCGATTGGGCCGGCGGCGTGGACCCGGCGATCGGACTGAGCGATCTCGCCTGGGTGCGCCTCGCCCCGTGGCGTTCGATGGTAGCGGGCCTTCTCGGCGGGTCGGCGGCGGAACTGCGGACGGTGCGCATCGAGCACGGCCCCCACGCGCTCCCCAAGGCGCTGCTCTTCGTCGGGTGGCTCGCGAGTCGACTCGGGTGGCGGCCATGGGCGCCGGGACGGGTGGGCGGCGACGCGGCGCGATGGGAGTTCACGTCGACGTCGGGAAGCATTTCGGTCGAGGTGTGCCGCATCGCCGAGGCCGCACCCGCGATCGTCGCGGTGATCCTCGGGACGGTGGTCGGGGGAATAGGGCGCGAGGTCGTGGTGCGTCGGTCCGTCGACGGACGCCTGGTCCGCGACCTCGCCGCACCTGGCATGGGCTCGACCGTGTCGGGCCCCTCGTCGAGTCGCGGTAGCCTCGTCTCGAGGGAACTTCCCGATCTCGACGGCGATCCCCTCTACCGGGCCGCCCTGCCGTTCGCGCGCGCGATGGCGACGGACGTCGTCCGCTGACGGTCTGCGGATCCCTCCGCCAGGCAGACGAGGATGGTGCGAAGTGCGAAACCCGCCGGGGGCCACGACCCCGGGCCGACGGACGCCGACGAGGGCATCTGGCGCGGGCGCAAGGTTGCGCGTCGACTCGTCTCGCCCGACGGCATGGTCGTGCTGGTCGGGCGCAACGCGGAGGACAACGACATCCTCACCGCGAAACTCGCTTCGCCACGCGACTTCTGGCTGCACGTGGCTTCGGGGCCCGGTTCGCACGTGGTCGTCCGCAATCCCGGGGGGTTGCGCCGGCTGCCCCGCGAGACGCAGCGCTTCGCCGCCGGCCTCGCGGCCGGCTACTCGAGCGCGAAGGACGGGGGGCGGACGGCCGTCCATCTGGCACTGGCCGGGGACGTGGGAAAACCCAGGGGTTTCGCGCCGGGGAAGGTCCAACTGGCCCGTTTCGAGACGGTGATGGCGACCCCGCAGCGGGCACCCGAGGCGGGATCCTAGGTGGGTGCGCGGGTCGGGTGCCCATCCCCTAGGGGAGTCGGGGCACCTGGCCCCTTGTTTTGGATTCCCCTCTGATTTTCCTTGACTTCGGTCCCCTAGGGGGCGAAGAAAGAACCGCGTCGAGCTTGATCCCGGGGGCCTCGCCTCGTGGCTGAAGCAGGCAAGACGTCCCACATTTTACGCAAGCAGGTCTTCCCGGGCTGGGTCCGGGAAGATGTTCTGAGGTTCCCCCATGCAGACCACGACTCCCCGAACGACCAAGACTCTCGGTTTCACCGACCTTCTGACGGCGGTCGCCGTCGTTGCGACGATCATCGGCGGGCTTCTCACCCTCTGAACGTCGAGCGTGGTCCACCGGCCGCGCACTTGGGGAATTCCCCGACTTTCCCGAGCCTCGCGGCACGAGTAATTCTTCCCACCATCGAGTTGGGAGCCGAGATACCGGCTACCGCCCGAATGGAACGGGGGAGAGTCATGGCGTTGGCCGCACACGAGGCGAAGAATCGATCGACAGCGCGCTCGATCGCGGGCTGCCTGTTCTCGGCGATCCTGGCCACGGCCTTCGCCGCGCCGGCCGGGGCCGGCGACATCGGCGGCGGTGGCCCGCGCGCGAAGGATTGTGTCACGGCCTTTCGTACGCTGGCCGCGCCGGTCGCCGGCGGCTCCTCGCTGCGCTGCCGCGACGGTGATCCGTCCTGCGACGAGGACGGCATCGTGAACGGCGAGTGCAGCCTGTCGGTGGGCGTCTGCGCGAACCGCACTTCGGATCCCGTCTGCACGTCACCCGGTGTCGATTCGATCATGGTCGCCCATGCGACCGACAACGGCGACCCGCTGTTCGACCCGGCCTTCCAGGCCCTCCAGACCCGCATCGACGGCCTCGACCTCCCGAGTTTCTCGCCCGACGACTGCACCACGCCGACGCGCTTCGTGGTGAAACTCCAGGGGCCATTCGCCGGGAACCGCTGCCGCGGTGCGCGCAAGGTGGTGCGCCTCGAGTCCCGTTCCGTCCCGATGCTCGGGAGCGAACAGCTGTTCGACCGCGACACGCTGCGGATCGCATGCCTGCCGGCGGCGGAGAGTTGCGACCCCACGGTCCTCTTCTCGGGCACCTTCGACCGGATCCAGACGCAGATCTTCGACCGCTCGTGTGCGTTGAGCGGCTGTCACGACTCGCAGACGCAGATGAGCGGGCTCCTGCTCGAGGTCGGAGCATCGCTCGGGAACCTGGTCGGTGTCGATCCGCAGAACGGAGCAGCCGTGGCGCTGGGCTGGAAGCGGGTGACGGCGGGCGACCCCGCGGCGAGTCTCCTCATGCACAAGGTCTCGGGCGAACTCGGCGCCGGTCTCGGCGAGCGCATGCCGTTTCAGCGCAAGCCGCTGCCGTCGCAACTCGTCGAGATCCTCAGGCTCTGGATCGAGGCCGGTGCACCGGCGACCGGCTGGGTCGCGGGCACCGACCACTGACATTGGCAACGGGAGTTGGAGCAAGCGATGGGTGACGAGACGACGGCGCTCGACCGGAGGTCGGCTCGACACCTGCTTCGCCGCACCGGGTTCGGTGCGAGCGAGCGGGTCGTCGAGGGCTGGCTGCGCAGCGGATACAGCCGGGGCCGCGCGGCCGACGAACTCGTCGGTTTCACCCCGGGCGGATTCAAGCCCGGGGGCCGAGGCCTCTCCGACCTGCACAACAACTGGATCAAGTACATGGTCAAGGCGCGTTCGGGCCTGAACGAGAAACTCGTTCTGTTCTGGCACGATCACTTCGCGACTTCCTACGGCAAGGTAGGCGACCCCAAGCTCGTCGGCCGCCAGAACCAGTTCCTGCGCAAGAAGTGCCGCGGGAGCATGGTCGACCTCGTGAAGGGCATCAATCTCGATCCGGCGATGATGCAGTTCCTCGACACGGTGCGAAACACGAAGGTGGAGCCGAACGAGAACTACGGCCGCGAGATGCTCGAATTATTCACGCTCGGCGTGGTCGATCTCGACGGGAATCGCAACTACTCCGACCAGAAGGATCCCTTCGCGATCGCGCGCGCGTTCTCGGGATGGACCTATGAACGCACGAGCGGCAACCCGCTGTTCCGAGACAGCCGGCACGACACGCTGGCCGAGTTCGCCGCACGCGGCCCGAAGGCGCTTTTCGCCGCGGACGACACGCATCCCGACGGCTACGGGGGTTTCGGTGCCGCGGGCGCGAGCTTCGCCGATGCGGGCGAGGGCGCGCAGGAGGTCGACAGCGTGACGGAGATCGTCTTCCGCCACCGCGATAGCCGGGGCGTGCCCACGGTCGCGGCACGCACGGCGAGGCGTCTCCTCGAGTTCTTCGTCCACGGGGCCTATCGGTCGGCCGACGGCGTCGACCACGGCGGGTTCGCCGATCCCGAGCCGGATTCGCCGGCGCGGGCGACCATCGACGCCGTGCTCGGGCGCTCGGGGTTCGCGACGAACTGGGACATCGGGAGCCTGGTTCGCGAGATCCTCGTCGACGACGCCTTCTACGCGAGCCTCGACGACCCGGCCCGGAAGTCCGTGAAGTGGCCGATTGATCTCGTCGTCGCGACCTTGCGCACGCTCGGCGTGAAGCTGATCGGGCGCGACGCCAAGGTCCCGGGGGTGGGCGACCGCAGCGTCTATACCCACCTCTCGAACATGGGCCAGGTCGGGTTGAATCCCCCGAGCGTCTTCGGCTGGGAGTGGGAGACGAACTGGGTCGGAAGCCAGGCCCTGCTCGCACGCTTCTTCTTCGCGCGCGACGTGTACACGGCACGCGAGAGCGGCGGCATGCGACCGGACAAGCTGGTGTCGCTCGCGCTGACCGATCCGGGCGACGTCGTCGATGCGGTGACCGAGGTCCTGGGCGTGCGCGACGACATGCTCGCCTCGGAGCGGGCGGCACTCGTCGCCTACCTCGGGGCCGGGCCGCTGAACCTCGCCGATCCGGTCACGGTGGACAAGAAACTTCGCGGCCTCTTTGGACTGGTCCTCCAGTCGCCACATTACCAGTTGCACTGACGGAGAACGCGACATGGATCGACGCCGATTCCTCGGGCGCACCGGGCTTCTCGCCGCCGGGATGACATTCGGGCCCGGACTCTTTTCGAACCGACTGGTCCGGCAGGCGCTCGCCGCACGCAGCGACCGTTACCTGATCTCTGTCGTTCTCGACGGCGGCAACGACGGGCTCAACACGATCACCCCGATCGCCGACGGCTCGGGCACCCTGCGCAGCGACTACGAGAAGGCTCGGGTTGCCGGAAGCGGCGGGATCAGGCTCCTGCCCGACGGTACACATCCGCTGCTGCCGCTCGCCGTGGGAGGTCTCTCCGGGGACGATCCGAATACGGGGGCAGCGCTCGGCATGCACCCGGGTCTTTCCGGAATCGTGCCCGGTGCGATCGAGGCCTCGGGAGATGCGGGCTTCGGCGGGCTGCATGAACTCTACCGGGCGGGCCGGGTCGCGGTGATCCAGGGCTGCGGCTTCCCCGACTACAACCTCTCGCACGACGAGGCGCGGCGCGTCTTCCACTCGGCGAATCCGCGCGGTCTCGCCGCGTTCGCTTCGACCGGCTGGCTCGGTCGCACGGTCGCCCATCCGACCTATGCCTTCGGTTCGACGGACGTGCCGGCCCTCAACGTGCGCGACTCCGTCGGCGGCGACTTCCGCGCGACCGGGACGAGCGTCGCCGCGGCGCGTCGGCTGTCGGACTTCACCATGCCGCGCGACGTTTCGGCCTACTCCTCGGACAACGCAGCGAAGCTCGCGGCGATCGAAGCCCTCTACGGGGTGGCGTCGACTCGCCCGGGATCGTGGCGTGCCCTCGGCGATTCAGGCACGGCGACCTTCGGTTGCATGGACTACTACCCCGCCGCGAGCCGGCTCTACTTGGCGGATCGAGCGGCCTGGTCCGCCGGCTACGACAGGATGGGCCTCGGGACCGGCCGCGACCTGCGTGAGGTCGCCAAGGCGATCTACGCGCGCGAGTCCGGGGACGCCCGCATCAAGTCCTTCGCCTTCCGGGTCGACAACGGCGGCTACGACACCCACTCCGACCAGGGAGGTGGCGATCCGACCGGGCAGCATTGGAGCCTGCACGCCGAGGTGGGGGCATCCCTCAAGCACTTCTTCGACGACCTCGACGACATGGGTAGCGGCGTGGCCGATCGGGTGACGGTGCTCGTCTGGAGCGAATTCTCCCGACGGGTGCGGCAGAACGAGACCGGCACCGACCACGGCTCGCAGGGGCCGATGTTCGTCGTCGGCGGCGGCGTCAGCGGTGGCGTGTACGGCAACCACCCGAACATCGCCGAGAGCGACCTCGGCAGCGACGGCAACACCCGCTACCGGCAGGGGGCGAACGACTTCCGCTCGACCGACGTGCGCGACGTCTACGGCACGGTTCTCACGCGCAGGCTCGGCCTGTCGGCGGCGACCGTACTCGACCCGACCAGCGGGATCCTGCGGCTCGACGACGGTCCGGCCGACACGCGCTGGACTGTTCAAGATTTCGACCTGCGTCGGGGTTCCGACGGTGCACCGCTCTTCCGGGTCTGACCGCTAGGCGGAGCTTCGGGGCGGCCGCCCGACTCCGGGTCACCGCACCGCCGCAAGGTGTCGACTGCCGCCGTAGGCGCGCGACGAAGGGTCGGCTTTCCGCGAAAAGCCGACCCTCCGTTGCGTCATCTGTCACGGGATCGCGTTCAGGTTCGTGTAGACGCCCAGGAACTTGCCGGTCCGGGTCGCCTCGACTCCTCCGAGAGCGAAGCCGATGAAGTCCGGCAGCGGGATCCCGGCGAACGTCGTCGTGAGCGACGGCAGCAGTGCGGTCACGAGGCCCGGCAGGAGTTCGGTCTCGAACTCGGTCTCGTCGACGCCGATGTTGTTGCTGAGCAGGTTCACCGTGACCTTCGACGCGGCGACCTGGCTCAGGTTGATCGCGAGCTGGCCCGCGGCGAAGGTGAAGTTCGCTCCGATCCGCGCGTCGAAGGCCGCTTCGAGCGCGACCTCTTCGCTGCCGTCGTTCTTCAGGATCCGGACGATCACGTCGGAGATGCGCAACTCGGTGGTCTCCCCGTCGGGGCCGGCGTCACCCGTGAGGACCGGTGCGATCGTGGGCCGTACTTCCAGGCGAAGCGGCGTCTCCGGCGGATAGGCGGTGAATTCCGGGAAGAGGGCAGCCACCGTACCCGCCGTCAGGGGGACTTCACCGAAGCCGAAGTCGAAATTGGAGAAGGTGAACGTGAGCAGCCCGCATTCGGCCTGCGCCTTCAGCAACTGGTTGAAGGCCGTCGCCGAGACGCCGAAGGCGAGGTTGTAGGGCGCGGTGCCCGGGGTGTTCGCCCCGAAGGTCGGGAACGTCTCCGTGTAGGCGAGGGACCTCGTGAACTTGGGCGATCCCGCTGGCGACACGCACTGGCCGGCTCCGGTGCCTTGCGACGACTTGATAATGGCGTTGGAGCCCAAGGTGATGCCCGAGGGGTCCGCAATGATCGCGAAGAACGGTGCCTTGAAGAACACGCCGAGGGCATCGCCGAGGGTCGTCGAGATGGTGAGCCCCGCGAGTGCCGTCTCGATGCCGTCGGCGATCGGCGAGTCGAGGGGGCCGGTTCCGTCGGGGTCCTTCAGGAAGTCGACGAGGGCGGAGCGCACCCGGTCCTGCACGTTGCCGACGGCCAGATCCAGGATGAAGGCGGTCAGACCTCCACAGGTGTACTCTTTCGAGAAGTTCGCGAAACTGACGTTCGTCGATCCACTCAGGTTGACGTCGATGTACTCGTTGGCCTGGGCTGCATCGGGCTGCAGAGTGTAGTTGCCGTTGACGTACACGGCGTCGGCCTTGATGGTTGCCGGGCAGCTGAGCGTGCCGCTGATCTGCACGTAGAGCACCACGTTGTTCAGGATGAGGTTGGCGGCCGCGTAGCCGGTCTGGGAGTCGATGTTGATCGAGAAGGAGCTGAACGTCGGCTTGGGATCTACGATGGTGACCGTCGCGCGCGCGATGCAGGCTCCGAACAGGCTCTGGACGCAGACGTTGTCGAGCACCTTGGTCCCGACCGGGAGCAGGGCTCCGAGGTCGAGGCCCGTGCCGAGGAGCGTCTGCACGGCAGGCTCGACCTTGTCGAGCCCGGTGTCGTTCAGGCGCAACGCGATGCTCTGCGGCGAGTAGGCGTCGTCGGCGATCGAGTCGCCGCGGATCGCCACGGTGCGGGCATAGGCCTTGTACCCGGTCCGCCACTTGTCGGTGACCGTGGCCCGGATCGGGTTGAAGATCGCGGCCGCGTCGAGGGCGACCGTCGTGCTGAAGGTGCCGTCACCGGCGACCGTGATGGGCACGCCGTTGATCCGGACGTCGGCTCGTTCGGCGGAGAGCTTGCTCACGTACCCGGTGACGACCGTCGACGCCGCCGTGGTGAAGTCGCCGTTGGCCGGCGTGTCGAGGACGACCTCGTACTTCTGCTCGCAGGTACTCGGCTCGCCGGGCTGGCAGTAGGAGCCGGCTTCGATCTTGCCGGTCGAACTGCAGCCGTCACCGTTGTAGTAGTTGAAATCGTCGCACTGCTCGGGGCCGACGATCTTGCCGTCGGCGATGATCGCGTCGCAGACCGACGGATACACATTGCTGCAACTCCAGCCGGCCTCGACCTTGCAGGCCGAGGAGCAGCCGTCACCGTTGGCGTAGTTGCCCTGTTCGCACTCCTCGGGGGAGTCCAGGTAGGTGTCGCCGCAGTTCTTGGCGCGGCAGCTGCTCGGGGCACCGCTGCAGACGAATCCGGATTCGATCGTGCAGGTGGAGGAGCAGCCGTCTGCATTCGTCTTGTTGCCGTCGTCGCACTGCTCGGAGCCGCGCAGGCGGCCGCTGCCGCAGACGTCGACGCAGGTGCTGGGCTGGCCGCTGCAGGCGTAACCGGCTTCGGTCGTACTGCTCGAGGAGCAGCCGTCGCCGTTGCTCGTGTTGCCGTCGTCGCACTGCTCGGTGCCCTTGATTGCGCCGTCGCCATGGACGGGAGTGCAGCCCGTACTGCCGCAGGACCAGCCGGTCTCGATCGTGCAGGTGGAGGAGCAGCCGTCGCCGTTGCTGGCGTTGCCGTCGTCGCAGGCCTCGTTGCCGTCGACGACGCCGTCCCCGCAGGCGAGCGGCTCGGGGCAGCTGCTGTTCGCGTCGTCGCCGTCGTCGGAGAGGTCGCAGTCCTTGGTGGTGCCGTACATTGCGTTTGCGAGCGTGCAGATGCGGCAGAGCGAGCGCTGCTTCATGCAGGTGGCGGCGCCTTCGGCGGTCGTCGCGTTGCAGCCGGGCAGTGCGCTGGCGGTCTGTACGCCGAGCGAAGTACAGACCGGGATCACCTTGTCGCGAATCGCGGAGAAGCAGGCCTTGTCGATCTTGCCCTTGGCATCGGGCTCCTCGTTGCCACCTGCGCCGAGACAGGCGAAGATGGCGGCGACGCTCGCGAACGAACCGTTCTTGCTCGCGGTCTTGAGGCAGGCCTCAAACTCCTTCACGCGCGTGTCCTGGCAACTGCCCATCGCCTTGCGCAGCGTGTCCTGGCACTTGAGACCGTTGATGTCCTTCAGCGTGGTCGCGTTCGGATTCTGACCGAAGAGATCCTTGTAGAGATCCACGCTGTGCCCGATCGCGAGCTGCGGCGGCGCGGTGAGTGACGACAGACCGAAGGTGGGCAGGGTCGTGCCGCAGGCGGCGGTCGTGTCGGCGACCAACTTGTCCTGTGCGCCCTTGACCGTCGTGTTGGCGAAGGCCGCGGCGCAGGGGATGAGGTTGCTGACGGTGCCCTTGGCAAAGCTGATCGCGCATCCGGCGAGGGCCTTGGTCTCGGCGAGCAAGAGTTTCTGTGCGCCGTCGGTGACCTTGGAAACGCAGCCGTAGGTGTCGGCGTTGGCCACGCCCGGCAGGGCCGTGGCGAGCGCGAGTGCCAGCAGCACGCTTCGCGAGACCTTTTTCAGCACCTTTTCCATTTGCGACATCATGGCCTCCCCCGGTTCGTCTTTGTCGGTCTCGCCGGGCAGCATCCTGCCCAATCGGTCGGCCGATCTAATCTCATGCGAGCATGGGGGAGTTCAAGCCCAAACCTAAGGGCGACCCTGAAAGACTAAGCGGGGGATTCGGGCCAGTCCGGAGGCGCCGCGGGGTCCGGGTGGAGATCGCGGGGGCTCGACTCGCGGCAAGGCCCCGGAGAGTGTGCTCCGGGGCCTTCCTCGAGGAGTGCTGCCGCGCTCTTGCGCGACCCAGGCCAGACTCCCCGGGCCGGACTCGAACCAGCGACCAATCGGTTAACAGCCGATTGCTCTACCAACTGAGCTACCGGGGATCAGGAGGCGTCGCTACCATTCTGGATCCGCCCGCGCAATTTCCGGCCGCTCGCCACGCCCGCCGGACACCCGCTGCGCGCCCTGTTTGGGCCGGGCTGCGAGGGTGGTGTAAGCACCACGCCGCATGGGATCTCTGCGGCGCGAGGCTCGGATGGCTCAGGGGCGGGCGGGGCGGGCTTTCCTGCTCGCGCTGTGCGTTCTCGGGGCGGTCGGCCCCGCCGGTGCCGAGATCGTCGCCACGCCGACGCCGCTGCCACAACGCCCGCTCGTCGCGACCATGCGCCCGTTGCGGCGCGAGGGGGCAGGCCTGCGGATCGACGATTCCCGCAGCGTCGGCGAGGCTCGGTTCACGACACCGGATATCGATGGGTCGGCGGCGGCCGCGCGCGTCCCGGCAGCCTCGCCCACGGCGTCGCCCGGCATGGACCTGCGGATCGTGATGACCGCGCCGCTCTCGCCACCTGCGCCGGCGGAGGGAGCGGCGGCGGCGATCGACGCCGAGCGCAGGCTGCTCGTGGTCGCGGGCAATTGCGCGGCCGGGTTGCGCGGTTCGCGCAGTGGCGTCGAGATTCTCGGCGACTTCACGTCGCCCCCCGACGGCCGCGCGGCGATCAACGGACACTCGAAACTCGGCTACCACCAGTTGCGCGGACGCAGCCTGCTGGTGGTCCGGCCCGAGAGCGAAGGATTCCCCGAGGTGCCGCTCGCTTGCGGCGCGATCGGGGCGGAGTAGGGGACTGCCAGGTAATTCGGACGGCACGAACAAGGAGGCGGAAACAGATGCGACACTCGATGATCGGAATGACGATGACGGTACTCGCCGCTGCGGCGATGGGTTGCTCGGCGTCCACCGTGACGCGGCCGGCGTCCGCGGTGGCCGGCGGCGTCGCCGGCGTGGGCTCGGCCGTGGCCGGTGGTGTGGCGGGTGCCGGTTCGGCCGTTGCAGGCGGCGTCTCGGGCGTGGGTTCGGCGGTGGCCAGCGGCGTCGCCGGTGCGGGCTCGGCCGTGACCGGTGCGACGATCGGCCGCGGCGGGCTCGTCGCGGTGCTCCGCCCGGTGAGCTCGGCAACCGGCGCGGTGGACACCTCGGTGAGCCTCGGGACCGTCCGCTTCACGCAGGGGACCGGCCAGGTGAACGTCGTGGTGCAGGTGAACGGCGTGTCGGTGGCCGGCCTCGAAGCCACGCAGAGCGCCGACGGCCAGGGCGTCTACTACCCGCACGGCATCCACATCCACGCCGGTTCGGCCTGTGGCCCGACGACCCAGGACGGCAAGGTGGTGCCCGCCGGTGGCGCGGGTCCGCACTTCGACCCCGCGGCGACCAACAGCCACAAGGGGCCGCAGGGTGCCGGCCATGCCGGCGACCTGCCGAATCTCCGCGTCCTGAACGACGAGTCTGGGTTGCTCGAGACCTCGACCACGCGCTTCTCGCTGGGCGACCTCGTCGGCCGGACCGTCGTGCTGCACGCCAACAAGGACAACTACACGGATACCCCCGCCAACGGGGGCAGCGGCCAGCGGGTCGCCTGCGGGGTGATCGAAGCCGCCCGCTGAGTCGGTGCTGGGGCACTTGCCCCGGGGCGAAACAAAGGCGAAGATCGCGACGTGTCGGTCGCTCTTCGCCTGGAAGATCTGCTTGCCCGTCTGCCCGGCACGGTCCGGCGCGGCCATGTGCCGCCGGTCCGTGCCGGGCGCGACGAGTGCCTGTCCACCGGTACGGTCGCGCTCGACGAGGCGCTCGACGGCGGATTGCCGCGAGGCCGGCTGAGCGAGTTGTGCGGGGCGGGTTCGGCCGGCATCACGAGCCTCGCCCTGCGGGTGGCGGCAGGGGCCATCGCCCGGGGCGAGTGGGCCGCCTGGGTCGATGGGGCCGACGCCTTCGACCCCGCGGGTGCGCATGCGAGCGGCCTCGACGCCGAGTCGCTGCTCTGGGTTCGGCCGCCGGACCTGCGTACCGCACTCGCCGCAGCCGAGCAGTTGCTCGCGCTCGGGGGCTTCGCGCTGGTGGTGCTCGATGTCTCGCCGTCGACGGCCACCGGACGGGCCGAGCGCCGCGGCGCCGCTGCCGCCCGCCTGCCCGCGACCGCGCATCCCTGGCTGCGGCTCGCCCGTGCGGCGGAGCGCTCGCGCTCGGCGCTGGTCGCGCTGCGCCGCGACGGGGGGGCCGCGCCCTCGGCCGCCCTGCGCCTGGAACTGCAACCGGCCGAGGTTCTCTGGGATCGCCGTGGCGGTGCGCCGGCACTCTTCGAGGGATTGCGCGCGCGCGTCACCATCCGGCGCCGTCGTGGCGCCGCGCTCACCGGGCGCGAGATCACCTTCCGCCTCTGAGCCGGATCGATCGTCCGATGTCGCGCATCGCCTGCCTGGTCGTACCCCGCTTCGCCGTGGCCGCACTCCGCCGCGCGGAGCCGGAACTGCGCGGCTGTGCGGTGGTGGTCTGCGAGTCCGCCCCCGGGGCGCGCGAGGCGGGCGAGCGCGTCCGGCCATATGCGCGCCTGCTCGAGGTGTCGCTCGAGGCGGAGCGCCGCGGCGTCGCGGCGGGGTCGAGCGTCGCCCAGGCCCTCGGCGCGTCGAGCGACCTGATCGTGCGGCCCCTCGATGCGACGACGCTCGCCGCCGCGCGCGCAGCACTGCTCGAGGTCGGAGCGAGCATCTCGCCACGTGTCGAGATCGAGGGTGGCGTGCCCGCCCCCGAGGCGGAAGCCACGCCGGAGGCGCCGGTGTGCGCGCGCGGGGTACTCCACCTCGACGTCGAGGGACTCGACCGGCTGCACGGGTCGCCCGAGGGGCTGCTCTCGGCGCTCTTGCATCGCGCGGCAGCGATCGGTCTCGAGGCCGGCGCGGCGATCGCCGACCGACGGGCGACCGCGCGCATCGCCGCGGGACTCGCCGCCCGGCGCGGGGAGGCGCTGGTCGTTCCGCCCGGCGGGGATGCGGCCTGGCTCGCACCGCGCTCGATCGCCGCCCTGGGTGCGGTGGCCGACGGGTTCGCCCCGGTCGCCGCGCGCGGCCGGCGCCGCGCCGCCTCCGGTGGCGCGGGCTGGGCGGGGCTGCGCATCGAGTTCGAGCGGCTCGGGGTCGCGCGCATGGGCGATCTCGCGGCGCTCGGTGCAGCCCGGATCGCGACCCGCTTCGGCGCGGAGGGTACGCGCCTGTGGCGCATCGCGGCGGGTTGCGACGACTCTCCGCTGGTGCCGGTTGCGCCACCGACCGAGATCGTCGAGGGAACCTCGCTCGAGTACGGCGAGACCTCGCTCGAAGCGCTCATGTTCGTCGTGCGCGGGCTCGTCGACCGGCTCGCGAATCGGCTGCAGGTGCAGGGTCTCGCCTGTCGCGGCCTCGTCCTCTCGCTGCGGCTCGAGGACGGCTCGCGCCTCGACCGCGACGTCGGCGTGCTGGCACCGACGCGCGACGTGAAGAGTCTCGTGCTCCTGGTGCGCGCGACGCTCGAGAGCGCACCGCCGCAGGCCGCGATCGAGGCGGTGCGGCTCGTCGCGGTGCCCGATCGCGCGCGCCCCGACCAACTCGATCTCTTTCGCCCCGCCGGTCCCGTGCCGGCGCGGCTCGCGACCACGCTGGCGCGTCTCGCCGCACTCTGCGGGCCCGAGCGGGTGGGCCGCCCGATGCCTTCGCCGGGCCACCGCCCCGAGGCTTACGCGCTCGCTGCCTTCGCCGGGCCGCGCCGTCCCGGAACCGCCCCGGCGGAAGCCGTCGCCGATTTCGCCGCCCCGCCGGTCGCTCTGCGGGCGATCCGGCCGCCGCAGCAGGCCGAGGTCTTCGTCGAGGGCGGGCGCATCGCCTACGTGCGGACAACCGGCTTCGGCGGACGCGCGGTCGCGGCCGCGGGTCCGTGGCGCGTCGATGCCGAGTGGTGGAGCGAGAGTCGCTGCCGGCGCGACTACTGGGAGATCCAGCTCTCCGACGGCGGTGTCTACCGCCTGTTCCGCGAGTCGGGGAACTGGTGGGTCGACGGCTGCTACGACTGATCTGCTCAGCCCCGGCCGCGTGCGCGGCGGACCGAGGCGCGGGCCGTTCGCTTGACCGTCCGGGGAGCGCGTGCGCAACAGGCGACATGGCCACGGATCGCTCCCGTGAACTCGCGGTCGCGCGCGAAGCCGTCGACCTCGCCGGGCGCTTCGCGCTCGGACACTTCGGGCGCCCGATCGAGGTCGAGCGCAAGGCCGACGCGAGCCCGGTGACGATCGCCGACCGCGGCGCGGAGGAAATTCTGCGCCGCCATCTGGCCGCGGCCTTTCCCGACGACGGTCTGCTCGGCGAGGAGCACGGCGAGAGCCCGGGGCGGAGCGGCCGGCGTTGGATCCTCGACCCGATCGACGGCACGCAGTCCTTCGTGCGCGGCGTGCCGCTGTGGGGGGTGCTGGTCGGGCTCGAAGAGGACGATTGCTGCGTCGTCGGCGTGATCGGACTTCCGGCGCTCGGGCGCACGCTCTGGGCCGCGCGCGGCGCCGGTGCCTTCTGCAACGGCGAGCCGATCGCCGTCTCGAAGGCGACCTCGCTCGGCGATGCGACCCTCCTCACGAGCGACGCCCGGCCGCAGCACTACGGCGCGCGCTATGCCGGCTTCGAACGCCTGTTGCGCGGCGTCGGCCGCCAGCGCGGCTGGGGCGACTGCTACGGCTACGCACTCGTCGCGACCGGGCAGGCGGAGGTCATGGTCGACCCGCAGTTGAACCCCTGGGATTGCGCCGCGGTCGTGCCGATCGTCGAGGAGGCCGGCGGCAGTTTCTTCGCCTGGGACGGCCGCCCTACGATCTACGGCGACTCGGGCGTCGCGGTACCGCGCGCGTTGCGCGAGCCGGTCCTGGCCCTGCTCGGCGATTGAACGCGGGGCCGCCGTCTGGTCGCTTCAGCCGCGTGCGATCGGGGCGAGGAGTTCGAGCGCACGCGCGCGTCCGGCAGCGTAATCGACGATGGGTGCCGGGTAGCCGCAGGCCGCGCGGCGCAGCGGCTCGGCGTCGGGTGCGTGCACGAGCGGGGCGGGCAGGTCGCGCAATTCCGGCACCCACTTGCGGATGAACGCGCCGTCGGGGTCGAACTTGAGCGACTGGGAGAGCGGGTTGAAGATCCGGAAGTAGGGCGCGGCATCGGTTCCGGTCGAGGACGACCACTGCCAGCCGCCGTTGTTCGAGGCGACGTCGCCGTCGACCAGGCGCTGCATGAAGACGCGCTCGCCGATGCGCCAGTCGACGAGCATGGTCTTGGTGAGGAACATCGCCGTCACCATGCGCAGCCGGTTGTGCATCCAGCCGGTCTGCGCGAGTTGGCGCATCGCCGCGTCGACGATCGGGTAACCGGTGCGTCCCTCGTGCCACGCCTCGATCAGGGCGGGGTCGGCCGCGGGCCAGAGGAAGCCGACGAAGCGCTCCTGGAAGGGCCGGTGCACGACGTGCGGGAAGTGGAAGAGGACCGCCTGGTAGAACTCGCGCCAGATGATCTCGTTCAGGAAGCTCCCGGCCTCGCGCAGCCGCAAGCTCTCGTCCTCGGTGAGCGCGCGCCCCGGCTTCGCGGGTTCGAGCCGGGCGAGGTCGTGCCCGATCGCCTCGGCGACCCGCCAGTAGATCGTCCGCGGCGAGATCGTCCCGAACTTCAGGTGCGGAGAGAGGTGGGAGGTCGAGTCGAGGTCGGGAAAATCGCGCTCCGCCTTGTAGCGCAGCAGTTTCCCGGCGACGAAGGCTTCGAGCCGGGCCAGCGCCGGTTTCTCGCCGGCGGGTTCGATCTCGGCCTCGGTCGCGAGGCCCATGTCGGCGATCGAAGCGGGCAGGCCGACGTCACGGGCTCGTGCGACGAGCGCCGGTTCGAGCGTCGCAAGCTTCGGGCGACGGCCCGGTTCGCGCTTCTCGAAGGTCCTCCAGCGCCGCGCGAACGGCGTGAACACGGTGTAGGGCGAGCCGTCTTCCTTCACGCAGAGCTGCGGGGCCACCAGCAACTGGTCCTCGAACTCCCGCCAGGCGACGCCCTCCTTTTCGAGCGCCGCGCGGACGCGGGCGTCGCGCGCGCGGGCGTACGGACTGTAGTCGACGTTGACGTGGAGCGCCGTCGCGCCGAGGTCGCGGGCCAGCGCAGCGAGTTCCTTCTCCGGTGCACCGTGTCGCACGACGAGGCGCGAACCCGCCTTTTCGAGGTCGCGCGCGAGCGAGCGCAGCGAATCGAGCAGGAAGACGACGCGCGGCGCGCCGATATCGTTCGAGTCCAGGATGCGGGGGTCGAGGACAAACACCGGCACCACCAGGTCGCAGTCGCGCTGAGCCGCGGCGAGTGCCGTGTTGTCCGAGAGACGCAGGTCGCGGCGGAACCAGTGCAGGGCGATGCTCATGGTGACTTCCTCGACAATATCCGAAACCCGGACGGGGCCAAGACCCGACCGGTCCGGCGGCGAGCGCCCGGGTCGGTTCGGGCGATGGGATTTGCCGGGGCCATCCGCTATAGCCGCCGGGATGATGGACATCGGAAAACTCGGCGTTTGGTACTTCCTCGAAACGATGCCGTCGAACGACGCGGCGCGCTTCCTCCAGGGTCTGGAAAAGCAGGGCTACCCTGCCTTCTGGCTGCCCGAGGCGGTGGGTCGCGAGGCCTTCGCGCAGAGCGCCTGGTTGCTCGCACGCACCGAGCAGATCGTCGTTGCGACCGGCATCGCCAACATCTGGGCGCGCGACCCGATGACCATGGCGGCGGGACAGAAGACGCTCGCCGAGGCCTCGGGTGGCCGTTTCCTGCTCGGCATCGGCGTGAGCCATGCGCCGCTCGTCGAGGGGCTGCGCGGCCACGCGTACCGCAAGCCGCTCTCGACCATGCGCGACTATCTCGACAAGATGCAGCTCGCGCCGTTCATGGCCGTGGGCCCGACCGAGGCGCCGCCGACGATCATCGGCGCGATTCGCCCGAAGATGATCGAACTCGCGGGCGAGCGCACGCTCGGTACCCACACCTATTTCGTGCCGCCCGAGCACACCGCGCGCACCCGCGCGGCGCTCGGTCCCGACAAGTGGATCTGCGTCGCGCAGGCGGTCATTCTCGAATCGGATGCCGACCGGGCGCGCGCGGTGGCGCGCAACTACATGCGCACCTACGTCCCCGCGCTTCCGAACTACACCGAGAATCTGCGCTCGCTCGGCTGGACCGACGCCGACTTTGCCGACGGCTGCTCGGACCGACTGGTGGACGCGATCGTCGCCTGGGGCGACGAGAAGGCGATCGTCGCGCGCATCAAGGCCCACCTCGACGCCGGGGCGAGCCACGTCTGCTTTCTACCGCTGCGTCCCGACGGCATGCCGTTGCCCGACGAGCGGGTGCTCGAGGCGCTTGCCGGGGTGCGATTCTAGGCCAAAGGGCCGGGCCGGGCCGGGCCGGGTGGCCCCGCGCGACGGGGCAATGGCCGGCCGCCACGCGGCGGGCTCGCGCCGGTCGCGCGCCTCAGGTGAGGTGCGCGCCGCCGTCCACGAAGTAGGTCTGGCCGGTGACGAAGTGCCCGTCGTCGGAAGCGAGAAACAGCGCGACCGGCGCCAGATCGGCCTCGGGGTCGGCGAGTCGCCCGAGCGGCCTCTCCTCGACGATTCGGCGGGCGGCCTCCGGATTGCGCTCGAGAAACTCCTGTCCGCGCTTCGAGGTCGCTCCCGGCGCGATGCAGTTGACGAGGATTCCGTGGCGGCCCCACTCCCGCGCCGCGGTGCGCGACAGGGCCTGGATCGCAGCCTTGGTCGCGTTGTAATCGGCGAGCCCCGGCGCGCCGACCAGTGCGTTCAGGGAGACCATGTTGATGATCCGCCCGCCGCCCTGCGCCTTCATGGCGGGGAAGGCCGCCTGCATCGCCCAGAACGTGCCCTTTAGACCCGAGACGAGAAAGACGTCGAACTCCTCGTCGGTCAGGTCCTCGAGCGGGCGGTGTTCGTGCATGCCCTGGGCGTTGTTCACCAGGACGTCGAGGCGTCCGAATTCGCGCAGCGTCCGCTCGACCATTGCCGTCACGTCCCGGCGGTCGGAAACGTCGGTGGCGAGTGCCAGCGCGCGACCCCCCGCGGCGCGGATCTCGGCTGCCGTGCGCTCGGCGCGGTGCTCCTTGCGCTCGGCGACGACCACGGTTGCGCCCTCGCGCGCGTACACGACGGCGATGCCGCGTCCGATCCCCTGGCCCGCGCCCGTCACGATCGCCACCTTGCCCGCGAGTCTCATGGCGACCCTCTACGGCATCGGGCAACGGCGGAAAAGGTGTCGCGAGGCGACCTCGGCAGGCGGCTTGGCGTGAGCCGGGCGGGGCAGGTATGCGTGCGCCATGTCGCGCCGCCGCGGAACCGGGCCGGGCGACCTGGTCCTGATCCACTTCCAGGGACGCCCCGCCAGCTTCGCCCGGGTCGAGGAGATCCGCTCGCAGGGGCGCCCGGGCTGGTTCCTCTGCGATCTCCTGGTGCTCACGATCCCGCCCCAGCCGGCGACCTGGATCCTCGATCGGGAGCAGATCGACGGCGCCGACTTCACGATGGGCGAACAACCGGTGCGCCTGGAGAGGGTCGCGGAGATCGGCGTGCTCCACGCAGAGCAGCGCGCGGCCGAGCCGAGAAGCGAACCGCCCACACCCAAGCCACCCGCAAAGGGGGCGGGGGCGGGCGACGCTGCGACGCCCGCAGCCGTGGAGGGCCGCGCCGAGAACGAGCAGGCCGCGAAGACGGCCGCTCGGCGCGACGAGAAGGTCGTGCACCTTTTTCCGAAGAAGCGATAAAGGGCCGCCGCGGGCGAAGGCTTTCGGCTGCGGCCGTCGAGGCTCAGTCGGTGACCGCGCCGACCGAGGCGCTGCGCACGCTGCGTGCGTACTTCGCGAGCACGCCGCGCGTGTAGCGCGCCACCGGGGGCTTCCAGGCGGCGCGCCGCCGGGCGATCTCGGCCTCGTCCACCTCGAGTTGCAGGAGGTTGCGGTCGGCGTCGATCGTGATGTGGTCGCCGTCGTGGACCAGCGCGATCGGGCCTCCTTCCTGGGCCTCCGGCGCGACATGCCCGACCACCATGCCGTAGGTGCCGCCGGAGAAACGTCCGTCGGTGACCATACCGACCTTGTCGCCGAGCCCCTGGCCGATGATCGCGGAGGTCGGCGCGAGCATCTCCCGCATGCCGGGGCCGCCCCGGGGGCCCTCGTAGCGGATGACGACCACGTCGCCTTCCACCACGCGCCCGGCGAGAATCGCCTCGAGGCAGGATTCCTCGGACTCGAACACGCGCGCGGGGCCGGTGATCCGCGGCAGCTTCAACCCGGAGATCTTGGCGACCGAGCCCTCCGGGGCGAGGTTGCCGCGCAGGATCGCGAGGTGGCCCTGGGCATAGACCGGGCGATCCATCGGGCGTACGACATCCTGGTTCGCCGCGGGCGCGTCGGGCACGTCGGCGAGGTTCTCGGCGATGGTCTTGCCGGTAACCGTGAGACACGAGCCGTCGAGCAGGCCGGCGCGGAGCAGCATCTTCATGACCAGCGGAACGCCGCCCACGCGACGCAGGTCGGTCGCGACCCAGCGTCCGCTCGGCTTGAGGTCGGCGACGACCGGTACCTTGCGCCGGATCCGCTCGAAGTCGTCGATCGTGAGCGGAACCTCGGCCGCGTGGGCGATCGCGAGGAGGTGAAGGACCGCGTTGGTCGACCCCCCGAGCGCCATCACGACGGCGATCGCGTTCTCGAAAGCCGCGCGCGTCATGATCTGGCGCGGCAGGAGCTGGCGATCGATCAGGTCGACGAGGGCGCGGCCCGCCTCCTCGGTCGTGTCCGCCTTTTCGGCGTCCTCGGCGGCCATCGTCGAGGTCATTGGCATGCTCATGCCCATCGCCTCGATGGCCGAGGACATCGTGTTCGCGGTGTACATGCCGCCGCAGGAGCCGATGCCCGGGCAGGCGTTGCGCTCGATGCCGAGCAGGTCGTCGTGCGACATGGCACCTGCGCTGCAGGCGCCCACCGCCTCGAACACGCTCACGATGGTCAGGTCGTCGCTCTTCCAGCGGCCCGCCTTGATCGTGCCGCCGTAGACGAAGATCGCGGGGACGTCGAGGCGCGCGATGGCGATCATTGCCCCCGGCATGTTCTTGTCGCAGCCGCCGATCGCGAGCACGGCGTCGAGGCTCTGTCCGCGGACCACGGTCTCGATCGAGTCCGCGATGACCTCGCGGGAGACCAGCGAGCACTTCATGCCCTCGGTGCCCATCGAGATGCCGTCGCTGATCGTGATCGTCCCGAAGACCTGCGGCATGCCGCCGGCCGCACGGACGCCGCGCGCCGCCCGCTCTGCGAGCTCGCCGATCCCGGCGTTGCACGGCGTGATCGTGCTGTGGCTGTTCGAGATGCCGATGATCGGCTTGGCGAAGTCGGCGTCGGTGAAACCGACGGCACGCAGCATCGCCCGATTGGGCGAGCGGCTGTCGCCAGCGGTAACCACCCGACTCCTGAGGTTCCGATCGTTCCCGGGCTGAGCCATCGTCGTGATCCCTTTCCATGGAGCCGGCCGCGACGGCCCGCTGGTCCGGCCAAGGTCGCCGTCCAGCGGCGCAACTGCAAGCCCGCGGGCCCTGCGAGGCACGCCGAATCTTGCAGGAATGCGCGGGAAACCGGGTTGACAATCGCCCGCCAGAGGCCGTAACCACGGTCCATGGCCGTGCGGGTCGAGTTCCACATGCCGAAGCGGCGCAAGGGTTCGGGGCCGCCGATGGGCCCGCCTCCGGCGCGACTGATGCTGCTTCTCGTCGGTACGGTCCTAGGCGCGCACCTCCTGTTCTGGCTGACGGGAATCCTCGAGTGACCCGCTACGGCGAAGCCGGACGGGCCAGAGCCGGGGGCTCGCTCTGAGCCCCGGGTCGTGCAGCCGCACCACGAGGCCGTTGCGCTCGCGTCTGTCCGATGCGCCTGCTTGCGGAAGCCCCGGGCCGAGATGCCCGGGGGCATAGGCAGCCGCGTGGAAACCCGGATGCTCGTCGTCGACGACGACCCGTCGATCGGGCGCCAGCTCGGAGAGATCTTCCGGGGCCGGGGGCCGTTGGTCGATTGCGCTCCCGACGGCGCGGGTGCGATCGCGGCCCTCGAGCGGCAGGACTACTCGCTCGCCTTCGTCGACTTCCGCATCCGCGACACGAACGGCCTTCACCTGGTGCGCGATATCCGCGAGCGTTGGCCGGAGGTCGACGTCATCATGGTGACCGAGCACGCGACGATTCAGGGCGCCGTCGAGGCGATCAAGATCGGAGCGTCGGATTACGTCACGAAGCCCTTCCAAGCCGAGGAGATCCTGCTCGCGACGGAGAAGGTTCTCGAGAAGCGCCGCCTCGTCGACGAGATCAACTACCTCCGTGGACAACTCGCCGAGCGGTATTCTTTCGCGAACATGGTCTCGCGCAACCCGCGCATGCACGAGATCTTCTCCCAGATCGAGGCTCTCGCCCAGAACGACGCGACCGTCCTGCTCAACGGCGAATCCGGGACCGGCAAGGAACTCTGCGCGAGGGCGATCCACTTCCAGGGGCGGCGCAAGGGTGGCAAGTTCGTCGCGATCAACTGCGCCGCCTTCCCCGACACTCTGCTCGAGAGCGAGCTCTTCGGCTACCAGCGAGGCGCCTTCACCGGCGCCGTCCACGACCGCGTGGGCAAGATCGAACTCGCGTCGGGCGGCACACTCTTCCTCGACGAGATCGAGTCGATCTCGCTGAACATGCAGTTGAAGCTTCTGCGCGTGCTCGAGCAGCACGAGATCGAGCGACTTGGCGGGAACCGGCGGATCAGCATCAACATGCGGGTGATCGCGGCGACCAACCTGAACCTCGAGGAACTCGTGGCTCGCGGCTCGATGCGCGAGGACTTTTACTACCGGGTGAACGTCGTGCCGATCGAGCTTCCGCCGCTGCGCGACCGGATCGAGGACGTGCCGTTGCTCGTCGCCGAGTTCCTGCGCAATTCCGAGATCGCGAAGGATCGCGGGATCGACCGGGTCTCGAACCGGGCGCTGCAGCAGCTCATGGGCTACCCCTGGCCGGGCAACGTCCGGGAGCTCGGCAATGTCCTCGAACGGTCGATCCTGCGCAGCCAGGGCGGGTCGATTCGCGAGATCGACTTGCCGGTCCGCCAGAAGGGGGCGGGGGAGCCGGTGCGGGGGAGGACCCTCGACTACGAGATGCCGCTCAAGGAGTTCCTCCGCCGGGCCGAGCGGGACTACCTTGCGCACGTGCTCCGCAAGCACCGCGGCGGCATCGGTGCGAGCGCGAAGCACGCCCTGGTCGATGCGGCGACGCTGCACCGCAAGATGAAGTCGCACGGGATGCGACGCGAGGATTTCCGCGCGAGGGCCAAGGCGGGGACCGATGACGCCGAACTCGTCCCGCCCCCGATTTCGACGCGGCACTAGGCCGGGTTTCGGGACCACGGGGGCTGGCGGGCGGCGGCTTCGGACGGTAGGTGAAAAGCTCGGGCGTCCCTCGTGGCGTCCCGGGAGGGCTCGACATGGCGGGAAAATCGGAGTCGGACGGTGGTCTCATGGCCTTCCTCTGGCGCAACAAGATCTGGTGGCTCACCCCTGCCGTCGCGGTCCTTCTCCTGACCGGTCTCCTGCTGTGGTTCGGCCGATCGAGCGCGACGTCCCCGTTCACCTACACCTTGTTCTGATCCACGACGACACGGAGGTCTCATGCATCTCGTCACAGGCGGGGCCGGCTTCATCGGCTCCCACATCGTCGAACGACTGCTCGCCGACGGCCAGAAGGTCCGTATTCTCGACAACTTCTCGACCGGCAAGCACACCAACCTCGCGCCCTTTCAGGGCCGGGTCGAGCTCGTCGAAGGCGATCTTCGCGACGCGGGGGCACTCGCCCGTGCGGTCGAGGGCTGCGAGGTGGTCTACCAGCAGGCGGCGCTGCGCTCGGTGCCGCGCTCGATCGACGACCCCCTTGCGAACAACGACGTGAACGTGACCGGCATCCTCCAATTGCTCATCGCGGCGAAGCGCGCCGGCGTCCGGCGGGTGGTCTATGCTTCCTCCTCCTCGGTCTACGGTGACGATCCGTCGCTGCCCAAGGTCGAGACCCAGACCCCGCGGCCCATCTCGCCGTATGCGGCCTCGAAGATCATGGGCGAGTACTACTGCCGCATCTACTCGCAGCTCTACGGACTCGAGACGGTGAGCATGCGCTACTTTAACGTCTTCGGCCCGCGCCAGGACCCGGAGTCGAAGTACGCAGCCGTGATTCCTCGGTTCATCACGGCGGCGCTCGCCGGGGAGCCGGCGGAGGTTCACGGCGACGGCCTGCAGTCGCGCGATTTTACCTACGTCGACAACGTCGTCGATGCGAATCTGCTGGCGGGCAAGGCGCCGGACGTGGCGGGAGAGGCCTTCAACATCGCCTGCGGTGGCCGCTTCACGCTGCTCGACGCGCTGTCTGCGATCGAAAAGGGACTCGGCCACCCGGTCGCGCGCAAACACGAGGAGGCGCGTGCCGGCGACGTGAAGCACACCCTCGCCGACATCTCGAAGGCCCGTCGCATGCTCGGCTACGAGCCGAAGGTGGACTTCGAGGAGGGCATGCGGCGCACGGTCGACTGGTTCCGGCTCGACGCCGCGTGAGACGGCCGACCGCACGTCGCCGGTCCGGTTCGCGCTAGGGGGCTCGGCCCGTGTTCCGCGCACCGGTCGACGTGGTGACCGGGTATCTAGGCAGCGGCAAGACGACGCTCGTGCGCCGCCTGCTCGGGTCCCCGCTCGGTGCGCGGGTCGCAGTGGTCGTCAATGAAATCGCCGGCCTCGACGTCGACGGCCGCGTGCTGCGCGGCCTCGACGGGGTCGACCGGGCCGTCGAACTCGCCGGTGGATGCGTCTGCTGCGAGATCGAGGAGTCGCGCTTCGCCCGCGCGATCGGGACGCTGCTCGAACGGGTGCGTCCGGACCTGGTCGTGGTCGAGACCAGCGGTGCCGCCGAACCGGGTGCCACCGTCGCAAGGTTGCGCGACGCGGGCCTGACGCTCGACGCCGTGGTGGCGCTCCTCGACGCGGAGCACGGCGACCGTGTACTCGACCATCCGCTCGGCCGCGCGCAGGTGGCGGGTGCTGACTTCGTGGTCGTGAATCGAGTCGACCTCGCCGCGGCGGCTGCGGTCGACGCGCTCGCGGCCCGGGTCGGGCGCGAGAACCCCCGCGCACTGGTCCTGCGCGCGATCCGTGCCGAGGTCGATCCGGCGCTGCTATTTGCAACCGGCGCGGCGGCACTCGCCGCGGTCGCCGGGGTCCGACCACGGCCAGCGGCGGATATCGGCGCCGTGGCCGGGCACGGCCTCGAGGCGCGGGTCCACCGCTCGCAAGGTCGCTTTTCGGTCGAGGCGCTGGTCGAGGTCCTGGAGGCTCTTCCCGATTCGGTGCACCGTGCGAAGGGCATCGTCCGGGTTCCGGGGAGCGAATTCGGCCTGCTGTTCAACGCCGTGCGCCGGCGGGTCGAGACGGAGTGGCTTCCCTTTCCGGTGCCGGAGAGCCGGGCGGTCGTGGTGGGCGAGGATCTCGCCCCGCTCTGGGAGGATCTGCGCGAGGCGCTCCTCGGCTGCGAGGTCGCGGGCGACTCGGGTGTCGCGACATGACGCAGCCGGCGGAGCCTCGCCGTGGAGCTTCGAGGGCCGCTCGTCGGGGGGATGGCACAGCGGGTTCGCCGGTCATCGTGGTGGGGATCGACGGCGCCGACTGGGATCTCCTCGATCCCTGGATCGCCGCGGGCGAACTCCCGGCGATCGCGGCGCTGCGCGGTGCGGGGGTTGCCGGGCGCTCGGTGTCGACCGATCCGCCGGCCACCTTTCCCGCGTGGACCTCGTTCGCCACGGCTTGCGAGCCGGTCGAGCACGGGGTCTTCGATTTCACTCTGCGCCGCGGCTATTCCATTCGGTTCGTCTCGGCGCGGGATCGCGCGCGTCCCTCGATCTGGTCGCGGGTCGCCGGGAGCGGGCGACGGGTCGCTGTATACAATCTGCCGGCCTCGTATCCGCCCGAGGAACTCCCCGGCGGCGTCTTCGTGTCGGGCTTCGACACGCCGGTCGCGACCGCGATCGACCCGTCGTTCGTCCACCCGCGCGGCCTGCACGCGGAACTCACCCGCAGGCACGGCCCACTCGTCATCTCCGACTTGAACGAGGTCCGCATCGACGGCGGGTGGCACGAGCGCGCACTCGCGACGCTGTTGCGCGACGTGGCCCGGCGCGGCGAGATCGCGCTCGACCTGGCTCGCCGCGAGGCATGGGACCTGTTCTTCGTGCTCTTCGGCGAATCGGACACCGCGGGCCACCACTTCTGGTGGCTGCACGACCGCGGCTCGCCGCGCCATCGCCCGGGGCCGCTCGCAGGAGCGCTCCTCGACGTCTACCGGGCCATCGACCGCGCGATCGGCCGCCTCGTCGACGCACGGCCGGCCGACGCGCGGGTACTGCTCCTGTCCGATCACGGGATGGGGGGTGCGGGGACGCGCTGCGTCTCGATCAATCGTTTCCTCGAAGAGCGGGGTTGGCTGCGCTTCGCGCCGATGAGCCTGGTCGACCCGGGGTTGGGCGCGCTGCGCGGACTGGCGCTCCGGGTCGTGCCGACGCGACTCCAGGGACGACTCGCGCGCGGCGTCGGCGCCGGGCTCGCGACTCGCCTGGAGGCCCGGTCGCGCTTCGCCGGGATCGACTGGCGGGGCACGCGGGCCTTTTCCGAGGAGCTGAACTACGCGCCGTCGGTTTGTCTGAACCTGGCCGGCCGGGAGCCGCTCGGGCAAGTCGCGCCGGAGCAGGCCGAGGGGGTATGTCGCGAACTGGTCGACCTGCTCGAGTCGTGGCGCGACCCGGCGACCGGCGGGCGCATCGTCGCCCGGGCAAGGACGCGGCGCGAGGTGCATGGCGACGGCCCCTTGCTGGAGCGCGCACCGGACCTGGTCGTGGATCTCGCGCTCGAGGACGGCTACTCGACCACGGTCCGGCGCTCCGGAGGACGTCCCGGTCCGGCGGTCTGGCGGATCGACCCATCCGAGCATCCGGGTTCGAAGGCCTCGGGCATGAACGGAACGCACCGCCGTCACGGCATGTACTGCTGGAGTGTTCCCGGACTTGCCGGGGCGCCGGGACCGGACCGTCGGCTCGCCGAACTCGGCGCCTCGGTTCTGGGTGCGTTCGACATCGAGGCATATCCGGGAGGCGAGGGCGCGGATTCTCCATCCGCGTTCGTCGGCGAGGACCCCTACGACGGCGAAGAGAACGAAGTGCTCGAGCGGCGGCTTCGCGCCCTGGGTTACCTCGAGTGAGGGGCGCCGAGGCCTCGGGTGGGGCCGAGCGCGCGCAGCCCTCGGCGCGGGCTTCGCTGCGCCGGGTGATGCCGCGCATCGGGATCGTGGCTGGATGCCGCTTTCCGTCGCCACGCGGGTCGCAGGTGCTCATCGACGCCATGGCGGCCGCACTCGCCGCATCGGGAGTCGAGACGCACCTGCTTGCCCCGATCGCGGGTCCCTGGCGGAGTTCCTACCGAACCCACTCTCTCGCATCCGCGCGGACCATGCCGGTGGCCGAGCCGTCGCTGGGTTCGGCCGCGGGCAGGCTGCTGCGCGACCCCGGGCTCGCGTCGCGACTTGCGAGGATCGTCGCGCGGGAGCGGATCGAGGTCCTGCACGCGCACAACTACGAGGCGCTCATCGCCTCGCTGTGCGTGCGTGCGGCGCTCGGCGTGCCGGTGGTATTCCATGCGCACGCGGTCCTCGCGGACGAGCTGCCGCTCTACGCTCCGCCGGGGGCGCTCGGCGCAGGTGCCGCGCGGCGGCTCGGTGCCTGGTGCGACGCCCGCCTGCCGCGACTGGCCGATCACGTGGTCGCGCTGAGCGGCGACGTCGCTCGCTACATGGGCGAGAACGGCGTCGCACCGCACAGGCTCTCGACGATCCCGCCGGGGGTGGCGGCCGCGGCTCCCGCGCCGGTCGCACGCCCGCGCAGCGCTCGGCCGCAGGCGGTCTTCGCGGGCAACCTCGATCGCTACCAGAACCTCGACCTGCTGCTGGACGCCTGGGCGATCGTCGCAGGGCGGATGGCGGACGCCGAGTTGCTGCTGGTGACGCATGAATCGCAGCGGGCGCCGGGGCTCGGTGCCGGCCCGGTCCTGCCGCGCGTGGGGATCGTTCGGGCGAAGGACTTCGGCGAAGCCCAGGCGGCGACGGCCGGCGCATGGGTCGGGGTGTCGCCGCGGACCTCTTGGTCGGGCTTCCCGATCAAGACGCTCAACTACATGGCGGCGGCCCTGCCGACCGTCGCAATGGCGGGATCGGCCAAGGGCGTCTGTGACGGCGAGACCGGTTGGATCGTCCGCGAGCCGACCGCGCATGCCCTTGCCGAGAGCCTCTGCGAGGCTCTCGGCGACCCGGCCCGCGCGGCTTCGCGCGGGCGGAGCGCCCGCGAGTTGCTCGGCGAAGACCACGACTGGGGCCGGCTGGTCCCCGGGCTGCTCGCGATCTCGGAGGCGGTGGCACGTTGAGCTGCGACCGCCGGGCGGGCCTTCCGCAATTCACCGCAGCCGGCTAGAGATCTTGGCGATGGCTTCGCCGCGAGACGTCGATCCGGGATCCGGCCCGCTGCCCGAGGAGCAGGAAAGGCTGCGCCGCGAGGCGGATGCGGCGGTACGGCTCGAGGGTGAGTTCCTGCGTCGCCTCTCCCGGCACGGCATGCGGGGCGTCGACGACATGGTCGAGATGCATGAGCGCCTGCGCCGGGCGGCGGCCAGCATCGCTCTGCCGGAGATCGATTTCGCGCTCGCCCGCCTCGGCGGGCTGATCGATCAACTCCGCCTCCTGCGGCGGAAGATCGATCGCCTCGCAGCGATGCGTCGGTCGCTCGACGCGGCGGCCGCACCGGCTCCGCAGCCGGCCGCCTCGTTTTCGGGCGCCCAGGGCCGGACCGGACACCGCAACGGCGGTGCCGACCCGCGTTGACGGCGGGGCGGGTCGCTGGTACCTCGAAGTTCATGGAAGGACACGTCAGTCCGCTCAGGCAGTTCTTCGAGATGCTGGTGCGGCCGGACAACATCCCGATCATCGGCATGTTGGTTCTGGTGCTCTGGTTCACCTACGTGGGCTTCAAGGAAGCTCGCAAGAACGATGAGTTGATCGCGCAAGGACGCGAGGACGAAGTCCTGCGCAAGATGCACGAGTGACGGCTCGCCCGTCCCTGACCTGGAACCACCCATGCCATTCACGATCATCGCCGAGAATTGCACCGGATGCAGCGCCTGCGAGAAGCGCTGCCCCACCCGCGCCATCAGCGGCGACCCGAAGAAGTCCTACTTCATCGAAGCGACGATGTGCATCGACTGCGGGTCCTGCGGCGTAATTTGCCCCGACGATGCGATCCTCGACACCTTCGGCAACATGACAAGCGTCCTCAAGCGGGCCGAGCGCCCGCTGGCGATCGTTCATCCCGACAACTGCAACGGGTGCGGGGTCTGCATCGACGTCTGCCCGTTCGACAGCCTGTCGGTAGCACCAGGCAACACGGCCACCTACCTAGGCAAGGTGATCGTCGACGAGAAGAGCTGCGTCGGCTGCCGGCTCTGCGAGGAGGTCTGCGGCTGGGACGGGATCTACATCATGCCCGGCGGCGAGAAGGGGGCCTTCCTCGCGGCGCTCGGGTACGATGCCGAGGAAGGCGCCGGGGCGAACTGAGGCGAGCAGCGCCGGCGAATCGTCCGGCGTACGATCCGAGGGATCGCCCGGTCGTCCCCGGGCACCCCGCTCTCAGATCACCTTGTTCAGCGGGTACTCGATGATGCCGAGTGCCCCGGCCTTGATCAGGCGCGGGATCAGTTCGCGCACCGTCGCCTCGGCGATCACGCTCTCGACGGAGAACCACTCCTCCCCGTGGAGGCGTTCGGCGGGGAAGAGATTGGACATTGTCGGGGCGGTCAGGCTCGGCAGGAGTTCGATGATCCGGCCCACGTCGGCCTTGCGCGCATTGAGCTTGATGCCGACCTTGCCCTGCGCCTCGAGCGCCCCGCGCAGGAGCAGCGCGATCTGCTCGAGCTTCTCGCGCTTGGCGGGGTCGGCCCAGGCGGAGCGAGCGGCCACGAGCTGCGGGTTCGAGGGCAGCAGGTCCTCGACGATCCGCAGCTTGTTGGCCCGCAGGGTGGAGCCGGTCTCCGTCACGTCCACGATCGCGTCGACGAGCCCCTCGGCGACCTTGGCCTCGGTGGCACCCCAGGAGAACTCGACGTCGACGTCGATGCCGCGCCCGGCGAAGAACCGCTCGGTCACTTTGACCAGTTCGGTTGCGACGATCTTGCCGCGCAGGTCCTCCGCCCTCTGTACCGGCGAGTCGTCGCGGACGACCAGCACCCAGCGCGTCCCCTGCAGGCTCACCTTGGAGTACACCAGGTCGCAGACCACGTGGACGTCGCTCTCGCTCTCGACGACCCAGTCCTGCCCGGTGATGCCGGCGTCGAGAGCGCCCGCTTCGATGTAGCGCGACATCTCCTGCGGGCGCATGAACGAGCAGCGGATCGCCGGGTCGTCGATCGACGGAAAGTAACTTCGGCCGCTCGTCGAGATGCGCCAGCCGGCCTTCTCGAAGAGTTCGATCGTCGGCTTCTCGAGGCTGCCCTTGGGAAGCCCGAGCTTGAGAAGCGTGGGTGCGGTCATCGCGACTCCTTCCCGTAGACCTCAGCCGGATCGAACAGCGGCTCGCCCACGATCCGCCAGGCGTCGCCCTCGCGTCGGCGGTGGAAACAACTGCGAAAACCGGTATGGCAGGCGGCGCCGCCGTGCTGGTGGACGCGCAGGAGAATCGTGTCGAGGTCGCAGTCGATGCGGATCTCGACGACTTCCTGATGGTTGCCCGACTCCTCGCCCTTGCGCCACAAGCCACGCCGCCGGCTCCAGTAGACGGCGCGTCCGGTGCGCAGCGTTTCCTCCCAGGCCTGGTCGTTCATGTAGGCGACCATCAGCACCTCGCCGGTCTCGGCGTCCTGGGCGATCGCGGGGATCAGGCCCTTGCTGAAGTCGGGCGATTCCATCTTCGATCCTCCATGCTCGATCGGGCGCGTGACCGCTCCTCGCCGGTGCGCCGGCCGGCGGGTTTCCGCCGTGGCGGCTGTGCCGTCAGCGGGCCGTGCCCGAGATGAGGCCCTCGAGATAGCCCACGTGCGCTCGCCAGATGGCGTCGCGCTGCCTGAGATCGTCGACACCCGAAGGCGTGAGCCCGACGCTCGCCTGAGGATCGCAGGGCGGGACGAACTTGACGGCGGGCAGGCCGGGTCGTGGCGGCACGACGGCCCGACGCGGAGCGCAGCCCGAAAGCCCCGCCAACGCCACGACGACCGCGAGCACGCACGCTCCGGGCCGACCCGCGCGGCTCTGACCAGCGGATCGCGGGGCAGGTCCCCAAGGGAGCCGGAGCGCTGCACCTGGCCTCGACACGCCCGCAGCCCTAGCGCGCGGGCGGGAAAACGCAATCCGACATGGAGATCGGGGGCGACCGCTGATAGCGTCGTGACATGCGCCTCGCGGAGATCGCCGACGCCATCGATGCGACACTCGAAGGCGACCCGGGCTGCGAGATCGACGAACTGGCGCCGCTCGAGAGCGCGGGGCCGCGCTCGCTCTCGTTCGTCTCGAACCCGCGCTACCTCGTGCAACTCGCCGGGACTCGCGCCGGGGCCGTGATCCTCGGGCCGGGCGTTGCGGGTCCGGGTTGCGCGGTGCTGCGGGTCCCCGATGCCTACCTCGGGTTCGCGCGTGCCCTCGGACTCTTCGACCGGCCGGTCCGGCCCGTGCCCGGGATCGACCCCTCGGCGCGCATCGATCCCACGGCGGACGTCGGCGAGGCGACGCGCATCGGCGCGCACGTTTCGATCGGGGCGGGATCACGCGTCGGCCGTGGCTGCACGATCTTTCCCGGCGCCGTCCTCTACCCTGAAGTCGAAATGGGCGACGACTGCATCGTCCACGCCAACGTCGTCATCCGCGAGCGGGTGAGGATCGGCCACCGGGTCGTGCTTGGCAGCGGCTGCGCGATCGGAGGGGAGGGCTTCGGCTATCTGCCCTTCCCGGGCGGCGGGATCTTCAAGCTCGCACAGGTGGGCGGGGTGGAGATCGGGGACGACGTCGAGATCGGGGCGAACACGACGATCGACCGCGCGACCATCGGGGTGACCCGCATCGAACGCGGGGCGAAACTCGACAACCTGGTCATGGTCGCGCACGGTTGTACGGTGGGCGAGGAGGCGCTTCTCGCGGCCCAGGTCGGACTCGCGGGTAGCACCGTGATCGGACCCCGGGTCCAGCTCGGCGGCCAGGTCGGAACAGCCGGGCACCTCACCGTCGGGGCGGGGGCCCGGGTGGCGGCGCAGAGCGGGGTGCCCAACGACGTGGCCGCGGGTGCGACGGTCGGCGGCTATCCCGCGATGGAGGCCGCCCTCTGGCGGCGCGTGTCGGCGGCCGTCCGCCGGCTTCCCGAACTCCTGCGGCGCGTACGCCGGCTCGAACGTCGGCTCGGCGAGAACCCGGGCAGCGAAGGGTAGGCCACTCGGGCTTCCTCCGGCCATGGCGCCGGGCGCGCTCTTTGATTTCCGGGCTGCGACCCCTAAGATCCCAGATCGGTCATGATCCTGCCCGTGGAAGACATCACCGAGGAGTCGCTGACCTGCGACTTCTCCGATCCCGTCGAGGACATCAACCGGCGGCTCGAATCCGGTCCGCACGACTTCCGCTTCGTGCATGCGATCGAGGTGCACCTTGATCACTATCGGGCGGACGACAACCTGTTCTTTGCCGGGCACCTGAGCACCGTGGCGCAGGGGGAGTGCGCGCGCTGCACCGAGACCTTCGCCTACCCGGTCGAACAGGACTTCTCGTTCGTGCTTCGGCCGGTCGATCCGGAGGAGGAGCGCGAGGAAGAGCGCAACGAACTCAGCAGCGACGACCTCTCCGTCACGACCTATGAGGGCGAGGAGGTCGATCTCGCCCCGCTCGTCGAGGAGCAGGCGCTAGTCGCCCTGCCGACCCGGGCATTGTGCAGCGAGGACTGCCGCGGCCTGTGCCCCACTTGCGGGGCGAATCGCAATCTCGACTCCTGCCGGTGCCCGGCCAGCGAGGGCGACGCTCGCCTCGTGGTCCTGCGCAACCTCAAAGCGGGTCGGGCCCAGTAGCGCGCTTTCGCGAGCGCCGTTCCAACCGTCGAGGAGATTTTCATGCCCGTCCCGAAACGCAGAACCTCGGTCTCGAAGCGCAACAAGCGGCGCTCGCACCACGCGCTCACGGCGCCGGCCTCGATCGCCTGTCCGCAGTGCGGCCAGCCGCGGCTGCGCCATCGCGCCTGCGCGAGTTGCGGCACCTATCGCGGCCGCCAGGTCGCCGAAGCGCGCGGCGACTGAGAGCCTCGCTGGCGAGCGTCCGGCCCGGGTCGGACGCGGCGCCACGGCATTCCGGCTCATGCGGCGGTTCGCCTTTCTCTGCCCCGGCCAGGGGTCTCAGCACGTCGGCATGGGGCGTGATCTGGCCGAGGCGTTTTCCACCGCGCGCCGGGTCTTCGAGGAGGTCGACCAGGCGCTTGGCGAGTCGCTCTCGCAGTGCTGTTTCGCGGGTCCGGAGGATCGACTCACGCTGACCGAGAATTGCCAGCCAGCGCTGCTCGCGGTGTCGGTCGCGATCGGCCGGACGCTGGTCGTGGAGGGTGGGCGTCGCGCCTCCATCGCCGCCGGCCACAGCCTAGGCGAGTGGTCGGCGCTGGTGCTCGCCGACGCGATCGGGCTTGCCGATGCCGCACGTGCGGTGCGGGCGCGCGGTCGCTTCATGCAGGAAGCGGTCGCGCCGGGCGTCGGGGCGATGTCGGCCCTGCTCGGTGCCGATCTCGCGACCGTGCAGCAGTTTTGCGACGCGGCCTCGGACGAGGCGACGGGCGAGGTCGTGGTCCCGGCCAACCTGAACGGAGCCGGCCAGATCGCGGTCGCAGGTCATGCGGTCGCGGTCGCGCGGCTCGAAACCCTCGCGCGAGAGGGCAAGGTGCGGGCGATGCGGCTCCGGGTGAGCGCGCCGTTTCATAGCCCCCTCATGCGACCCGCGCGCGACCGCATGGAATCGGTCCTCGCCGCGATCGCCCTGCGCGACCCGACGCCGCCGGTCGTGAGCAACGTCGATGGCCGGGTCTACGGCGGAGGGGCCGCGATCGCCGGGGGGCTCGTCGCGCAGATCACGGCCCCGGTGCGCTGGGAGGCCTGTGCGGGCACCGTGGCCGCCGCCTGCGAGTTCGCGGTCGAAGTCGGTCCGGGAAGGGTCTTGAGCGGACTCATGAAGCGGATCGCGCCGGGCACGCCATGCGTCGCCACGGGCGACGTGGCGGGACTCCGCGCGGCCCTCGCGGAGATCGCGGCATGAGCGGGCTGCGACCGGATGCTCCGTTCGCGGGCCGCACGGCCCTCGTGACCGGTGCCTCGCGCGGCATCGGACGCGCGATCGCACACGAACTCGCCCGCCGGGGCGCGCACGTCGGGGTCAACTACCGCGCGAACGCCGAAGCCGCCGAGAGTTGCCTTGCCTCGATCTCGGCCGAGGGCGGCTCCGCCGAACTGCTGCCCTTCGACGTCGCCGACGGCCCTTCGGTCGCCTCGGCGATCGGGGACTTCGCCGATCGCCGAGGCCGGCTCGACATCCTGGTGAACAATGCGGGCATCGCGCTCGACGGCCTCCTCCTGCGCTACAAGGAGGATGACTGGCAGCGCATCGTGGGCGTCAATCTCGGCGGCGTATTCCACTGCTGCAAGACCGCCGCACGCTCGATGGTGAAGGCGCGGTCGGGCCGAATCGTCAACCTTACCTCGGTCGTGAGCGCGATTGGCAACGCCGGCCAGGGCCCCTATGCGGCGACCAAGGCGGGCGTGGAGGGCCTCACGCGCTCGCTCGCCCGCGAACTCGCATCCCGCTCGATCACGGTGAATGCGGTCGCCCCGGGCTTCATCGACACCGAGATGACGTCCGCGCTTTCCGAGCAGGTGCGCGCGGCCTACGTCGGATCGGTGCCGCTCGGACGCCTCGGCACCTCGGACGAGGTGGCCGCGGCGGTCGCCTTCCTCTGCGGCCCCGACGCAGGCTACGTGACCGGGCAGGTTCTGGCGGTGAACGGCGGCCTGTACATGTGAAGCGGCGGTCTGGCAGTCTTCCTGCCGGTAGGGTAATCGGACCACAACATCGAGGGCCGGGAGGGTCAGTATGGCGGCATCGGACGTGGAGACGAAGGTCAGGGAGATCGTCTGCGAGCAACTCGGAGTAACCGAGGAAGAAGTCTCGCCGAGCGCGGCCTTCATCGAAGACCTGGGTGCTGACTCGCTCGACATCGTCGAGTTGGTGATGGCGCTCGAAGAGGAGTACGACCTCGAGATCTCCGACGAGGAGGCGGAAAAGATCCGCACCGTTGGGGACGTGGTCGCCTACATCGAAAGCCACAAGTGAAGGCGATCGATCGCTCCCTGTCGGCGGTCGATCCGGACGTCGCCGCGGCGATCGCCCGTGAGGCTCGACGGCAGGAGGACAACCTCGAACTCATCCCCTCGGAGAACGCGGCGAGTCGCGCGATCCTCGAGGCGCAGGGCTCGGTCCTCACCAACAAGTACGCGGAAGGCTATCCGGGCAAGCGGTACTACGGCGGCTGCGAGCACGTCGACGTCGTCGAGGAGATCGCCATTGCGCGGGCGAAGCAGCTCTTCGGCGCGGAGTACGCCAACGTGCAGCCGCACTCTGGGTCCTCGGCCAATATCGCCGTCTACTTGTCCCAGTTGCAGCCCGGCGACACGATTCTGGCGATGGACCTCTCGCACGGCGGCCACCTGACGCACGGGAGCCCGGTCAACGTGTCGGGGAAGTTCTTCAAGATCGTCTCCTACGGCGTGCGTCGCGAGGACGAACTGATCGACGAAGAAGCGGTCCTGCGGCTCGCCCGCGAGCACCGGCCCAAGATGATCGTCGCCGGTCACAGCGCCTACTCGAGGGTGCTCGATTTCGCGATGTTCCGCCGTGCGGCGGATTCGTGCGGCGCGAAGTTGCTCGTGGACATGGCCCACTTCGCGGGTCTGGTCGCGGCGGGCGTGCATCCGTCGCCGGTCCCGTTCGCTGAATTCATCACCTCGACCACCCACAAGACCCTGCGCGGTCCGCGCGGCGGCATCATCCTCGCCCGGGAGAGCGAGTCCAAGGCGATCGCGAGTTCGATCTTCCCGGGCAGCCAGGGTGGGCCGCTCATGCACGTCATCGCCGGCAAGGCGGTCGCCTTCCTCGAGGCGCAGGGCGAGGAGTTCAAGGCCTACCAGAGGCAGGTCGTCGCCAATGCCCGGGCGCTCGCCGACGGCCTTACCCGGCGCGGGTTCCGCATCGTCTCGGGCGGCACCGACAACCACCTCCTGCTCCTCGACCTGCGTGCGACCGAGATCACCGGCCGGGCGGCCCAGGAGTCGCTCGACCTCGCGCGCATCACGGCGAACAAGAACACAGTACCCTTCGAGACGCGCTCGCCGTTCGTGACCAGCGGGCTCCGGATGGGCACGCCGACGGTCACCACCCGCGGCATGCGCGAACCGGAGATGGACATGGTCGCGGATCTCGTCTCCCGCGCGCTCTCCCGGATCGGCGATGCGACCGCGTTGTCGGCGATCGGCGAGGAGGTCACGGCTCTCTGCCGAAACTTCCCGCTCTATGCGGCCTGAGGCACGACCTTGAAGTGCCCCGCCTGCCGGGAGACCGAGAACCACGTGGTCGATTCCCGGCTCGGCAAGGACGGCGACGTGATCCGTCGGCGACGCGAGTGCGAGCGCTGCGGGCGGCGCTTCACGACCTACGAGCGCATCGAGGACTACCTCCCGTCGGTCATCAAGAAGGACGGGCGCCGCGAGGCCTTCGACCGCATGAAGGTCATGGCCGGCATGCGACGGGCCTGCGAGAAGCGTCCGGTGAGCATCGAGGCTCTCGAGGAACGGCTCGATGCGATCGAGCGCAAGATCCTCGAGTCGGGCGACCGGGAGGTGGCGAGTTCGCTCGTCGGCGAGGAGGTCTGTCGTGCCCTCCACGAACTCGACGAGGTCGCCTACGTGCGCTTCGCTTCGGTCTATCGCTCGTTCCAGGACATCGGTGAGTTCATGTCGGAGTTGCAGGACCTGCTCGCGGAGCGCAAAGGGAAGTCGCCGAAGAAGGGCGTGCGCAACGGCCCCGGCCCGGGATCCGGTCCCGCGCCGCGCGGCCCGGCGTGAGGTCGATCCCGTCGGAGCCATGGCGACGGGCGGCGAGCGAGCGTTGAGCGCCGCGGACGAGCGCGATTGCGGGTTCCTGCGGCGGGCGCTCGAGGTCGGCCGCCGCGGACTCGGCCGTACTTCGCCCAACCCCCCTGTCGGCGCCGTCATCGTGCGCGGCGGGCGGGTCGTCGGCGAAGGCTGGCATCGCCGTGCGGGTGGGCCCCACGCCGAGGTCGAGGCCCTGCGCGCCGCGGGTGGCCGCGCCCGCGGCGCGACACTGTACTGCACGCTCGAGCCCTGTTCTCACGAGGGGCGGACCCCGCCCTGTGCGCCGGCGGTGGTCGAGGCCGGCATTGCGCGGGTGGTCGTCGGGGCGATCGACCCGAATCCGCGGGTGCGAGGCCGTGGAGTGCGAATCCTGCGCGCTGGTGGTCTCGACGTCGTCCTCGGCGTCGAGACCGAGGCGTCGCGCGACCTGATCCGGTACTTCGCCCATTTCCAGCGCCTCCACCGTCCGTTCGTGCGGCTCAAGCTCGCGGCCTCGCTCGACGGCCGGATCGCGACCGCGACGGGACAGGCACGCTGGATTACCGGGGCCCCCGCACGCGCCTTGGTGCACCGTTGGCGCGACGAACTCGACGGAATCCTCGTCGGCATCGGAACCGTACTGGCCGACGACCCGGCCCTGACCTGTCGTCGGAGAGGCGGTCGCGACCCGGTGCGGATCGTCCTCGACGCCAGCCTGCGCCTGCCGCCCTCGGCGAGACTTCTCGCCGAGGGGCGCTCCCCGGTCTGGATCGCGACCCGCGAGGGGTACGATCGCCGGCGGGCCTCCCGCCTCGAGCGGTGTGGTGCGCGGATCCTGGAAGTCCCGGCGGCTGGTGGCCGACTCGACCTCGCGGCAGTCCTGCGCCGCCTCGGCGAGGCGGGGCTCCTGTCGGTCCTGGTCGAGGGCGGAAGTCGAGTCGCGGCGGGTTTCCTCGCCGGCGGGCTCGTCGACGAGTGCTGCCTCTTCCTGTCACCGATCCTGATCGGTGGCGACGGGGTCCCGATGATCGGTCCGCTCGGGACGCGCATGATCGCCGATGCGCCCCGGCTGCGGATCGACCGGTTCGAAGCCGTCGGCCGGGACTGGCTCGCGGTGGCGCGGCCGGCGAGCCGAATGCCGCGCGGATCGGTAAGGAGTGAGCGATGAGTCCGGCCAACGACCCCCTGGGTGCCGCGATCGCCGACGTCCGCGCTGGTCGCATGGTCGTGGTCGCCGACGACGCCGAGAATCCCACGCGCGGCGAACTCTGCGTCGCGGGCGAACTCACCGGTGCCGATGAGATCGGCTTCATGGCCGTCCACGGACGCGGGCTGGTCTGCCTAGCCGTCTTGCCGGCGACGCTACGTCGCCTGGGGATTCCGCTGCTCGCTCAGGACCGTTCGGTCGCCGACGGGATTGCCTACGGCACGTCGTTCGAGGCGCGTCGCGGCGTATCGACGGGGATTTCGGCGGCGGACCGGGCCGCGACGATCCGCATCGCGATCGACGAGGCGAGCGGTCCGCAGGACCTGTCGATGCCGGGTCACGTCCCGCCGATCCAGGTTCCGCCCGGTGGCGTGATCGATCGGCCCGGGGTCATGGAGGCGGCGCTCGACGTGGTGCGGCTGGCGGGGCTGCTTCCGGCCGCAACCGTTTGCACCGTTCTCGACGAGTCGGGTGACGTCGCCCGCGGCGCATGGCTTCTCGATTTCGCCGCCCGCCACGCAATGCGGCTCGTCACGATCGAGCAGGTGCTCCTCCACCGCCTGCGCAACGAAGTGCTGGTCGAGCGCATGGCGGAAACCGACCTGCGGAGCGAACGCGGCGGGCCGTGCCGCGCGATCGCCTACCGCAACCGCGTCGACCAGAGCGAACATCTCGCGCTGGTGCGCGGCGACGTATCGCTAGGCGACCCGGTGCTCGTCCGGGTGCACTCGCAATGCCTCACCGGCGACGTGCTCGGGTCCCGGCGCTGCGACTGCGGCGAACAGCTCGAATCGGCGCTCCACGCGATCGATCGCGCCGGACGCGGCGTGCTCGTCTACCTCCACCAAGAGGGACGGGGCATCGGGCTCGCGAACAAGATCCGGGCCTATGCGCTTCAGGACGGTGGTCTCGACACCGTGGAGGCGAACCTGAAACTCGGCTTCAAGGACGACCCGCGTGACTACGGGATCAGCGCCCAGATCCTGCGCGACCTCGGGGTTGCCCGGATCCGCCTGCTCACGAACAATGCGCGCAAGATCGAGGGACTCGCACGCTACGGCATCGAGGTCGTCGAGCGCGTCTCGATCGAGGCGAAGCCGCATGCCGGCAATATCGGCTACCTACGGACCAAGCAGGTGAAACTCGGCCACCTGCTGTCGGGACTGGAGAACGGCCGCGAGAAGGGGGGCGACCACGGTGCGTGAGTTCCAGGGGGATCCGCTTGGTTCGGGCCGGCGCGTTGCCGTGGTGGTGTCGCGTTTCAACCGGGCCGTGACCGGCGCGCTCCTCGACGGTGCGGTCGAAGGTCTGCAGGCTCACGGCGTGCGCCCCGACGACATCGACGTCGTCCACGTGCCGGGTGCGTTCGAGATCACCGTTGCGGCCGAGCACTGCGCGGCCTCGGGTCGCTATGGCGCAATCGTCTGCATCGGCGCGGTGGTGCGCGGCGAGACACCCCACTTCGAGTTCATCGCGCGCGAGGTCAGCCGCGGCGTGAACGAGGTCGCCTGCCGCCACCGCATCCCGGTCGCCTTCGGCGTCCTCACGACCGACAACCTGGAGCAGGCGCTCGCGCGCTCCGGCAGCGGACACGGCAACAAGGGCTACGAGGCGGCGGTGACGGCGCTGGAGATGGCGGACCTGATCGAACGCCTGGCCAGGGCCTGAGCCGTCCGCAGATGGCATCCGACAAGCGGTGGCGGCACCAGGCCCGCGTGCTCGCCGTTCAGGCGCTCTACCAGGTGGAACTCGCCGGCGTGCCTCCGGCCCAGGCGGTACGCACCGCCGCGCGGCTCGCGAATCCCGACGGTCGCGACGAAGAGCCCGACTCGAGGCCGCCCTCCGACCCGTCGACCACCCCGGAAGTCGAGTACGCCGAGACGCTCGCGAGGCTCGCCTGGGGGCGCCGCGCCGAGGTCGATGCGCTGATCGGGGGCACCAGCACGCACTGGAAGGTTTCTCGGCTCGGTCGCATCGAGACCGAGGTCCTGCGGGTCGCGACGGCCGAGATGTTGCAATCGCCGGAGATTCCGGTCGCGGTGGTGATCGACGAAGCGATTGAACTCGCGCGCTCGTTCGCGGGCGACGAGGCGGCGCGCTTCGTGAACGGAGTCGTCGACGCGATTGCGAAGGCCTTGGCGGCACAAGGCCGGATCAAGCGGCCCGCGGGCGGGAAGAGCCCGCTCGGTGTCGCTCTTGCGGCACCCGTCTCGGGGGTTGCCGGGAGCGGATCGGCCGGCCCCGGCAGAGATGCCGACTCGATGGCCGGGGCCGATGCGATCGTGGCGGGCGATCGGGGCGTGGAAGTGAGGCTGCCCGCTGCGGCCACGACCGGGCCAGGGGAGGGAGCGAGCGTGACCGACGGATCGGGCAAGCGGGAGGAGGGCGGCGCACACGGTGGACCGCGGTTCGATCCCGGTATCGAACCGCGCTGGCGGGATTTCTGGGCGCGTGAGCGCATCTTCGAGGCCGGACGCCGCCCCGATGCTCCGCGACGCTACATCCTCGAGATGTTCCCGTATCCGAGCGGCGACCTGCACATCGGCCACGGCAAGAACTACTTCATCGGCGACAGCCTGACGCGCTACTGGGTCATGCGGGGGTGCGACGTCCTCCACCCCTTCGGATGGGACGCCTTCGGGCTTCCCGCCGAGAATGCCGCGATCAAGACCGGGACTCCGCCGCGCGCTTGGACGATGCGCAACATCGCGGAGTCCAAGCGCTCCCTCGACCTCGCCGGCATCATGTACGACTGGTCGCGCGAGGTTACGACCTGCGAGCCGGACTACTATCGCTGGACGCAGTGGCTCTTCCTCCTGCTCCATCGCCGCGGTCTCGCCTACCGCGCCAGGGCTACGGTCAACTGGGATCCGGTCGACCAGACGGTGCTCGCCAACGAGCAGGTGGATGCATCGGGCCGCAGTTGGCGCAGCGGCGCGCTCGTCGAGAAGCGCGAACTCGACCAGTGGTTCTTCCGCATCACGGACTACGCCGATCGCCTTCTGCGCGACCTCGACAAGCTCGACGCCTGGCCCGAGAAGGTGAAGGCGATGCAGCGCAACTGGATCGGCCGCAGCGAAGGGGCGGAAGTCGAATTCCGTGTCGAGGGCTCGCAGGCGACGATCACCGTCTTCACGACGCGCCCCGACACGCTCTTTGGCGCGACCTTCCTCGTTCTCGCCCCGGAACATCCGCTCGTTGCGACGATCTGCAAGCCCGAGTTGCGCGAGAGCGTCGAGGCCTACGTGGCCCAGGCGCGACGCCGCAGCGAGATCGACCGGCAGTCGACCGACCGGGAGAAGACCGGCGTCGCTCTCGGCGCCCGGTGCACGAACCCGGCCAACGGCGAATCGGTCCCCGTCTGGATCGCCGACTACGTCCTCGCGGGCTACGGCACCGGGGCGATCATGGCGGTGCCGGCCCACGACGAGCGCGACTTCGCGTTCGCCCGCAGTTTCGCCCTGCCGATCCGGACGGTCATCGCGGCGCAGTCCGGGACGGCGCCATCGGTCGAGCCGCAGGCGGCTTTCGTCGACGACGGCTTCCTGGTCGGGTCCGGAGAGTTCGACGGAAGGCCCAACCGCGAGGCGGGCCGCGCGATCGTCGACTGGCTCGCGGAGCGCTCGCTCGGTCGCCCCAAGGTGACCTGGCGCCTGCGCGACTGGCTCGTCAGCCGACAGCGCTACTGGGGAACCCCGATCCCGATGCTCCACCGGCGGGACGGGAGCGTCATCCCCGTCCCGGTGTCCGATCTCCCGGTCATCCTGCCGGAGATCGACGACTACCTGCCGCGCGGGCGCTCGCCGCTCGCCTCGAGCGAGAGCTTCGTGCAGGCGAGCGATCCCGAGACCGGCGAACCGGTGCGTCGCGACACCGACACGATGGACACGTTCGTCGACTCCTCCTGGTATTTCCTGCGCTATGCCGACGCCCGCAACGACCGCGAGATCTGGTCGGCCGAGGCGATTGAGCGCTGGATGCCGGTCGACCAGTACATCGGCGGCGTCGAGCACGCGATCCTCCACCTGCTCTATTCGCGTTTCATCACCAAGGTCCTCTACGACGAGGGACTCGTGCCCGAGGACGAGCCTTTCCGGCAGCTGTTCACGCAGGGCATGGTGCAGCGGCGCGTGACGAACGCGCTCGAGTGCTCCCCGGACGGTCGCCTGTCGGCGCCTCCCGATCTCGTGAAGGCGATCGGGTGCCCGGCCGGTCCCCTCGAAGTCGCTGCGATGCGCGCGGCCCTGCGCGAGCGCAGCTGGGATCTCGTCGAGCGGGGCCCGGTCATGGTCGCCCAGAGCGGTCCGGTCACGATGAGCAAGAGCGCGGGCAACGGCGTCCCGATGGGGCCTTTCGTTCGGGAGCACGGCTCGGACGTCGCGCGGATCACGATCCTCTTTGCGGGGCCGCCCGAGAGCAACATGGAGTGGACCGACGAGGCGGTCGGGGGCGCGGAGCGATTTCTGAACCGGATCGCGAGCCTCTTCGGTCGGGATCGTGAGGCGATCGCGGCGCACTTGCGCAGCGCTCCCCGCGACGCCCGCGACGGCCTGATCGGCGCCGCGGCGAGCCTCGACGAAGCGGGGCAGGGCCTGCGCCGCCGGGTCCATTTGGCGGTACGCAAGGTCACGGCGGATACCGAGGCCTTCGGCTTCAACACGGCGATTGCAGCACTCATGGAGTTGCTGAACGAGACGCAACGACATCGCAGCGCGGTGGGCGAACCGACGCCGGCCTATGCGGCGACGGCATGGATCTTCTGTCGGCTGCTCGTACCGTTCGCTCCGCACTTCGCCGAGGAGCTGCACGAATGGTTCGGTGGCGAGGGGTCGGTTCACGACGCCGGCTGGCCGGGCTGGGAGGAGGCGGCGCTCGAGGAACAGTCGGTCGAGATCGTCGTGCAGGTGAACGGCAAGGTTCGTGATCGGATGACGGTGCCGCGCGCGGCCGGCGAGGCGGAACTGCGTGCCGTGGCGCTCGCCTCCGAGAAGGTTCGCGAGATCGTCGGCGACACGCCGGTGCGCAAGGTGGTCGTCGTGCCGGGGCGACTCGTGAACCTGGTGCTCTGATGTCCCTGCTCGGCGGGATCGGCTGGTTGTTCGCGGTGCTCGTCGCCCTCGGCGGCGCGGGCGGCTGCGGCTACCACTTCCCCGGGGAGGGATCGACACTGCCCGGTGGCGGCGGACGGGTCCAGGTGACGCGCTTCGACAACCGCACGCGCTCGCCCGGGGTCGAGAACGACGTGCTCGAGGGACTCGAGGTCGAAATCGGGCGGCGCGGCCAGTTCCGCGTCGTCCACGACTCGGCGGAGGCGGATCTGGTCCTCGAGGGCTCGATCACGTCCCTCGAGGTGCGCCCAGTCGCCTTCTCGAAGAGCGACGAGACGCTCCAGTACGAGACGGTCATGGTGATCGCCGCTTCGCTGCGCGATCCACGCTCGAACTCGGTGGTGTGGCGGATCTCCTCGCTGCGCGAGACCGATTCGTATGGCGCGGTCTCCCAGACGGTGGTCGCGAGCTCCTCGGCGTTTCTCTCGCAGTCCAACCTGAACGCGAATGACTTGAACCAGCTGACCGACGTGCAGCTCTCGGAATCGCAGAGGCGCGAGGCGCTCGACCGCGTCGTAGAGAACCTGTCTCGGGATCTCTACAACGCGATCGTGGAGGACTTCTGAGCCCCAAGCCTGCACGCGAGCCGGCGGGAGCGCCGGGCGGGCGCCGCTCCGGCGCGCGCGGCGGAGCGGGCGGCACGGGTTCCGAAGGTTCAGGCAACGGCGGGAAGGGGGAGGGCGGCGGCTCCGGTGGCAAGCGGCCCTCGAACTCGGCGGTCGTCCTGTTGACCGGCGACCCGATGCTCGCGGGCGAACGGCTGGCCGAGATCCAGGAGCGGACGGTCGGCAAGGTTCCGGCCTTCGGTACCGTCGACATCCTTCAGGGCGATCGCGCGACTCTCGTCGACTTGGCAACGGCGATCGGTACCGTCGCGCCTGGCGGCAAGCGCCTCGTCGTCGTCCGCCACGCGGAAAAGCTGCGCGAGGAGGTGCAGAAGGGACTCGTGCCCCTCCTGGAGTCGGTTCCAGACGGCACTCGAGTGGTCATCGTGGCCGACAACCCCGACATGCGACGGTCCCTGTTCGCCGCCCTGCGGGAGTCGGTCGAGCGCATGGAGATCGGGTCATCGCGCGATCCCGCCGGTACCCGTCGGGAACTCGTCGGGCTCGTGGGACTAAGGGCCGCGGGACTCGGCCTCGCCCTCGCGCCGGAGGCCGCCGAGGCGATCGTCGACTATGTCGGCAACGACCCCGGTCGCATCGTGCGCGAGTTGGAGAAGCTCGCCCTGCGCTGGGGCGAGACACGGGTGGGGCCGCGCGAGGCCCTCGACGGGATCGGCGGAGACCGGGCGCTCGCAGCGTTCGCCCTGGAAGGGGCGCTTCGCGAGCGTCGCATCGGTCGTGCCTGCGCCGAGTTGCGCTCGCTGTTCGCGCACGGCGAGCGAACCGAGGTGATCGTCGGGCAACTCGCCGGAGAACTGCGCTCTCTCCTGCGGGCCCGCGCCCTGCTCGATTCCGGCCTCGACGAAGAGGCCGCCAAGCGAGCCTTTGGGGGCGGGCGAGGCTGGTTCGTCGTTCCCCGCGCGCGGAACTACCGGCGATCGGAACTCGAATCCGCGTTGCGCGGGTTGGCCCGCATCGACATCGCGGCGAAGACCGGAGCCGCGGCCATCGAGGCACGCCTGGAGCGCTGGCTCGTAGGCCTCGCGCGACCCGCGGCCGCGCCCTGAGATGCCGCGCTAGGCCGTGGCGGCCGGGGTGGTCTTGGCAGCCTTGGCGGCGTGGCGGGCAAGGCGGGCCTTGCGGCGGGCGGCGTTGTTGCGGTGGATGATGCCCTTGGTCGCAGCCTTGTCGAGATCGCGGGCGGCGCGTGCGACCTCTTCGGCTGCGACTGCGACGTCGCCGCTCTCGATCGCGGTCCGCGCCCGCTTCACCGTGGTGCGGACCCGGCTGCGGACGACGCGGTTGCGCTCGGCGCGCTTGGCGGACTGGCGGTGCCTTTTCTCGGCGGACGGATGGTTGGCCATGCTTCCCTCGATTCGAAAAACCCTGAATAACGGTCGGTTCGACCCGGGTCAACGCGGCCCGTGTCGAAAGCGCGCGGTTCAGGCGTCGCCGCGGCCTGCGTCGGCCGACTGCACGGCCCCTTCGCCGGCTCGCTCGGCGGCCTTGGCCGCCTGCCAGAGGCGGTCGAGAGCGACTTCATCCATGCCCGAGAGCTCCGACCCGGCGGCTCGGGCGCTCGCCTCGGCATGTCGAAACCGGCGCTCGAACCGGTCGACGGCCCCGCCGAGAGCCGCCTCGGGCTCCACCTCGGCCTTGCGGGCGAGATTCGCGACGGCGAGCAGCAGGTCGCCGATCTCCTGCTCGATCGCGGCTCGATCGCCCGAGGCGAGGGCCGCTGCGACCTCGAGTCGCTCCTCGTCGACCTTGGCGAGGACCGCGCCGAGGTCCTTCCAGTCGAAGCCGACCCGGGCCGCCTTCTCGCCGGTCCGCTCGGCGCGCTGCAGGGATGGCAGGGCCCGCGGGACCCCGTCGATCGCCGAGGCTCCGGGGCCGCGTTCGTCCGCCTTGATGCGTTCCCAATTGCGCAGGACCTCGCCCGATCCCGAGACCAACGTGTCGCCGAAGACGTGCGGATGGCGCCGTTCCATCTTGTCGGAGATCGCCCGACACACGTCGTCCGCTGCGAAGGCACCGCGCTCGCTGGCCATCTGGGCGTGGAACACGACCTGCAGGAGCAAGTCCCCAAGCTCGGTACAGAGTTCGCGGGGGTCCTCCCGGTCGATCGCCTCGGCGACCTCGTAGGCCTCCTCGATCAAGTACTTCCGGATCGAGCGATGGTCCTGTTCGCGATCCCACGGACAGCCGCCCGGTGCCCGCAGGCGCGCCATGATCCCGAGCAGCCGATCGAACTCCTGCATCGTCCTCTCCCGTCCCTGTCGCCGGGCATTGCCGCCTCCCGGCCGATCGATTACCTAGCCCGCGATGGCCGAGGTCACCATCTACACGACGGGAACCTGTCCCTATTGTCATGCGGCCAAGTCCTTGCTGGCCCGCAAGGGCGTGGCGTATCACGAGATCGACGTGAGCAGCGACGACGCGGAGCGGGTCCGCCTCGTCGAGCGCACCGGGCGGCGGACCGTGCCGCAGATTTTCATCGCAGGTCAGTCCGTCGGCGGCTACGAAGAACTCGCCGAACTCGACCGCGGAGGTCAACTCGACGTGCTGCTGGCCGACGGGTGAACGCCCTCTACCCGCTGCTGCGAAGCGCGCTGTTCCTGCTCGACGCGGAGCGTGCGCACGAGGGGGCCGTCTGCGCGTCGCAACTGGCGGGCGAGATGCTCGCGTTGCTCTCGGTCGAGTCGGAGCCGCCGACTTCTCGGCGGCTCGAACGCCGGATCCTCGGGCTGCGTTTCCCCCATCCGATCGGACTCGCGGCCGGTTTCGACAAGAACGGAGTCGCACCTCACCTCTGGTCGGCGCTGGGCTTCGGCTTCGCCGAACTGGGTACCGTCACGGCCCTCGCACAGCCCGGCAACCCGAAGCCGCGCCTGTTCCGGCTCGCCGAGGACCGGGCGCTGGTGAACCGGCTCGGCTTCAACGGTGCTGGTTCGGAGGCAGTCGCTCGCCAGCTCGCTCGACGTCTGCGGCGGCGGCCACGCATCCCGGTCGGCATCAACATCGGTTGCTCGCGGGTGGCGATGGGCGATTCGGCCCGCGAGGAGGACGACTACGCGACCTCGGTGCGCCGACTTGCCGGCTTCGCCGACTACATTGCCGTGAACGTGAGTTCGCCCAATACGCCGGGCCTGCGCGGGCTCCAAGCACCCGAGCGCCTGGGCCGACTGGTGCAGGTGGTTCGCGAGGATCTCGAGCGGTCCGCCCACCCGCGGGTGCCCCTCCTGGTGAAACTCGCCCCGGATCTCCCGGATGCCGCCGTCGGAGATGCCTGTCGAGCGGCGCTCGAGGGGGGCGCGGCGGGCTTCATCGCGGGCAACACCACGCTCACGCGGCCCGGCTGCCGCAGCCCCCTCCAGGCCGAGGCGGGCGGCCTCTCCGGGGCGCCGCTGCGCGCCCGGTCGAACGAACTCGTCGCGCTCGTCCGCACCGCCGCCGGACCCGGGGTCCCGATCATCGGGGTCGGCGGGGTGATGACCCTGCCCGACGTCCTCGACAAGTTGGCCGCCGGAGCCGACCTCGTGGCCCTCTATAGCGGGCTCGTATTCGAGGGCCCTTTTCTCGCAAGCAGGCTCGCGCGCGAACTCGACGCCGAACTCGCCCGGCGCGAGGCGTTGGGGACTTAGGGCGGCGGTTCGCGGCCCGTGTCCGCTTGAGCGCGCTTGCGCGGGTACCCTTTGGTGTTAACAACCGCGCGCATCGGGGCCGAAATGCGCCGCCCCGCATCGGGAGAGCCCCACATGATGTTTGAGCGGACGGCGAGCGGCGGGGTGACCTGGCCCGAACGCGCGAAGCGAGCGCGGTCCCGCCGGATCATCCCCGCACAGCTGGCGGTTCTGCTGTTCCTGCCCGGGATCGCCTTCGCCCAGGCCCGTCACGCGGCCAAGCCACCTCCGGTCGACCTGGAGCCCCAGGTCGTAGCACTGGCGGCCGACCTGCACGGTGCGCGTGAGGATCTGGCTGCGTTGCGCATGGACTTCGGCGGCCTCGGCTCCCGCCTCGACGAGGCGCAGGCGACCTCCGGGGCGATCAAGGGGATCGCCGAGCCGATGCGCGAAGAAGTGCGCGGGCTCTACGTCGAGACGAGCAACGTCCGCAGCGAGATCGCCCGGCTCGCGGAGACCTATGCTGCGAACACCGAGGCTCTCGCGAAGAGCCGCTACGTGCTCACGCTGTTGCTGGTCGCGACCGTTGCACTCCAGCTCATCATCCTCGCGGTGCTGATGCGCCGTTGACCGGCGGAGCCGGGGGCAGGCTGCAGCCGAGCAGCTCGAGGAAGCGCTGCCTCGTGTTGAGGTTCCCAAGCAGGACGACCCCGGTGATCGCAGGGGATGCCGCCAGCGGTTCGACGAAGGCCGCTTCGCCGACGACCCTGATGCGAGGCGTGCCCGGCCCGAGCGCCAAGAGCACCCCGACGCCTTCCTCGGGGTTGGGCGACACCCGGCGCACCGCGGTCACGGCGAAGGGAATCTCGGCCGACCCGACGAGGAGCACGACGTCGATCATGCGGGTGGGATCGCCCTTGCCGATCACGCCTTCCATGCGGACGATGTTGAAACCGAATCGACCCTGTTGCGCCGCGGCTGGCCGGCCTGCAGCGAGCAGTAAGAGGGCGCCCAGGACGCAGGTTCGCAGAGCGGGTGGGCTCGGGCTGCGCTGGTGCTGCCGGGCGGGCGTCGAGGTCCGTGGCACGATCATGGCCGACGGGCCTAGCGGCCGGGCGCAACACGGGCAACCGCGGGCCAAGGCCGAAGCGTGCGGCGGCCGATGATCTCGGTCGTGGTGCCCGCACTCGACGAGGCGAGCGGCATTGCCGTCTGTCTCGCCTCGGCGCGCGACCCTCACGTCGCGGATATCATCGTCGTCGACGGCGGGAGCCGCGACGCGACCTCGGAACTCGCTGGTCGGCTGGCCGACCGCGTCCTCCGCGCCGCGCCGGGGCGCGCCCTCCAGATGAATGCGGGAGCCGCGATCGCGCGCGGCGACGTCCTGCTCTTTCTCCACGCGGACAGCCGCCTGCCCGCGGGGTTCGGCGCCTCGGTGACCCGGGCGATCGAGGGCGGTGCCGTCGGTGGGCGCTTCGACGTGCGGCTGCGGGGCCGGCATCCCGGCTTTCCGCTGCTCGGCGCGGCCATCAACGCACGATCGCGCTGGAGTGGAATCGCAACCGGCGATCAGGCGATCTTCGTGCGTCGCACGACCTTCGACGCCATCGGCGGGTTCGAGCCGATTCCCCTCATGGAGGACGTCCGCCTCAGTAGGACACTCGGCCGCTGCGGCTCGTTCGTGGCGTTGCGTGATCGGGTCGAGACCTCCGGGCGGCGCTGGGAGGAATACGGCTTCGTGCGAACCGTGCTCCTGATGTGGCGCTTGCGGTTCCTGCACGCCTGCGGGGTTCCGCCCGAGGATCTGGTCGGACGCTACCCGCCGCACCGCGCGCGCGAATGACGGTTCGGGGCCCGGGTCAGGCCTCGGGTCGTTCGTCGGCCGGATCGACCCTGTCGTTCTCAGCGGGGAAGGTGAGCGCGAGTTCCTCGGCCTGCCTCTTGCCGGTGAGGGGGTTCTCGACGACGATGTAGGTCACCGCGCGGCCGGCCTGCAGTTCCTCGATCGAATCCTCCGGGACGTGGCTCACGTGGAAGAAGATCGAGCGATTCGACCCCTCGGGCGTGATGAAGCCAAAGCCGCGGTCGGCGATGTAGTTCGCGATTCGACCGTTGGCGCGGGAGCTCGGGCGGCGAGCGTCGCCGCGATCTCACCGGGCAGCGGTTGGTCGACCGGCTCGCGGCGGGGCACGTCCGGCGCGCCCTCCACCTCCTGCAAAAGCGCGCGGGCGCGCGCGTCGGTCGGATCGTGGTCGAGCGCGTTGCGCAGTCGTGCGAGTGCCGTGGTGCGGTCGCCGTGCTCCCAGGCGATTTCTGCCATGGTGCGGTGGACTTCGACCGCGAGCGAGGAGTGTGGCGGCACCCGGCCCGCGCTGAGGCGCTCGAGGACCTCGAGCGCGGTGACCGGACGGCCGAGTGCGCGATGCAGGTTCGCCAACTCGATACGGATCTGGACCTCGCCCCGCGGGTGGCGTTCCAGTGCGTGCTGCAGGGACGAGGCCGCCTCGGCATGGCGGCCTCGCGCGAGAAGAAAGCGGCTGAGCCCGAGAAGCGCCACGCTTCCCTTGGGCATGGCCACGGCCTCGAGGAGGACCACCTCGGCCTCCGCCTCCCGCCCGCTGGTCTCGAGCGCGAGGCCCAGCCGTTCGAGAATCGCGGCAGACGACGGATCGAGGCGGCGGGCTTCGGTCAGCAGTGCGATGGCCCGCTCGGCGTCTCCGTCGCGGAGGTGAGTGGCTGCGGCGCTAGCGAGGAGATGCTCGCGCTTGATCGCTGCATCGGGCCGAGCGTCGAGTCGTTCGCAGCGCTCGAGTATTTCACGCGCGCGGGTGGTCTCCCCGATCTCGCGGCTGTTGCGGGCAAGGTGGAAGAGCACCTGCGATTGGATCCCGAGGCTGCGCTCCCGCTGGGCGGGGTTCGCACCCGTCCAAGCGTGGTCCGCGGCTTCCAGGTTCGCCGCCGCCTCGCGCGGACGATGCAGTCGCTCGAGGCAATAGCCGCGGCGGAACAGCGCCAGATGATAGTCGGGAAACGTGGCCAGCGCGTGGTCGTACCAGGAGATCGCACGCGCCCAGCGCTTGGCACGCTGGAAGAACCAGCCCGTCTGCGCATGGTACAGGGCGGCGCGGCTCGGGTGGAGTTCCGCGCAGCGCGAGTAGAAGCGCTCGACCTTGGTGGCATTTCCGGCGATCGAGTGAGCGCGGGCCACCCGGACCAGGAGGTCGAGATCCTTCCACTCGGGGCCGCCGACCTCGTCAAGGTCGCCCCAGCGGACGAGAACCGGGTCGAGGTCGCCTTGTCGTCCGGCTTCCGTCAAGTGAACCCACCGAGAACGCGGCGACCGGAGATGCGCAGGCCGCCATGTGCGAGTTTCTGGAGGGCGAGCGGGTAGAGTCGATGCTCTTCTGCGAGGACCCGGGCCGCCAGGCTCTCCTCGGTGTCGTCGTCGAGGATCGGGACGGCGGCCTGCGCGATGATCGCTCCGTGATCCATCTTCTCGTCCACGTAATGGATGGTGACGCCGGCGAGCCGCACGCCGTACTCGAGCGCCTGTCGCTGGGCGTGCAGCCCGGGAAAAGCGGGGAGCAGTGCGGGATGGACGTTCAGTACGCGTCCGGGGAACGCCGCGAGGAACACCGGCGTCACGATCCGATCGAAGCCGGCGAGGGCGACCGAGTCGGTGCCGTGCTGGCGGAGGACCTCGACGAGAGTTGCATCGTAGCTCGCCCGGTCGGCATGGCCCCCGTGTGGCAGGATCGCGATGGGCACGCCGTGGCGACGGGCGTGCTCCAGGCCGGTGGCCTCCGGGCGATTCGTCACGACAAGAGTGGGCGTGGCATCGAGACGGCCCTCCGCGATGGCGCGCAGGATCGCTTCCAGGTTCGAACCACGACCGGAGATGAGGACGGCGAGTTTCATGGGGGTTCTCTCGTGTTGGGATGGGCCGCTCGGCGGCGTCGGGAGTAAATCGGCGTCCTTTTCTAGCCCGAAGCGGTACGGCCGGCAAGCCGGAGCTATTCGGCAAAAATTTATTTCCCGGGTCGTAGAGTACGGCCGAGCGTCCACAGTTCGACCCGCCGCGCCCCGGCCCGGCGCAGGACGCTGGCACACTCGTCGGAGGTGGCTCCGGAGGTGAGGACGTCGTCGACCAGGAGGATGCTCCGACCTTCGACCGCTGCGGCGTCGCGCACCCGGAACGCCCCGCGTACATTCGCCTCCCGCGCTCCCCGGCCGAGCGCCGTCTGGCTGGCTCCGCCGCGCAGTCGTCGCAGGGCCGCCAGGACCGGAAGGGCCCGCGTCGAGGCTACCGCACGGGCCAAGACGGCCGCCTGGTCGAATCCTCGGCGCAGCAGACGCGCCCTGCGCATCGGAGTCGGCACGATGGCGTCCGCATCGGTCTCGAAAGCGCGGGTGCGTTCTGCGAACAGGCGTGCGAGGCAGGCGCCGATCGCATGGTCGCCCTGGTACTTCCAGCGCACGAGAGCCGTCCGCAGGAGGGCGCCCCCATCTCCGGCCCGGTAGGGCAGACAGGCACGGGTTCGCTCGACGGCGGGTGGGCTCACCGTGCAACGATCGCAAGGGTTTCTCTCGCCCGGTTCCGCACACTTGCCGCAGCCATCGGGCAAAGGGGCGAGGCGGCGGCGACAGGATCGGCAGGGGGCAGGAGGACTTGCCAGGGGCCGGTCGCGGCCGCAAAGAGGGCAGGCGGGCGGGTAGATGACCGCGGCGAGAACCTCTAGAAGGGTCGTTGCCATCGCCGGGAGCCGGATAGGCGAGCCGAAGGGGCGCGTCGATGGCTTGGGCGTCATGAATGGGCGGGGCCCGCGACCGCGAAAGCCGGAACATGTTTCGTTTTCTTCTGGGAAGCGCTATCGGGGGGGCTCTGACCTGGTGGTCTCTGACCGGGCAGGTTCCATTCAGCGACGACGCGACGACGTGGCTCTCGAAGGCGGCCTCGGGGTATACGCCGGGTGCGTATGCACCGGACCGGGAAGAGGATCTGATCCGCCCCCGGGACCGAACCAGGTGAAGGAAGTCCGATGTTTCTACCCATCGTCGAGCGTCTGAAGCTCGAACTGGCCGAGAAGCAGCGCGAACTGCAGCAGGACCTCCCGGCTCGGCTCGAGGAGGCGCGGGCGCACGGCGACTTGCGCGAGAACGCCGAGTACGAAGCGGCCAAGAACCGGCAGGGAATCCTGCGGGCCCAGGTCGCCCAACTCCAGACCAGGATCCGGGAGCTTTCGGTCTACACGATCGCGCAGATCCCGCGTGATCGGATTTCCTATGGCAGCCGCGTGACGGTCGAGGATGCCGACTCGGGCGAGTCGATCGAGTACCGCCTGGTATTCCCGGAGGAAGTCGACGCCGCCATGGGTCTGATCTCGATCAGTTCGCCGATCGGGCAGGGACTCGTCAACCGGACCGCGGGCGACGAAGTGACCGTGCAGACGCCTCGCGGTCGCAAGACCTACCAGGTGTTGAGCGTCGTCACGCTCCACGATCAGCCGGACGCGCTCGGCGACAAGCGAGCATGAAAAAGCCGGAGGCCGAGACGCTGCGGAGCTTGCCGGAGATGTTCTTCCGTCGGTCCGCTCGCTACGGAGACAAGCCGCGCTACCGGGTGTTTCGCGAAGGCACCTGGCAGGAGTTCACGTGGCGCGACATGGAGACGGCCGTGCGCGAGATCGCGGCCGGGCTGATCGCGCTCGGCCTCGAACCGGGGCAACGGGCCGCGATCTTCTCCGGGACCCGTCCGGAATGGCTCGAAGCCGATCTCGGCATCCAGTCGACGGGGGGCGTGACGATCCCGATCTACCAGTCGAACCTTACCAACGAGGCCGGCTACATCCTGCGCGACTCGGATTCGGGTTTTGTCTTTTGCGACGGGGAGAAGACACTCGCCAAGGTGAGGGAGGCGGTCGCCGCCGGCATCACGCTCGACGACGAAAGCCACGCCGACGTGAAGGTGCACAAGATCATCCTCATCGAGGGCGCCGCCACGGGCGAAGACGTCATGACGCTCGCGGATCTGCGGCGCATGGGGCGAGGCAACGCCGCAGCGGTGGCACGGGTGGACGAGAGGATCGCCGCCATCGATCGCGGCGACATCGCGACCATCGTCTACACGTCGGGCACGACAGGCTCGCCCAAGGGCGTCGTCCAGTCGCACCACAATCACCTCTCGATGATCGAGAACAGTGCCCGCATCAACGTACTCGACGAGGGCGAGGTGGACTTCTTCTTCCTGCCGCTCGCGCACTCCTTTGCCCGCTTCGTGGGCTACTTCGGCCTCTACGCGGGCAGTGTGACGGCTTACGCGCGCAGCATCGACACGCTCGCCGACGACATCAAGGCGACCCGCCCCCACGTGATCCCGGCCGTACCTCGGATCTACGAGAAGATCTTCGGCAAGATCCAGTCCACGGCCGAGGCAGGCGGCTGGCTGAAGAAGCAGATCTTCGATTGGGCCGTCGCGGTGGGCAAGCGGCGCAGCGCCTGCCTGCAGGCCAAGGAGTCCCCGCCCATGCTGCTCGAACTGCAGTATGCTCTCGCCGACCGGCTGGTCTTCGCGAAGTTGCGCGACCTGCTCGGCGGCAACATCCGGATCATGATCTCCGGAGCCTCGCCGCTCGCGCGCGAGATCCAGGAATTCTTCCACGCGGCCGGGTTGCTGATCCTCGAAGGCTACGGCCTCACGGAGACGACCCCGGCGCTCACGATGAACCGGCCCGACGACTTCAAGTTCGGCAGCGTCGGGAAGCCCATCCCGGAGGTCGAGTTGCGGATCGCCTCCGACGGCGAGATCTTCGCGAAGGCCCCCAACGTCGCGCTCGGCTACTACCGTCGGCCGGAGGAGACGGCGGCTTCCTGGGATCGGGAGGGCTGGTTCCATACTGGCGACATCGGCGAGATCGACGCCGAGGGCTTCCTGCGGATCACCGACCGAAAGAAGGACCTGATCAAGACTTCGGGCGGCAAGTACGTGGCACCGCAGAAGATCGAGAACCTGCTGAAGATGCAGGCCCACATAAGCCAGGCCGTGGTTATCGGCGACAACCGCAAGTACTGCACGGTTCTCCTCGCTCTCGATCCCGACTCGGTACCACAGTTCGCGCAGCGTTTCGGCCTCGCGAACGACCCGGAGCAGGTCGCGCGCCACCCCGAGGTCCAGAAGGTCATCGAGGAGCAGGTGAAGAAGGTGAACGAGAAACTCGCTTCGTGGGAGAGCGTCAAGTACTTCCGCATCCTGCCACGGGAACTGTCGGAGGCCGGGGGGGAGCTCACGCCCTCGCTCAAGGTGAAGCGCAAGTCGGTCGCCAGCCACTACGGCGCCCTCATCGAGGAGATGTACTCCTAGAATCCGACCGAGTTCTGCGAAGTTGCAGCCCCTCAGGGTGCATGTTACCCCACTTGGCGTCTAGGCCGTCTCGGGAGCGAAAGCGGGCCACGTGCCCGCTTTTTTTTTCCGAGGCGCCGACGGCGTCGAGGGATTCCGCAACAGGGGGTTCGATCGGGAGAGCAGGGAGTGGCCGGCACTCCGCCGTCGGCGGGGCCGGACCGGGGCGCGACGATGGCGAGGAGCTCGGTGGAAGACACGGTGACACGACTGGTCGAGCCTGTTGCGCAGGAGCGCGGCATGGAGCTCGTCGACGTCGAGTTCCACCCTGCCGGTCGCCGCTCCGTCCTTCGCCTGACGATGGACCGCGAGGGGGGCATCGGTCTCGACGAGCTTGCCGAGGCGAGCCGCGAGGTGAGTGACCTCCTCGACGCCCACGACGCGGTCCCGGGCATCTACACGCTGGAGTGTTCCTCGCCGGGCATCAACCGGCCGCTGCGCAAAGCCGCCGACTTCGCGCGCTTCGTCGGCAAGCCGGTCCGGGTGAAGACCCACGCACCGATCGACGGCGCCCGCGTCTTCGTCGGGCGGCTCGCCGCAGCGGATCCCGAGACGATCGAGGTCGAGGACGCCTCGCGCGGTCGGGTAGTCGTCCCGATCGCGGACGTGGAACGGGCCAACTACGAGCATGATTTCGCCGAGGGGCGCCGCAGCAAGCGCTCCTGAGCGATCGGAGGATTCCGCCATGGACCAACTTCAGCTGAGCCGGGTGATCGAACAGGTCAGCAAGGAGAAGCAGATTGATCGCGAAGTCGTCATCGAAGCGATCGAGAGTGCCATGGTCCAGGCCGCCAAGCGGCAATACGGTCTCAACCGCCTGATCGAAGCCAAGTACAACGTCGAGATCGGAGACGTCGAACTTTTCGAGATCAAGCGCGTGGTCGACCTGGTCGTGGACGCGGAAAACGAGATTACTTTCGAGGTGGCCCGCAGGGATCTCGACGACCAAGCCGAGGTGGGCGACGAGATCCTGAAGAAGTTACCGCGGATCGACGGCCGCATCGCTGCCCAGACGGCGAAACAGGGCATCATCCAGAAGGTCCGCGATGCCGAGCGGCAGATCATCTACAACGAGTTCAAGGACCGCAAGGGCGAGATCTTCTCCGGCACGGTGCAGCGCTTCGAGAAGAAGAACATCATCGTGAACCTCGGGCGCACCGACGCCATCCTCCCCGAGAAGGAGCAGATTCCACGCGAGCGCTACCGGCAGGGCGATCGTATTCGGGCCTACATCTACGACGTCGACCTGACCGCGAAGGGCCCGCAGATCGTCCTGAGCCGGACCCACCCGAACCTGCTCATCGAACTCTTCCGGCAGGAGGTCCCCGAGATCTACGAGGGGATCGTCGAGGTCAAGGCCGCCGTTCGGGAGCCGGGGGGGCGCGCCAAGATCGCGGTCGTGTCGCATGACCGCGAGGTCGACCCGGTCGGCGCCTGCGTCGGCATGCGCGGTACGCGGGTCCAGTCGGTCGTGCAGGAATTGCGCGGCGAGAAGATTGACATCATCCACTATACGCCGGATCCAGCCGAGTTCGTTTGCCGGGCCCTCGCGCCTGCCAAGGTCTCGAAGATCATCCTCGACGAGGGCGAGCACCTGATGGAGGTGATCGTCCCCGACGACCAACTCTCACTCGCGATCGGAAAGAAGGGTCAGAACGTCACGCTCGCCTCGCGCCTGACGGGCTGGAAGCTCGACATCCGCGGGGAGGCCGAGGCGGACGAGGAGGCGCGCAACGCGCGAGCCTCGTTGCTCTCGATCCCGGGTCTGAGCGACGTCACGGCGGAGATCTTCCTGCAGAACAACTTCAAGTCGGCCGAAGACCTGGCCGCCGCCGATCTGGATATGGTCGCGGAGATCGAGGGAATCGGGCCCGAGCGCGCGCTGGGCATCCTCGAGTCGGCCCGTGAACACGTCCGCGACAAGCAGGCTCGGGCGGCGGAACAGGCCCTCGTAGCGGCGGAAGAGGCCCGTGTCGCGGCGGAACAGGCCCTCGTAGCGGCGGAAGAGGCCCGGCTCGCCGCGGAGGCGGCGGCGAACGCACCCGCGGTGGTCGATGCGGCCGGCGACCTCGTCGTGGGCTCGGACGAGGCCGCACCGGGTCCGGATCTCGCCCTGGTGGTTCCCGCGGTCGACGGGGAGCCCGGCCAGGGATGACCCGAGCCCGCAATACACTGCGAACCGCCCCGAAGGCTCACGCGGCGCTGCGCCCTCGCGGCGGAGGGTCCCTGCACGTACCGGTTCGCATCTGCGCCGGATGTGGGCGTCCGGCCCCGCAAGTCGAGATGCGTCGACTCGCGCTCGGGGCCGGTCGCGCCACGGTCGAGTGGCGCAAGAGCGGCGGGCGGGGTACTTACCTGCACCAGGCGGGGGAGTGCGAGCGGCTCTTCGTCGCTGGCAAGAGAAGGTTACCCGGACTGCGGGCCTTGGTGCCGCGCGCGGCACGGGAGGCTCTTCTCGGTCTGGGTGAACGGCCGCCCCGCGTCGGGTCGGACAGGTCGTAAAGGACGCGCAGCGTATGTCGAAGCGGATCTCGGAAGTGGCGAAGGAGTGGGGTGTTCCTGCCAAGGACATCCTCGCCAAGCTCGAGCAGTTCGGGATCCAGGGGCGTCGTGTTCAGAGCGGCATCGCCGACGACGAGGCCGCGCGCGTGCGCGTCGAATTGGGACTGGTGCATGAACCGACCGTATCGGTCGGCGGCGAGCGCGTGGTCGGCGAGCGCATGGTGACCGAACGCGAAGCCGGAGCCTCGGTGACATCTCGCGAACAGATCGTCGAGGCACGCGTTCGTCCGAACGTCATTCGACGACGGACCCAGCGCGTCGATGTCGTGAAGGAGGACGCGCCGCCCGCTCCGGTGGGGGGCGCGGGCGACGGGGCTTTCTTCGGCCTGTCCGAGATGCCGGTCCACGGCACGGAGAACGCCGGTTTCACAGGCGACATCGTGGGACTCGAGACGAGTTTCGAGCGCACCGACGACAGCGCGGCGATGGTCGACTTCGGACCCGCGGTGGTGGTCGAGCGCATCGCGCCGCCGCCGCCTCCACCACCGGCCCCGAGCCGCGTCGGCGAGATCTCTTCCGCGCCGCGTTTCGAGGTCTCGCCGTCGCCAACCGAGGCTCCGCGACTGGTCAGAACGAGTGCGCTGTCGCGAGCTGCCCTGGCGGCTCCCAGCCTGGACGACGGGATGCGCCGGGTCCAAGTGCTCGGCAGGATCACCCTGACCAAGCCCGAGCCCCCGCAGCCGCGCCCCCGTCCGGCCGCTCCGAGCGCACCGGGCGCCGCCCCGGCGCCCGGTGGTCCTCCCGGAGAGACCGCCGAGGAGGCCGCGCGACGCAAGCGCACCGGCAAGAAAGTCATCCGTAAGCCAGGCCAGTTCGACCCGTTCGCAGAGCGCACCTCGCGGCTCGGCCGCAAGCCCCTCAAGAAGCGCGCGGCCCCCGGTAAGGAGCAGAAGCGCACCGAGATCACCACCCCTTCGGCACGCAAGCGCATCGTGCGCATCAGCGAGGTCATCACGGTCGGCGAACTCGCCCGCGAGATGGGCCTCAAGGCCGGCGAGGTCATCAAGAAACTGATGGATCTCGGCGTCATGGCCACGATGAACCACGTGCTCGACCACGACCACGCGGTGCTCGTCGCCTCCGAGTTCGATTACACGGTCGAGAACGTCGCCTTCGATGCCGAGAAGGAGATCGAAGGAGCGACGGCCGAAGAGGAACGCGGCGAAAAGGTGCCACGCTACCCGGTCGTGACGGTCATGGGACACGTCGACCACGGAAAGACCTCGCTGCTCGACGCGATCCGGACGACCAGCGTCGCGGCGGGTGAGGCGGGCGGCATCACCCAGCACATCGGCGCCTACACCGTCGATGTTCGCGACCGCCGCATCACCTTCCTCGACACCCCGGGCCACGAGGCCTTCACGTCGATGCGTGCCCGCGGTGCGAGCATCACCGACATCGTCATCCTGGTCGTCGCGGCGGATGACGGCGTGATGCCGCAGACGGTCGAGGCCATCAACCACGCGCGCGCGGCCGGTGTGCCGATCATCGTCGCGATGAACAAGATCGACCGCCCGGACTCGCAGGCGGAGAAGGTCAAGCAGGCGTTGTCGGACAATGGGCTCGTGGCCGAGGACTGGGGAGGCGACACGATGGTCGTGCCGGTCTCGGCCAAGACCAAGCAGGGGATCGACCAACTGCTCGATATGGTCCTGCTCCAGGCCGACGTGCTCGAATTGCATGCGCACGCGGCCGCCCGGGCTCGCGGGACGGTCGTCGAGGCCAAACTCGACCGCGGCCGCGGTCCGGTGGCCACGGTCCTCATTCAGGAAGGCACGCTTCACAACGGCGACCCGTTCGTCGTCGGCCTGCAGTACGGGCGCATCCGCGCCATGCTCGACTCGCATGGCGAGAAACTCGAGTCGGCGGGTCCCTCGACACCGGTCGAGATTCTCGGCCTGTCGGGCGTCCCCGACGCCGGCGACCAGTTCGCGTCGGTTGCCGACGAGGCGACGGCGCGGCAGGTCGCCGAGCACCGGCGCGAGAAGCAGCGTCAGACCGACCTCTCGAAACCGAGCAAGATCTCGCTCGACGACCTCTATAGGCAACTCGAGAAGGGTGTGGCGAAGGAACTGCGCGTGGTTCTCAAGACCGACGTGCAGGGCTCGATCGACGCATTGCGCGACGCGCTTGCGCGCCTGTCGACCGACGAGGTGCAACTCAATGTGCTGCACGCCTCGGTGGGCGGCGTCACAGAGTCCGACGTCCTGCTCGCATCGGCATCCAACGCGATCATCCTCGGGTTCAACGTGCGGCCCGAGTCCAAGGCTGCACAACTCGCCGAGCGCGAGGGCGTCGACATCCGGCTGTACACGATCATCTACGACGCCATCAACCAGGTCCGAGAGGCGCTCGAGGGAATGCTCGCACCGACGATCCGCGAGAAGACCGTCGGGCGCGCGGAGGTCCGCCAGGTATTCGGCGTGAGCGGCGCGGGCGTGATCGCCGGCTGCCAGGTGACCGACGGCAAGATCCTGCGCGGCGGACTCGCGCGACTGGTGCGCGACCACGCGGTCATCCACACGGGAAAGATCGGCAGCCTGCGCCGTTTCAAGGACGATGTGCGCGAGGTCCTGTCGGGCTACGAGTGCGGCATCGGCCTTGAATCGTTCAACGACATCAAGCCCGGCGACGTGGTGGAGGTCTACGAAACCGAGGAGGTCGCTCGTCGGATGACTCCGCCGGCGCCCAAGGGGCAGTACGCGGAGCGCTACGCCTGATCCCTCATCCGGGTCGGGGAGTCGCATTTGACGCGGGGGCGAGGAGAGCGCGGCAGCGGGGGTGAGCCGGTCGGCGGCGAGGCCTCACGTCGCGCCGATCGGGTGGGGCACGAGATCCAGCGTGTTCTCTCCGAAATGCTGATCCGCCGCAGCAAGGACCCGCGCCTCGTCGACGTGACGATCACGGCGGTTCGACTTGCCCCGGACCTGCGTCTCGCCCGCGTGTACTTCACGCTGCTCGACGCGGGAGCCGATCGCAAGGAAGCATTGCGTGCGCTCGAGCACGCAACGCCCTTTCTGCGCCGTGGCGTCGCCCAGGCCGTCTCGTTGCGCTACATGCCCGACCTCGATTTCCGCTTCGACGAGGGACTTGTGGGGGCGCGGCGCATCGACGAGTTGCTGCGCGGGGTTCACGCGACCACGGCCGAGACTCCCGCCGAGGCGGTGCCTTCCGGGGGCGACGGGAGCGACGACGGGGGTGACGCCTGAACGCCGGGGGCATCCTCCTCGTCGACAAGCCCGAGGGACCCACCTCCGCCGAAGTCGTCCGTGTCCTGAAGCGCCGCTTTCGCCCGGAATCGATCGGGCATCTCGGAACGCTCGACCCGATGGCGACCGGACTCCTCCCGCTGTGCATCGACGACGGAACCAAAATCGCCCAATTCCTCGCCGCCGAGCGCAAGAGCTACCGCGGCCGGATCCGGCTCGGACGGTCGACGGATACCCTCGACCGTACCGGCAGGACTACCGGTGAAGCCCGGGTGCCGGTCTTCACGCCGGACGAGCTGGCCGGCGTTGCGAATCGCCTTCTCGGGAAGAGTCGACAGCGTCCGCCGATGTACTCGGCGGTCAAGCAGGATGGCCAGGAGCTCTACAAGCTGGCTCGCCGGGGAATCGAGGTCGAGCGAGAAGAGCGCCCGATCGAGATTCTCGCCCTTTCGCTGGCGATCGTTCCGGGGGACGCCGAGGCCGTCGATTTCACCGTCGACTGTTCGAAGGGCACCTACGTGCGGGTGCTCGCAGAGGAGATCGCCGCCCGCCTGGGCACGTTGGGCTGCCTCGAGTCTCTGCGGCGCACGAGCTTCGGCAGCTTTTCGGTCGAGGATGCCCGTCCGCTCGCGGCGCTGCTCGAGGTGGAAGCGTTGCCACTGATCGAGCCACGGGTGGCTCTCCGCCCGATCCGGGAGATCGAGATCGATCGCGGCCTCGCCTTTTCGGTCGCGGCAGGACAGCGCGACGCGATGGGCCGTGTTGACCCGCCGCGACCCGGAGATCACCTGGGGGCGCTCATCGCACCCGGTGGTCGCCTCCTGGCAGTGGTCGAGGTCGACGCGGAGAGTTGGACCCTGCGCCGGGTCCTTGACCCGGAGGCGACTCGCCTTTACAGGGCCTGACCGGCCTGTTAGCTAGGCGGGCAATAGACGTATGGAGGAAAGACAGTGGCGTTAGCCTCGGCGCGCAAGGCGGAAGTCGTCGGCGACTACCGGCTGCACGAAAAAGACACGGGCTCTTCGGAGGTGCAGGTCGCTCTACTGAGCGAGCGTATCGGTCAGCTGACCGAGCACTTCAAGATGCACGTGAAGGACCACCACTCCCAGAGGGGGCTGATCAAGCTCGTCGGTCAACGGCGACGTCTGCTCGACTACCTGAAGAGAGAGGACCCGGCGCGTTACAAGCAGGTCATCGACCGGCTCGGACTGCGCAAGTAGCGTCCCTCCCACTGCCGAACTCCCTTGCGCCGCGCGGCATGATGGCTTCGCGCGGCAGGAGAAGTCCATGCAGCCCAAGGTAGTCACGACCGACATCGCCGGTCGTCCGTTTTCGATCGAGGTAGGCAGGCTCGCCAAGCAGGCGGGCGGCTCGGCCCTCGTGCGCTGTGGCGACACGATGGTACTGGTCACGGCCACCGCCTCGCCCACGCCGCGCGATCAGGTCGATTTTCTTCCCCTGACCGTCGATTATCAGGAGCGTACGTTCGCGGCCGGGAGGATCCCCGGTGGCTTCTTCAAGCGCGAGGGGCGCCCGACGGAGAAGGAAGTCCTGACTTCCCGTCTGATCGACCGACCGCTGCGGCCTCTATTCCCCGAGAACTGGCGCTGCGAGACGCAGATCGTCGCCACGGTGCTCTCGGCGGATAAGGACAATGACCCCGACATGCTCGCCATGTGCGGGGCATCGGCGGCGCTCAGCGTGTCCGAGATCCCCTTTGCCGGTCCGATCGCGGGGGTACGCGTCGGCCGCGTGCGCGGCAAGTTCGTCATCAACCCGACGGCCTCCGAGTTGGAGCAGAGCGACATCAACATGATCGTCGCGGGCAGCCGTGACGCGATCGTCATGGTCGAGGGCGGCGCCAACATCGTTCCCGACGACGTCATGCTCGAGGCGCTCTTCGCCGCCCACGAGGCGCTCCAGCCGATCCTGAAGCTGCAGGACGAGTTGCAGAAGGCGATCGGCAAGCCCAAGCGAGACGCTCCCGCCGGGTCCGACGACAAGGCCTTTCGCGACCGTGTCCGCGCGGTGGCCAAACCCCTGCTCAAGGTGGCTCTCGCGACGACCGCGAAGCAGGAGCGCGCGGGCAAGTTCGACGAGGCGAAGAAGGCAACCCAGGAAGCACTCGCCGCGGAATTCCCCGACGCGGGCAAGGCGATTTCGGCCGAGTTCTCCGATCTCAAGTACGACGCCGTTCGCGAGATGATCGTGAACGACAAGAAGCGGCTCGACGGACGCGGTCTCGAGAACGTGCGACAGATCACCTGCGATGTCGGGTTGCTCCCGCGCGTGCATGGCTCGGCGGTCTTTACGCGCGGCGAGACGCAGGCTCTGGTTGCAACGACGCTCGGCACGTCGGGTGACCAGCAGCGGATCGATGCTTTGCTCGGCCAGAGCTTCAAGCGATTCATGCTGCACTACAACTTCCCGCCCTATAGCGTCGGCGAGGTGAAGTTCCTGCGCGGCCCCGGACGCCGCGAGATCGGTCATGGCGCCCTCGCCGAGCGGGCCATCTCTCCGGTCCTACCGACGAAAGAAGAGTTCCCGTACACGATCCGCATCGTGTCCGAGATCCTCGAGTCCAACGGCTCTTCGTCGATGGCTTCGGTGTGTGGTGCCTCGCTGTCGCTGCTCGACGCGGGCGTGAAGCTGAAGGCGCCGGTCGCAGGCATCGCGATGGGCCTCATCAAGGAGGGCGACAAGATCGCGGTCCTCTCGGACATCCTCGGCGACGAGGATCACCTCGGCGACATGGACTTCAAGGTCGCCGGAACGGCCGAGGGCGTGACCGCCCTGCAGATGGACATCAAGATCGGCGGCGTCACCCGCGAGGTCATGCGAGCAGCGATCGAACAGGCACGAGCCGGACGGCTCCACATACTCGGCGAGATGGCGAAGTCGCTGTCCTCGGAACGATCTGAGATGTCGCCCTACGCTCCGCGCATCACCACCATCAAGATCAGGACCGACAAGATCCGCGACGTCATCGGCCCGGGTGGCAAGGTGATTCGTGCGCTCGTCGAGGAGACCGGCTGCACGATCGACATCGAAGACGACGGTACCGTGCAGATCGCCTCGAGCGATGGCGATGCCATGAAGATGGCCATCGACCGGATCATGGGCATCACGGCGGAAGCCGAGGTCGGACGGATCTACGACGGCAAGGTCCGCAAGATCATGGATTTCGGCGCGTTCGTCGAGATCATGCCGGGGACCGATGGGCTTCTCCACATCTCGCAGATCTCCAAGGAGCGCATTCGCGCGGTGACCGAAGTCCTCAAGGAGGGCGACCGCGTGCGGGTGAAGGTCCTCGAGGTCGACCGCTCGGGCAAGATCCGCCTGTCGCGACGCGAGGCGATGGAAGACGAGGGCGTGGACGGCTAGGCCGTCGCGCTCTCCGCGTTTCGTGGCGACACCCGCAAGCACCGGCAGAGTCGGCGGCGTTCGGCGCACCGTGCTGCCCAACGGCTTGCGGGTGTTGACCGAGTCCGTTCCCCAGTTCGTCTCGACCTCCGTCGGAATCTGGGTCGAGAACGGTTCGCGCTACGAGGACCCATCACAGAACGGTATCTCGCACTTCCTGGAGCACCTGTTCTTCAAGGGCACCCGGCGCCGCACGGCCAAGCAGATCGCCGAGGAGATCGACGCGGTCGGCGGCGTGCTCAATGCCTTCACCGGCAAGGAGTACACCTGCTACTACGCGAAGGTGCTGCGGGAGGACCTTCCGCTCGCCCTCGACGTCCTTTCGGACATCTTTCTCGAGTCGAATTTCGACCCGGAGGAGATCGACCGGGAGCGCACGGTGATCCTCCAAGAGATCTCGGAGATCGAGGACACGCCCGACGACTACGTCCACGACCTTTTCAGCCGGCGCTTCTGGCCGGGGCATCCGCTTTCCTACCCCATCTGCGGTACCGCGGAGACGGTCGGCGCGATGCGGCGCGAGGACTTTCTCGAATTCATCTCGCGTCAGTATCGCCCCGATCGAATCGTCATCGCGGCGGCCGGAGGCGTCGACCACGACTGGCTCGTCGACCGGATCGCGACCAGCTTCGGCGGGCTCGCGGGGGCGACGGCGGCGCCGATCTATACGGTACCGGAGGTTCAGCCCGGACTCGCGGTCTTCGAGAAGGACCTCGAACAGGTCCACATGAACCTCGGGCTTCCCGGGATCTCCCACGACGATCCGCGTCGCTATGCGGCCTACGTCCTCAACACGGCGCTCGGCGGCGGAATGAGTTCACGGCTCTTCCAAGAGGTCCGCGAGAAGCGCGGCAAGGCTTACTCGATCGCTTCGTTCCTGAGTTCCTACGTCGGTGCGGGCTACCTCGCCGTCTACGCCGGCCTCGCCGCGCCCTGCGTCGCGGAGGTGCTCGAGGTGATCGTACGCGAGTTCGCGACCTTGCGGGCCGACGGCCTCGCCGATGACGAGTTGGCCAGGGCCAAGAGCCAGATCAAGGGCAACATGCTGCTCGCACTCGAAAGCAGCGAGAGTCGCATGGGCCGGATCGCAAAGAACGAGATCTACTTTGGGCATGATATTGCGCCCGAGGAGGTCGCCGCCGAAATCGATGCGGTCGGATCCGCAGACGTGCTCGCGATCGCGCGTGACCTCTTCCGTGCCGATCAGGTCGGCGTCGCACTGCTCGGCAAGCTGGGCGAACACGCGGTGGACGAGTCGGTCTTGCGCTTTTCCTGATCCGGGAGGCGAGTTTCGATGGCGGAGTCGCGCGAAGCCGTGCCCATCGCGATCTGGCGGGTCTCGGGGTCGCGCGCGCCCTTGCCGCGCTACATGACCGAGGGAGCATCGGGCTGCGACCTCGCCGCCGCGATCGATGAGGAGATCGTGCTCGAGCCACTGGGTCGAGCGCTGGTGCCGACCGGCCTTGCGATCGCGTTGCCCGACGGCTTCGAGGCGCAGGTGCGGCCGCGTAGCGGGCTTGCCGTGCGCGAGGGCATCACGGTGCTGAACGCACCCGGGACGATCGACGCCGACTACCGCGGCGAGATCAAGGTCGTGCTGGTGAACCTCGGCTCCGAGAGACGTCGCATCGAGCCGGGCGAGCGGATCGCACAGCTCGTCGTCGCCCGCGTCGCCCGTGCCGACTGGCGCAGCGTGGAGCCGGGCAGCGAAGAGCAGGAGGCGCTGGCGGGTGGTCGCGCCGTGACGGCGCGGGGACCGGGGGGTTTCGGACACACCGGGCGCGGGGGCGCCGGGGAGGGGACATGATCGGGCGGTACACGAGACCGGAGATGGCGGCGATCTGGAGCGACGAGCGTCGCCTCGACACCTGGCTGGAGATCGAAATCGCCGTCTGCGAGGCGCTCGCACGTCGCGGCGATGTGCCGGCCGAGGCGGCAAGGGACATCCGGATGAAGGCGAAAGTCGACCCAGCGCGCGTCGCCGAGATCGAGGCCGAAGTGAAGCACGACGTGATCGCTTTCGTCACCGCGGCGGCCGAGAGCGTCGGCCCGTCGGGTCGCTGGCTCCATCTCGGGCTCACGTCCTCCGACGTGATCGACACGGCGTTCGCGGTCCAACTCTGCGCGGCCGGCCACCTCTTGCTGCGCGACGTCGTGGCGCTGCTCGAGCCCATCCGCAAGCTCGCCGCGGAACATGTGCTGACGCCGATGATCGGCCGAACCCACGGCGTCCACGCCGAGCCCATCACGTTCGGACTGAAGGCGGCGAGTTGGTATGCCGAGTTCACGCGGGCCTTCGACCGGCTGGAGGTGGCGACCCGCGAGGTCGCGACCGGCAAGCTCTCGGGCGCCGTCGGCACCTACGGCCACATCGCGCCTGACGTCGAGAAGGAAGTCCTCGCCACTCTCGGACTGCAGCCCGAGCCGGTGGCGACCCAGGTCGTACCGCGCGATCGACACGCAGCCTTCTTCTCGGCGCTGGCGCTCGTCGCCTGCTCGGTCGAGCGCGTCGCGACCGAATTGCGCCATCTCCAGCGCACGGAAGTGCTCGAGGCCGAGGAGCCGTTCGCCCGGGGCCAGAAGGGTTCTTCGGCGATGCCGCACAAGCGCAATCCCTGGATGGCGGAGAACCTCTGCGGTCTCGCGCGCCTGGTGCGCGGTTACGCGACGAGCGCGCTCGAGAACGTCGCCCTCTGGCACGAGCGCGACATCAGCCACTCCTCGGTCGAGCGCGTGATCGGGCCCGACGCCTGTCTCGCCCTCGACTTCATGCTGGCGCGGCTCGCGGGCATCCTCTCGGGGCTCGTTGTCTATCCCGATCGGATGGCGGCCAATGCCGCGCAGTCGGGCGATCTCGTCTTCTCGGAGACGGTCCTGCTGGCTCTCGTCTATGCCGGGGTGCCGCGCGAGGAGGGCTATCGCTGGGTCCAGCGGGCGGCCTTCGCGGCGCGCGACGGCAAGGGTAGCTTCCGCGAGCTGGCGGCGGCCGATCGCGACATCTCGCGCGTCCTGCCGCCCGCGCGAATCACCGAGCTCTTCGATCCGGAGCGCCACGGTCGCCATGCCCGGGAGATCGTCGACCGGGCACTTGCGGTGCGCCCGGCTCTGCCGCCTGCACCGTGGCCCGGGGCTCGTTAAGGAATGCATGCCGGCCCGCGGCCCGATCGCGCCGCGGCTTCCCGGACCGAGGGGGAAGGACCCATGGAGAAGCGGGAGAAACTTTACGAAGGCAAGGCGAAGCAGGTCTGGTCGACCGACGACCCGGACCTCGTCGTCCAGTACTTCAAGGACGACGCGACCGCCTTCAACGCGCAGAAGAAGGGTACGATCGCCGCCAAGGGCGTCGTCAACAACGCGATCTCCGAGGTTCTCTTCAAGCACCTGGAGAAGCGGGGCGTGAAGACCCATCTCGTCGAGCGTCTGTCCGAGCGCGAGATGCTCGTGAAGAAGCTGCAGATCGTCCCGGTCGAGCTCGTCGTGCGCAACATCGTCGCCGGCAGCATGGCCAAGCGCCTCGGCCTCGAGGAGGGCGCAGACCTCCCGTCTCCGATCGTCGAGCTCTTCTACAAGGACGATGCGCTCGGCGACCCCATGATCAACGAGTGGCACGTGACGGTGCTGAAGATGGCCACCCGGGCCGAGATCGACCACATGACCGAACAGGGGCTGCGGATCAACGAGCTTCTGCGCGCCTTCTTCCTCGAGCGCGGGATCCTGCTGGTCGACTTCAAGCTCGAGTTCGGCCGTACCGCGTCGGGCGAGATCCTGCTCGGCGACGAGATCTGCCCGGACACCTGCCGCTTCTGGGACGCCAAGACGCGCGAGAAACTCGACAAGGACCGATTCCGGCGCGACCTGGGCGGGGTGGAGGAGGCCTACCAGGAAGTGTATAGGCGCGTCGTAACGTGATCGCGCGCGTCGTCATCATGCCGAAGCGGGGCGTCCTCGATCCTCAGGGCAAGGCCATCTGCTCGTCCCTGCACGCGATGGGCTATCCGGAGGTCGATGACGTCCGCATGGGCAAGTTCCTCGAGCTGACGCTCGGCGACGGTGCCGCGGCAGGCGATCGCGCCCAACGGGTGAAGTCGATGTGTGAGCGCCTGCTCGCCAACGGCGTGATCGAGGACTTCCACGTCGAGATCGTCGACGGGGACGTCGCCGTCGATCAGGCGGGCGGCTCGCGGTGAAGTGGGGGGTGGTGACGTTTCCCGGCTCGAATGACGACCGGGATACCGTCCATGTCCTCCAAGGCGTCCTCGGCCAGGAGACCGTCGCGCTGTGGCACAAGAGCGCCGACCTGCGCGGGGTCGACTGCGTCGTCCTGCCGGGCGGCTTCTCCTACGGCGACTACCTGCGCTGCGGGGCGATCGCGCGGTTCTCGCCGATCATGGGGGCGATCGCGGAGCACGCCGAGAGCGGCGGCTTGGTTCTCGGTATCTGCAACGGCTTCCAGGTACTCTGCGAGGCGGGACTTCTGCCCGGCGCGCTGGTGCGCAATCGCGGGCTGCGCTTCGTCTGTCGCGACGTGACGCTGCGGGTCGAGAACATCTCGAATCCATTCATGAACCTGGCGTTCGGCGGCGACGTCTGGCGGATCCCGGTCAAGCACGGCGAAGGCTGCTACGTCGCCGACGATGCGACTCTCGACCGGATGGAGCGCGAGGGCCGGATCCTGGTGCGCTACTGCCGTCCCGACGGTACGCGGGAACGCGATGCGGCCGCCGACCGGAGCGCCTACAACCCCAACGGCTCGGTCCGCGATGTAGCTGGGGTGATGAACGAAGGCCGCAACGTGTTCGGGCTCATGCCGCATCCCGAGCATGCGGCGGATCCCGCTGTGCTTGCGGTCGAGGGGGCCCGGCGAAGCGCCGACGGCATGCGTATCTTCCAGTCGATCGCCCACTGGGTGTCCGCGGCGCGCGAGCGAGCGCGTGCGGGATCGATGCGCTGACGTGGGCAAGCCACCATCCGACCAGCGGCCGCCCGTCACGCCGGAACTCGCACGCGAGCACGGACTGACCACCGAAGAGTGGATTCGGCTCACCGGGCGGCTCGGCCGTGTGCCGACCTACGAGGAGCTCGGCGTCGCCGCGGTCATGTGGTCCGAGCACTGCAGCTACAAGAGCTCGCTTTTCCATCTCCGTCGGCTTCCCACGGAGGGCGAGCGCGTCGTCCAAGGACCGGGCGAGAACGCCGGCGCCGTCTCGATCGGCGGCGGGCTTGCCGTCGTCTTCAAGATCGAGAGCCACAACCACCCGTCGTACATCGAGCCCTACCAGGGCGCGGCGACCGGCGTGGGAGGCATCCTGCGCGACATCTTCACGATGGGTGCACGGCCGATCGCGTCGCTGAACTCGCTGCGCTTCGGCGACTTTGCCCATCCCAGGACACGCAGCCTGGTGCGCGGCGTGGTCGCGGGCATCGGCGGTTACGGCAATTCGATCGGGGTCCCGACCGTCGGCGGCGAGGTCTACTTCGACCACGGTTACGACGGCAACTGCCTGGTGAACGCCTTTACGCTCGGTGTCGTCGAGGAGGCGAAACTCATGCTCGCCAAGGCGAGCGGCGTCGGCAACCCGGTCCTGCTGATCGGGTCCCGCACCGGGCGCGACGGTATCCACGGCGCGAGCCTGCTCGCGTCGGCGGAGTTCGACGCGACCAGCGAGGAGAAGCGGCCGACCGTGCAGGTGGGCGACCCCTTCACCGAGAAGCTCCTGCTCGAGGCGACGCTCGAGATTCAGGCCGCCGACCTGGCCGTAGCCGTGCAGGACCTCGGTGCGGCCGGTCTCACGAGTTCGAGCGTCGAGATGGCTTCGCGCGGCGGACTCGGCATCGACCTCGACCTCGACCACGTGCCGCTGCGCGAGACGGGCATGACGGCCTACGAGATCATGCTGTCGGAGTCACAGGAGCGCATGCTGATCGTGGCCGAACCGGCCCGCGTGGCGGACATCCAGGCGGTGTGCCGCAAGTGGGACCTGGAGGCCGCCGTCGTCGGACGCCTGACCGACGACGGCATCTACCGGGTCCGCCACCGTGGCGAAGAGGTCATCGCGGTGCCGGTCGACCTGCTCGCGGAACCGCCGGCCCTCGAGCGACCGATCGCGGAACCAGCCGAGACCGCCGGGGAGGTAAGCCCGGAGGTGTTCCCGGAGCCCGCCGACTACGACCGGGTGCTGCGCCAACTGGTCACGTCCCCGAACCTCTGCTCGCGCAACTGGATCTGGGATCAATACGACCACTTCGTCGGAGGTGGTACACTCGTCCACCCGGGTGGCGACGCTGCGGTCGTCCAGGTGCCCGGTAGACAGGCGAAGATCGCGATGACCGTCGACTGCAATTCGCGCTACTGCGCGCTCGATCCCTACGTCGGCGCGAGCATTGCGATCTGCGAGGCGGCCCGCAACCTGGTCGCAACCGGGGCGGAACCGATCGGGGTTTCGGATTGTCTCAATTTCGGCAATCCGGAGCGTCCGGAAATCATGTGGCAGTTCGAGCAGGCGGTGAACGGGATCCGCGATGCCTGCGCGGCCTTCCATCTGCCGGTCGTCAGCGGCAACGTGAGCTTTTACAACGAGACCGAGGGCCGGGCGATCCCGCCGACGCCGACGATCGCGATGGTCGGGCTGGTCCGAGCGGCGCAGCCTCTCACGTCGTGGTTCAAGGTGGCGGGAGACGAGATCTTCCTCCTCGGCAGTTCGCGCGAGGAACTCGCCGGCAGCGAGTTCGCGGCCCTGGTGCACGGTCGGCGCGGCGGAGCGCCGCCTTGGGTGGATTTTCGCGCCGAACTTGCGCTTCACGAGACGATTCTGCGTGCGGCTGACCGCGGGCTCCTGGCTTCCTGCCACGATGTTTCCGAGGGTGGGCTCGCGATGGCAGTCGTCGAGGCTTGCTGCTCGATACCCGACGGGCTTCCGATGCACGGAGCGCGGATCCGGCTCTCCGAGGGAATGCGTCCCGACGCCTTCCTCTTCGGCGAAAGCCAAGGGCGGATGCTGGTAAGCGTGCGGCGCGAGAGCGCGCCCGCTCTGCGCGAACTCGCGTCCTCGACCAAGGTGCCGATCGCCGCGCTCGGCGAGGTCGGCGGCGCGACGCTCGACTTCGACGACCTCGTCTCGATCCGGATCCGCGAACTCGCCGAACTCTGGCGCGGGGCCCTCGGCCTACTCGTCGACGCCGGAGACAGCCGGTGAGCGAGCCCTCGGCGGAGAAGCTTGGGGCGAGGGCGCCCCTCGTGGCGCCCTGGGCGTCGGGTCACGACTCCGCCGACCGGTTCCACGAGGAGTGCGGCGTCGTCGGCATCCACGGACACGCTGAAGCCTCCAACCTCGCCTATCTGGCGCTCTACTCGATGCAGCACCGCGGGCAGGAGTCGGCCGGTATCGTCTCGTCGCGCGGCGACGCCCTGATCTCCCATCGTGGTCTGGGCCTGGTCGCCGACGTTTTCAATCCCGACATCATCCACAGACTCACCGGGACGTCGGCGATCGGCCACAATCGCTACGCGACCCACGGTGAGACGGTCCTCAAGAACGCGCAGCCGCTGGTCGTCGAGTACTCCGGCGGGGCGCTCGCGATCGCCCACAACGGGAATCTCGTGAACGCCAACCAGGTACGCGAGCGTCTCGAGTCCTCGGGGTCGATCTTCCAGTCGACCTCCGATACCGAGGTCATCATCCACCTGATCGCGCAATCGCGCGCGGGCACGCTGGTCGGTAAACTGGTCGAGGCGCTCCTGGAGGTGCGCGGCGCCTATTCCCTCGTGTTGTTGTCGCGCGACGAACTCATCGCCGTGCGCGATCCGCACGGGCTCCGGCCGCTGGTGCTCGGGCGGGTGAAGGACGCCTGGGTCGTCGTCTCGGAAACCTGCGCGCTCGACTTGATCAACGCGGATTACGTGCGCGAGGTCGAGCCGGGCGAGATCCTCGTCGTCAATTCCCGGGGACTCCAGTCGCACCGTCTCCTGCCGGCGGGCGAACCCCACCACTGCGTCTTCGAGTACGTCTACTTCGCCCGCCCCGACAGCCGGGTCTTCGGGCGCACCGTCTACCAAGTGCGCCGGGAACTCGGCCGGCAACTCGCGCGCGAGAGCCACGTTCCCTCGGACCTGGTGATCCCGGTGCCGGACTCCGGGGTGCCTGCGGCACTCGGCTATGCGGAGCAGGCGGGCGTCCCCTACGAGATGGGATTGATCCGCAACCACTACGTCGGGCGGACGTTCATCGAGCCGACCGACTCGATCCGCCACTTCGGCGTTCGGGTCAAGCTCAACGCGATGCCCGAACTGCTCCTCGACAAGCGCGTGATCGTCGTCGACGACTCCCTGGTGCGGGGGACGACCAGCAAGAAGATCGTCGCGATGATCCGCTTGGCGGGTGCGCGAGAGGTCCACATGCGGATCAGTTCGCCGCCCACGATCTCGCCTTGCTACTACGGGATCGACACCCCGACGCGCGAGGAACTCATCGCGGCCTCGCAGTCGGTCGAGGAGATTCGCCGCTTCATCGGCGCGGATTCGCTCGCCTACCTGAGCGAGGAAGGTCTGTTCGCGTTCGACCCGAGTCAGCGCACGCGCTTCTGCAGCGCCTGCTTCACCGGGCACTACCCGGTTGAAGTGGACGAGATGGCTGAGCCGCGGCAGTTGAAGCTCTTCGACGCCTCCGCGCGTCGCCGGTGATCAGCCGGCATGCCAGGGAACCGGGCGCTGCGAGATCGGGTCGCGCACCAGGATCGAGTCGTGCTTCCAGTGCACGTCGTCGGTCTCGGGGCAGTCGACATTGAAGTGGAGGCCCCGGCTTTCGCGCCGCTGTGCGGCCGACGCGATGATGAGGTCGGCGACCGTCGCCAGATTACGCACTTCGAGCGAGTCGGCTGTGGGGAGAAAGTCCCAGTAATCGTCCCGTATCTCGTCGAGCACCAGGTCGATCCGGGCGCGGGCGCGCGCGAGCCGGCGATCGCTGCGGACGATGCCGACGTAGTTCCACATGAAGCGGCGGATCTCCTCCCAGCTCTGGCTCACCAGCACCGACTCGTCGCTCGACCGGGCACTTCCGGGGTTCCAGGCGGGGATGCCGGGAGGCGGCTCCTGATCCGCGGCGAGGCGCAAGCCGGCGTCCTCCGCGGCCCGGTGCCCGAAGACGAGTCCCTCGAGCAGTGAGTTCGAGGCGAGGCGGTTGGCGCCGTGGAGGCCGGTGGAGGCGACTTCGCCGGCGGCCCAGAGTCCGTCGAGGCTCGTGCGGCCCCGGTCGTCGGTGAGGACTCCGCCGCAGGTGTAGTGGGCGGCGGGCACGACCGGGATCGGCTCGCGGGTGGGGTCGATCCCGTACTCGCGGCAGCGGGCGATGATGGTCGGAAAGCGCTGCTCGAGGAATCCGGCAGGGCGGTGCGAGATGTCGAGCAGTACGCAGTCGAAGCCGCGCGACTTCATCTCGCGATCGATCGCGCGTGCGACGATATCGCGCGGTGCGAGTTCGGCGCGCTTGTCGTAGGCGGCCATGAACGGCGTTCCGTCGGGACGCTTGAGGACGCCGCCTTCGCCGCGCACCGTCTCGCTGATGAGGAACGACTTGGCCAGCGGATGGTAGAGGCAGGTCGGGTGGAACTGGATGAACTCCATGTTCGCGATCGGCGCGCCCGCGCGGTAAGCGATCGCGACGCCGTCGCCGGTCGCGACGTCGGGATTGCTGGTGTACAGGTAGACCTTGCCGGCGCCGCCGGTTGCGAGAATGGTGGTGCGGGCGCGCAGCGTCAGGACACCGCCCGATTGCTTGTCGAGCGCGTAGGCGCCCCAGCATCGCGGCGGCCCGGGCAGGCCGAACTTGGTGCTCACCAGGAGGTCGACCGCGAGCGTCTGCTCGAGGATGCTGATCGAAGGCCGGGCGTGAACCGCCTCGATCAGCGCCCGCATCATCTCGTGCCCGGTCGAATCGAGGGCGTGGAGGATGCGCCGCCTGGAGTGGCCGCCCTCGAGGCTGAGATCGACGTCATAGGCGTCGTCGGCGTCGGGTCGCAGCGAGAATCGGGTGCCGAGCGCGATCATGTCCCGCACCCGCCGTGGACCCTCCTCGACGACGAGTCGCACGATGTCGGGGTGACAGAGACCGGCTCCCGCGACCTCGGTGTCGGTGGCGTGCGAGTCGAGTGAGTCGTCCGGACTCCAGACCGAGGCGATGCCACCCTGCGCCCAGTCGCTCGACCCCTCGGGAAGGCGGGCCTTGGTGACGACGCAGACGCTGCCATGGCGGGAGGCCTCGAGTGCCGCTGCCATGCCGGCGATGCCGCTGCCCAGTACCAGGAAGTCGAAGTCTCGGGTCATCGGCGTTGCCCGGTCACCATCTGTGCCGGGCCGGACCCCGGTACATCTATAAAACCTCCGGGGAAACCGCCCGCAAGTCCAGCGTCCCACCGCAGGTGCGGGCGGGCGACGGCCTCTCGGCGTGGATCGACCCGGTGCGTCAAGGAAAATGCCTTTCGCGGGTTTGACCCGGAGGGGGGTGCGCGGTTAGGTTCCGTCCCGATGCAGGATGATCCGCTCTTCACCGATGGAGCGGCGTGCGGGGATGCAGGCGGATGCCGGCGAACCCTTCCCGCGGCAACTTTGGTGGCCCTCGTACTTGCGGCCTCGGCGATGTTCGGAACCTCCCCGGCCTTGGCCGGGGGCAAAAACCGAACAGCCGGCCCCGCGCGAGGCGACCGCGTCTACAGTTTCGTCGACCGTGCGAACACGATCCATTTCAGCAACATCAGGCCCGAGGCCGACTCGCGCTGGAAGCCCCTGAGGGCGGCCCTCGGGACCGGGTCGGGTGGCGAGGTGTCACGCCTGATCTTCACCCCGGGGTCGGGCAAGCGCTTCCGCGTCCCCAAGGATCGGCTCGATCCGGCGAATCCGGCCTACGCGACGAACTTCGTCGGTCCGCCGTCGCCCCGGGCGCGCGGGGTGTCGGGCAGACTCGGCCCCGATGGGATGCCGCCCCGGGACCTGACGCGGATGATCGACCGGGCGGCGCAGCGCCACGGGGTCGAGCCGGAACTCGTGCACGCCGTCGTACGAGCCGAGTCCGGGTACAACGACCAAGCCGTGTCGCGTGCGGGGGCGATGGGCCTCATGCAGCTCATGCCGGGAACCGCGGACATGGTCGGGGTGAGCGACGCCTTCGAACCCGCGCAGAACGTCGAGGGTGGCACCCAATACCTGCGCATGATGCTCGATCGCTTCGGCAACGACTTGACGCTCGCGATCGCGGCGTACAACGCCGGGCCGTCGGCCGTGGAGAACTACGGCGGCGTGCCACCCTATCGCGAGACCCGCGAGTACCTCGGTCGCGTGCTGCGATTCCGCGACGAGTTCCTCGCCAACCGGACACTCGATCGCGTGCGCAATCTCGATCGCGTGCGCAGTCTCGATCGCCAACCCATCCGGCTCGCCCGCAGCTTCGGCTGGCCGGCGCCACGGCGCTAGGTGGTCCGGGGATGAAGGCGACGCCGTCCGCCACGACAGGCAGGGCGGCTGCCCTGAACCTCCCGAACGTCCTCTCGCTCGGGCGCCTGCTGGTCGCTCCGGTGCTCATCTGGTTGCTCACCGACTCGGGGCCGCGTGCGGCGGCAATCGGCGCGGTCATCTTCCTGCTCGCCTGCCTGAGCGATTGGCTCGACGGCTACCTGGCCCGAACGCGCGGTCTCACGACGCAATTGGGAAAGTTCCTCGACCCGCTCGCCGACAAGGTCCTCGTCATCAGCGCCCTCGTCATGCTCGCCGCGATGCCCGAGGGGCCGCGTGTACCCGCCTGGATGGTCGCGATCATCGCCGCCCGGGAACTGGCGGTGACGGGACTCAGGACGATCGCCCTCGGCGAGGGGATCGTGCTCGGAGCCGAGTCGCTCGGCAAGGCGAAGATGACCTTCGAGGTAATCGCTCTCGTGCCGTTGATCGCCCGCTACCGGCTGGGTCCCATCGACCTCTTCCAGGCCGGCATGGTCTTCCTGTGGATCGCGCTCCTGGTCGCCCTGTGGTCGGGAATCGCCTATCCGGTGCGCCTCGTGCGGGCGCTCCAGCAGCGCGCCTGACCCTCGTGTCGCCTTGCGCCCGGGCAGCGAGGGGGGTATCGTCTCGAGCGTCGGGCGGGTGAGTGATAGCTAGGTCCCGCGCAAGAGCGGGTCGCGAACCCCGCCAGGCCCGGAAGGGAGCAACGGTCCCGATTTCTCTCTGTGCCGCGGGGGTGCCTAGCTATCACTGACCTTCCCGAACGTCGCGCCCCAGCCCCCTCTCCGGCGCGACTCTCCGCACGGCGCGGACTTTCCAGGGAGGGGCGCGAGGCGGATCGGCCGAGATGAGCGGCGAGGCGGAGTTGTTTCCCACGACTGGTGCCCCGGCGCAGGCCGGCGGCGCTTACCAGGTGCTCGCTCGTCGCGCCCGACCGCAGACCTTCGCCGACGTCGTCGGCCAGGAGCACGTCACCCAGACGCTGGTGAATGCGATCCGTGCCGGGCGCGTGGCTCACGCCTTCGTCTTCAGCGGCATGCGCGGCGTGGGGAAGACGACGACCGCGCGCATTCTCGCCAAGGCGCTCAACTGCGAAAACGGGCCCACGGCGGAACCCTGCAATCGCTGCATCAATTGCATGGAGATCACCGAGGGGCGATCGCTCGACGTCTTCGAGGTGGATGCCGCATCGCAGACCGGCATCGACGCCGCGCGCGAACTGCTGGAAACCGTCAAGTACCAGCCGGCCTCCGGGCGCCACCGCATCTACATCATCGACGAGGCGCATGGCCTGTCCAAGCAGGCTATCGACGCCTTCCTGAAGACGCTCGAAGAGCCGCCGCCGCACGTGAAGTTCATCCTCGCGACGACGGCTGCCCACAAGCTCCCCGCGACCGTCCTCTCGCGCTGCCAGCGCTATGATTTTCGCGCCGTGGCCGGCGAGACCGTGGCGGCGGCGCTCGGTGCGATCGCCACCCGCGAGGGCGTGGAGGCGGATCCGGAGGCGCTGCTCGCGATCGCGCGCGAATCGGGTGGGAGCATGCGCGACGCGACCTCGCTGCTCGACCAGGTGCTCGCCTTCGCCGGTGGCCGGATCGATGCGGCTGCGATCGCGGAGTCGCTCGGACTGCCGGATCGACGCGCGGTGCGGGAACTGCTGGCCGCGGTGGCGGCGCGCTCCGCGTCGGACGCGCTCGAGGTGCTCGCCCGGGTCCAGGCGCAGGGCACCGACTTGTCGCGGCTCTGTGCGGACCTGCTCGAACGCATCCGCAACCTGAGCATTCTGGCGGCCGCCGGCAAGGGGGTCCTCACCGACCTGCAGCCTGCCGAGATCGAGGAGTTGGAGGCGGCGGGCAAGGGGATCGACCCGGCCGATCTCCAGCGCTGGTTCCGGATCGTGCTCGATACGCTCGGCGACATCGCACGCGCCCCCGACCCGAGACTCGTCGTCGAGATGGCGGTGGTCCGCATGGCGGTGCTCACGCCACTGGTCGGGATCGGCGAACTGGTCGTGCGGCTCGAAGCGATCGAGAGCGGGAGCGCGGGTGGGAGTGCACCGCCGGCGGCATCGCGCCCGTCGTCCGGCGGCGGATGGCGCTCGACGGCGGCGTTGCCCACGACGACCGCGGCGCCGCTGCGCCCCGCGACGGCAGCGGGGGCGCGCTCCGGCGGCGCCGTGATCGCCGCACCCACCGCGGCCAGCGGTATCGGAGAGTCGGTGGACGACGGGACACGCGTCATGGAGCGCCCCGCGGACTCGACCGGTCCGGCATCGGCGGCGGGCGCCTCGACGGCGAGTGCTTCCGACGAGGCGCGCTGGCAGCACCTCGTCGAGGGGCTGCAGCGCGAGCGGGCCGCCAAGTTCTTCCGCCTGTCTTACAGTCGACTTCTCTCGATCGACGACGAGGAGGCGCGCGTGGCGGTGACCGGGCGCGAGGCCGTGACGGCGCTTTCCGAACGCGAGGTGCGCGCGGCCGTCGAGGCGGCGATCGAGCGCACCTTCGGGCGGCGGGTCCGCTTCGCGCCGATGGTCCCGGGTCCGGGGCCGGGGGATGCGACCGGTCCTGCGCCGGCGCGGCCCGAGACCAAGACGCTCGATCGCCAGGCGCGCGAGGACCCGCTCGTTCAGGCGAGCGTCGAGATCCTCGAAGGTACGGTCGAGGCGGTCGTGCCGCGCAATCGGCGCTGATCCGGCGCCGCCTCCGGCGATGCGAGGAAGGGGGAGGGTATGGCGAAGGGCTTCGAGATCCCGGGTCTCGGCGACCTGGTGGAGCAGGCGAAGGCGATGCAGGAACGCCTCGCCTCGGCGCAGGCCGAGGTCGGTCTGCGGGTGGTCGAGGCTTCGGCCGGTGGCGGCATGGTGACCGCACGCATGAACGGCCGCCTGGAATTGCTCGCGATCACGATCGATCCGAAGGTCGTCGCGGCGGGCGATCGAGAGATGTTGCAGGACCTCGTCGTCGCCGCCGTGAACCAGGCCGTGAAGAAGGGGCAGGAGATGATGGCCGAGGAGATGAAGAAACTCACCGGCGGGCTGCGCATCCCGGGTCTGGGCTGATCGGAGCCATCGGTGTCGTCGGAACTCACGCCATCGATGCAGCGGCTGGTAGAGGAGTTCAAGCGACTGCCGGGTGTCGGCGAGAAGACGGCATTGCGGCTCGCTTTCTTCGTGCTGCGCACCGAGTCGTCGTTCGCGGCTCACTTCGCCCAGGCCCTGCTCGGGGTGAAGGAGCAAAGCCGCCTGTGCTCCGTTTGTTTCGGGTTGACCGAGCGCGATCCCTGCCCGATCTGCTTGGACCCCCGGCGCAAGCCCGAGGAAGTATGCGTGGTCGAGGAACCGGCCGACTTGATGGCCTTCGAGCGGGCGCGGGAATACCGCGGTCGCTACCATGTGCTCGGTGGCGCGCTGGCGCCCCTCGATGGTGTCGGGCCCGAGCACCTGCGCTGCGGCGAACTGGTCGAGCGGGTGCGGGCTGGGGGTATCGCCGAGGTGATCGTTGCGACGAATCCGACGCCCGAGGGAGAAGCGACCGCCCTCTACGTCGCGCGCATGCTCAAGCCGCTCGGGGTGCGGGTGACGCGGATCGCCCGAGGGCTGCCGATGGGCGGGGACGTGGAGTACACCGACGTCGTTACCCTGACGAAGTCGCTCGAGGGCCGTCAGGAGATGTGAGCGGGGGCCAGGACTTTCGAGGGGTCATTGGTTGAGGCTCCCGGCCGATGTTGCTAGGCAAGGGCGCTCATGGCCGAGTCTTCCAAAACGCCCCCGAAGCCCGCTGGGGCCCCCGCGACCGGCCGCAAGGCCGTCGTGGCCCCGGTGAAGCAGGATTACTCGTTCACGACCCTGGTTCCCAGGGACGTGAACATCGACTTCGTGGGCAAGAGGAAGTTCTTCCTCCTGCTCTCGACCCTGCTGAACCTGGCGGCGATCGGGTTGCTGCTCACCCGCGGGCTCAACCTGGGCATCGACTTCAAGGGCGGCACCGACATCCGCCTGCGGTTCTCCGAGCAGACCACGGCTTCGGCGGTGCGCGACGAACTCGCGGAGTTGAACCTCCGCGACCTGACGGTTCAGGACTTCGGCGAACAGGGCAAGGAGTTCCTCCTGCGCTTCGAGACGCAGGAAGGCCAGGAAATGGCGACCATCACCGACACGCTGAAGGCCCTTCTCCAGAAGGGCCATCCCGGCGACGAGTCGTTCGAGATCCTGAGCGTCGAGAGCGTGGGGCCGCGTGTCGGGTCGGAATTGCGCAGGCGCGGCTTCATGGCGGTAGCGGTAGCGACGCTCTTCATGGGCTTCTACGTCGCGATACGTTTCGACCTGAGCTTTGGCGTGGGCGCCGTGATCGCGCTGATCCACGACGTGCTCATCACCCTCGGAGCCCTCATCCTGACGCGCATGGCGTTCGACCTGACGACGCTCGCCGCGGTGCTTACGGTGGTCGGCTTCTCCATTCACGACACGATCATCGTATCGGACCGCATCCGCGAGAAGTTGCGCAAGGACCGCAAGGCACCCCTGGCCCAGATCATCAACCAGAGCATCAACGAGACGCTTTCGCGCACGCTGCTCACCACCGGCACCGCGCTCCTCGTCCTGCTCGCGCTCCTGTTCCTCGGCGGCAAGGGATTGCAGCCGTTCGCGGTCGCGCTCATCGTCGGTTTCATCACGGGCACGTACTCGTCGATCTACATCGCGGCCCCGGTCGTGTTGTTCTGGGCGGACCGGCTCAAGATGGGCGCGAACAAGGCCTGAATCCGTGCGCGCGCCTGGGGATGGTGCGAGCTCGCGCCGTCGCAGCCCGTGCCCGTTCCGTCGCACGCCCCCGTAGCTCAGGTGGATAGAGCACAGGATTCCTAATCCTGGGGTCCCGCGTTCGAATCGCGGCGGGGGCATGACGGGGCGTTCGCGGCGAGACACTTGCCCGAGGAGGCCCCCCTCATGCCGTCTGATGACAGCCAAGTCTGCCTGACTCAGGCGGAACGCGAAACACTCCGCATCCGCTATCGCGAAGAGCGCGACAAGCGCCTGCGCGCCGACGGCAACCACCAGTATGTCGAGCCGACCGGTCGCTTCGCCCACTTCGTCGAAGACCCCTATGTCCCGCGGGTCGAGCGCGCACCGGTCTTCTCCGAGGTCACGGTCGCGTTCATCGGTGGTGGCTTCGCCGGACTCTGCACCGGCGCCCGCATGAAACAGGCGGGTATCGAGGACTTCCACATCATCGAGGGGGGCGGCGACTTCGGCGGGGTCTGGTACTGGAACCGATACCCCGGCGCGATGTGCGACACGGCGGCGATGGTCTACCTGCCGCTCATCGAGGAGGTCGGCACCCGGCCTACGATGAAGTACGTCCTTGCGCCGGAGATCTGGCGCCACGCGCTGCGGATCGCCGAGGCCTTCGGGCTGCGCGGGAAGGCGCTCTTCTCGACCAACGTCACGCTGCTCGAGTGGGACGAATGCGACGCGCGCTGGGTCATCCACACCGACCGCGGCGACCGGATCCGCGCGCGTTTCGTCGCGATGGGCACGGGGCCCCTTCACCGGCCGAAACTCCCCGGGGTCCCGGGGCTGGAAAGCTTCGGCGGTCAAGCCTTTCATACGAGCCGCTGGGACTATGCATGGACCGGCGGCGACCCGAGCGGGTCTCCCATGACCCGACTTGCCGATAAGCGGGTCGGGATCATCGGCACGGGTGCGACCGCCGTGCAGTGCATCCCCCCACTCGGACGCGACGCAAGGGAACTCTTCGTGTTCCAGCGCACGCCCTCGTCGATCGACGTCCGCAACAACCACCCGATCGACCCGGCCTGGTTCGATAGCCTCGATCCTGGCTGGCAGGCGAAGTGGCTCATGAACTTCGCGACGCTCCAGACCGGCGGCTTCGCCGACGAGGATCTCGTGCAGGACGGCTGGACCGACATCGCGACCCGGGTCCGGGATCGCATCGTGAAAGACCTCGGCGAGAGCGGCAGCATGCTCGACATGGCCGCGATCCGGAAGGCCTTCGAGGGCAGCGACGACGAGAAGATGACCGAGATCCGGGCGCGCGTGGACGCGATCGTGAGGGATCCCGCGACCGCGGAGAAGCTCAAGCCCTGGTACCGCCAGCTCTGCAAGCGTCCCTGTTTCCACGACGAGTATCTCCAGAGCTTCAATCGGCCGAACGTGCACCTCGTCGACACCGACGGCAAGGGAGTCGAGCGTATCGACGCGACCGGCGTCTGGGCGAACGGCCGGCACTTTGCGCTCGACGGCCTCGTCTTCGCCTCGGGCTTCGAGTTCGCGACCGACTTCACGCGCAGGTGCGGCTTCGAGACGAGAGGGCGGGACGGCGAGACGCTGTCCGCGCACTGGAAGGGCGGCATGCGGAGCCTGCACGGCATCCACGCGCACGGCTTCCCCAACCTCTTCATCGTGAGTCTCTCGCAGGGAGGCGGACTCATCTCGAATATCACCCAGAACCTGGTCGAGGCCGGCACGACGATCGCGAAGGTGGTGCGCCATGCGCTCGACGCCGGGCGCGAGCATGTCGAGGCGACGCCTGCGGCCGAGGGTTTCTGGGTCGACCTGATCGAGAGCGCCCCCGATACCTTTCTCGGCAACCCGGAGTGCACGCCGGGCTACTACAACAACGAGGGCCAGGAGATGGGCCGACGAGAACGCCTGAACGTCGGGCGGCACCCGCTCGGTCCGGTCGCCTACTTCCAGTACATCGACGAGTGGCGCAAGTCGGGGCGATTCGAGGGCCTCGAGTTCCGACGCGCATCCGAGGCGGCGAAGGTCGCGGGCTGAACGAAGAGTCTACTCGGCGGTGCCCCGCTCCTTCAGGTGTCTCGCGAGTTGACGGTCGTGCCGGCTCGCGGCGCTCAAGGGGGCGATGTAGGGCTCCCAACGCGGCGGGCCCGCGGCGGATGGCCGGTCGCCCATGACGGTCACGCGCTGGATAAGGCGGTCGCCCTCGAAGTCGTCGAGCACGTGGTGCTGTGTGCAGCGATTGTCCCAGATGGCGATCGTGCCCGCCGTCCAGCGGTAGCGGACGGTGAAGCGCGGGCTGGTCGCCCAGCGGACGAGGAAGGCGAGGAGTGCGTCGCTCTCCTGGTGGCTCAGCTCGACGATGCGCCGGGTGAAGTGTTCGTTCACGAAGAGCGACTTGCGCCCGGTCTCCGGGTGGACCCGCACGACCGGGTGGATCGCGGTGCGCTCGGAGTGGCCGTGGGGATCTGCGTCGTGGAGCGCGGTCAGACCCTCGCAGAAGTCGCGCATCGCGGGCGAGAGCGTGTCGTAGGCGCGGTACATGTTGGCCCAGAGCGTGTCGCCGCCGACCTCCGGGCACTCTGCCATCTGGAGGATCGACAGGACCGACGGCTCGTCGGCGCAGGTGAGGTCACTGTGCCACTCGTCGGCGATGCCCCCCACGCCGCCGCGTGCATGGAGCTGGAAGAATTCCGGCCGCTCCGAGCGCAGGTCGAGATTCGGGTGCGACTCGAGCTTCCCGAAGAGCCGCCCGAAGGCGACATGCTGGTCGGGATCGAGGTGCTGGCCTGGCAGGAACAGGACGAGGTGTTCGAGCAGCAACTCGCGGAGCCGATGGGCCTCCGCGGGCCCCGCCTTCGCGATCTCGATTCCCGTGACCTCCGCGCCCAGGGACCCGGACAGGCGCCGGATGCTCAATTCGCCTCGCTGGTGGTGGTGGTGGTGGTCGCTCGTCTCCATGTTTCCTCCACCGCGTTGCGGCCCCTCGGAGGGCTGGCGCCGGCGCGGGCGACGGAACTTGCAGCAGGCCCGTCTCCAGGCCGCGGAGCCCTAAAAGCCCGGAGCCCCCGGAATATCCGGCGGCGGGGGAAGCAGTCAACGAGGGATCTCCCACGAGGATCGACGTCGTGCCGGCGGTGCGAGCTTCAGGTGGCGGACGGAGTCTCGACCGACTCCTGCACGGTGGGGGCGCTCTCCCGGCCTCGCCGGATCATGCGAAAGGCGGTCCCCGTCGCACCGAGCCTCGGATAGGGTCCGGTGGATCGGACGTAGAGGATCGGCTCGCTGTGGACGATCTCGAAGGAGGGTGAGAAGAGCGACGGAACGTCGGCGTCGGAACCTCTTCGCGAAAACAGGAGGAACTTCGCTCCCGGGCGCGCCCACGAGGTCAGGTTCGCGAGGTAGACCTCGCGCTGCAGGACCGGGAGGACGTGGTAGCAGCCGCGGTCGAACAGGAAGTCGAAGCGTCCCTCCATTTCTTCGGTGGCTTGCGAGACGTCGAGCGTGCGGAACTCGAGGCGTGGCGCCAGGTGCCCGAAGTGAAGGCTTCCGAGCCGGGTCGCCTCCTCGGAGATGTCGGCAGCCAGCACGTCGAACCCCTGCTCGGCGAGCCATGCGGCGACCTGTCCCCGGCCCGTCCCGACGTCGATGCACCGGGATCCGGGTGCGATCCATCCGTCCGCGACCGCCGTCTTCAGTTGATCCGGCACGACGTCGGCGAGCACGCCGGGGTCACGGGAGCGCTCGACGACCCACTGGCGCTCCCAGTAGCGCTCGTCGAACGTCCGCAACACGGGCTCCAGGTGGCGCCCGAGCCAGCGAAATGGCCCGGGTAGGGCGATCAGCCGCCATGCGGAGCGGCGAACGCGATCTCCCCAGTCCAGCGCGATCCTCTTCATGCCCATCGTTCGACAACTTGCCCGAAAGCTCGGGACGCCGTGCTTGGCGTAAAGCGCCCAGCCTCGGAAACTCCGCTCGCGGCGCCCCGCCCGTCTTCGAGCCGAGGCGATTCGCCGCGGGGAGCCGGGAGGAGGGGGCCGCCCCGCGGGGCGGCCCCCTTCGATGTCACTTCGCGAGGACGACCAGTTCCGTCCTGCGGTTTCGTGCGCGCCCCTCGTCCGTGGTGACAGCCGCCATAAAGGCCCGATTGCGAGATCCGCGCCTTGATAGCGGACTACTGCAGGAGCCTTCGAGGGCCTTGTAGGGCAAAAACGAAGTCCGGTGCAAGGGGGTTTTCGGGATGCGTCGAGCTCTGGGGCGAGTTCAAGATAGCCGAGGCGTCGATTTCCGGGCGAGTCCGGCCCGGGGCCTCGGCTGCGCGCCCGCGCGGGTGCCCTCTCGCGCCCTGCGGGTACCGCGCCATCCGCCCGAATCACGGCCGCAGTTGCTGGTTGGGCGGGACGCGGACGGGGGGCAGTACTCAGGGAAGACCGACTGCCTGGGCGTCTCAAGGCGGGTGGACTCGCACGACCGGGTGGATCGCGGTGCGCTCGGAGTGGCCGTGGGGATCTGCGTCATGGAGCGCGGTCAGGCCCTCGCAGAAGTCGCGCATCGCGGGCGAGAGCGTGTCGTAGGCGCGGTACATGTTGGTCCAAAGCGTGTGGCCGCCGACCTCCGGGCAGTTTGCCATCTGGAGGATCGACAGCACCGACGGCTCGTCGGCGCAGGTGAGATCGCTGTGTCACTCGTCGGCGATGCCCCCCACGCCGCCGCGTGCATGGAGCTGGAAGAATTCCGGTCGCTCCGAGCGCAGGTCATCCGAGCGCAGGTCGAGGTTCGGGTGCGACTCGAGCTTCCCGAAGAGCTGTCCAAACCCGTCATGCTGGTCGGGATCGAGGCGCTTACCCTTGGGCGACCGGCGGGAGCGATCGTGACTCGCACGCGCTCGCTCCTACAGTCGCTGTTTCAGTCCTGCTCCCGCATTGCCCCGACCATATGCATCGTGTAGAATGTGGTGTGAACCGACGGCGCAGATCCGTCGGGCGTCGAGACGATTCGGGTCCGCGTCTCCACCGACGTTCCTCCGTATGTGGATAGAAGCAGGATCCCGTCGACCTTCGAGAAAGACCCTTCGGCAAAGGCCGGGCCGCCGTCCGGGATCTCCGCCGGCGGCGGGGCGAGGAGGTCGATCTCGTAACGGAGTCCCGCGACGGGGCCACCGGTGACGAGGTCCTTCCGACTGCCGGGGATCTGCGCGAGGATTACCCGGTCCGCATAGGACACCCAGCGAAAACCGATCTCGCTTTCGACCGTCCACGGAAGCCATGAAGGCGGATCGGCCGGGTCGTGGGGGCGTTGCCCGTCGAGCCCCGGGATGGCCGCTGCGTTCACGCTCGTGAAGCGGAAAGCCTTGCGGCCACGCCATCGTGCCGTCCCGTCGCGATCGAAGCTCAACGTCCCGGAGGAGGTTAAGTCGATATCGCGCTCGGGCACGCTCCGGGCTGGATCCTGGCCGGCCGCGTAGACGGTCACGCCGGCCGTCCAGATACCGTGAATCGGGCCGTCGGTCAGCGAGCGATGGCCACGGCCGAGTATGGGCAGAGCGGCTTCGGCGGCCCGCGTGGTACCGACTGCGGCGAGCACGCCGGTCGCGGCGAAGAATGGAAAATCTCGTCTCTGCATCCGGTGTTCCTCCTTGAATATAAACTTGGCCCGCGTGCGTCTCCCTTCGGATACGCCTGGGCGGGGGAGATGGTCAATTCGGCATTTTCGAAGTGGGCCGGGATTGTCGGGTGGCACGGTTCACGCGGAGGGACGGGTCTTCGAGGACAAGACCTGTTCGAGGTCATCGAGGATCGGCACGGGGAGCGGCGGAAGGGATGGGTTTCGCATCGCCGAGCACCAGGTCCTGAAGGGAGGCGCGGGCGCCACTTTCGAGCCTGGACTACCAAACCCCGATCGAGTTCAAGGCGGGGAGCATTAAGAATACCACCCAGCCGACGGAGTCAGATTCTCAATAATCGATTGGCCCAGAGAACCCGGGCAGCTCACAGGCTCCTTCGACGGGCGCTTCCAACCGACACGCCGGCCGAGTCATAACGCGGGCCTCGGCCCAGCCGCAAGCTGGAGTAATCCCCCGGGCGGTCGAACCCGGGTTCCGGTTGGTCCGGAGGCATGTTTCCAGGATAGGACGGGAGCCGGGGAGGATTCATGGCACGCGTCATTAAACTCGGAATCAAGCGACCCGTGAGTGGTCCGCTGCTCCCGGACCCGGAGCCGCGCGAGGCTCTTTACACGATCATCTCGGTCGACGACCACCTGATGGAGCCGCCGCATCTCTTCGACGGGCGACTCCCTGCGCGCTTCGCCGAAGTTGCACCGCGCGTCGTCGAGACCGAAGAGGGCCACCAGGTCTGGGTCTTCGAGGACACGCCGTACTTTCAGGTGGGATTCATGTGCGTCGCTGGCCGCGCCCGAGACGACCAGCGCTTCGAGCCGGCGCGCTTCGAGGAGATGCGACGCGGGTGCTGGGACCCGGACGCCCGCATTCGCGACATGGACATCAACGGAGTGTGGGCGTCGGTGAATTACCCGTCGGGCGTCACGGGCTTCGGCGGCACTCTCTTCTCCGAGGCGCGCGACAAGGAACTCGGGCTCGCCTGCGTGCGTGCCTGGAACGACTGGGTCTACGAGGAGTGGCACCAGCCGCATCCCGAGCGGATCATTCCGCTCGGGATCACCTTTCTCGCCGACGCGGAGAAGGGCGCCGAGGAGATCCGTCGGAACGCAGCGCGCGGTTTTAAAGCGGTGACGGTTCCCGAGCAGCCGCACAAGCAGAACCTCCCATCGGTCTTCGACCCGTTCTGGGAGCCGATCGTGCGGGCGTGCGCCGAGACCGGTACGGTGCTGTCGCTCCACGTCGGTTCGTCGGGCTTCGGCAGCATTCCGCCGGGCGGCGGCATGGAACTCGGCGCGACCAAGTTTGGGCCCATGGCGATCGAGACCTGCGCGGAGTGGCTCTGGAGCGGCTGGCCGGCCCGTTACCCGGACCTGAAGCTCGCGATTGCCGAGAGCGGGATCGGCTGGGTCGCGATGCTCTGCGACCGGCTCGACAACATCATGGCGCGATCGGGCTACGGCGCGGGCTGGCCTGACCCGAAGAACTCGCCGTCGGACGTGCTGCGGCGGAACTTCTGGTTCTGCCTGATCGACGACCCCTCGACAATCTGCACGCTCGACAAGATTGGCATCGACCATGTGGTCGCCGAATCGGACTACCCTCACGGTGACGGAACCTGGCCCGACACGCAGCGCGTGATGCAGCGCATGCTCGGCGGGTTGCCCGACGAGTGGATCCGCAAGATATGCCACGAGAACGCGGCGAAGCTCTACCGCCATCCACTGCCGGCGACCTGTCGGCCCTGAGCGCGCGGAGTCTCCTCCCGAAGGTTTTGCATCCTCCACGGGCCCCCTGATCTCAAGCAGCGATCGAGAAGCCGCCGCGAGACTTGGGCGAAGCTTGCTCGATGAGTGATTACTTCTAGAGTAGGGGCATGGACTATCGGGTCGAGGACCTTGCTGCGGCGGCCGGGGTGACCGTGGACACCCTGCGGTACTACCAAGGAAAAGGGCTACTGCCGGCTCCGCGGAGAGTGGGGCGGCGGGTGGTCTACGGCTCGGTCCATCTCGAAGGACTCCAGCGCATTCGGGAATGGCAGGAACAGGGGCTGTCGCTGGCGGTGATCCGACGGTTGGTCGGGGGAAGGCGCGAAGATGGCCCACAAGCCGGCTCGAGGGCCGGCGCAGGGAGGAGCGCACCCGCCGCACGGGGGCCGGCGAACCGACGGTCAAGCCGGCCGGCGAGCGCCCCCGCACTGGAAGACCGACTGCTCGACGCACTCGTGGCCGCGCGCGGTCCGGCACGCTTGAGCCGCGGGGAGCTGGCGACGGCGGCAGGGGTTCCGGAGGAATTGGTGTCGGCCGTCGTGCAGGCCGGTCTCGTCGAGCCGGTCACCGCCGGCGGGCAGGAGACCTTCGGTGCGACGGAGGTCGACATGGCTCGTGCCGCGCTCGCGCTGCTGCGAGAGGGTCTTCCGATCGGAGACTTACTCGGCCTCGCGATTGCGCATTCCGCCAACGTGCGTGTGGTGGTCGACCGCGCGATGGACCTCTTCACCGACCACGTTCGGCATACCGAAGGCGACGAGAGACCGGCGGAGGAAGTCGTGCATGCCTTCCAGCGGCTCATCCCCGCGGTCACGGCACTCGTCGCAAACCACTTCCACCGCACGCTCGTCGCCCGGGCTCTGGCACGTCTCGAGCGCGACGGGGAGAGGGACGCCCTCGCGCACGCCATCGAGGCGACTCGCAGCGGTCGTCTGGAGGTCGCATGGCGCTAGTGCTTCCGGAACCCGAGGCCAAGGCGGCCTCCGTGCGGGCGATGTTCGACCGGATCGCCCCGAGTTACGATCGCTTGAACGGGTTGCTCACGCTGCGCATGGACCGCGCGTGGCGTCGCGCAGCGATGGCATCGGCCGAACTGACTCGGGGTGATCTGCTGGTGGACGTCGCCTGTGGTACGGGCGATTTCCTCGACCTGGCGGCGGACGCCGGGATCCGCGCGGTCGGTCTCGACTTCTCGGCAGGCATGCTCGCGGCCGCTCGGCGGCGCGGTACCGGGCCCCTCGTCCGAGCCGACGCGCTCGCCATGCCGCTACCCGACGCCTGCGCCGATGCGCTCACCTGCGGCTTTGCCTTGCGCAACTTCGTCGCGATTCCGCCCATGTTAGGCGAAGCGGCCCGCGTCCTGCGCCCGGGCGGCCGACTCGTCCTGCTCGAGGTCGCGACGCCGGAACATCCCGCCCTGCGCTTCGGCCACGCGCTCTACTTCCGGCGGCTCGTACCCTGGCTCGGTGCGCTCTTCGCCGAGCGAAGCGCCTACGAATATCTGCCGCAGTCCACGGTCTACCTGCCGTCGCCAAGCGAACTGGGCCGGCAGGTTCGCGACGCCGGCTTCAGCGACATCATCCGCCGCACCTTCGGGCTGGGTGCCGTGCAGTTGATCTCCGCGCGCCGCCGGGGGACCGACTGATGCGGCGGGTCGACGAGAGTCCTGGCCGCGAAGCGGCACGGGGGTCGGTCGAATGGGCGTCGTGCGAAACCTCCCGGGAAGTCTCTCCCGTGGGCTTCCTGCGCGCCTTTCCCGACGAGCACCAGTTCCTGTGGTCCAGGGGCTCGACAGGCGAAGCGATCGCCGCGGTCGGCCGGGTCGTTGGCTGGCGCGCTTGCGGGCCTGGACGATTCGGCGACGTCGCCGCTGCCATGCGCCACGCCTTCGCAGGTTCGACCGGGCCGGGGGCCGACCATGCCCTCGCGGTAGGCGGATTTGCCTTCGACGAGAACCACGTTGAGGGCGCCGACTGGCAGGGGTTCCCGGCCACCGACTGGCTGTTTCCCCGCCTGGCACTGGTTCGACGTGCGGGTGTGACGCGACTGGTCGCGGCGGCGGCTTCGTGCGAATCGTCCGGAAATCCCTCCGGCACCGCGCGATCCGTCGCCGAAGCCGCCCTTCGCCGGCTCGCGACGGGACCCGATCGCTCCGGGGTGGCGCCACCCTCGGCCGGGTCGTCGGCTCGCTTCGAGATCGCCGCCACTTCTTCGGCTGACGACTGGCGCGGTGCGGTCGAGTCGCTACTGGCTCGCATCGCCGCAGGGTCCCTCGACAAGCTGGTTCTCGCCCGCTCGATTCGCGTATTCTCTGAACGGGTCTTCGATCCCCTGCGCGTCGTCGAGCGACTCGCCGAGGCCCATCCCGATTGCGCGACGTTCGCGGTCCGGCGGGGCCCGGCGACGCTCGTCGGTGCCACACCGGAGCGGTTGGTGCGGGTCCGGCAGCACGGCGTGGATGTTTCGGTTCTCGCGGGTACGGCGCGGCGAGGCGAGTCGAGGACCGACGACCGCGCACGCGGGCTCGCGCTGCTTGCCGCGGCAAAGGAGCGGCATGAGCACGCGCTCGTTCTCTCGGCCGTCCGCGAGGCGCTCGGGCCCCTGTGCGCTCGTGTCGCCTCCCCTGAGGCCCCGCGACTGTTGCGGACCCAGGCGGTGCAGCATCTCTGGACTCCGGTGCGAGGGGTCCTGCGGCCGGAGGCCGGGCTCTTCGACTGCGTCGCTGCCCTCCACCCGACGCCGGCCGTCTGCGGGACGCCTCGCGAGACGGCTCGCTCGCTCATCGAGTCGTCGGAAGGCCTTGCGCGGGGTTGGTGGTCGGGAGGCGTCGGCTGGAGCGATGGCCGCGGAGGCGAGGTTTCCGTCGTCCTGCGAAGTGCCTTGCTGCGCGATCGAGAGGCGCTTCTTTGCGCGGGAGCGGGAATCGTCGCCGGTTCACACTGGGAGGACGAACTCGAGGAGACCCGTCTCAAGTTGCGCCCCATGCTCGCGGCGCTTGTCGAGGTGTGAGGTGGAGTCTCTCTCCGCCATCCCCAACCGCAGTTTCCTCGCACCGAAGGTGCTCGCGGCCGGCCTCGCGAATGCCGGTGTGAGCGACGTCTGCATCTCGCCCGGAAGTCGGTCGGCCCCACTCGCGCTCGCGTTTGCCGGGCAGGCCGGACTGCGCTGCTGGTCGCACGTGGACGAGCGCTCGGGGGCGTTCTTCGCACTCGGTCTCGCACGCGCCTCGCGCCGCCCTGTGGCCGTGCTGTGCACGTCGGGGACGGCGGCCGCGAACTTCCTGCCCGCCGTCGTCGAAGCGTGGCATGCGCGGGTCCCGCTCGTCGTGCTCACCGCCGACCGGCCTCCCGAGTTGCGCGATTGTGGCGCCGGACAGACGATCGATCAGCATCGGATCTTCGGGTCGCATGTACGCTGGTTCGTCGAGGTGTCGATCCCCGAACCTAGCGTCGAGGCCGTTCGGTGGCTTCGAAGTCTTGCCGGGCGGGCGGTCGCGGAAGCGCTCGGGCCGCCGGCCGGCCCGGTTCACCTGAACGTCCCGCTGCGTGAACCGCTCGTGCCCGTGGTGATTGCCGGCGACGTGCCCGAGGAAGTTGCGCGGTTCGCGACTTCGAGTCAGGCTGCGTTCCGACGCGCCGACAGCCCCCGACTGCGGGCCGACCGCGCCGCCATCGAAGCGGCTGCGTCCTCCCTCGTCGAATCTCGCCGCCCGATTCTCGTCGCCGGTCCGCTCGACGATCCCGATCCGGACCTGCCGGGTGCGGTCGCGGCGCTGGCCGACGCAATCGGTGCACCGGTTCTCGCCGAACCGGCTTCGAATCTGCGTCGACCGGCCCTCGATGGCCGGCTGGTGGAGGCGCACGAGGCACTCCTGCGGACGCCGCACTTCGCGGAGTCCCACGAGTTCGACGCGGTGATTCGCCTCGGCGCGCCGCCGACGTCGAAATCGCTCGCCACGCGCTTGTGGTCCCGGGACGGCGTACCGCACGTCCTCCTCGACGGCGCGGACGGATGGCCCGACCCGGCGGCGGTGGCGACACACGTTCTTCGGTCGGAACCGACGATCGCCTGTGCGGACCTCGCGTGCGCAATCAGAGCGATCCGACCCGGCGAGCCTGCCGCGGATCCTGCCTGGCGGTCGTCGTGGACGGGTGCAGGCGAGTGCGCACGTCGGACCCTCGCCGAGGCTCGCACCGGCGACAGCTTCGCGCACGAGGCGCATGTGATCGGAGCCCTCGCCGAAGCGCTTCCGGCTGGCGCACTGCTCTACGTCGGAAACAGCCTGGCGATCCGCGCGCTCGACTGGTTCTGGCCAGCCGATGCACCGCGCGTGCGCGTGCTGGCCAACCGCGGTGCGAACGGGATCGACGGCTTTGCGTCGAGTGTTCTCGGTGCGGCCGCGGCGTCGGTCGGACCGGTCGTCGGACTCTGCGGCGATCTCACGTTCTACCATGACCTGAACGGCCTGATGGCAATCCGGCGCTACGGGCTTCGGGTCGTCCTCGTGGTCATGAACAACGACGGTGGTGGCATCTTCGACTACCTGCCCGTGGCCGATCAGCCGCAGTACTACGAGGAGTTTTTCGCGACCCCCCACGGACTCGATTTTCGTCCAGTCGTCGAGATGTACGGGGCGGCTTTCGATCGCGTGAGTTCGCCTGCCGCGATCGCGGGAGCGATCCGCACCGCGCTGCGAGCGCCTGGATCAACGGTCGTCGAGGTTTCCCTGGATCGCCGTCTCGGGGTGGCTGCGCACCGGCGCGGTTGGGAAACCGTGCGCCTGGCCCTGGAGAAGGCGACATGAAGCGCCCGGGCGCGGTGGGAAGCGCTGCTCGGCCCGAGGCACTGTCGTTTTGCCTGCACGGCGAGGGGCCGGCGCTCGTTCTGCTCCACGGCTTCACCGGGAGTGCCTCGTCTTGGGACCCGGTCTTGATCGACGATCTCGGGAAAGCGCCGCGGACGATCATCGCGGTCGATTTGCCCGGGCACGGTGGTTCGCCTCTGCCCAGTCCGGGGGACCGACTCGGCGAGGTGGCCGATGCCGCGGTCTCCGTCCTCGACGAAGTGGGTGTCGAGCGGGCGGACTGGCTCGGCTACTCGCTGGGGGGCCGTGCGGCTCTGCACGTGGTGTTGCGACACCCGGACCGGGTGAATCGGCTCGTCCTCGAAGGTGCTTCGCCCGGGATCGCCGATCGGGCGCAACGATCGGCCCGTGCCGAGGAAGATGCACGGCTCGCCAAGTCGATTGAAAGCGACGGGTTGTCCGCTTTCGTCGATCGATGGATGGCGCAGCCGATCTTCGCGACCCAACGGACCCTGCCGGTCGACGTGCGCGAGCGTGAACGTGAGAATCGTCTAGCCGGCTCGGCCCACGGCTACGCGGCAGCGCTGCGCTCGATGGGCACCGGGGTGCAGGAGCCCCTCTGGCAGGCACTCGGGGCGGTCGTAGCACCCGTCCTGCTCGTCGCCGGGGAGCACGACGAGAAGTTTCGCAGGCTCGCCGTCGACATGGCGGAAGCTCTGCCATGCGCGAGGCTCGAGATCGTCGCCGGGGCAGGTCATGCAGCTCACCTCGAGCGGCCGCGCGCCTTCGCCGCGACCGTCAGGCGTTTTCTCGACGAGCGAAGGCAGGACGGCCACGCGGCCGCCTGAGCAGGACCGTCCGCATCACGAAGGAGGAATATTCGACATGGACATCGCCTGGCGCAGCATGCGCAACTACGAGGACATCCGCTACGAGGTCGCAGACGGGATCGCCAAGATCACCATCGACAGGCCGGAGGTGAGGAACGCCTTCCGTCCGAAAACCCTTTTCGAACTCGCCGAAGCCTTCAACGCCGCCCGCGACGATTCCTCGGTAGGCGTCATCATCCTGACCGGAGAGGGGGATCTGGCGTTCTGCTCCGGGGGCGACCAACGCATCCGGGGCGAAGCGGGCTACGTGGGCGAGGATGGCGTGGCGCGGCTCAACGTCCTCGACCTGCAGCGCCAGATCCGGACGTTGCCGAAACCGGTCATTGCCATGGTCGCGGGCTATGCGATCGGTGGCGGGCACGTGCTCCACGTGGTCTGCGACCTCACGATCGCCGCCGACAACGCGATCTTCGGGCAAACCGGGCCGAAGGTCGGGTCCTTTGATGGTGGCTACGGCGCCGGTTACCTCGCGCGCATCGTCGGCCACAAGAAGGCTCGCGAAATCTGGTACCTCTGCCGACAATACGACGCGCGGCAGGCGCAGGAAATGGGACTCGTGAATCATGTCGTCCCGCTCGCAAGGCTGGAGGAGGAGACAGTCGCCTGGTGCCGCGAGATCCTCCAGAAGAGTCCGCTGGCCTTGCGCTGTCTCAAGGCCGCGTTCAATGCCGACACCGACGGACTCGCAGGTCTCCAGGAACTCGCCGGCAACGCGACGCTGCTCTACTACATGTCCGAGGAAGCCAGGGAAGGAAAGACGGCCTTCCTCGAAAAGCGGCGTCCGGAGTTCGAAAGATTCCCGAGACTCCCGTGAGCGACGCGGCGAGCCTCGGGGGCGATCGGCCCGGCCGCAGAATCCGGATCTGGCTCGACGCCGCTCGACCGCGGACGCTCCCGGCCGCGTTCGTACCGGTGTTGGTGGGCACGGCGGCGTCGGCGAACGCCGGTGCATGGCGGCCAGAGACGGCCCTGCTCGCGCTGGCGAGCATGCTGCTGCTTCAGGTCGGGACGAACTTCCTGAACGATTGGGGCGACGCGCGGCGTGGCGCCGACGGAGAGGATCGCATCGGTCCGATCCGCGCGGTCCAGAGCGGGCTCCTTTCCCGCGAAGCCATGCTCGGGGGTGCGCTCGTCGCCTTCGCGAGCGCTTGTGCGATCGGGCTGCTGCTCGTGGCGCGCGGTGGCTGGCCCATCCTGGTGGCGGGATTGATCGGGCTTCTGGCCGGCGCTGGCTACACGGCCGGTCCCTATCCCTTTGCCTATCACGCATTGGGTGAGGTCGTCGTCTTCGTCGCCTTCGGTCCCCTCGCGGTCTGCGCGACCGAGTGGCTGCAACGGGGGGCCGTCTCGGCCGTGGGCGCCATCGCCTCGGTGGCAGTCGGGTTACTCGCCTCGGCGATCCTCGTCGTGAACAACCTCCGCGACATCGAGAGCGATCGACGGGTCGGGAAGTACACGATCGCCGTCGCGCTGGGGGCCCCGGCGATGCGGTTCGTCTATGTCGGCCTGCTGGGCGCGGCCGCGTGTGTCCCGTTGCTGCTCGCTTCGGGCGGGTTCACCTCCGGGCGCGTGCTGATCTCGTGGGGCGCGTTCCCGCTCGCAGTCGAGCCGTTGCGCGCGGTATTCGGCCCCCCCGACGGTCCGACGCTGAACGCGGCGCTGGCCGCGACCGCACGTTTCCTCCTCGTCTTCGGCGGGCTTCTGTCGCTCGGGCTCGTGGCAGGTTGACCATGGGCCTCGGGTACGGTTCGAGGCGCTGTCTACCGTGAGAATCGCGCAGGTCGAGTTGGTTCCGTACGCGATTGCGCTGCGCGAGCCGATCGTCACGACGTTCGGTGCGATCACCCGGCGACGTGGCGCGATCATTCGCCTCGTCGTCGACGGGCCTGCGGGCGGAAGCGGGGAGGAAGGCCTCGGCGACTTCTCTCCCCACCCGGCCGCCTCGGATCAATCGATACGGCTTGCGTGGCGGGCCGCAAGCCGCGCGGCGCTCGATCTCCGCGGCGCGGACGTGTCGCGCATCGACGAAGTGCTGCGCGCTGCGCGACGCCTACCACCGTCGGCGGCGATGGCCCTCGACCTCGCACTGGTCGACTTGAAGGCCCGCATCGAGGGCCGCCGGCTGTGCGACACGCTGGGTGGCGCACGTCGCGACTCCGTCGCCACGAGCCACCTCCTGGGTGCCGACCCGGAGAGCGACGCCCGGCGCGCTCTCGATTCCGGCTATACGGCGATGAAGCTCAAGGCGGACGGGCAGGTCGATACGACCGTGCGTCGTGTGCGGGAGGTTCTCCGGGTGGCGCCCGGGGTCGCGTTGCGCGTGGACGTCAACGGCGCGTGGTCAGTGAGGCAAGCGTTGCGAGCGGCGTCTCTCCTTTCGGGAGAGGTGGAGTGGCTGGAACAGCCGGTGGCCCCTGAAGACGTCGCGGGACTCGCTTGCGTCCGTCGTGCGGGGCACCTGAAGGTCGCAGCCGACGAGTCCGTGACCGACGTCGGCTCGGTCGAGGATCTCGAGCGGCATGGCGCGGCCGATGTCGTGGTAATCAAGCTCGTCCAGGTAGGCGGGTGGTCACGCGCGATCGAGGTCGCCGCGGCCGCTCGCCGGGCCGGGATGGGCGTCACCGTCACGACGGCGATCGACTCGGGGCTGGCTGCCGCGGCAGCGCTGCACCTCGCGCTCGCGCTGCCGGAGCCCATGATCGCGTGCGGCGTGGCCACCGGAAACTGCCTGACCGGTGACGTCGTCATCGACCCGGTGGCGGACGGACCCCGGATGGCCCCGCCGCCGGGCCCTGGTCTCGGCGTGCGTCTCGACCGTGCCGCTCTCGCGAGATTCCGGACGGAGCAGCCATGATCGCAGTCGACTGGCTCCGGAACGCCGCCCTGGCTCGGCCCGATGCCGTGGCCCTGGAGATGCCCGGGCGCCCACCGATGAGCTTCGCCCAACTCGAGGCGCGGGTCGTGCGGCTCGCCGGGGGGCTCGGTTCGGCTGGGTTTTCCGCGGGCGATCGTGTGGTTGCGGTTCTTCCGAACGGCGCTGCGATGGTCGAGTTACTGCATGCGGTCCCACGCCTCGGAGGGGTGCTCGTTCCGATCGATCCCCGCTCGACCGCCGTGGAGATCGAGCGGGCCAGGTCCTTGGTCGGCGGGAAGTGGCTGCTCCTCGGACCCGGCGTCCCCGGAGCCGTCGAACGGTCGCCCTGGGAGGGCGAGGTGCGGCTGGTTCATGCACTCGAGGACGAGATCCTGGTCGATCCGGCGCCGTCGTGCGATTCCCTTGGCGCACCTCCACCTGCGGCGCTCGATCTCGATCGTCCGCACTCCGTCGTCTTCACCTCTGGAACCAGCGGGCGTCCGAGGGCGATCGTCCTGACGGCTCGGAATCTTCTCGCCAGCGCTCTTGCGAGCGCGGAGCGCCTGGGGATCCGCAGCGACGATCGATGGCTGTGCACCCTGCCGCTGCACCACGTCGGAGGACTCTCCGTGCTCGTGCGCAGCGTGATCCTGGGGTTCACGACCGTTCTCCATGGCCGTTTCGAGCCGAACGCGGTCGCCGAGGCGCTGATCGACGAAGGCGTGAACCTCGTCTCCCTCGTCCCGACGACGCTGCGGCGGACGATCGAGGCACTCGGGACTCGGGCGGCAGGGACCCGTCTTCGCGCGATCCTGCTCGGTGGTGCGGCGGCGTCGCCCGAACTGCTCGACCGGGCACGAGCCCTCGGGCTGCCGATTGCCCCTACCTACGGGATGACGGAGGCGGCCTCGCAGGTTGCAACGGCCGCGCCCGGTGACCCGTGCATGGCAGAGGGCAAGGTGGGACGGCCCCTGCGGGGAGTCGTGATCCGGATCGTGCGAGGCGATGACGGGGTGGCATCACCCGGCGAGCCGGGCGAGATCCTGCTCGCAGGCCCGACGATCTCAGGCGGCGAGATGAACGCCGACGGCTCGATTCGCCGGACCCTCGTCGATGGCTGGTTGTGGACGGGCGACCTGGGCGTACTCGACGGGAACGGGTGCTTGCGCATCCTCGGTCGTCGCGACGACATGATCGTGACCGGCGGCGAGAACGTCGCCCCCGACGAGGTGGAGGCCGCACTTCTCGCGCACCCATGGGTCGCAGAAGCCGGGGTGGCGGGGGAGCCCGATCCGGAGTGGGGTGAGGTGGTGGCTGCGTGGATCGTGCCGGGCCCGCGGATCCCGACCCTCGAGGACCTGCGCGCGCATTGCCGTGTGACGCTCGCGCCGCACAAGCTTCCGCGCCGTCTACACATCCTCGCATCGCTTCCACGAACATCGCTCGGCAAGCTCAGGCGCTCCGAGCTTCGAGGTACCTCGCTCGGCCCGGGACCCGGAACGACCCGAGCGGTCGCAGGCGTTGCGCATGAGAACGGTGCGGCTCCGCCATCCCTTGGCGTGAAGGTCCGCTCATGATGGCCGCCGGCCTGCGGTGAGAATGCACCCGGCGAACCGAGGAGTGCTCCGGCTCGTGCTGCTCGCGATGCTTGTCGGGGTTCTGGCCGGTGCACGCGTCGGCAGGGCAGGGACGGGCGCCCCCGGGCCGGAAATGGGCCCTCGAGGGCAGGACAACTGGGCGCGCCTCCTGCTGGTCGGCGACTCGATCGTCGCCGGCGTACCAGGGGAAACGTCGGAGTCTGGCCTGCCGGCCCGGGTCCAGGCGATGCTTCAACACTGGGTCGTCTGACCGTATCCACCCCAACGACGCAGGCATGCAGGTGCTCGGCCGCAGGCTCGGCGCGGAACTCGACAAGATCCTGGAAAACGAACGAACACGCTCTCAGGCGGGACGCCGTGACCAGCGCCACCCGGCTTCGAGTTTCAAGGGCCAGCCACCCTCGCCGGGTGCGACGGCGAGGCCGCCCTCGGGGCCCGCCGTGGAAGCCCGTCCACCGGAGTAGCCCCCGGGTAGGACGCCCGTCGTCCATCGCCGAGGTGCTCGCGGTCGGCGGCCGTCGTCGATCAAGGCCGAGGCGAGGACGTTATCGATCCGTCCTCGCCTCGACCGCTCTTCCATCCGTCAGCCCGGCTGGTTGCGCGACTCGATGAACCTCCGGCAGGGGTTGCCGCGCAGCACGCCGCACTCGGGCCGGTCGGCCGGCACCTCGAGGCTTCCCTGCGGCAGGACGGGCATCACGATCGACGAGGCATGGGCACCGCCCCGGCCGATGCTGTAGCGGTCGCCTGCGCTGCCCGGGTTCTCGAAGAACCAGAGCGGCAGGTCGCGACCGGGCGTGTTCAACTGCACACGCAGGCGAGAACCGGCGCGCAGCGCATGGGCCACGCTGAAGATCGGCACGCGGACGAGCGTGAATTCGCCGCGCGGCAGTGACTCGTAGTCGCCGTCCGCAAACCGCATCCGCACGAGGAACTCGTCGGAGTGCTCCTCGTCGACCTTGCGGTAGCCGGCGAGCTGGATGCCATTCTGGAGGCGGATCTCGTCGCCGTCGGGCGTCACCTCGGACAGCACGATCTCGAGCGGGGCGTCACCCGCGTCAGTCGCGATCCAGACCTCAGCGTAGCCGGGCCCTGCGAGCACCTGCGTCGAAGCGAGCGGAGCGGTCAGGTACGAGAGCCCCTTGCCGTCGGCCGCGCGGGTCCAGTCGAAGTTGAGCGTCGTCGCCGGCCTGATGAAGTCGTAGGCGCCGTTCTGGGCATAGCCGATCGGACCCGCCTCCGCGTCGAACTCGAAAGTGTCCGCGGCGTCCCCCGCGGGCTGGGATTCCGAGAGTCCCTCGGCGCCGTCGAAATAGAGCTTCCAGGCCTGTGCATCGCGCGGGGGCCACTGGTCGTAGGTGGCGGAGTAGCGGTGGATCGGTGCGCCGGGGACGCCGGCGCCTGCACCCGACTCGAACAGAACGGTGACCGGCGCGTCGGATTCGAAGCGGGCGAGCGCGGCCCCGTACTGGCTGTCGGCCAGGTCGGCAAAGCGATCGGGCTCGAGAGGGAGCGGCGCACCGTAGTTGCCGACCATCTCGCCCGGGATCGCGAGGCGGACCGCGGGGTTCACGTGCGGCACGGTCTTGTCGACGTAGAGGGACAGGAACTCGAACCAGTGACTCAGGTGATAAGCCTGGTAGCCGTCGGGATGGTGGCCGTTGAAGACGTAGAAGTGCTTGGAGGGCGAACGGTCGAAGTAGTTGAGCATCCCGGCGAAGCGCGGCCCGGTCTGTTCGTCCTGCCAGGCGCTCGTGAGGAAGACCGGGGCCTGAATTTCGCGCACCAGCTTCGAGAGGTCGCGGCTGTCGGCATCGGCCGGGCGACGCTGGAGCGAACTCACGAACTTCTCGAATGGGATGCTCTGGGTGCGGATCGCCTGGTTCGCCTCGCAAGTCGTGTCACCGGCCCTGATCCGCTTCCCGGTCCATCCTTGGCCGCTCGGGGCCGACTCGCGGTCGCGCTGGGCGAGCCACTGCTTGGTGAAACCCGAGTTGTAGATGCCGCCCGGCCAGGACATCTGCCAGGAGTCCTCGATCACCGAGAGCGAGGTGATGCCGGCCAGATGGGGCGGATTGGTGGCAGCCACGTAGAGTTGCGAGTTGCCGGCATAGGAAAGTCCGACCATGCCGACGACGCCGTTCTTCACCCAGGACTGCCGGGCGGCGATCTCGATCGCGTCGTAGCCGTCGGCCTGCTGGGCCGCGTTGAAGAAGTCGAAGGTGCCGCCCGAGCAGCCGGTCCCTCGGACGTTCACGCCGACGGTGGCGAAACCGAAGGCACCGGCGATCATGGAGCCCGGCTGGGGCTTCTCGGGATTCGAGGGGTCGTAGCCCGAGTACTCAACGACGGTCGGATAGGGCGGGGGGCCGTAGAGCCGCGGGTCGGGGAAGCGGACCATGGCCGAGAGCGTGACGCCGTCGCGCATGGTGAGGTAGTTCACGCCCTCCTCGAAGGTGTAGCCGTCGATCGGCTTGCCGCCGATGACCTGCATGGGAACCCCCTGGAGAGACTGACCGGTGTAAAGCGATTCGTCCGGATGGTCGTCGCGACCGTGCACGCTGAAGGCGCCGGAAGCCTCGACGGGGTTCTTCTCCTCGTCGCTGATCACGTAGCCGGTACCGACCTTGAGGGCCTCCCCTCCGTTGGCGGCGGGGAGTTCGCCGCTCCCCGGGTCGATGACCGCGTGCTGTGATGGAATGTAGGCGAATACCGCCTGGCCAAGCTTGTCGGCGATCAGCGTGAGTTTCCGGTTGCCGGTGCCGTCGACGAGGGTGAGCTTCTCGCCCGGGTCGGCGCCGGTCACCGTCGCCAGTTGGACTCCGGGGGTCACCGTGAAGCGCGCCGGGGCGGTTTGCGGTCCGGCGGACCCGCTGTCGCCGCAGGCGGCAAGGCCGAGACCGGAAGCGAGGAGAACGAAGAGGGTTGTGGAAGATCGGGTCACATGGGTCTCCTGGTGCGGGTTTCGAGGTGCGTCTCGTGGAGGCAGAGTCTCGTCGTCGGAGCCCGGGTCCGGGCCGGAATGCCGTTCTGTACCGGACGGTCCGCTCCGGGGTACGCGGTCGCGGGTACCCCGGTCAAGAGCGCTTGTGGGATTTGGGGCGAAAATGGCCTTTGTTCGTAGGGCACCTGTCGCCCACTTCAGCCCACTCCTCCAACCGCCGCGACTTCATGCGGCTTGCGGCAGGAGCTGGCGCCTCGCTCGGCCTCGCGTCGCTGTTCGCGACGCCCGCGCGAGCCGGGGCCGCGACGGCGCCCCCGGCCGCAAGCGGCAAACCCTTCGACCTCGTGGGCCTGAAGATGCCCTTCCGTCAGGACGACCCGGCCTGGGGCCGCGACGTCATGTGGGACCGCAAGCTGGTCCTGAAGGCTGCCGCCCTCAACAAGACTCCGAAGGCCACGGCGAACGCGCTGCTGCGCGAGTTCGAGGACGGCAACACGATCGCCAACGAGGGCTGCCTCCTCACCTGCATGGCGATGGTGCTGCGCATGCTGGCGCCGGCTGGTCATGGGACCTGGACGCCCCGCACGCTCAACCGCGCAGCGCAGGCCGCCTATTACTACACGCGCTGCGGGCTCTCGATGACGACCCTCAACGCCGACCTGGTTTCGGAGGTTTCCGAGGGCACCGTGCAACTCGGTCCCAAGGAGGAGTACCTGCCGGCGGTGTCGCCCTGGCCGTCGGTCTTCTGCGATACGGCGCCTCTCGTGCGTGCCTACCGCAGCCTCGCCCCGGAGAAGCGCGCCGACTTTCTCGTCGTACTGAAGATCGGTACGTACGACGACACGGTGGCGTCGCACTACGTGCTCCTCGATCCCAACTCGACCGACGGGCCCGACGTCCGCGATGCCGAAATCCTCGACCCCGCCATGCCCGCGGGGCAGACCGGGAAGTGGCGGCTCTCGGACTCCTCGGCCTGGATCACCGGAGATCCCGAGATCGCAGCCGGTTGGGCGGTCGACGGCATCGTACCGATGCAGATCGCCGGTGCCTGGGTCTACACGCGGTGGGAGGCGGCGGCCGGTCGAACCATGCTCGCACCGCTCGTGGGAGCCTGGGCCGGCGAACTCGCTCGCGGTTGAGACCGGGTCGGCGGATCAGCGGTTGGCGGCCGCCGGCAAGTAGACGCGGCTGTAGCCCAGGAGGGTACCGGTCGCGAAGGCCAGGTCGATCTGTGCCACCTGGTAGTCGACGATCGCCTTCACCTCGCGGATCTGCGCTTCGCCGAGGCGCGTCAGGCCTTCGAGAACCTCGGTCATGGTGCGCAGGCCCTCGCGGAACTGGGTGAGTTCGGCGTCGTAGTTGATGCCGGCGACCGCGACGTTCTGGCGGGCGGCCAGAATGCGTTGCCAGTTCTGCTGCAACTGGTCGAGGGCATCGAAGATCTCCCGGCGCACGGTAAGTTCGCGCAGCACACGACTCGCGAGGCGTTGCTGTCGCTCCTGGATGGCGCGCTCGAGCTTCGAGCGGCGCGCCTGATTGGTGAGCGGGATCTCCAGTCGGCCACCGACGAACCACTCGTCGTAGGGCCCGCCGAAGGTGTCTCCCCAGGACGAGCCGTAGCCGTCGCCCGATTGCCCGAGCGGCGCATAGCTGTACTCGACGGTGAAGAGGGGCAGGGTCTGGTTCTCGAGGTAGTCGATCTTCACGAGGTCCGAGGCGAGCTTCAACTCCAGTTCGAGGAGTTCCAGGCGGCCCTCGATGGCCTGCCGGACGAGCGCATCTCGGTCGAAGTCGAAGCGCACCAGTTGCGGTCGGGTCTCGGGCACCAGCAGGACCGGTGAGCCGAGCTCGAGGTCGGGGTCGTTCAGAAAGAGCTTCAACTGGCGCTCGCGTAGCTTGAGGGCGGTCTCGGCCTGCACGAGCGACTCGAGCCGCTCGGCAACCCCGAGTTCGGCGCGGTTCACCTCGACCGCCGGGGAGAAGCCCTCGGCGACACGCTGGCGGACCAGTTTCAGATTGCCCTGCGCGTTCTCGTATTGCTGGCGCCGCACGTCGAGTTCGGCCCAGGCGCCGTAGACCGCCCAGTAGGCCTTGTCGATCGCCGCGAGGATGCGGATCGCCTGGAGTCGGGTCTTCACGTCGGTCGCGCGCTGGTCGTACTCGGCGATCCGGATGCTGGCGACGTTCGTCCCGAGTCCGGCGTCGCGAAGCAGCGGCTGGCTCGCCGAGAAGCGCAGCGCCGACAACCACTGGTCCGAGGGAATGTCGGTGAGGGCGTTCTTCTGGCTGAACGGTGCGCTCACGGCCAGTCGCCCGCCGGTGCGCAGCGGAATGGAGATCCCGGCGTCGACCTCGAGGGAGTTCACCTTCTCGGGTAGTTCGATCAGGCGCGCCGTCTGCCCTTCGAGCGGCGAGCCTGGGTCTGTCTTGAACGTGACGAGGTCGCCGGAGAGCTTCGGCGTGTACTTCTTCCCGTATTTCGCGCGGGCGAAGATCAGGTCGTCGAACTTCGCGCGCTCCTCGTTCACCAGCAGCGAGGCGATCTTGGGATCGAGTTGGGCGATCTGCAGTTCGAGGTTGTTGCGCAGGGCCTCCTCGCGGACGTCGGCGAGCGTGACCGGGATCGTCCCGCGGCTCCGAGCGGCCTCGAATCGACGGGGCGGGGCGGGCGTCGCCGCAGGCGCCGGCGCAGCGGTGCCGGGTGCCATCGATGCATCCGGCGCCGTCGCGGAAGCGGTCGCAGCCGCCCCAGCGCGCCTCGCCTCGTCGAGCCGCGGCACCGCGAGCCGACGCGGCCCGCTTGACGGGTCCGACCAGTCCTGGCGTGCGACGGCCTCGTCGAGGGTCTCGCGATCGCGGGCGATGGAGTCGAGGTCGATGCTCTCCCCGGCGGCGAGCCGGTTGCGCACCCGGCCTTCCATCTCCGGCGAGATGCGGCCGTGGTAACTCGTGCAGGACGCCGCGAGACACGCGAGGGCGGCGAGCATGGCGGCCTGCATGCCATAGGTGGCGGTCTTGTGGTGCTGCGGCCGTTGCATGGCGGGTCGTCCGATCACTTCACGCGCTTGCGGGCGACGTCCGGCTTGGGCTTCTCCTCGGGAATGCGTGGCGGAAATCCGTTGAGCTGGCGCCAGGTCTCGTAACCGACGGTCACGCGATCGAGGAGAATCCAGCCGCGTGCCTGGCTCCCCTGGCGGAGAAAGCGATCCGAAGGCCAGGAGCGCTCGCTCTCGTCAGGGACGACCATGACCCGAAACTTCCCCTTGCCGTCGTCGGTCGGATCGACGAAGGCCACCTCGCCGGCGAAGCTACCGACCGCGACCTCGGGCCAGCCGCCGAACTGCACGGCGGGCCAACCCTCGAACTGGAGACGTACCTTGCGTCCCGGCGTGATGAGTGGCGCGTCGTTGCCGCGCACGAGGAGCGCGACGCCACGCCGGCTGGTCTCCGGTACGAGCACGACGAGCGGGTCGCCGGGCTTGAGCACCTCGGCGTCGGGATTGTTCAGGAGTCGCAGGACCACGCCGTCGCGCGGCGCGGTGATCGTCTGGGCGCGCTGGCGCGCGATGTCGACCTCGAGCTTGAGCATCGACTGCCGCCCGTCGGCGACTTCCCCGGCCACCTTGCTCGCGGAGGCCGATGCCGACTCGACCCTCGCCTGGGCGTCGGCGCGGGTCCGGTCGACCTCGACATCCGCGGCGCGCAACTCGGCCTTCGCCGCCTCGAGCGTGGCCCGCGAGGAGTTCAGGCTGCGCCGGGCGACTTCGGCATCGCGCTCGGCGACCTCGACGTCGCGTCTCGAAACGACCCCGGAGCGGAGCAGGCGTGCAAGGCGCGCCGACTGCGTGGTCGCGGCCGTCAGCGAGGCCTCGGCGCCGCTCACCGCCTCCCGGGCGCCGCGGGCGCGTTCGCCCACGCCATCGAGACGTTGCCGGGCCGCGCCGACCTGGAGGTCGCGGCCGGACTCGATCTGCTGGAGCTGCAGCTGGTAGCTGCGCAGTTCCTGGTCCTTCGCGTCGATCTTCGACTGGAGTTCACGCTTCTGCCCCTCGAGTCGCACGAGGGCCTCGGGGTCGATGTCGGAGACGTCGGCGAGCAGGTCGCCGGCCTTCACGATCGAGCCTTCCTGGACATGCCAGCGCAAGACGCGTCCACCGACCGGTGTGTCGACGGTCTGCTGGCGTTCGTTCGGGAGGAACGCCGTCACCTCGCCGGTTGCCTGGATGTTCTGCACCCACGGCAGGAGGAGCATGGCGATCGGCGTGAGGACCATCGCCCAGGAGCAGGCGGTCGCCATCCGACTCACGATGAGCGGCGTCTGTGCCACGCTGAGGGCGGTCGCAAAGCCGCGATCGGTGGATGGTCTCATGCGGCCTGCCCTCCCGCATCACGGTCGCGACCGGATTCGAGTCGCACGGTGCGGTCGCAAACGCTTGCGATCGCGGTGGAGCGGGTCAGCAGGACGAGGGTGAAGCGCCGCGCGGGATCGAGGAGCGCGGCGACCGCGTCGCCGCGGTCGTCTTCGTCGAGGTCGTCGAGCAGGCCGTCCACGATCACGAGTTCGGGGTCCCCTGCGAGGGCGCGCGCGAGCATGAGACGCCTCACCTGCCCGCCGGAGAGGGGAGCACCACCGGGGACCAGCCTGGTCTGCAGGCCGCCGGCTAGGAGCCGCAGGCCCTCGAGCAGGCCGGTCGCCGAAAGGGCCGAGACGACTTGCTCATGCGTCACCTCGCCTCGGCCGAGACGGACGTTCTCGTAGATCGTGTCCTTGATCACCTCGGGCTCCGAGGCGAGACCAATGCGCCTGCGGACCTCCACGAGGCGCAGTTCGCGGAGATCGAAGCGATTGAGTCGGATCGTACCCCGATCCGGGCGCCGCAGACCGACGAGGAGAGTGGCCAAGGTGCCCTTGCCGCTGCCCTCGGCGCCGAGGACAGCCACCCGTTCGCCGGGTTCGGCGCGGAGGTCGAGTCCCCGGAAGACCGGTGGCGAGTGCTCGTGCGAGAAGTGCAGATCGCTCGCCTCGAGTTCCATCGGCGCATGATTCCACCGACCGGCGACGTCGGATCCCTGCTGTGGTTCCAGCGGCAGGTCGATCAGGTGTCCGAGCTTGTCCGACGCGGCTAGCAGGTCGTAGTAGCTCTCGAGTTGCTTCCCGAACTTGGCGAACGAACTCAGCAGGGATGTGACGATCAGCTCCGCCGCGACGAGTTGTCCCAGGGAGAGTTGGGCATCCATCACCAGGAGTCCGCCCAAACCGAGAAGTGCTGTGCCGGCGACCGCCGACAGCACGGCGAGCGCAACGTTCTGGCGCAGCACCACGCGGTAGTGTCGCCCACGGGCATGCAGATAACCGTGCGAAAGCAGGTCGGTGCGTTCCGCTGCGTGGTCCGGGCCCCCGTAGAGCTTGAAGGAGAGGGAGTTGCGGGCGACGTTCTCGAGCCAGGCCGCGACGGCATACTTCGCCCGCGACTCGGCGATCGCCGTCTCGGTCGCGCCGCGTCCGAGCAGGAAGACGATTCCGAGCAGGCAAGCCACGAGGATCGAGTCGAAGCCAAGCAGCCACGGATGGTAGAAAGCCAGCACGACCAGTCCGATGATCGCCTGCAACAGCGTTGCGACCCCATCGAGGAGGAGCGTCGCCGCCGCCTTCTGCACGGTCATGACCTCGAAGAAGCGATTCACCAGCTCGGCCCCGTGCGCCCGGTCATGCACCGCCTGGGTGACGCGCGGCAGGCGCCAAGCGAGGTCGGCGGCGATACGGGCGAAAATCCGTCGCTGGATGATCTCGACCAGGTAGGCCTGCGAGATGCGCAGCACGCCCGAGAAGGCGAGGAAGACGAAGAGCATGAAGACGAGGACGAGCAGCGGTTGACGCAGCCCGCCCATAGCCACGGAGTTCACCAGGGCCTGGACCGCCACGGGCGTCGCGAGTCCGAGAAGGCCGACCCCGATCGCGAACTCGATGACCCGGACCAGGTCGCGGCGCTCCGGTCGCAGGAGTTCCCAGAGTCGGGCCTGAGGGGGCGTGTCGTGGCCGTGATCGGCGCGGGCGGCATGCAGGGGTGCCGCCGGCGCGACGACGACCCAGTCCCGCGGGCGATCGACATCGGTCCCGAGGCGAGCGGCGAGGCGATCGAGGCTCTCCCGCGAATCGGCCGTGGAGTGGGCATCCACGCGGGTACATTTCAGCGCGCCACCGACCGCTCCCCAAACGAGCGTGCAGGCGCCCGACGCTCCGGGGCCGGAGTTCTCGAAAGTGATCGCGGGAGCTTCTTCGCCGGAGAGGTCCGCTACTTCGCGCAGCGACAGCCGCACCGGCCTCGCGGCGAGGCCGCGATAGGTGGCGCGCGCCATGAATCTCTCGATGCCGTCGAGCGATTCCCCGACGCCCTCGCCACCGAAGTCGCTCTCGCCGGGTGTCCCGACGTGGAGACGCTCGACCACCAGGTGCAGGACCCGGTCGAGAGCGGGCAGGGGGCCGCGCGGGGGCTCGGGGATGTCGTCTTGGAACGCGGACATGACTCGGGTGTCCTTGGAGCGGGCGGGGAGAAGATCAGCGCCGGGTCGGCCGCCGCAAGATCAGCTTCAACAAGTCGTCGACGGCGCAATGACTCTCCACCGGGTGGCGCAGCGGTAGGGCCGTCTTGATCTCGTAGTGGTTGCGCCGGCCGTCGCGGTGGCGCTCGATGTAACCGGCCTCCTCCAGTTCCGAGACGATCCGCTGCACGGCGCGCTCTGTCACACCCACCGAGCCAGAGACGTCCCGCATCCGCGCGGCCGGGTCCTGGCTGAGGCACACGAGGACGTGCGCGTGGTTGGTGAGAAAGGTCCACGGCGCGCGCGGCGTCCTCGCAGCGGGTTGCGGGCCGGACGCAGTCTTCTTTCGCGTGGCGCGCCGCTGCGGGGCGTGTGCGGGGCGTGCGGTCTCGTCCATGCCTCTCTCCTAGCAGGTCAGTTCGCGATTAGCAATACACGATATAAACGTCGCAATAACCTGCGGGCCCGACCGGCGAGGGCTGCGGGCGGGCGCCCGGGTCGGGCCCGACTCGGACCATCGAGGCGGTGCGGGACCCGGGGCTCGCTTGTTCCGAGGCCGGGTGCGGACTATTCACCTTCATCGCGCAACCGCGACGTCGCGTCGCCACTGGAGACCCCCGATGTACGGACTCATCAATACCGCCGTGAAGGATCTGATCGTGACCCGCTTCGGCGCCGACAAGTGGGAACAGATCGTCGAGAAGGCGAAGACCGGCGAGGGCAACTTCGTCCTCATGCAGAAGTACCCCGACGACGTCACCTACCGTCTCGTCGGAGCGGCCAGCGAAGTCCTTGGTGCGCCTGCCAACGACCTTCTCGAGGCATTCGGCGAGTACTGGACGCAGTACTCGGCGGAGGCGGGCTTCGGGCACCTCCTCGACTTCGCCGGCGACAATCTGGTCGACTTCCTGCGCAACCTCGACAGCATGCACACCCGGATCGGGATGACGTTCACCGAGCTCGAGCCTCCGTCATTCACCGTGTCCGACATTCAGGACGGCAGCCTCCGGCTGCACTATCGCTCGAAGCGCCCCGGCCTTGCCCCGGTAGCGATGGGAATGGTGAGGGGCCTCGGCAAGCGTTTCAATACTCCGATCGAGATCGAACTGGTCCGCTCCCGAGAGAGCGGGCACGATCACGACGAGTTCCTCGTGCGCCACGGAGCTGCCGCGAGCGCCTGAGCCCGTGGCCGACCGGACCACGATGGGCCGCTGCGAAGCTGCCCGCTCAGCCGCGTCTGTCGCGCGCGAGGGCAGGAGATGAGGCGTCGATGGCGGGCGTGGCAGGAGGCCGTGCCACCTTGAGCCGTCCGCACCGCGCACGACCGCATCGAGGGGTGCATCCTCTTCCTCGGGGAGGTCCACGTAGATCACGGTGCCCGTGAACCGGTTGAAGATGAAACCGTCGCCATAGACCCAGAGGCCGCCGTAGGCGAGGGCGCCGCCGACGAATCCGAGAGCGAGCAGAAACGCCGTCGTTCGCGTCATGATGGTCTCCCGACCGGTGCTCTCTCCGGATGCATGCCTTGCCCGCCCTTCCGGCCGTCGATATACCAGCGCACCGGGCCGGGGGCATTCCCCGACGACCCGTGGGAGCGGGGGAGGCCATGGGCGTGCGTCGGGAGGAATACGAGGCTCGCGAAAGCGACCTGCTCGCTCCCTGGGCGACGCGCAGTGCGGGTTCGCGCGGCCGCGAGTACCCCGAAGCCGAGCACCCGCTCCGCACCGCCTTCCAGCGAGACCGGGACCGGATCATCCATTCGACGGCGTTTCGCCGCCTCGAATACAAGACCCAGGTCTTCGTGAACCACGAGGGCGACTACTACCGGACGCGCCTCACCCACACGATGGAGGGCGCCCAGATCACCCGCACCATCGCTCGCGCGCTGCGCCTGAACGAGGATCTGGCGGAGGCGGTCGTGCTCGCCCACGATCTCGGGCACACGCCGTTCGGGCATGCCGGGGAGAAGGTTCTCGACGGGCTCATGGAGCCCCACGGCGGATTCGAGCACAATCTGCAGAGCCTGCGGATCGTCGAACTCCTCGAAGAGCGCTACCCCGATTTTCCCGGCCTGAACCTCACCTGGGAGCTGCGCGAGGGCATCGCGAAACACTCCGGTGACTACGACCGGCCGTCGATCCGCCGCTTCGATCCTGCGACCGCGCCCTGTCTCGAAGCGCAGATCGCGGACTTCGCCGACGAGATCGCCTACAACTGCCACGACATCGACGACGGGCTGCAATCGCTCATGCTGCGGCCCGAAGACATGGACCAGGTCGGCCTGTGGCGCGAGCATTTCGCATCCGCCAAGGCCGTGGCGCCCCACGCGCCGTTCTCGATCGTGCGTTACCAGACGGTGCGCCGCATCCTCGACGCGATGGTCTCGGAGCTCGTCCGCTTCACCGAGCAGGAACTCCGAGCCCGCGGAATCGAGACCCTTGCCGACGTGCAGGCGGTGAAGCCGCGCCTCGCCGGCTACGGCGACGAGATGCAGGCGCAGATTCTGGAACTCAAGCGCTTTCTGATGGACCATCTGTACACGCACGTCCGCGTGACGCGGATGGGCATGAAGGCACGCACGGTGATCAGCGGTCTCTTCCGCACCTATATGGACGAGCCGCGCCAGATGCCGCCTCACGTCCATGCCCACGTCGAGAGGGGTGAGCCGGTACCGCGCGTGATCGCCGACTACATCGCCGGCATGACCGACCGATTCGCTCTCGACGAGTACGCGAAGCTCTTCGACCCGCTCGAGAAGGTATGAAGCGGCGCGCCTGCCTCGAGATCCACCGCGATGATCACAAGTACGACACCCTCGGACGGATCTTCCTCGGCGTCGTCGACGGCGAGGAGATTCTGGATCTCTTGCGGCGCTACCTCGGGCCTCAGGCCTCGTTGCACAGGGTCGAGCTCCGGGACGACGTGCTCGCCATCGAGGCCGACATTCGGGAGTTTCCCGAGGAGAGCGCAAACCTGGTCGAGATCGGGCGTTCGATGCTGCGCCGCGGGATCACTCGGTCCGCGATCGGGCAGATCGAGGAAGCGCTTCGCCTCGCGCCGCTCAATGCCGAGGCCCTCAAGACCATCGGTCGCTACCACTACCGGCGCCGGGAGAGGGAACTCGCCCGGCGCTACCTGATCCGCGCCCGCGAGGCGGCACCGGGGGACACCGAAGTGCTGCGGCTCCTGGCCGAGATCGCGATCCACGCCGACCGGCCGCTCGAGGCACGCGGCTACCTGGAGCGGGCGCTGCGGATTCACCCAGGCGACCGTCGTGCCCGCGCCGCGCTGGCGCGACTCCGTCCTGCGGGCGAGAGGTCCTTGGGCCCGGTGGAAGCTGAAGACCTGGAAGTCGACGACGAGTCCCCGGACGGCTCCGAACCGAACGACTGAGAAAGCGGAAACCCGTTACCAGCTTGGGCTTTCCGCGAGTGCAGTTGTCATAATCAATCTTATCGGACATTTCGGGCTTGCAGGTAGAAGTAGCCACGAAGTAGCCACGCTTCAGCTTTCCCCGACGGAACCGGTTGGCTGACTCGCGGTTGACCATGGACCTTGGGCGCAGCCCGATACGGGCCGGCGACCGATCGACCAGTCCTCTCGTCGGGCGTTCGCTGGCTCAGGCAGGATCTCGACTCTTACGTATTCCCTGAAGGCTTTGGGGTCCCGTTGTCACGTCCGCTTAGCTCTTCCACGTCTCCGCACCCAGTGGCAGCTCGTTCAACTCCGCCCTAACCTCGCGCCATGTTGGGTAGTGCTTGCTCAGCAGCGCGAGGAACTTCTCACTGTGTGTGGGTGAAATCAGGTGAAGCATCTCGTGAACGACGACGTACTCCAACACGTCCTTCGGCTTCTTCACCAGTTCGGTGTTCAGGCGGATGTTTCTTGCTCGGTGGTTGCAGCCGCCCCACTTGGTCTTCATGCGCTGGAGGAAGTAGCCGGTCACCTTGACGCCGAGCCTTGATTCCCATTTGCGGATCAACTCTGACACGACCTCGTGCAGCAGGGACCGATGCCATTCCTGCATGACGGCATCGCGCTTTGTCCGCGTGCTGCCAGGGCGCATGGTCAGCGTGATGCGGCGGTGGCTGAGACGCACGGACGGCTTTTCATCCTTCTCGATGACGGACAGCAGATACCGCCGACCCCATAGGTAATGGCTCTCGCGTTCGACGAACTCACGCGGCGTCTCGCGCGCCTGCCCACGCAGCTTCGCCTGCTGGTCCCGTATCCAGCCGAGCTTCGAGGCCGCATAGGCGCGGGCCACTTCGAGGCGCGTTGCTTTCGGTGCGACCAGCGTGACTCGACCGCTCGGCGGGTGCACCGAGAGGTGGACGTGCTTGACGTCCTTGCGCGTCACGTCGATGGCGATGTCACCGAGCTGGATCGTCTCGGTCATCAGTACCCCGGCTGGTTCTTGACCAGCTCGAAGAGCGCGAGGGTCGCTTCGCGGCTGCGGTCGAGAATCGGGAACAGAGCGTTGAGTACCTGTGCCTCCCTCGCCTGGTCACCCTTCCAGCCTGCCGGCGCCCGCTCGCGCATCACGCGGTCGATCTCGAGAGCCAACCCGAGGCGCTCATCCCCATACTCGGCGCGGGGCTCGGCGACCCCCGCTACCTCGGCGCCGCACATCGCCAGGATCCGCGGCAGGTTGTTGTAGATCACGGTCGCCTCGCGCTTGCCTTGCAGCGCCGCGGGGATGGCCTCATCGGGTTGCTTGGTGGCCAGCCGCTTTACCAGCGCCGCGGCCTTCTTCAAAAACTCCTCATACGCGGCGGCATCCACCCGGCTCTGCTTGATGAGGTCGTCGAGCAGCTGCGACATCAGCTCGTAGAACCGGGGGTCGGTGAGCTGGTCGCGGATGATGGTCTTGCGGACGTTGTTGATGATGCCTTCGGCGATCGCGTTCCTCGACAGCTTGCCCTTCTCGTTGAGCTTCCTGGCGATGGCATCGTGGATGCCGGTCTTGATGATGAGCTCGGTCAGGGACAGCTCGCCCAGATCGCCTAGGTCGGCCGCCGGGTCGGACTGGACGTAGGTGTTGAGGAGGTGGCGCATGTCCGCCTCGTAGGGCTTGATGTCGAGCTCCTCACCCGAGTGCTTCTTGATGGCGGAGCGCATCTCGCCGTAGAACTCGACGTCCTTCTGTAGCGCGGCCGCTTCGGCGCCGGAGTAGCCGGCCTGCGTGAGGTCCTGCGCGATGGCGGCGAAGGCCCGCACGAAGACCGCCACGGCCTTGTAGAACGACACCCGCAGCGCCTCGGTCTCGGTCAGCGCGTTCGGGTTGGCGGCGTCGCCGCAGAAATAGTGCAGGAACTGCTCCACCTCGCGCGGCAGAGCCACCGGTTCGCACAGGTAGCGCAGGGCCTCGCGGGCCGCGTCGAGCGCCTTCTTGCCTTCGGCCAGCCAGTCCTTGAGGTGGACGTTGTTCTCGGCGTCACCCCCGCCTTCGATATCCAGCTCGTCCGAGCTGTAGACCGCGATCGCTTCCTGCACCTCGCCGAACAGCTCCTTGAAGTCGACGATGTGGCCGTAGTCCTTGTCGTCGCCGTCGAGCCGGTTGGTGCGGCAGATGGCCTGGAACAGGTTGTGGTCGCGGAGCTCGTTGTCGAGGTAGATGTACGTGCAACTCGGCGCATCGAAGCCAGTCAGCAACTTGCTGACGACGATCAGCAGCTTCATGTTGGCCGGCTCCGCGATGAAGCGGCGCTTGGCTTCGTCTTCGTACTGCTTCGTCGTCTGCCCCTGCTTGAGGACGTGCTGAGTATAGGTGTCGAACTTGTAGCGCTCGTCGCTGTCGGCGGGCTCGCGTGAGATCGCGTTGTGGTTCGGCTCGTAGGACGTGATGATCCCGCAGTACTTGCCGAAGCCCGTGTTCTGCAGCAGCCGGAAGTAGTGGCAGGCGTCGTAGATCGAGGCGGCGACCAGGATCGCCGTGCCCCGGTCGTTGTTGAGCCGCGGCTTGAGGCTGAAGTCCTCGATGATGTCGGCGATGATGCGCTGCTTGCGTTCGCCGGCGCTCATCAGCTCCTCCATCGTCGCCCAGCGCTTGCGCACGAGCGCCTTCTGGAAGTTGTTCAGGCCTCTGGTCTTCTGCTCGAACCACTGGTCGATGGCGGTCCGGGTGGTGAGCCGCTGCGGCACGTCGCGCGCTTCGTACTTGAGGTCAAGGATGACGCCGTCAGCCACGCCCTCGTGGAACTTATAGGTGTGGATGTAGGTGCCGAAAACGTCGCGCGTCAGCAGCTTGTCCTTGCGCAGGAGCGGCGTGCCGGTGAAGCCGATGAAGATCGCGCCCTCCAGCCAGCGCTTCATCTGCCGGTTCATGTCGCCGCCCTGCGTGCGGTGACACTCGTCCACGAACACGTAGAAGCGGCCGTTCACGGGCGGGGGCGGGCCAGTCAGGTCGGCCGCGTCGAACTTGTGGAGCAGCGCGCACAAGAGGCGCGGCGTGCGGCTCCCGAGCTTCTCCACGAACTCCGCCCGCGAGGTGATGCGCGGCGAGGGCGACTCGGGACCGATGACCCCCGCGTTCTTCATCACCCCTTCGATCTGCTTGTCCAGCTCGTCGCGGTCGGTGACGACGAGGATGCGCGCCTCGGGGTCGTGCTCCAGCAGCCACTTCGCGATCAGCACCATCAGGATGCTCTTGCCGCTGCCCTGGGTGTGCCAGATCACGCCACCCTCGCGCCGGGCGATGCGCTCCTGCGCGGCTTTCACGCCGAAGAACTGGTGCGGCCGCGGCACCTTCTTCTGCCCGGCGTCGAAGAGGATGAAGTTGCGGATGAGATCCAGCAGCCGCGCCTTGTGGCACAACTGCGCGAGCGGCCGGTCGAGCAGCGCGCCGGCGGTAGGTACGGCGGCGGGGCTTGCGGCGGGCGGGGCCTCGTCCTTCCACGCCACGAAGAACTGCTCCGGCGTGCCGGTGGTGCCGTAGCGCAGCCCCTGCGAGTCGCTGCCCGCCAACACGAGCTGCACAGTGCTGAAGAAGCCCTTGTTGAAGATCTCTTCCTGGTTGGTGATGAGCTGGCGCACGCCGTCGGCCAGCTCCACCGAGCTGCGCTTGAGCTCGATCACCGCGATGGCGAGGCCGTTGAGATAGAGCACGATGTCCGGCCGCCGCTGGTAGCCGCCCGTGAGCGTCACCTCCTCGGCCAGCGCGAAATCGTTCTTCTCCGGATGTTCCCAGTCGATCAGGTGCACCGTCTCGTGCGCCCGGCCTGCGGCAATCTGCACCGGCACGCCGTAGCGCAGCAGCTGGTAGGTGCGCAGGTTCGCCTGGTAGAGCGTGATGCCCGTCGAGTCGGCGGCGGTCTCGAGCTTCTGGAGCGCGGCGGAGATGTGGGCGGCCGAGTAGCCGCGGGCCGTCAGGTTGTCGCGCAGCAGCGCCGTCTCGATGCCGCGGTTGGGTGTTCCGTTCTCGGGGCGCTTGTTCCACTCGCCGAGGTAGCGGTAGCCGAGGTGGTCGGGTCGCGCCGGGTCGGTGAACAGCGCGATGACGCGGTTCTGCGTCTTGCGCTCGGAGCGGGGTTGTTCGTTCACGGCATGACATCCCAATGGCCGCCCTTGGCCGGGCCGACACGGCGCAGGCGGCCGAGCGCCTTGAGTTGGCGGATTTGCTTTTCCACCGCCCGGGGCGTGATGCCCAGCGCTGCGGCCATTTGCGGAATGGAAAGACCCGGCTCTTTCTTCACCATGGCGAGAATCCGGTCCTCGGTCTTTCCCGAACTTTTCCCCGAACTTTTCCCCGAACTTTTCCGGCCCGGTTCGGTGATGGGCCGATGACCTGCTGCCTGGCCAACGGCGCGCAGATAGTCGTCGGCAAAGGGAAACTCCATCCACAGCCCACCTGTTTCGAGGCGGATCTGCGGCCGAGGCGTGGCCGCTTCCCGGCACGCGGCGAAAATTCGTTCGATGCCGCGGCCCCAGGCTTCAATCTCCCCGGCGCGAAAGAAGGCGTTCGCGATATCGGGGTTGGGCGGTTGCGATTGATGCGGACCCAACAAGGTCTCCTGCGTCCACCCGTCTGGCAACGAGGCGGGGTTCCACAGAACGAG